>NZ_JBIAIK010000023.1:0-101421 GCF_042871385.1 Streptomyces sp. NPDC005808 | reverse complement strand
CCCGCGGAGCGGGTAAGAGGGTGCTGCGCACCCTCCAAGCGAACAGTCGCGCTTCGCGCGACTGTTGACGCTCCGCGTTACGGAGCGACGTCCGGCTCCGCCGGACCGGTGTCCTTCCGCTCCGCGGAAGGACACCTTAATTCTCAAAGTGCCTGCTGCGCAGGCACTTTGAGAATAGGCAGATCGCTTCGCTCTCCTGCCCTTCAGCTTCTGGCTCCGCCTCTAGCTGTAACCCGCTTCGCGGGCAAGCTGGCTATCTGGGGGAAAGTTGCCTCCCCCCTTCTTTAAGTGCGGGTGCTTCCTTTGTCTAGAACTTTATAGGAATCCGGATTTCCGCCCCCTGCCTCCGAGAGGATCTGAGGCAATGTCATACGGGTTCAGTGCAAAGAAGTTGTACGAGGGCGGTACCCGAACCTGCTGCCCGTGCGATGTAGGGGGTGGAGGCGAGCCGTCTCCACCAAGCATTCGTTCAGAATGGAGCATCGCGCTGCGCCCGCGCAGGTAGCCGATGCGCTGTACAGCGAAGAACAGGGTCTGGCCGGCGAGCCGGTCATCGTGAGTGCGCTGTGTGTCTGGCGTGATGGCTCTGGCACGCTTGTTGATCTGTACCGTACGTATTCCCTTCGGGCAGTACGGGTTGGCTATGAGGGCGGCTAGCGTACGTGTGAAGCGGTGTGTCTGGCTGAACGCAGTGTCCTTCGTGGGGACTGCGCGGCGGTCGTCGGCCTATCTCGCGGCGTCCCGGGGCGCCTGTATCCGTGGGCTCCCCTTCCGCTCCTTTCTTCGGACAATGCTCCGCTGCCCTCTGGCTGTCCCACAGGCCAGACAACCTGCCAGGCACGGTTGGCGAGCTTGCAAGGGCGCAGGCGGGTCAGCGAGAGGGCAGCGGAGCTGCATAAGAAGTGCACTCCAGCTGGCGTGGGAGTCCCGGGCTGCGGGCTCAGGTCCAGTCAGGGCGGGTGCCGTTTGCGCCCATGGTGGGTCGGAAGAATACGGCCGATGAGAGCCGTACCTTCGATCCCGGGGTGAGGAGTTCAACCGTCCGGGGCCAGGCAGTGGGTTCCGGAAGGTCGAGCGCGGCCGACAGTCGGGAAGCGAAGCGGGGTAGGACGGGGGCAGTTCCTGACGCCAGCAGCCGGGCCGTCGCGAGTTCCAGGGCGACGGCCGTGCGGCTTTCATCGCGCCAGTCGTCGCCGTCGGCGACCAGCCGCTCTGCCGCGCTGAAGCGCACCACATCCTGGATGATGCCGTCGAGTTCGGTGGCCGCCTGGCGCAGCGAGAACCCGTCCGGGCTCAGGCTTCCGGTGAGGGCGGCCAGCCTTGTGCCCAGGCGGCCGAGGAAGGCTGAGTGCTCGGGTGTCCAGTTGCCGGCGTCTGGTGCGGTGCCGTCGTATCGCTGGTCGACCCGCTCGCCAAGGTCGGTGAGCCACTTCTGCCAGGTGCCGATAAGGACATCGTGCAGTGCTGCCTCGTAGGCGGCGTGCGTGAAGTCGGTGCGCTCTCCTTCTGGACGGGTGCTCGACAGGAAGTAGCGCACAGCGTCGACGCTGTCGGGGCCGAGGATCTCCTTGCCCCACACGGCGTGCCTGCGGCTGGTGGAGAACTTGCTGCCGTCCAGCAGGTAGAACTCGTTGACGTGGTAGTCGATGTCTGGTGTCCATTGCGGGAACGTCAGTTTGTAGAGCACCGGGTAGAGCACGGAGTGGTAGAAGCTGTTGTCGTAGCCGAAGAAGTGGACGATCTTCCAGTCCGGCTGCGGTTCCCGGGCTTGCCACTGCTCATCGAGCCGCTGTCCTAGGGCCTCGATGCCGTGCAGAAATCCGTAGGCCATCTCGGGCCACACCCAGATGACTTGGCCGTCGACAGTATTCTCGGCGGGGGGCACGCCCCATGTGGACGGGTGGGTGATCGGGACGTCCAGGCGCGGCTGGTCGAAGACGCGACGTGCCAGCTGCCGAAGCCGGGCGGGGACGCGGCCCAGTTGGTGGTGCTCACGCACCGTGTTGCGGAATTCGTGTAGGGGCAGGGAGTACCTGCGTACGGTGGCGCGTGTGGGGACGGACTGCGACTGCGCCGTTGTGGGGGCGGTCAGGTCTGTGACGAGGTTGGGCTCTCCGCATTCCTCGCAGATGTTCCCTCCGGTGCCGGCCTGGCAGTGTGGGCAGCCTCCGCTGACGTCGCCCTCGTAGAGGTACCTGCCGGTCTCTGGGTCGAAGAGTGCCTCGTCCTCCGCCGGTGCCACCGAGCCGGAGGCGACAAGGCTGGAGAAGAACCGGCGTAGGCCCTCGGGGTAGGGGGCATTGGTGCTCGTCACTGTGTACTGGTCGAGCGGGATATCCATGAGCCGCAGGGTCTCGGCGATCTCGGCGCTGTAGTGGGCGGCGGTCTCGGCTGGGCCGCGGCCCTCCTTCCGGCCGGCTGAGAGCACGTAGCTCTGGTAGTCGTCGCTGCCCGTCAAGTGCCATATTCGGGCGCCGTTCATGCGCTGGAACCGCACGTATGCGTCGGCGCCGAGGTACGGGCCGGAGAGGTGCCCGAGGTGCAGGTCGCCGTTGGGTGTGGGTGGGGTGGAGAAGACGAAGACGGGACGGTCTCCGGCGGCCCTGCGGTCGGGGGACGATGCCGATCGCAATGCCCGGTCGGCGTCCCGCCAATACTGGGTGAGGAACACTAGGTCTGTGCGCCCGGTGTTCTCGAGCACGTGGGACTCGAACGGCTCGAAGACGGCCACTGTCCCGGGCTCTATGGAATGGCGTTCGCCGTCGACCAACAGGTCTCCGCGGCCTGCGACGATGACGAAGCACTCCGTCTCGTCGTGGTGGTGGCTCCCGGATCTGCTGCCCGGGGTCACCCTGCCCCATCCGGTGCCCACGCCCAGCCCGTCGATGCTGCTCATTCCGATACCGAAGGCCTCGTGTAGCGCCTCCCGATCGTACTTGTTGATGATCACGTCTGGTTTCCTGTCGCGTAGTGGGGAAGAGGAAGCAGGCCGACAGCCTCGGCGGCCACGGCGGGAGCAAGTCGGTATCCGGAGCCGTTGGCCGCGCCTGCGAAGACCACCCGGTGGTGCTCGTCGAGGGTGGCCACCACGGGCTCCTTGGTGGGGCTGTACGCGTCGCAGAAGACCCGGCCGGAAGCGCACCGCCCGACTAGTTCCGGCGCGTAGTGGGCCAGCAGCGTCTTCGCCTCTCGAAGGTTCTCTGGCGAGAGGCCGTTTGCGACGGTGTCCGGGTCAACGTCCCACTCCTGGCAGGTGTAGCTGAAAAGCCAGTGCCCGCGGTCGTGCAGGGGGAGCAGGAATGCGTCCTCGTCGTAGAAGACGACGGCATGGTCGTCCTTCTCCGGTCGGACGTCGACATGCATCGCCACGACTTTTTTCACGCGGATTCCTAGCGGGGCGACAAGATTCCGCCAGGCGGGGGCTAGGAGCCACGGGCCTGGGGCGAGCACAACGCAGCTGGCTTCCACGGTGTCGCCGTTGCCCAGTCGCAGTTCGACGGCCTCTTTCTGCGGCTGTACGTCCATGACCTGCACGCTCTCCCTGAGGGAGATTCTCTCGCGCATGCTCCGCATAAGGCGGTGGGTGAGCTGGGCGACGTCCGCGTACTGGCAGCCGTTGCCCTGCCATGCCACGGAGCCGTTGGGGATGCGGATCCAGTCGTGCGGGGCGTGCGGGACGCGCCGCAGGTCGGCACTTTCGAGGTGTACCTTCCGCAGCGACTGCTCTCTAGCCTCGTCGGCTATGACAGTCATCGGCAGGGGGTGGATGGGCGCCTCGGGGTGGTCCTCAAGCAGCCTTGCGTAGTAGTCCTGGCTGAAGGCGGACATGCTGCGTACTCGCTCAGTAGCACCCCGGGGGAAGTGCAGGCCCGCCGAGCGCTGGGTGGCGCCGGAGGCAATGATGTCTCGGTCCAGGACCATCACCGAGGCATCCGGGTTGCGGGTCAGGATCTCTCGCGCGGTCATACAGCCGATCACACCGGCTCCAACGACCGCGACATCGACGGCGGTTCGCGTCCCGGCGCTCATGCGGCCGGCCACGGGTGCTTCGAGGCAGTCTTTGATGACCACTCGATGAAGGATGCGAGCTGGTCGTTGCTGCGCACTCCGCGCAGCCGGTCGGCGATGCGCTGGCTGCGCCAGGCATTCAGGCTGAGGTTGGGATCGGCCAGGCCGCGTTGCTGTCGAGCGGCGTTCTGCACGAAGATGTCGCGGCGCGGCGGGCCGTCCCAGCGCACCGCGAAGTCATGGTCGACGCGCAGTTCGCCGTCTTCCAGCTCTATGCGGTTGGTGAGGGGGGCGAGGAAGTCCATCGGCGCAGGCCGGAAGCCTGTCGCCCAGACGACGACGTCGGCCTCGTGCTGCACGTTCTCGTGGGGGTGGTCATTGTGACGGGTCGTCACCACCCAGGTGTCGGTGATGCCACGGGTCACAGCGGTAACCTCGCGATGGGGATATAGCCCGACGAGGTCGGGTAAGCCGTCGACGAACCGGTGCATGTACAGCTTCTGGTAGATCGACCGCAGGGTCTCTTCGGAGATTCCATCGCTGCTCAGCAGGTGGCGCTCGTTGAACTCCCGGCGTGCCTCGGGCGGCAGGCCGTAGAAGTAGTCCGAGTGGCACGGCATGTAGAAGTCGTTGGTGAACGGCGAGTCGTCTATGGGGAAGTAGTTGCGCCGCCGCGAGATCCAGCAGACCCGCCGTGGTAGTTCCGCTCCGGACCGGGACACCAGGTCCAGAAACGCCTCTGCACCGGACTGGCCGCCGCCGACCACCACGACCCGCTTGCCGCCCAGGTCCTGCGCCTTGTTCAGGAATTCGCTGATGTGGAAACTGGTGGACCCGAGAGATGCACGTGCTGGGGGCGGCACGAATGGGCGGCTGCCTACCCCCACCACGATGTTGTCGGCCGTCACGGTGCGGCGAGGGGTGCGGATGTGGAAGGTGCCGTCGAACTCGACCTCCTGGACTTCCTCGCCGAAGGCCAGGTTCTGGTTGCGCTGGCAGGCCCAGGCCAGGTAGTTGCGGAATTCCTGTCGTGGAAGGCTGGAGAACCGCGCGTTGAGGAAGTGGTAGACGCGCCCCTGGTCGTGCAGGTAGGCGAGGAACGAGAAGGGGCTGGTGGGATCGGCCAGGCTCACTAAGTCCTTGAACAGCGAGACTTGGAGGGTGGCTCCGGAGATCTGTTGCCCGTCGTGCCAGTCGAAGGACTCCTTCCGGTCGAGGAAGAGGTTGGACACGTCGGGATCGCCGTGGAGGAGTGACGCAAGGCTCAGGTTCGCTGGCCCTGCCCCCACGCCGACGCATCGGTAGTGCGCCGGGGGGCCGCCAGGACTGTCGTGACCCATGTCTGGACCTCTCTTTCGCGAGCGTCGGTGGACGGATCTGGCTCCTGTCGGTCTGTCTCAGGACAGAAGGTGGTTTTCCTCGAACGTGGTCTGGATGCCGTGGCCTCTCAGGAAGGCCAGCCAGCAGTCGGCCTCGACGCCTTCGGCAGCACAGTGAAGACCCGGGGGCAGGGCGTCTTCGATGATCCGGGTGACGCCGAAGGCGAGCGGCAGGGAGACACACAACGCCATCGCGCTCTCGTCCTCGCTCCCCACAAGGTTGAGCCGGTACTCGCCCCGCCAGCCCGCGCCTGCCCGGGAGCGCAGCCGAAGCGCGACCGTGAGGACGACGCGGTCCCTGTCTGCTGCGGTGGCCGGGTATCGGGCCGCCAGTTCATCTGCGAGCGTGCGGATGCGCGCCGGGTCCCCTGTCCGCAGGGTGGCGAACACTGGCTCCCACGCCTGCCGCCATCCGACATTGCGCAGGGTGCCGCGGACGAAGGTGTTCAGGTTCCAGCCCTCGGGGAATCCGTACTGGCCAATGAACGGAACGCTGTTGCGGTTGGGGTACGCCTCGAAGTCCTCCCCATGGACGCGGATGGTGCGGGTGGCTTCCCACGGGTGAGCGCAGGTATGTGCGGCACCCTCCTCGACGTACCGCGCAGGCGATCCGAGCGCGGTGAGGACCCCGTACGGCGCCCAGCTGAACCGGTAGCGGAAGTCGTTCACCACGGCGGGCAGGCCACCGCAGTAGGAGGTGAAATCGACGGTCTCAGCCTGGTCGCCCACGGCCTTACGGGCTGCGTCCACCAGCCGGTGCGCCATGAGATGGTCAATGCCTGGGTCCAGGCCCGCCTCGGTGAGCACGACCGTGCCGCTCTCCTCGGCCGCGTCCACTTGGGCCAGGACGCCTTCAGACACGTAGCTGGTGGAGGCGAAGTGTGCCCTGTGCTCGATGGCTGTCCGCAGTAGTACGGGGTGTTCGGTGGCCGGCAGCATTGACACGACGATGTCGCCAGGCCGCAGCTCGGCAGCCAGGTCGTCGTTGTCCAGTCCTCTGGGCTCCGCGCGGCCGGTCAGGTGCAGGCGGGCCAGCAGGCCCTCGGCTCGAGCCCGGGTACGGCCCCAAAGCCGGAGGGCACCGGCCCGGTCGCAGAGCAAGCCGAGCCCTGTGGGGCCGACGGACAGACCAGTGCCCACCCAGTGGACGGTGCCGCTCGCCCCGACCAGGCCGGCCGATCCCGGGGAGACTGCGGACGCTCTATCAGGCATGTGTGTTCTCCCTATCCGGAGCGGCCTCGCTGCAGCCTGCGGGCGTGCGGTCGTGGACGGCCGCCAACGCGGTGGTGAACGCCTCCCGGCAGCGGGCCCAGACCGGATCGGTCTCGCTCAGCGCCAGCAGGTGCGGAGTGAGTGCCGCCGAGAAGTCCTCGCTGGCCTCAGTCGGTAGCAGGGAAGGCAGGTTGTCGATGGCGATCACATCGAGCGGTTTGTCCCCGATCCGCAGGCTTCGGACAGGCCGCAGCCAATCGGTGAAGGCGTCGTTGAAGGGCAGGACGCTAAGTTCCGACCCCACGTCGCAGGTGATATCGCTAATCACTGACAGCCGATGCCCGGACTTGAGATGGTCCTCGGTCAGGAAGGGCGGCACTCGATGGGTGGTGAGGACGGCGTTAATGAAGATGTCGTGGCCGAGCAGGGCGTCCCGGTCGAGGTTGCGGGTCTCCGTCGCGTCCCACCGGACTGGAGTAACGCCGGCGGCCTCGAGTGCGTCGCAGGCACCGCGGCCGCTACGTCCCAGTGCACCGACGACAATCGCCGTCGGCCCCTGCCCTGCTCTCGCGTCGGCGTCCGGGGCCTCGCGGAGCCGGGCATCGAACTCGTCCCTGGACAGCGGCTCCAGGGGGCCGGTGAGACGGCCCCACCAGCGGAGTATGGCCAGGCCCGCACCCACGTACCCCGCCCAATAGCCAAAGGCGGCCCGGCGAACCCCTTTTCCATCGGTGACGTGCTCCAGATCGAACAGCGTGCCGCCCCCGGCCGCGAAGCGGTACAGCAGCGCGACAGCGTCCGGTTGCCCCTTGTAGGCGTGCCCGAAGTAGATGTGCCGGTGCCTGAGTTGAGCGGGCTTGTGGGGCAGTTCCTCCAGGCCGATGACGTACTCGTCGTCCGGGGCACTGGTCCAACTGCCCATGGGTGCCGGGACGCAGCCTGCGTCGACGTAGTCGGCAAGAGGGAACACCCGCTGCGGCGAATCCTCAACGGTGAGCCGGAGACCGTTCCGCACCAGCTGCCCGGCATCCCAAGGTGTGATCGGGGCGCGCCGCTCGGTGGTCCGGCTTTCGTGCCTCATCCACAAGTGCGCCGGGGCACGCTCGGACACTTCCACGCGGTGAACGCGGCCCGAGCAGGGAGCTCCGCTGCTCACTGGGCTGCTGAGTAGCGAGGCTGCAGGGAGGAGGCGCCGGGAGCGTGCGACCTCCACCATTCCTGCCCGTCTGCCGGGAGCGTGTAGATGGGGTCGTAGTACTCGTGAAGCTGTGTCAGGTCATCCGGTTCCCCCTGGTCCAGGGTGGTGCGGTAGTTCTTGGACCAGTACGAGATGCCTCGCATCCGGTCGTAGTCAGAGAGCTGGTGTACCCAGCGCTTGCCGACCATGGGTACGTCGCAGACGATGCGTGGAGTCGCGAAACCGGGCAGGTAACCCATGATCGCGTGCTGGAGTTCCTGTGCCTCCGCCACGGAGGTCCGCCAGTGCTCACTGTTGGGGATCATGTCGCACATGTAGAAGTAGTAGGGAATGATCCCTGCGGAATCGAGCAGGGCGAAGCACAGGTCGAGCAGGGCTGTTGACGTGTCGTTCACCGTGCGTAGTAGCACCGCCTGGTTGCGCACGTCGCGCAGGCCGGCCTCCATCAGTAACCGGGAGGCACGGGACACGCTCGAGGTGATCTGCTGCGCCGCATTGGCGTGCGTGTGCAGCGCGATCTGCACCCCTCGCGAGCGCGCCGTGGTGGTCAGCCTCTCGATGCCGGCCAGCACCTGCCCGTCCATCCAGTGCTGTGGCAGTCCGACAAGGCCCTTGCTGGCCAGCCGGATGTCACGGACCGACCCGATGTCCAGCAGCGCCTCCACGAACGCTTCGACCCGGGGCCAGGGGACGTTGGTGAGGTCCCCGCCGGAGACAACGACGTCCCGGACGCTCGGGGTCTTACGCAGGTAGTCGATCATGGCCTGGAACCGTGCTTGCGGGGTGAGAGCGAAACGCGTCTTGGTGACCGACGGGGTCGAGGTGCCGACCAGGTCCATCCGGGTGCAGTGTCCGCAGTACTGCGGGCAGGTGGCCACTAGTTCGGCCAGTACCTTGGTCGGGTAGCGGTGTGTGAGGCCCTCCACCGCCCACATGTCCCGCTCGTGGAGGGAGTCCCTTTCGGCGTGGGGGTGGGAGGGGAAGTTGGTACGACGGTCGGAAAAGACAGGCAGCATGTACCGGCGGACGGGATCGGCGTAAAAGGCGTCGGTCAGGCTCCCGGGCCCGCGCGGCGGTGTGTCGGGGGCCATGGTGTTGATCATGTGCGGCGTGATGAGCAACGACATCGTGGCGCGTTCCCGCTGGTCGCGCTCGAGGTCGGCAAAGAAGGAGTCTCTCAGGAGGTCCCCGGTCACAGCACGTAGCTGGCGGACGTTCTTCACGCAGTGTGCACGCTGCCACTGAACGGAGTTCCACTCCTCCGAGGTGACATCACGCCATCCCGGTAACCGACGCGGGTCAGGTTCCCGGGCTTCGCGGTACTGGTAGGAGTAGGGCTGCTGCAGGCTCTCGGACATGCGTATCCCCTCGCTCGGCTCCACTTGGCATAGGGCTACAGCCGTGGCGGCCTGGGCCGCCACGGCCGGACACCGCCTACGGCGAGTCACACACCGGCCCGACCGTCATCGGGTGACAAAGGCGGGCGCACACACACTCGCGCCGGTGGAGACCTGCGCAAGATCGGTCTTTCCGCTGAGAATCCGGCGGTACGGCTCGCTCAGCTCCGTGAGGACGTCATGGAGGGGCTGGTCGACGGAGGGGGCGCTCAGCAGCGCCGCCTCGATCCGTTCGTGCCAGGCCCACTTGATGTCCGGGTCGCGCCCCTGCTCGGTGGTGACACTGCCCCGGCAGCGGGGACTGCGGCAGCGGCACTCCATGCTCCAGCCGCCGTCCTCGACGAAGGTGGCGTAGTCACAGGTGACCTCTTCGCCCGGGGCGATGTCGTGGACGGCCAGGCCGAAGTCGAGCCCGAGATCGAGGACGTTCGCCTCGCAGGAATGGTTCATCAGGTAGGCGCCGAGACACGGCAGCAGCAGGCTGCCGTCCGTCAGCAGATGGCCGTAGGTGTCGAGAGCCTGGAAGCGGGCGGCGGGTAGGGCCGCCACCTCCTCCTTGGACCACCGTGAGCACTTGGTGCACGGGAGCCAGATCACCGTCCCGGTGGGGATGGGCTCGGTCACGAACAGCCCGACGTTGTGTGTGGGACTCGCGCGCACGTCGATGCCCTTGGTCAGCATGGCGTCACACCAGCTTGAGAACGTCGGCGAGACGAGCTTCCAACTCGTCGACCCTGCTGTGACTCGTCCCGAGCACGAGGTAGCGCCACTTGCCGTCGAAGGCGAGCGTGTCGGAGGTCAGCACAATGCCCTCCTCGGCTCCCGGCGTGAAGTCCAAGGCCGCCTGCCGGATGCGCGCGAGCCCGGCGGCGAAATCAGGCTCCACTTCACCCACCCTGGAATCGGCAATCCATACAGCGCGCGCTGCCCGATCTTCCCCCAACAGCCGTCTGACTAGCAGGTCCAGGTAGGTGCACCCTGTCTTGCGGAGGTTGCTCTCCGTTGAGTAAAGGACGTCGTCGGCGGTGATGCCCCCGTCGATGTCGAACGGGCCCCAGTACCCGGCTTTGTGCAGGTGCCGGCCCAGGGCAAGGCCGCCTTCGACCAGTTCCTCCGTCGCGGAGGAACTCGCCACCAGGGGGGTCACCTGGCCGCTGAAGCTGCCGTTGGGCGTACGCATCTCGCCAACGTGCCTCACTTGCGGGCCGTCGTCCCCGACTTCCATCTCCA
Source organism: Streptomyces sp. NPDC005808 (assembly GCF_042871385.1). Taxonomy (NCBI): domain Bacteria; kingdom Bacillati; phylum Actinomycetota; class Actinomycetes; order Kitasatosporales; family Streptomycetaceae; genus Streptomyces; species Streptomyces sp. NPDC005808. The sequence goes on along the minus strand of NZ_JBIAIK010000023.1, from coordinate 90,997 downwards.
CGGTCACCACGCGGGCGAAGTCGAGGCGCTCCTCGACGACCCAGCCCGGTGGCTGCTCGGCAACCGACGACAGGTACTCGGCCACCTTGGTATCGAGTTCCAGCAGGTCGGCGGCCTGCCAGAAGCTGACTCCGTATCCGTTGGACCCCCGGGCCAGTTTGACCACCGCCGCGCCGCGGTCCGCCAGAACCTTGCGTAACGCTGCGGTCAGTTCTTCCATGTTGGTGCAGCTGAAGCCGTGGGCGACTCTGATTCCCAGCTCACCGGCCAACTCCCGAAATCCAGGCTTGGTGTTGATCCGATACGCCGCGTCCACGGCCGTCTGCGGAGGACCATCGATGTCGTAGCCCTCCACAGGCACGCCGATCTCCGCGGCCGCCGCGAGGGCGGGCCGGTCCTGGGCAAACGCTTGGAAGCGTATGCCGGGACGTTTCTGCGCCTCGGCCCGCAACCTGTCGACCAAGCCGTTGCGGCGAACCGCCTCCGTCAGCGTCACCAGGTCGTCCGCGGGCGCCTCCACCACCGTCACGTCGGCCAGGGAGAACCCGAGCAACTCGCTGGCGTAGTCGCCCAGCGGCTCCGACATCGGCCTGGGGATCACTAGGACGTCGCCCGGCTGGGTCAGCCAGATTTTCCGCGGGGATACGGCAATCAGAGCGTCGGCGTGACGGTGCACCGGGACAGTGACCATCAGCTCGTTGATGAAGTTGCCGAAGACCATCAAGGGGTAGTCGCGCTGCATACTGCTCTCCTCTACTTTCCGGGCTTCACGCCGCCGTAGACGGCGTGTCCCGCCCTCATCCAGTAGGCGTCGACCTCGCCGAATCCCGCGTCGCGGAGCCAGCCCAGCTGGTCGAAGAGCGGGGAGGGCTTGTCCAGCTCGTCCGGGTATTCAAAACAGCTCCACTCCAGCGCGTGGAACTTCTCGTACGGCTCCGTGCCTCCGGTTGCGGCGATGCTCTGCTCTCGAACGGCCTCGTTCCACATGCGGCGCGCCAGCACCACGCCCCGCTCCCCCACCGGCTGGACCAGATCTGCAATGAGCAGGACTCCGCCCGGCCGCAGCATGGCAAACACGTCGCGGAAGAGCTCCTGCTTGCCGCCGGCGTCGAGGTGGTGGACAGCCAGCGAGGAGACCACTGCCGCAGGAGCCGCTACCCGCTGCCGCCAGCCTTTCTCCGCCAGGTCGAACCGCTCGGTGCGAAACCGGTCCTCGTATCCCGCCAGATCCTTCTCCGCGGCGCCCAGCATGGTTGAGCTGAGGTCCAGGCCCACCACGGTCGTCTGGGGAAAGGCCGCGAGCAACGCCTCGCTCAACCGTCCCTGGCCGCAGCACAGGTCCAGCATCTCGACCTGCCCCTGCGGCTCTGGAATGAGAGAGGTGATCACTTTCATCTGCGTCTGCCGGTCAGGGACGAAAAACTCCCCAAGCTCGACGAAATCGCTAGAGTCATCTTCTTGCCAGTCCTGCTGTACGGTCATGCCGCATTCCTTCCTTCAGAGTCGGAATAGCCGTGTTTCACAGAGGGCGAGACAGATCAAAAAAGCATGGCGATATCAATGCGCGATAAAGAAGACTATCGACGTGCACGCATCAGCGGCACAGTAATTCAAATCAGCACGCGAGTATACGGAAGCGCGACTCACATGAACCGGTATGCGGCATGCGCAAGCCATGCCGGAACCGCACCGAGATTACTGTTGAATGAATTTAAAGGGGTCAGAAAAATAAGGGCGTACCGATCTCGCGGGGCCCACGACGAATACACGGGTAGACAGGAAAACTGCATCGCGAGAGGCGCTGCCCATCGAGCGATGCGAGAAGTGTTCGAAGCCCATGCTCTTCAAATCCCTGTTCAGAACTATGATCATCTAGTCGATCATGCTCTGTTCGATTATTTCGAAGGTGAATCGGAGCGGATGCCTCCGGATATAGAACGGAGACACGGGGGCCAGCGAGGTGCCGTCGTAAGTGAGGGAGAGACATCGGGAAGATTACTCCTGACGCATGCCTGACGGGTCCATGTAACGCTATCTTGTCACAGGTTATACAGCGGTGGAATCATGTCAACCATGGCAGGCGAGAAAACAGCGGTCGCACGGCTGCACCCCGGGCGAAGGGAAGCTTGAAAACTCCTGGTCGATCCCTCATCATCCATAACCAGCCCTCCCCGAAACAAGACCGGCAAGGCCGCCCAGCCAACCTACTTTCAGCCACCACCTATTCACAGCTGGCTCACAGTAAGTGGGAAGTGGGATTTCCGCCTGTGTCCAAAAAGCACCTGTCCAACATTCCTGAGATGGGATACCGGAGCGAGTCGGGTCTTGCTCGGCACGCACGAACTTGGAGCAGTCATACGTGTTGACTGAATCGACGCCATCCCCGGTCGGGCCGCACGACCGTCAGGCCGCCCACCCACTGGATCCGGTCACGGCGGAGGAGATCACGGCCACCCGCGACGTCCTGGCCGATGCGGGCAAAGTCAGCGAGACCACCCGTTTCACGGTCATGCAGCTTCGGGAGCCGCCCAAGTCGGAGGTGCTCTCTCACCGTCCTGGCAACCCGGTGGAGCGCAGTATCGACGCGGTATTGCTCGACGCAGCCACTGGCTCGGTGCATGAGGCGGTCGTCTCGGTGACACGGCGAGAGCTGCTGTCGTGGCGGCCGGTCGACACCGCGCGTCATCCCTACGGGCAACCGCCCCTGGTGATGGAGGAGGGCCAGACAGTCACCGACGCGGTCAAGTCGGACCCGCGTTGGCAAGCTGCGATGGCAGCCCGCGGCATTCACGACACCGAGCTATGCGTGATTCTGTGCTTGCCGCCAGGCAACTTCGACCACGCCGGCGAGACGGGCCGCCGGGTACTGCGCGCTTTGACCTTCTGGCGTGAGCACGAACAGGACAGTCCGTGGGCGCACCCGGTCGAAGGGCTTGTCGCCAGCGTGGATCTCGTGGATCGGCGCGTCATCGAGCTGTACGACTACGGCAGCGCACCGCTGCCCCGGGAGCACGGCAACTTCCGCGAAGGTGACTGGGGGCCGCCGCGCACGACCGTCAGCCCCTTGGAGATCACCCAACCGGAAGGGCCCAGTTTCCAGGTCGACGGGCGCTGCGTGTCGTGGCAGAACTGGCACTTCCGGGTCGGTTTCGACCAGCGCGAAGGGCTGGTGCTCCAGCAGCTCACCTACCGCGACGGTGACCGCGACCGCCCCATCATCTACCGGGCCTCCATGGCCGAGCTGGTCGTCCCCTACGCCGATCCGCACCCCGCCCGGTACTGGGTGACCTACTTCGACGAAGGCGAGGACCTTCTGGGACGTGTCGCCACTCCGCTGACACTCGGCTGCGACTGCCTCGGGGTCATCCACTACTTCGACGCCGTGCTGCCAGACGACCACGGACGCCCCTACACCGCACCGAACGTCGTATGCATGCACGAAGAAGACTATGGCGTCCTCTGGAAGCACAACGACTACTTCACCGGAGTCAGCGAGACGCGGCGCTCACGGCGGCTCGTCCTTTCGATGTTCACCGCGATCGGCAACTACGACTACGGCTTCTTCTGGTATTTCTACCAAGACGGCACCATCCAGTTCGAAGCCAAGCTCACCGGCATCCTCTTCGCCAACGCGCAAAACGAAGGAACAGTCAACGCCCACGCCTCTCCCATAGCGCCGGGCGTCGTCGCCCCTTACCACCAGCACCTGTTCAACATGCGTTTAGACATGATGGTCGACGGTGTACACAACGCCGTCGAGGAAGTGGACGTCGTGCCCCTTCCCATGGGCGAGGGGAATCCCCATGGCAACGCCTTCACCACTGCCAGCACGGTCCTGCGACGGGAGTCCGAAGCGGCTCGTCTGGCCAAGGCATCCGTCTCGCGAGTCTGGAAGGTGACCAATCCCGACTCCCGGAACAGGCTCGGCCAGCCCGTCGCCTACAAGCTGGTGCCGAATCAAGCACCGCTGCTTCTCGCGCAGCCAGACTCCCCGCTGGCCCGGCGCGCCGCCTTTGCGACCAAGCACCTGTGGGTCACCCAGTACGACCCGACAGAGCGGTACGCCGCAGGCAACTACCCCAACCAGCATGCCGGCGGCTCCGGCCTGCCGGAATGGCAGACCAAAGACCGGCCGCTAGTCGGCGAAGACGTCGTGCTCTGGCACACATTCGGCACCACACACATACCGCGCCCCGAAGAATGGCCGGTCATGCCAGTGGAGTACACGGGATTCACCCTCAAACCCGTCGGGTTCTTCGACCGGAATCCAAGCCTTGACCTACCACGCTCACCACGTCCCGAGGAAGGTGGCGGATCTTGCCATGCCCCGGCTCACGGCCCGGTGACCCCTGGCGACGCCCACTGCGGGACCTGCTGAGGAGGAAGGCATGAAGTACGGCATCTATGTTCCCAACTGCTGGGAGTACGGCTCCGTGACCGCTCTCACCCGCCTTGCCCGAGACGCCGAGCAAGCAGGATGGGACGGCTTCTTCATCTGGGACCACCTCTTCGTCGCGGACGATATCTCGGTAGTGGACCCACAGATCGCACTGGCCTCGATTGCTGCGGCCACCGCAGCAGATGGTCTCCGTCACATCGGCGCGCTCGTCACACCTCTGGCACGCCGACGCCCGTGGAAGGTCGCCCGGGAGACAGCCGCCCTCCAGGAGCTGTCCCAGGGGCGACTTGTCGTCGGGGTAGGGCTCGGCAGGCCACCCGAGTACGACTTCTCCACCTGGGAACCATCCACGTCTGCCGAACGTGCCGCAGCACTCGACGACGGCCTGGAACTCCTGAAGCTCTTCTGGGAGGGCAAGCCGGTGCACTGGCGCCAGCCGCCCGACAACCAGCCGGCATCCCTCCGCACGATGGAAGTTGACGCTCCCGCATTCCTTCCTGCGCCCTCCCCCACGCCGCCCATCTGGGTCGCGGGCGCCATCCAGTACGACGATCCGGACGCAGAGCGGGCAGCCACAGGGGCATCGGCCGGAGGCGGCGGACGCAGATCGGCAGAACGAAGCGTGCGGCAGCCCCGCCGCCCCTTCCGGCGAGCAGCGAGCCACGACGGCCTGTTCCCGGTACGGATGCCCTGGGACAATGCCCGCCCGCTCAGCCCGCAGGACCTGTCCCGGGCCGTGCGACTCACCTTCCCGTCCCAGCCGCCTCCCCCCGGCTACGACATCGTCGTAACCGGGCGCACCAGGGGCGCCGACGCCCCTGTCCCGCTGGGCGCATTGGATGCGTACGAGGAAAGGGGCGCCACCTGGTGGCTGGAGGCGCTGCCTGACCTCGCCACGCTTGACGAGGCGCGAGCCATGGTCGCTGCGGGACCGCCCAGGCCATAGAACAGGCGCCCCCTCTATGCGCGAGCGCTGCACAGACCGAGTGAACCGGACAATGATGCGGGAGCAAGAGTGAGCGACGTCCAGCTTCTTTCCCTGGCCGAGGCGCAGCAGTCACAGGACTGGGCAGGACTGTGCGGCACGGCGGATCTCTTCGCCCATCCCACGTGGCTGGCGATCGAGCGCACTGGATCCGGTCCATGGGTCCCCTCCGGAAACAGCTGCCTGACGGTGACGAAGGGCGGACACATGGCTGCGGGGGTGACGCTGCAGCAATTCGACACGGCGGTCAACGATGTGATCGTGCGCCCCGACAAGATGATGCGGTCGCACCCTGCATGGAGCGATCTGGCCCAGGAAGAGCTCGAGGAAGCCCTGCTGCCATCCCTGATGTGCGGTGGCTGGTTCAACTCCCGGATCCTGGACACACCCGGCACGCCGCGCGAGGAGGCCCAGGCGGCCCGGCAAGCGCTGATCGCCGAGAGCATCGCTGTGGGGCGCCGCTGGGGCAGCGCCTCCGTCGTCTACCCCTACCTCGACGCCGCCAGAACGGAGCTACGCGCGGACCTTCGCGAAGCAGGTTTCGTGGAGATACCAGCACCAAACCGACATGTCTTCCACAGCGACTACCCCAGCTATGACGAGTACTTCGACCAAGTTCTGAAAAAGAAGACGAGGAACCAGATACGCCGGGAGCTCAAGCGGTTCGACCAGGCCGGCGTGAAGACCGAACACCAGCTCATGGACGACTCCAACGTTGAGAATCTGGCGCAGCTCGCGCACAACCTGGAACTCAAATACGGCCAGCAGTCCACCTTCGAGCAGATGGCGGGATGGTTCTCGGCCATAGCGGAGCACACTCGGACCTCAGTCTTCACGGCCGAGCTCGACGGTCGACTCTTCGCCATGAGCATGTGGGTGCACTACGCAGGCCGCATGTACGGATTCCACTGCGGCTTCGACTACGAGGTGGGTGACCGGCTCCACACATACTCCGTTGTCGTCTACCGCCTTCCCATCGCCTTCGCCTGCTCAGACCCAGACACACAGCACCTGGAGTACGGCGTAGGGGGTGACCACGCCAAGCTCACACGAGGCACGGAGGCGATCCCGCAGGTCCTGAGCGTCAAGCCGCTCACCGCCCGGGCGAAAGCCGTCATCGCACGTTTGCAGGACGTTCCCGATGGCCTCGCCGAGCCCGTGGGCATGTGGGTGTGAGGCCAATGCGTGGACACGTAGGCTTCTTCCCCGCGTCACAGCACGCGCTCCTCAGCCACGGCGACAGCGGTCCGGGCTCGGGCAGCGCTGTCACGGTCCTGCTGGTGCACGGATGGTCATGCTCGCGTCGCCAGTGGAAACACCAACTGCCGGCGCTGTCCCGGCATTACCGCACCATAGACCTCGACCTGCCCGGGCACGGGGACAGTCCCGCAGGCCTGCTGGCCGGGCCGCCGACGGTCGGGGCACTGGCTGACTCTGTCGTGGCCCTGATGAAGGCACGTGTCCCGGCCGGGCCCGTCGTGATCGTCGGGCATTCACTCGGTGCCGCAGTGGCCATCGAGGTCGCGTGCCGACAGCCCGAGCGTGTCGTGCACGTCATCTCCCTTGACGGACTCATCCACTTGGGGGTGTACGAGAGGCAGAATGAAGCCGCTGCGACCAGGCTTCTGGAACCGCTGGCCGGTGACTGCGAAGACTTCGGCGCCGCCGCACTGCGTATGCTGGACGGTTTCGTTCTCGCCCATGACCGCCTGACCCGCGACGAGTTGGCCACCTTGTGTTCCCCTCTCGACGCCAGTTTCGGTTTGGCCCTATACCGATCGATTCTCTACTGGGACATGCAGAAAGCCCTCGCCGCGACGGCGGTCCCGGTGACCGTCGTGTGTGCGGCCGGCACCTTGTCGCGGCAGGTGCGCCGAAGATACGGCACTCGGTTCAACGTCGTGCCTGTCGCAGGCGTCGGCCACTTCCTGCACTTAGAGGCTCCCGAGGTCGTCACCCCGCTTGTCCAGGGGCTGATCGACGCGCTTGCCCAATGAGACAGCCGCTCCCTCCTCCTTCGGTGGTGCGGTGACCTGCGGCAGTCGTGATCCCCGCCCTCGGCCGGCCGTCGTGAGGGCCACGAAGCTCATCGCAGCCAGGATCTCGAAACCGGCGGCCACGACAAGTGCGCCGGAGAGCGACCAGGTGGCGATCGGCCCGCCAATGCCCGCTCCCACGGCGTAACCAGTGATCTTCAAGCTCGCCCCCGTGGTGAAAATCTGGCCGCGCAGCCGCTCTGGCGCCTCGCGGTGACGCACCGCGAACAGTGCGGTCAATTGCGGCCCCGCACCCGCTCCGGCAAGCACCATTGCCAAGAAGAGCGGTACTGGTGAGACCGTGGCAGCCAGAAGGAGCGCGACGGCGAGCACCAGCGTGCTGCCGAGCACGGTCTCATCTGGGCGCAGCGCATTAGGGCGCTGTGCCAACAGGGCGTTCGCGGCAAGGGACGCGGCCGCGAGTGCAGCCAGAAGAAAGGTACCGGAGTTCGTCGTGCCCATCGCCTCCTCGCCCAGGAGGGGACTGCTCGTGACAAGCATGCCAACACCGATGTACGAGATCACGGATGTGACCGTGGCGCGGGCCAGGAATCTGGCACGCACGATGGCATTGAAGCCGGAGATCAAGTCGGCGGTAACCGAGGTCTGCGAGCCCTGACGTGACGCAGCGGGGTTCTTGGGCAGCGTCCACGCGACCGGCAGCGCGAGAACGATCAGTGCGACTGCCGCAACGACGCCAGCCGTGGCACCAGCCAGTATGGCGGCCACTCCCGCAAGGGCAGGGCCCGTCAAGCTCGCGAGGTTGTACGTCATCGCGTCGAGCGCATTAGCCCGCGGCAGCCTGTCGGACTCCACCAGCCGTGGAAGCTGCGAGGTCCATCCGCCAGCCAGCGCGGGACCGAGCAGCCCGCCGAATACGGCTGTCGCGATGACGACGGGCAGCGGAAGACGCCCCAAAATCAGAAGGATCACTACGAGCACCGCGGAATAGGCAGCCAGGGCTCCGGTCAGCAACCGCCCCGGCACTGCCGCCCTGTCGAGCATGGCTCCGAAGACAGGGCCACCGACCGCTGCCGAGATCATGATCCCTGACAGGAGCGCCGACCCCGCTGAGGCAGAGTCAGTGACTGCTATACCCACCAGGAGCAGAGCCGGACCTGACATCTCATCACCGGTACGCGCAGCTGCAGCCCCGGCGATGTAGAGCGGTAACTTGTAACGACTGATCATAGATTTCACGTTACACGGTAACGTCAAATCTTTCCATGAGCGTTACAATCTCAACGTGCTCACCAAGAACGCACCCCAGGACAAGCCCAAGGACGGCAGGGACACCAAGGGCGAGTGGTACACCCGCCACTCCGTCCTGCGGACCGCTCAGCGAGCCGCCGCACTCGTCAACCTCCTCACAGCCGGGAAGCCCACACCGGAGAATGTCGCAGCCGTGCTGCGCAAACACGGCGAGACCGACCCGCTGGAAGTGTCCAGCGAGGACGTGAAACAGATGCGCATCGTGGCGGATTCCCTGCGCGACGTATTCGCTTCCCCCGATGTCGACGCGGCAGCGACCCGTCTGAACCGGCTCCTTGCGGAGGGATCCGGTCCAGCCCGTCTCACCTCTCACAGGGGTCGCACTCCGTGGCACATCCATCTCGACAGCGATGACGACGCACCGTGGGCGGAGTGGCTCCTCGCCTCCTCCTGCATGGCCATGGCCGTCCTCATCTGGGACCGCCAGCGTCTCCCCGGCGGCGTATGCGCCTCGCCGAGCTGCACCAATGTCTACGTCACAGGCGGCAGCGGAGCGCCCCGCCGCTACTGTTCAGGCCGCTGCGCGACACGGGAGCGCGTGGCAAGCCACCGCCGCACCCGCCCCTCCCCGAATAAGAGTTGAAGTCGTCGACAGTCAGGCCGTGGGCTCACGCCACACCACCACCGCGCGTGTCCACCGTTGAAGACTTGCGGGTCGGCGAGTGTCATCGAAGTTCCCAGGCCTTCAAGCCTTTGGTACTGACCGGCTAGGGGAAGTCTGCGGTCGGTGTGGATTCGCCGGTCCAGTCACCGTCGAACAGGGACGCAACCAGGGCTGCTTGTTGTGGAGGGAGCTGGCCGGCGCGGTGCTTGGTGCGGGTCTTGGCGAGCCACGGCCCGATCTTGACGTGCTCGCCATCGACGGTGATCTCCTCGCGGGCGGTGGGGGCACGGCGCTCGCGGTGCAGGAAGAGCTCGAGGATCTGAACGGTCTGGGCAAAGGAGCGGCGGGGGCGGCGGGCTGAGGTGAGGGGATGGGTGTCGGGGGTCAGACCGATCCTGGCGAGAAGATCCTGCTGGCCAGGCGTAAGGGTGCGCCAGCGGGTGAGCTGGCGGTTGAGCCAGCTGCCGATTTTGACACTATTGAGGACGGTGTCGGGGTGAACGGTATTGGGGTCGTTCCCGGCGGCCAGATGGGCGCGCAGTAGATGGTATTTGCGGTGCCAGTCCGCTCCGTGCGGCAGTTGCCAGTCCGGGTCGATGGCCTCGAGGTCGGCCAGGCGGGCTGCGTTGAGCTGGTTGCGGGCGGCCAGAGAGCGCTGCTCGGCGAGCCAGGCGCCGGTGGGGGCGGTGGCAGTGATGGCGAGGTGGCCGTGGGCTTGGTGGTAGTCGGTGGCAGCGGTGAGCTGGGCGCGCCAGGCTGCGTCGTGTTTGTCCCAGATCATGCCCAGGGCGTCGAGTTCGGCGGTCCAGTCGGCTTCCAGACGTCCGGCGGTACGGGCGTCGCGCATGGTGGTGATGAAGGTGCCCAGGGCGTAGCCGTAGGGGTCGGTGTAGTCGGTGGGGACGTTGAGGTGCTGGTGTTCGTCGTGGAAGGCCTGGGCTGCGGCGAGGCCTGCGCGGCGGGATCGTGAGGCGGCTGCTTCGTGTGGGTTGAAGGAGGTGAGGTCGAGGGCGCGGGCGATGCGTTCGGGGTGGGCGGCGAAGTCGAAGTGCCAGCGGTTTTGGATGAGTTGGCTGATCTCTTTTGGGAGGCGGTTGGCTTTGGCAGGGAGGCGTTCGAGGATGCGGTGGTCGTGGCTGGCCAGGGCAGTGCTGATGGCCCAGACGGGTTCGTAGGCGGTGCCGAGGATGTCGGTGGGGTCGGTGCCTGGCGGGATGTAGACGGGGATGACGAGGCTGGCGATTTTGCCGCTGACGGATAGGCGGAGGCTGCGTCCGAGGGCCTGGACGCAGCGGATGACGCTGCGGGTGGGGTCGGCGAAGACGATGGCGTCGACGCTGGGGATGTCGACGCCTTCTGCGATGACTTTCGCGTTGGTCAGGATGGCGCGGTCGGCGGCGGCGAACTGGGCGAAGGTTTCGGCGCGTTGGTCGGCTGGCATCTCGCCGTGGACGTAGAAGAGTTGGGGGTCGATGTCGGGGCACAGGTCGGGGGCGCTGTGGCGGAGGCTGCGCAGGGTGTGGGGCAGTTCGCGGGCGAAGCGTTTGGCGTCCTCGACCAGGTTGAAGTAGACGAGGACACGGCGCTGTTGGTGCTCGGCCATCGCTTTGAGGACGGACAGGTGCAGGGCGATGGTGCGGAGTGCTTCGTCGGTGTCAGGTGAGTTCTCGTTGCCGGTGGTGCTGCCGGGGGCGGGCAGATTAAGGCGTGTGCGCAGGTCGTCGTCGGTGAGGGTGGGGACGATGATGCGGTAGTCCGCGACCCGGCCGTCTTCGATGGCACGCGCGAGGGGGTATTCGAAGATCTTTCTGCCGTAGACCGCCGTGTTGTCCATGGAGTTGGCGCGGGCGTCGGTCTCCTCCCCCGCAGTGGCGCGTCGTCGGCCGCGGGGGCGGGTGAGGTTGGCTGACTCGGCCAGGTCGGGGCCAGCGAAGATCCTGGGGGTGGCGGTCATGTAGAGGCGGCGGTCGGCGCGGATGCGTGTGGCGTCGTGGACTGCGGCCCATTTTTTGTCTGCCCGGCCCGCGATGCGGTGGGCTTCGTCCATGACCGCCAGGTCGAAGGGCGGGACCTGGTGTGCGGTGTGCTGAGTGTTCTCGATCTTGTCGAGGGAGTCGTAGGTGCACACCACCGCCAGACCGGACAGGGCGTCCGGGCCCGTGCCGACGGCGGCGAGCAGTGAGGCAAGGAGGCGGTAGTCGGTGACGGAGATGATGCGTGCTGCGGCCAGGGCGTTGTGGGCGGCCGCGTCCATGGAGGAGACGATGACGAGAGGGCCGCGGTGGCCGTCGCGGCGCAGGGCCAGGGCGGTCTGCGCCGCAAGGTCGAGTGTGGGGACGACGAACAGCAGTCGGCGCGCCATCTGACGGGCCGCTCGGCTGGCCACGAGGGTCTTGCCGGTGCCGGTCGCCGCCACGTACAGGCCGCGGGTGCCGGGCCGGTTGAGGTGCTTGAGGATCCTGCGGAGTGCCTCTTGCTGGTCTTCATACAGGGGTAGGGGTTTGTGCCGCCGCACGCGGGGTGAGCTCAGGTCCAACCCTAGGCTGTGCAGGTCCTGGGCGGTGAGCGGCTGCGGATCAGCCGCCGGGGGCAAGGACGGGTCCAAGGAAGTCTCCGGGCGGTGCGAGGCAGTCCGGTGGCGGGAGGCGTTATCCGATTCTGTCAGCCATTCACCGCCCTTCACCGCCGTCGCGTCCATCCCTCCCGTATGTCGTGGACGGCCCGGGGTGCCGAGCCGCAGTCAGGGGGTCTGAGGTGCGGGTGCCGGGGGCTGGGAGGGCACGGTCTGCGCAGTGGCGGGTGTGGTCTGCGCGGCCAGTTTGCAGTAGCCGGTGGCGGTGATGGTGTGCCACGACAGGTAGAAGCCGGCAGTGGTCAGAACTCCCAGGGCGGTTGCCGTGGCAAGAAGTAGGGGCCGGTGCTCGACGGGGTACCGCCACAGTGCCAGGTCGGTGGCCAGGGTGAGCAGGGCGCTGTCGAGGATCCAGCCTCGGCAGACCCTCAGGCGGGAGCGCGCGTAGTCGGCCCGGGCGGCCCAGGCGGGGATCTCTGCCAGTTTGAGCTGTGCCTGGGCGTAGGCGCTTGATGTGGGAAAGGACTGCATGCGCAGGCGCCGGCGTGCGGGGGCAAGGGCGGTGTCGGCGGCTCGGTCGATCAGGATGCCGAGAGCGTAGGCGAACGCGAGGGCTGCGCCGGCTGCGAGGGGGGTTGCGGCCACGGGAGCAAGCCGTCGGGTGTTGTCGGGGCCGGCGATGGCCGTGGCCAGGATGCCCAGGCCGGTGAGGAAACCGATGCCGACGACCAGGACTTCGACGAACATGGCGGTGGCGGCCACGACAGCGGAGGGTTCGGGCTGCGGCGGTCGGGTCACAGGTCTATCCCCCAGGCTTCTGCCATCTCGTAGAGCATGCTGTCGGCGAACGGTCCGTCTGCCCAGCGGTCTTGCAGGGTGTAGCTGTCATGGGCGAGACGTTCGAAGATGATCAGGCTCTCCGGCTGTGAGGCCAGTATGTATCGGCCGTCCTCGAGGAAGTGGGCGCTGGCCGGGCCGAACTGGGCGTAGGCGCGCTCCAGTTGGTCCCGCCGCTGTTCGGCGAACTCGAACAGCCGGTAGTTGTAGTCGGCTACTTCTTCGGTGATGGTTTGTTGGAGCACTTCGATGACTTCGTGGGAGAGTTCCCTGTCGAAGGGGTGCTGGGCGAATGTGCGGAAGATGCGTTCCGTTCCGGCAAGGAGCCGGTTGCCGCGGGTGAAGTCGGGGTGCTGCTCCAACGCTTCCCTCACCCGACCGATCTCAGCGTCGTACAGCTCTACCAGGGCGAATGCACGGTACAGCGCACGACTGACATCGGAGGGGACCTGCAGATTGCCAGGGGGTTTGTAGGCGAGGCGGTGGAAGTCGTCGGCCCAGACGTCGACGGCGGGGGTGCGGATCTGGATCTCGCACTCGTACGGGTCGCCGTCCGGATCTGTGTAGTCGCCTACGACCGGGACTTGGACGTGGAGCCTGGGATACTCGAAGCGGTCTTCGCGTCCCGGCAGCATGGTGCGGTAGTCCTGGACGGTGTCGTCGCCGACGTCGAAGGCGTCTTTGACGAGTTGAAGAGCAGGGTCGAACAGGCGCGGATGGCGGACTGTGATCCGTATCCCCGCCTTGTCGGTGACGTCCTTCCAAGGATCGGTGTAGCCCCTGCGGTTGATCTTGGCGACGTACCGTCCCACGTCTTTGGAGCGGGGGGATATTTCGCAGTCGAGGCGGGCAACGGCAGCGCGTCGGCGGATGTGGTCGGCGGTGCGCTGGGCCGCCTCGTGGATGCGGGGCTTTTCCGCGACGTAGCGGTGGAAGGCCTCATTGACCGTCAGTGGCACGGCTGTCTTCCACGGGGCTGGTTGCAGATGTCTGTGCGGGGGTTGCCTTGCTGCGGCCGCCGGGCGGTGCGAAGCCTCGGGCGTCGGTGACTTCGCCCTTCACGACGGCCATAGTGCGGCCGTCCTCCAGGGCCTCGAAGGTCACGGTCTCGTCGACGGCGTCCAGCGGGGCGACGAGGAAGGCGCCGTTGGCGAATTCGACCCGCATCTTCTGCAGGCGCGCGTCGATGAGTTCCGTGTCCTTGGCGAAGGTACGGTCGGGGATGCCGTTGTCGGCAAGGTGCGTGATGAACTCCATCCGGTGGTCGCCTTTGAGGTGCAGTCCGGCGAACTCACGGGGATTGAGGGTCTCTGGGGTGCTCTGGAGTTCAGCAAGGATGGCCATGGTGTATTCGATGCGGGTGTGGGCATCCGCCGGCTCACTCAGGCGGGTGTTGACCCACTTGAGAGCGACGTCGTGGAATCTGCCGGTTACCTCGGCAGGGTCTTCTGTGAACGTGCAGCCCAGGAAGTCGTGCAGGAAGAACCCGGCCATGCGCCGGTTGGAGCGCTGCCGGTCGGCGGCCCACCCCTGCAGCAGGTCTCCCTCGGCACCATCGGCCGTGAAGAGCGCAAGCTTGAAGACGTTGGCCTTCTCCGTGAACAGGAGGTCGGCGTAGAACTGGACGTCGAAGGTCCGCTTGCCTTCTCCGCCAATGCGTCGGGCCTGCATGCCGGTCTCCTGCTCCAACTTCACCAGCAGCAGGGCGCGTTGCTTGGCCAGACGGACCAAGGAGACCACCAGCAGCCCGCGGGAGTTGGCGGCCGTCTGGCAGTCCTGAAGGTGCCGGGCCAGGTGGCCGGAGACGTCGACGAGATCTTGCTCTTCAGCCATGAAGTCTCGTACCCAGTCCGGGAGGGGGGACTTGGGTTCGGGGTCCTCCGTCACCGAGCAGGCATGAGCGTTCAAGATCTTGATCAGCCGCTTTTCCAGCGCGCTCTGGACCTTGTCCGACAGTGGGCTGGCCTCGTCGCTGAGCTCGACCGTGTAATCTCTGGGGTCGTTCTTCGCACGAGCGGGCACCGAATGCACGATGGTCTGCTCGATGACGAGTTCACCAAAATCCGTACGCATCTCTACCTCAGTGTGTGACGGGCGCCCCCGGTCGACGGCGCCGAGAGAACGCAAACGCGGTACCGGGCGGGGCCGCTGTGGAGACAGGTGGGCATCTGGGACTCCAGGAGCGCCTGGTGCGGCAGGCTGCTCCTGAGCGTGACGTTCACCGTCTGTCATGAGCGAGCGTAGGGGAAGATAACCGTATGTGTCTCACAAGTCGTATTCGTGTGACCTATTTTGCATGCGAGTCGCTTGAGCAGAGGCCTCCGCCCCGCAGACAGAAAGCGCCGGGGCAGGTTGCAACGTCGCACGGAGGATGGCCCTATCCGTGAAAAGCCGAGCGGATTACCCCAACATGCCCCATCCCGTGCGTCCTTGAGTGGGGCGAATCTCGGCTCAACATCGGCCACGAGTGCCTGCTACGCCTCATGGCACGAACCTCGCACCCGGGTCCACCCGCTGACCACCTGTCAGGAGGCCAGCGCGGTCAGAGTAACGTTCCGTGCATGACGGGGAGAGGTGTTTGCCAGGCAGGTATGCCAGATGCCTTCAGGATGGCTGAAAACAGGTCAACCTTGCGTTAAATCCGCCCGTCGTCCGGCCCTGGCGCATGCAGCATGCAGCATGCACGACTACCCCAACACGGCAGAGCGCCCCTCTCCGCCTGCCCTTCCACGGCGCCGTGACCGCCACTCCTGGGACCCTCAGCTCAGCCTCACCATGCAAGAACACGACACGGCCATCCTCAAGGAATCCCAACTGCCCCTCCTGATGGCCGGCTTGCAGGAGGGGCGCCCAGGAACGGCTGACGCTGGCCAGAAGATGCCCCGCACAGGCAGGCGCTGCCGACTCTGCTCAGAGCCGGCCCGCTCAGCGCGCCACCGGGTCCGCCTGCTGGGACGAGGGGGAGTTCCCGGCCCGCCACTGCGCACCAAAAAGCCAGAACCCGGCTGAGCTCCTGGGTGCACCGCGGGCTACGAGGTGATCACTGTGGTGGCTATCGCGCGAGGGTGACTTCCACCGGGACGTTCGGGCAGCGGTTCAGGGTCTCGGAGAGCGCGGCTTCCTCGCTGGGATCGATGGCAAGCCCCCACCTGGTCTTATCCGCTACCCAGTCCGTGGCGTACTGGCAGCGGTAGCCCTCGGCCGGCGGCAGCCAGGTGGCGGGGTCCTGGTCGGCCTTGGAACGGTTGCTCGCCGCAGACACCCCGATCAGCGCGCGGGCATCGCCCAAGTCGTTGGCGTAGTCCTCACGTTCCTTCCCCGTCCAGCCAGAAGCCCCGCTGTCCCAGGCTTCGGCGAGCGGAACCAGGTGGTCGATGTCGAGAGCACGGGCGTCGGTGAAGTACCTGTCGTCGTAGGACGAATACCACTCTCCCCCAGTGAGCGCACATCTCGAGCCCTGCTCCGGCGCGGTGACCGCTTCTTCGAGGAGCGCCTCCTGCCGCGTGTTGCACGCGTCGCGATCGGCGTCGATCCAGTGGCGGAACTTGCTGCGCTCGTAACCAGCCCGGCTTTCGTCCTGGATGGTCAGCGCCTGGAGCGCGTCGCGTACGGGCATCGCCACGGTGTCGCCGGGCGAGGCTGCGGCATGAGCGGTGGCGAAGGGGGTGAACAGTGAGCCGAGTGCGGCGAGGGTGATGGCGACGGTGTGAGCGGTGCGGGTGAGGCGCAAGGCGCGGGTCCCTTCGAAGATCACGGACAGTTCGTGATCTTCGTACCGGGCGTGGAGTACGGCTCGCCCGGCGCTCTGCTGGGGGTTCACTCGCAGGGGCGGAAAGTCACACCACTCACGCGGGCGCTGCTGCGGGCCGGACCGTGTCCTCAAGTCGGGGGTGGTGGATGACGCCGTACTCGCGGCCGAAGCGGTTGGCCTCCGCGGCGGATCCGGTCATCCGGTGCAGCCACAGCCCGTACGCCACCGACTCGATCTGCTCCGGCGTCACGTACAACTGCCACCGTTTGATCCCGTGGTCGCACCGGGCTATGCGCACCTGCTCGGCCAGCCCGTCGGCGGGCAGCACCCGCAGCCGGCCGGCGAGGTGGACGAACAGGCGCAGCGCCGTCATCTGCGACGGGATGAGTTCGACCAGCTTCCGGTCCGGGTCCGTCTCGCCGGGCGATGGTGCGGGCTGGGGACGGGACTGGGCGTAGGTGAGAGTGTCGTGGCCATACGGGGTCAGCCGGGCCGCCCACCGCACGGTGCGGCCCTCCCATGCCGACAGCTCCGCGCGGTCCTCCCGGCCAGCCAGCTCCACCAGGCCCTGGTTCTCCAGGGTGTTGACGTTCTGCTGCTGCGGCGGGAGGAATTCCGCATCCAGCACCCAGCCGTGCTCGGACGCCTGCTCACGTTCACGCAGCGCCTCCAGGACCGACAGCGCCTTCTCCCCGTTCCTCATCCACTCCCCCAGCGGTGTCCCCGTGGTCGGCACGCGTTCACCGACCGTAGAGGCTGATGCTGGTCCGTACATAGCCAACGGTCTCTTGCCCTCCCCGGTCTTGCGCAGTTCTGTGGCAGCGAGCCATCCGAACGGGTGGCTTCTGAAGACTCGTTCCAGAAGAGGGACTCTGCCTGCCTACCCTCACCGAGATGGAGGTCGAATATCTGCGCCAAGGCGTGCCTTTGGCGGACTACAAGCTGGCCAAGGCCGACCACTGCCGACAGCACGAGGCTGTGGAAGAGCATGAGTGGATTCAACGCCAGCTCGCCAAGGCCCCTCCCTGGTCGGAGGAGCACTGGGAGCGGATGCGCCAGCTCCTCGGGCCTGCGACTCCTCCGTGGGAACTGCAGCTATGGCGGCTGCGCTTGTACTGCGGACACGTCATCGAGGCACCCCGTTGCCGGAAGAGCCCACGGCCCGATGGAGGGGGCTGCGACAAAGCACGCTGCCCGGAGTGCGGTCTGGACCCCGCAGTGATCGTCGCCTTCAAGCCCCTGGAACCTCTCGCCGAACCCCCGGCACAGAGCCGCTCCCCAGAGCCCCGCCGCTCCACTCGGACGCCGCCCGCAGACCAGCGCAGCAGGGCCGAACTGGTAACTGAGAACAACGCACTGCGCGCGGAACTTGATGCCCTGTGGGACCGCACATAGACCGACTGCATGCGGGCTCGGTGGAGGGCTGTGGCGGTCTGGGCCGAGCGGCAAGCAGTCTGCCCGGAGTCCGGGGCGATTCGGCCTCGCCCCGTGAGGCAAGGTCTAGGTATGTCCTTCCCCTGCCCGCGGCGACGGTGACAGGGGTGCGGCGGGATGATTCTCGATCCAGGACAGGCCTCCGATGTCGAGGTGGTGGCGGGTACGGGTGACGGCGACGTAGGCGAGGCGGGCTTCGCCGTCGTCGATCGGTCCGGGCACCGCGCGGCCGGTATCGTCCAGCTGGTCGCTGTCCTTGGGCGGGGTGAAGTCGTCGGCGATTTTCACGCAGCCCCATTCACGGCCCTTGGCCTTGTGTGCGGTCGAGACGGTCACTTCAGCCCGCTGCTCGGGGACGAGTTGAGCAACAGCGTTGAGGATGGCGTCGGTGCCGTGGGTGTCGACGAGGTCGACCAGCGGCTGCAGATCTCGTCCGGCCGGGTCGTGGGTGGCGTAGTCCTGCAGATCACCCCAGGAGGGGAACAGGACCAGTTCGGGATGGGTGGTGCGGCGGCCTTCCTTGAGGTCGTGGGCGGCCAGGGCGAGGGCTCGCAGGCTGTCTCCTCCCCCGACCAGGGCCACCTGGTAGCCGGTGGCCAGCAGTTTCATGACCTGGGCCATGGCGCCGACGTTGGTGCGGCACAGCACGGCGTCGGGCCGGGCGAGGGGGCCGAGTTCGGTGGGCACGGTCGCGGTGCCGGTGAGGCGGATCGGGGCGTCGGCGATGGCCAGCCACCGGTTGGCTTCTTCCGCGAGTTGAGGGCCGAAGCGGAATGACTGGGACAGGGCGAGCTGGGTGCCGTCGAAGCCGGTCATGACGTCTTTGGCGCCGCGCCAGTCGTAAATGGCCTGGGCGGAGTCGCCGACCATCACCAGCTGGGCGTGACCGCGCTGGTTGAGGAAGATCTGCTCGACAACGGGGTTGGTGTCCTGGGCCTCGTCCAGCAAGAGGAAGTCGGCGTCGAGTTTCGGCTGGGTGAGGGCCCAGATCTTCAGGTAGTGGTCGTGCTCGAAGCGAACCGCGCCGTCGTGTGGGTGCTGCAGGTCGGCCCAGGCCTTGCGGGCAAACGGCACGATGTGGGCGGCGAGTTGGGTGTGGAGGGCCGTGTCTTCGAGGCCCCGCATGTGGGGCACGTGGTGGCGGGTGATCGCCACGTCGGCGGTGTGGCAGAAGCGTGCCACGGTGCGCAGCGTGGCGTTCGACAGGGCCTTCTGGGACAGTTCACGTTCCCCGATACGGACTGGTTTCGTGATGCCGAGTGACTGCCCGGTCTGCCAGGCAGGGCGGCGGGGGGCGTTGAGGCGGCGGGTGTAGCGGTGTCCGACGGCGGCGTAGGCCAAGGCGTGGGCGGTCTTGCAGATGACGGTGGACGGGAAGCGCGCGGTCGCGTCCTGGGCGATGGCCCGGTTGTAGGCGAGGTAGCGGCCGCGGCGTTTGGTGGCGTGGGCGAGCAGGGCCAGGGTGGTGGTCTTGCCTGTGCCGGCTCCGGCTTGGAGGGCCAGGTGGTCGCCGGAGTGGAAGGCGTCTGCTGCGGCGCGCTGTTCGTCGGTCGGGTTCACAGCTGCGGTGCTCCGGGAGTCTGGGTAAGAGCGCGCCCCACGGCCGACAGAAAGTGGGTGGCGGTGGTGCGGGCGAGAAGGCGCCTCACCGCCTGGTCGAGCCGGTCGGCTTCCTGGCTGGCGTGCTGGGCCAGGGCACGGCGGAGGGCCAGCTGCACGAAACGCTCGGGGCTTTGGCCCGCGCGGTCGGCCGCAGCTTTGAGGGCGGTGCGGGTGGCGGGCGGGAAGGCGACGTTGAGCAGGACTTGCCCGCTCGCGTCGGGGTAGTGCGTGGTGATCACGTCGATGGGCAGCCGCTCGTTGAGCCGGTGGCGCAGGCGGCGGGCTGCTCTGCCTGGGGTTTTGGCGCTCATGAGGGCGATCAGGCGGGTGGCGTCGTGGTTGGCCGCGAGCGGCCACGTGCGGGCGGCGTCGTGGAGTTCGGCCGGGGTGAGGGGCCGGGTCAGGGTGATTTCCAGCGCGTGGTGCGGCACCGCTCAAACCTCCCCGTGACGGCTGGCCGGGGAGTGCGGGAGACGGGTGTGGATGTGCACCGCGTGCAGGAGAGCGTCGAAGACCTGCCATCCGGCCAGGGCAAGGTCGGCGGCGCCCGGGGCTGCGGCATGGTCGGGGCAGCGTTGGGTGCGCCAGCGCAGCTGCTCGGCGTAGGGCAGGCGGCTGAGGTCGTAGACGGCCATCAGCCCGGCGGGCAGGGCGAGTTGGCCGCGCTGCGGGCTCGCGGGCAGCAGCGTCCATTTTCCTTGGGGGGTGTTGGGGGCGAGCACGGGATGCGGGCAGCGATTGCGGTGCCGGGTCTGGGCCACACACCGGACGTCCTCGATGGGTGCGTCGGCGAGGTAGTGGCCCAGGAGCAGTTGCACGACGGGCAGGGTGGCGCGGTCACTGCCGGTGGGCTGTTTGCAGGCGGCGGGCAGGCTGGGGGTGAAGGCGCCTGTGTCGATGAGGCGTCGGGTGCGGACGGCGAGTTGGCGGCGTACCGCTTCGATGTGCGGGCCGGTCCGGGTGGTGGGGGTGCTGTCCGGGCATAGCACGGCGTGCGGGATGCGGCACCAGGTGCTGCCGTCGCCGTGCGGGTAGGCGATGCCGCTGCTCAGGTGCCAGCGGCATGGTTCGGGGACGTCGGCTGTGGCCAGTTCGGCCGGATGCAGGGCGATGGGCCGCTGGTCGGTGCGCTGGTAGATGTCGATGCGGTTGCCGCACCGGCGGCAGCGGCCGCTCTGGCCGGCGCGCAGCAGGCGGGTTGGGCTGGCGGCGGTCACTCGCAGCGGGCGCCGGGGGTGCGCGGTGCGGGGGCTGCCGTCCCAGTGGCAGCCGGTGGAGAGGGTGTTGGGGTGCATGTCGGGGACCGTGCCAGGCGACACCCCGCGATGACGGGGATGGACCGGGCGGTGTCCCCCAGGCGGCCCAGTCGTACCGAACGTCTGCCCTGGTTGGCGTTTGGGTGTTCGGTGCGTGCTCGCCGGTTCGGGTGATTCGCGAGCGGTGCGCAAGCGGGTGTAGCGCGGTCAGGAGGCCGGGGTGCCGGGCGGGGTGTGGTTGTCGCAGAGGGTGCCCAGCAGGTGCTCGATCGGGACGTCGAAGGTGTGGGCGAGGGCATGCCAGGTGGTGACGCTGCCGGTGGTGCGGCCGTGTTCGAGGTCGATGAGGGTGCGCCGGGCCAGGCCGCTGCGGCTGGCGAGTTCATCGAAGGTCCAGCCGCGCTCGTTCCTCAGCCGCGCCAGCGTCACGCGCAGGGCGGTGAGGTCGGGGTCGGGCGGCAAGATCGTCACTCGACCATCCGACGGTGCAGGACCCTGCCCTGTCAGTGCAGACATCTGCACTATCTGCGCAGGTGAGCGCTGCGGTCCCGGCCGCTGCAGTGGTGCAGAAGTCTGCACTACGGTGCGCTCCGACCCCCGCTTGCCGGCAGGGAGCACACGGCGCCCCCGGGGCGCGGATCGGATGGGAGGGCGACGAGCCCATGCGGCTTTCCAGTACGCATGCCGCGGTGCAGCGCATCTGGACGGTGGAACTGCGCCCGCACACGGGTGGGCCGGCCCTGGCCTGCCCCCGCTGCGCCCCGCGCAGCCGCCCGCTGCAGGCCGCCTCCGCGCGCTCGGCCGCCCTGACGCATCTGGCGCGCCATGCCCGCACCGACGCACTGCCCGGGCACTTGCGCACCTGCCAGTGCCGAGCGCGGGGCTGCCACTGGCACCCCCGTCACCGCGGCTGCGCAGGACCGGTACTCCTCGCGCTGACCCGTGACCGCGGCGGCCGCGCGTGGCGGCTGGCCGACGCCTGCGCCGCGTGCGCAGCCGCCATGAGTCATACCGCCATCGTGCCCCCCACGCTGCTGAGCGGCGGCCGCGCACAGTCCGCTTCCGGCGGGCCGGCCCCTGAGCGCAGCGCGCCGCCGTACGGGCCGGGCGAGCAGCAGCGGGTGCGGGAGATGCTCACCTATCTGGCTGCCGCGCTGCCCCGGTTCTCCTCGTCCGCCGTCCGGCTGCTGGCCCTGCAGTGCGCGCTGCGCGCCGACAGCCAGGGACGTGTCCGGCTGCCGGACGGCTTCCTGCGCGGGATGCGGCTGCGCGGCCGCACGGAACTGTGGCATGAGCTGGAGCACGCCGGCTGGCTGCACCTCCCGGCCAGGAGGCACTCCTGCCTGGAGGTGCAGCTGCTCGATGCCGCCGTGCTCGCCCAGGCTCCCGGGCGCACCGCCCGTGTCCGCGCTGCCCAATGGGCGCTGCACCCCGCCCCACTGACCGTTCCGCCCGCCATGTCCCCGGCCGTGCAGCTGACCACGCTCGTGCTGGCCTCTCACACTTCCGCCGAGGCGGGCCGCGCCGACCTGGATATTCTGACCCGCCAATGCGGGCAATCGCCCCAGCAGTTGGAGGACCTCCTTGACCGGCTGGTCCGCTCACAGGTCCTGGCCGCCTGGCACCACCAGGACGACGACGAGGTCTCCTGGCGCTTGCCCGACCACAGGGAGTGAGCCGGCAGCGGCTGCCCGCCCGGCACGGCACGTGGCGGGCGGGCAGCTCCCCGTCAGAGAGGGCAGACCCCCGGGAGCTGCGGACAGGGCCTCCTGGCGCCGGGGTTTCGGCGTGCCTGGCCGGAGGCGGGCTTCGCCTCTTCCGGAGGGCGTGTTTCGAATTTGCGCGAACATGTCGGTGCGGGGGCTCTTGTGAGTCAGGCGCCGGGTCATGGTGATGAGTGCCCAGTTCAGGTGGGCTTCGGAGTGCTGGGCCAGGCGTTCGTAGTCGCGTGCGTTGCGGCGGGCATTCATGGACCAGGGATCGTGCGCTCGACCTTCCAGCGGCGGGGCAAGACGACGAAGCCCTTGGCGCCCTTCGGCCCGGAGACGATACGCAGGGTGAGCCAGAGGAGCTGGCCGTCCGCGATGACCGCTGCTCCGCCGCTTCCTGCTGTTCTCGAAACTGCCCCATCACAAGATTCAGCTCACACGCGTGTGCCAAGGCTCGATAGTTGTCACTGGTGGAGCTGGATAGGCTGGCAGAAAAATCGGGCCGAAGCAGCCTGGTTGCCACCTGGGAGGCGGGCTACTTGTCACAGACGCTCCATCAGCCGCCTTCTTGTCACCAGGCCGAGGGCGTGACGCGCGACGACCTCGCCGACATGCTCGGCGAGCAGACCGCGGCATGTGGCCCCGCACGCGACGCCTTGACCGCAGGGGGTGCCTTCGTCGTCTGGGACGGCCTGGTCCCCGCCGACCGGCTCGCGCATACCTACCGGGTTCGGTCGCGCCACACCGTGAGGCGTGGCCACACCGTCGAGGGCCTTGCCTCCACCGTCGGCATCCTCGAGCAGGCAGGGGAAGAGCTTCTCCGTATCGGCCGCATCGACGCGGTGGACAAGTCCTCGGTGTTCACGCTCTTCCTCAACGCCGCAGCGACGGCAGTGGTGGCCTGCGCTGGAGGACCTCGGTCCGGCACCCCGCGCGCGCCTGCCGACAACAACGCCGAGTGACAACGACCCTGCCTTTGTGGCACCTACCGTGCTTCGGCTCAACGCGTAGCCGCGCTGGTCCTTGCGTGCCGGGTGTTCAGAAGTCGAGTTCGACGTAGTCGATGTCGGTGAATTCCACCTGTAGCCCGGGGGCGCGGTGGCCGTGGTCTTTGAAGTAGATCTCCTGCAAGCCCTCGGCGGCGATGCCCTGCAACTGCTGGTCGCTCGCGCCTGCGGCGTGGGCGTCGAAGAGGCGGGCGGCGTAGGCGGGAGGGAGGTGCTGGGTGATCAGGCGGATACGGGCGTCGTCGGTGGTGCCGGGGGCGGCGGTGAAGCCGAACCGTGCGCGGGTTTCGATGACGATGCCATCGATGGTGGCGGCCTTCTTCTTGGCCCGCTCGCGTACGCGGGGCTGCCAGTTCTTGCGTGTCTCCGTGGCGAGCCGGGTGGCGAGGTCTGGGCGGGGTTGCTTGATCTGGCCTGTGAGGTAGCGCTCGACGGTGCGTTGGGAGATGCCCAGGCGTTCGGCTGCGGCCCGGGTTCCTTTGAGGGTTTTGACCAGGAACTTCATCTGCGCTTGGGCGGACTTGGGCGCGGGGCGGGTGAAGGTGTTGGTGGTGGCTTTGTCGAGGCTGTTGCCGAAGACTCCCATCGCGGTGTCCTACTCTCCGCCCGCGGCGGCGTCGGTGCCCTTGATGTGCCGGGCGGGGTTGTGGCCTTCGTCGAGCATCTTGACGGCCCACATCAGGGGCTGGGTGCCTTCGTGTTTGACCATGCCGGGGCTGACGCCGAGGCGGAAGCCGCCGGGCAGTGGTTTGTCTTCCGGAGTGCGCGGCAGGAAGTCCAGCGGGCTGGGTCCGTCGGACAGGTAGACGGCGCAGTCCGAGAGGACCGCGATGGGAAACAGTCCGGCTCCGTCGGCGATTTTGAGCATCTTGCGGTGCATGTTGATGCGAGCCGCGGCGATGACGGCGGCGCGGATGTCGGGCCGCCAGGTGGGGCGTTCCAGTGCCGGCCAGCGTTGGCCGGGCCGGTAGCCGGCGCCTTGCGGGCGTTCACGGAGCTTGCCGATGCCGCCCTTCACGGTGGCTTTGATGGCGGAGAGTACGGCGGCCTGGGCGGGGTCGGTGTGCTTGTGATGTTCCATCGCGGCGAGGAAGTCCGCCTCGGGCAGGTTGGAGGTGACGCCGAGTTGCTCCATGGTGGTCATGTAGGCGTCGCGGAGCCGGGTGTACCAGGCGTCCAGGTACGAGCCGGCCTCGGGTCGCACGTATGCCTCGAGCGGTGTGACGGTGTGGCCGAGTTCGGCGGCGTAGGCGACTGTGGGTGTCGCGTACCAGGCCGGTCCCTGTGGCCGGGTGCCGTGCGGGGTGAACGGGTTGGGCAGTCGTGCATCGAAGTCGATGTGGGAGAGGTCCACGAGCCAGCTGCCGGGCAGGGATTTGTCGAAGGCCGGAGCGTTCAAATGGACCGGTGCGCCGAGGCCGACGGACAGCCGGTTGGCGGCCGCCGCGAACGCCATGTTGACGTCGATGCCCACCGCGAACGGCCTGACGCATTCGGCATCCGTGAGCAGTTCCGGGTCCCTGGTCCATTCGCAGGCTTCCTCATCGAGGACCTCGGCCGGGGTGCGCTGATATCCGCGCGGGTACAGGGCGGCGACCACGGGGTGCTCGTCGGGGGCCTCCGGTGGCGCTGGGTCCACTGCGGCGGTGAGGGCGCCGGGGTTCGGGCCCGATACCCAGGTGCCGGTCGTCTCGTCCTTGACCGGGCGGGTGGGCGGACGCAGCGTGGTCATCAGTTCCAGGCCTGAGACAGCCGCCGAGCCACGTGGGGTGATCACGCGCTTCGCGTAGTCACCCAGAGTCTGGGCGAGTTCGGCAGGCGGCATCTGTGCGGCACTCCCCCACGCGCGGGTGTCCAGCGCGTCCCAGGGCAGGACGGCGAGCTGCACGCACTGGCGGCGGCCGCCCTGTGCGGGACGGTAGATCCGCGCCCAGGGGCCGAAGCCGCGCCGGGTCAACTGCCACTTCGCGCGGGCGATCTGACGCACCACCGGGTGGTCCTCGGGCAGGCGCAGGCCCCGCCGGTCCTCCAGCACGGCAGGAAGACCCAGCCGGGCTGCCGCCTCGGCGGTCAGGACGATCAGAGGATCGGCGTCCTTGCCGTTGCGGTGCAGGCGGGGTGCGCCGAGTTCCGCCTCGGCGAGTGTCCACTCCACCAGGGACGGCACGTCCGGGGCCGGGCAGTCCAGTACGAGTCCGCCCATGCAGTACGCGGATCCGTCGCCGTCCAGTACGGCCAGCGGTCCATGAGCAAAGCGCGGGTCGACAGCAGCTGTCTCGGGGGGCGCCGCAGTTTTCGTGCGCGGGGGGCGCGGCGTGGTGGGCTGTCGTGGGCCGGGCTCTGGTCGAGCCGGCAGGGGCTGGGCAGTCGTTTGCGCCGGCGTTTCCTGGCCGGTCTGTGCGTCGTGCGCCGGGGGCATGTCCTGGGCTCGTGCGGCCAGTTGAGTGGCCATTCCGTCCAGGAGCTGGGCGTAGGCAGCCCGTGTGGCGCCTTGTGGTTCGCTGCGGCCGGCTTCCCAGCCGGCGACGGTGTTGCGGGCCACGCCGAGGGCTTCGGCGATCTCGGCCTGGCTCAGGCCGTAGTCGGTACGCAGGCGTGCCCGCTGCGCGGGTTCCGGCAGCGTGGTGCGGCGCGGCCCCGACTTCAGCAGGGTTTCCACGGGATCGGGCGTGCTGGCCATGTCGGTATGGATTCCCCTCGGCTCAGTCCTGGCCGGTGTGGCGGGCATAGTTGGGGTCTGCGTCAAGGAAAGCCCGCAGATGCTGACCGGTGAGGATGCGCGCGGGATTGCGCCCCGGGGGCATCGGAAGCCTGTCCCCCAGGGCCCACTGGAAGCGGGCGGCCGGGGCCAGGTCGAAGACGTACTTGCTGCCCTCGGCGGTGTCGGGGGTACTGCTGAGGATCTCGAACACCCCGACACAGACGCCCCCGTCGACGAAGGCAAGCAGGAAGTCACCGTGCTGCGCGATCGTCTGCGCCGAGTAGCGCCAGGTACGGGAGGCTGCCTGCGCGACCGTGCGCCCCTGACGCAGCCCCTGTCTGACATCCACCGCCAGCATCTGTCCCCTGCCCATGCATTGTTCTAGCGAGCAACTTGATTCTACATCAGATCAACTCACTTTATCGGCTGATAAAATCAGGCTGAAGTGTGGCAATACTTGAAGACTGAGTGCCTTGTGCGGTCCCCTCCAGCCTCGCGGCGGGGAGGGACTCAACCCGCGCCGGAGTGGCCTTGCAGGCGTCTCAGGCGGAGGGAAGAACTGGGTGGGTGCAGCGCCGCCATCTCTTCGAGTGTGTTGGCCACGCGGTAGTCGCAGTGCTCCAGCAGATGCCTGAGATCAGCGGGGAGTTCGGCGTGATGGACCAGAGCGAGGTCCAGTCGGGTGGTGCGGTGCAGATGGACCAGATCCGCCCTACAGCCCCACGTCCACGAGGTGGGTGCGCAGCAAGGTCACCTTGCAAGCAGTGCACTGCCGCGTAAGCGGTCTAGCGCTGCCGTGTCCCATAGTTCAGCGAGGACATGCCGCGGAGCGGCGAGGTCTCTCCGAGCGCTTTGCACATGTCGCCCCATACTCGGCGGTGGCCGTAGGGCGCGGCGGGATGGACCACCAGGCCCCGCATACCAGGATGTCGATGCCCGTCCCCCCAACGCATTGATCGGGTTCGTGGCTCCTCCCCTCGTGAACGAGGCGGCTTCCCATCCGGCCTCAACGGATCTCACGACGGCCAAGCCCTGACCGCCGCCAAGGCAGACGCGAAGCACACTGTGCCGCTTCGCAACTCTGGACATGGAGATACTTTCCTTCCCGACCTGATGGCCGGGACTTCCACCCAAGAGCAGAGATGGCGCCTTGTCAGTGTGGCTGATCTGCGGCATTCCCGGGAAAGCTCGCGCTCGTCGGGGCTGGCGTCGCTGCGGCCCGGCAGCCGGGCGTCAGGCGTTGCGTCGCCGCCGCACACAGGCTGTCGTTCCGGCCCGCTGCCGGGTGAAGACCGCTTTGGCTTCCTCCGCATGCCAAAGCCTCTGCCCGGTTCGATCATGCTCCTCAGTAGTGCTCGTTCAGGGGGGATCGTCTTGTGTCTCCACGACCAGTTCCGTCAAGGCAGCACAGACCTGGCGGGCTTGTTCGGCTCCGAGCTTCTCCAGCAGTTTGCGGGCGACGGCCTGCGGGTCGGTCAACGGGATCGTGGTCTGCGGCCTGCGCCAGCCGGCTTCCACTGCGGCGGTGTAGGCCTTCATTCGTCCGGCGGTGACTTCTTCCAGCAAGTCGGGCCGGTCTTTGGCGAGCTTGCGCATGATGTTCTCGACGTTGTTGCCGTTGGGCTGTTTCTTGCGCGGCGCAGGCACAGCAGATCCTTCGTCGGCCGCTGCGGACAGGTGGCCAGAAAAATTCTGTACATCGTCCATATTTTTCGGACGGCCCCGGTCACGTGGGGGCGTCAGCTCATAGAGGATCGCCAGGAGATCTGGACGCTGGCCGATCAGCTTCTCGACGATCGTGAGGTCAGCTCCCAGCCCTTGCAGAGGAAGGGTCTCCACAAAGTCAGCGAACTCGCCGGGATCGTAGGTGATGCGGTCACCGAGACGGGTGACGAAGTCCATCCAGCCACCGGTGGTGAGAAGTTCCTCCAGCAGCTTGGGGACGGTCCCCAGGGACGTGGCGCCCGAGCGCAGGGAAGAGCCGAGGGAGGCAACGAGCTGGCCGCGTTCTCTGAGCTCACCGGGCACGGTCCGTCCCCCGCCTTCCGACGTCAAGAGCTGCTTCTTTTTTGATCTCTGTGTCCAGGTAGTCGAGGATGCGCTTGAGGGTAGAGGTGGTGCAGTCAGGTCGGGCTCCGAACCGCCGCATCAGATCGGTATTGATCGCGGCCTGTCGCTTTCCCCTCGCCGGTGCGTTGTCTTTTCCTGTCCGGCGGCACTGCATACGAGCCAGGCGGTCGACGCTCCGGTCGACTTCGGCCCGGATCATGTCCTTTTTCTTGTAGGCGGGCAGGGGGGCCGGCTGCGGTGTCGCAGGAGCAGGAGGCGCAGCGGCTGCGGTCCGTTCCTGGTTGACCAGCAGTTCCGCCATGTGGCGGGCGTATGTGGTGGGGATGTTGTAGTCGAGGCATGCGCGGTGGCCGGGCAGGTAGATGTCGGCGTTCTGTCCAATGCCTCGGCGGTCTGACCGGTAGAACTCCGCAGAGCCGACCTCCAGGGTGATGGTGCCCGGGGGCGCCGGGATGCCGTCAGTGGTGCCGACCGGATTGCCGTCGACGTCGAAGAGCTCGGTCTGATGGGCGTCGCCTGAAGCGCTGTTCTCCTGGCGTTGCTGGGGAATGGACGAGGAAGGCAGGGCATCTGACGGTGTACCGGTCTCATCGGCGGCGTCGAGTTCGTCGTCGTCGAATCTGCTGAGCTTGTCGCGCAGTTCCTGTTCGATCTCGGTGCTGAGTTCCATGAGGATGGACACTGCCGGGATGATGATGTGGGCGTCGTACTGCGGCGGGCAGTCGGGGCGGGTGCGAACGAAGCGTCCCACGTACTGGCGGAAGAACAGGGGCGTCTTCCACCGGCTGAGGTAACAGCCGACCATCAGGCGCGGGACGTCGACGCCTTCGGAGACCATGCGGATCGCCACGAGCCACATCTTGGAGCCGTCGTGACGGAAGGCGTCGAGTTTCGCGACGGCCTGGTCGTCCTCGCTGGTGACGACGGTGGGCTGCTGGCCGCTGATGCGGGCCAGGATGGCGGCGATCGCTTTCGCTCTCTCCTTGCTGTCGGTGACGACCAGCCCTCCGGCGTCGGGCACGTCCTTGCGCCGGTCAGCGAGCAGTTGATGGGCCTTCTCCAGGAGTGCGGGCGTCCATTCCTGGTCCGGGTCGAATACGGCGTCGAACATCTTGCCGAGTTCCCGGCCTTTGCCGGTGTCGCGGAGCGACTTGGTGATCTCGGTGGCGTTGTCGAGGTAGCGGGCCTGCCCGTCGTAGGCGTGGATCTCGACGGCCCGGCAGACGTTGTCAGCGACCGCGTTGCCGTACTCGTAGGCGAAGTCGACCAGGACCCGGCCGGTTTCGGGGTCGTAGCGGCACCAGGGGATGGGACAGTCGTCGGACCGCCAGGGCGTGCCGGTGAGCATGAGGATGTTCTCGGCGTGCGTCAGGGCCCGCCGGGTTCCATCGCCCCACGTCTTGTTGTCGCCCAGGTGGTGCGCCTCGTCGAGGATGGCCAGTGTCGGGGTGGAGGTGACGGCGAGGTAGGCACGTTCCGCGCCCGCCGCGTTCATCTGCTGGTAGCTGGCGACGAATCCGTCGGACTCACGGTCGTTGTAGTCCGACGGCTCTCTCACCGGCAGCAGTTCCAGGCCGAACGCGGAGGCGACGTCCGCCCACTGCTGGCGCAGCGAGTCGCTGGGCACGTAGACGGCGACCCGGTAGATCACGCCCATCTGCTTGAGGGTGGCGGCCACATACAGGGCGAAGATGGTCTTGCCCGCACCGGGCGTGAGCATCGCCAGCCATTCCCGCTGCCCCTTGCGGTCGGCCATGTACCGGTCGACGGCTTCCTGCTGGCAGGTACGCAGTGTGGGCCACGGCATGACAGGACTCCCCCGGTTGAAGCGGTGCCACGCCGCGGTCAGGCCAACAGGTCAGCATGGTCGCGGCAGGTGCCCGTACAAGTAGGTGACCTCGTGTGCCGGTCGAGCTACGGATGCGGCGCGGCGTCTTCGGACATCCTGTCGATGGTGATGTACGCGAAGCCAGCACGGGCGGACCGGTTCCGCCTATCGGATGACGTCAGCCTTTCTGGTTGACGGCAGCCCTGTGGACGTCGGCCTCCATGACAAAGTCGTGCCCGCCACACCCGGCAAGAGCGTCCGTAGCGCGGCCTGCGCTCTTGTAGCCGCCGCTCACCACACTGCCCCGGAGATCCGCCGAAACCCGCCCTCGTGGCCGTAACCGAACCCGACTGACGACAGCAGGCTCCGCCGCCTTCACCGAGACTGCCCTCGACGGCTTTGCCGATGCTCCCGCGCTCGCCCGCCGCGGTGAAGTAGTCCTTGCACTTGCTCCTCATGGTCGTGGAAGACGTAACCGGTGAAGCCTCGAGGAGGCCCTGCGGCTGAGCGACGAGCCTTGGGCCAAGGCATCCGCCTGGCGGGTCCTGACGCGAATGCCGTGAACAGCAACGGGGCTCCGGGAACCTCTGCGCCGTGAGCGCGGCTTTCCGGGAGGCAGAATCTGAGCGAACAGTTCGAAGTGAGAGCGCCCGTGGACCAGCCCAGCGGAGAGAACTTCGGCGGCGAAATCCACACTGCGGCCCTGCTGTCGGCGTACACCTGAACGTCCCCACCCGCGTACGGATGAACGTGGCCAGATCCGATGAGGAGCATTGGTCGGCACTCTGCTGCGTAGTCGGTGTGTGGCGGCAGGGGGTGGTCGGCAGTGGTCTGGATCCGCGTCGGTGGTCGGAACTACGGCGGTTTCGTGGGCTGTCGGAGTCCGGGGCGATGAGCCTGTCGGAGATCGCCCGGGAGACGGGGCTGGACCGCAAGACGGTCCGTAAGTACTAGGGCGTGTGTCAGAAGTGGATCTTGAGGTGCGATGATCTTACTTCGTGGCACGTGGAGATCTGACGGATGTGCAGTGGGCTCGGCTGGAGCCGTTGTTGCCCAGGGGTACGAAGCCGGGCCGTCCGCCGATATGGACTCGGCGGCAGTTGATCGACGGCATACGGTTCCGGACCCGTACCGGTGTTCCGTGGCGTGATGTTCCTGAACGGTACGGCCCTTGGGCTCGGGTGTACGACTTGTTTCGGCGCTGGCAGCGGGACGGCACCTGGCAGCAGATCTTCGCCTCACTGCAGGCCCAGGCCGATGCCAAGGAGCTCATCACCTGGGACATCAACATCGACTCCACCGTCTGCCGGGCCCACCAGCATGCCGCCGGGGCGCGGAAAAAGGGGCCCTGCAAAAGGAACCGCCCGGCGGGGTCGGCGTTGAGCCCGACGACCACGGCCTCGGGCGCTCGCGCGGCGGTCTGACCACCAAGCTGCACCTGGCCGTCGAGCAGGGGCAGAAGCCGATGTCGATCGTGATCACCGCTGGCCAGCGCGGGGACTCCCCGCAGTTCGAGCCGGTCCTGAAGAAGATCCGTGTGGCCCGGCTGGGTTCGGGCAGGCCCCGGACCCGTCCGGACCGGGTCCGCGCCGACAAGGCATACGCCTCCCGAAAAAACCGCGCCTACCTGCGCAGGCGCGGTATTCGTTGCACCATTCCGGACAAGGCCGACCAGGCCCGCAACCGCAAGAAGCGCGGCTCGCACGGTGGTCGTCCGCCGAGGTTCGACAAGATCGACTATCGCGAGCGGCACGCGGTCGAGTGCGGCATCAACCGACTCAAGCGCAACAGGGCTGTGGCCACGCGCTACGACAAGCTCGCGGTCCGCTACGAAGCGACCGTGCTGGTCGCAGCCATCAACGAGTGGCTATGACCGGCGCACGCCATGAAGGCTGAAGCCCTGGTCTGCGGTCAGGGCCTGCGCACCTCGTACTGGAAGCAGCCGTACTCCACCGCCCGTACGTGCACGACTGCGACTTCAGCATCGGCGAGGGCCGTGTGCAGGGCCCGGTCCACGGCAGCCTGTGCCTGGTCGGGGTCGTCCGGCAACTGCACGAGTGCACCTCCCGTGATCTGACCTGCGCCGCTGTATTGGTGAAAGACACGCAGGGCCCCGGTCTCGGCGAACGGATAGCCGAAGGATGCATTCGGTCCCGTGCACTGGCCAGTGTGGATGAAAACCGGGCCCACCTCGTCATAGGCCCCTGGTCGACGCCCACCTCGGCCGCCCACCGACGCAGCGGAGCATAAGACACCAGCGAGATCCGCTCGCCGGCACGACTCCGGCGCAAGCAGCACCGCAAGGGTGCTCCGTCCATGTCGTACACGTAGGCACGGGGAATCACGCCGGCATCGTCGCGTTCGCGGAGCCCATCGAGGACGTGGGGAGCAATGGCAGTCGGCTGGTAAGTCATGGTCATCATGCACTCAGGCTGCTTGGCTGACATCGCCAATGCTGGCGGGAAACCGACTTCAAGTTCAGTCAGAGGTCCCCGCCAGCACTTCCGATACACGCCCTAGCGGGTCCGGCGACTCCGCCGCGTCGCACAGCCAGTGGGCAGGTGGTGCCCAGGAAGATCGACGAGTTCGCGCCGCTGGTCGACGCAATGTTGCGGGCCGAGATCCTGATGAAGGCATCGGTGATCCACGAACGGCTGTCCGCTGAGTACGGGTTAACCGGCAACTACCAGCGCGTCAAGCTCTTTGTCCAGCAGGCCCGTCCGAGGATCGCCGAGGAACTCGTCATGCCCAAGGAGTTGGCGGGGCTGCACCGCCGCTTCGAGGTCGTCCCAGGTGCTCAGGCTCAGGTCGACTGGGGTGGTGCGACACGAGGTCGCGCATATGAGTGAACTCACAGATTGGAGGCCGGTTATGCCGGTTGCGTAATTCTCGGTCAGTGTTCGAGACCAATCTCCGCTCTGACGTGCGTTCGCGGGTCCTGCTCGGCGAAGGTGCGAAGCTCAGGGAAGACGCCCAAGGGCCCCCGATCCGTCAGGGGGAGCAACCGGGCAAGGAGAAGGCCGGACGGACGAACGCGAGTGAACGCCCTGTGATGCCTCGTGATCGACAAACCCGGGAGACGGGATGAATGCCGGGTTATAGGCCTGGCCGCTGGCAGAGGCGGCGAGCGACGACCGGAGCCTGCCCCGTCGGTCGTGTGAACACCGCTGGTCCCGGCGTTTAGGGGGCGTCCTCCCCGGTCGCATCTCGTATACGCGGAACGCGGAAACCCCGTCGGGGTCCCGGCCTTGAGGCCGGGTAGGCCGATCGCGAGAGGGGCGTAAGCCCTCGGTGGGACAGGAAGTCCAAGAAGCGGATGCCGGCTGCCGAAAGGCAACGGGACTCGTGACCACGGCTACCCCTCCAGGCGGCTGTCACGGGGAACCGGCCGGATACCGGTCCAGACGACCGGATCCGAAAGGGCGCTGACGTGGGCGGGTGAGCCTTGAACGCCGAGGCCGATGGCCTCTCGAACCGAGGACATGTTGGACACCATTGTTGTGAACAGACCCGAGGGACGCCTACCCCGCCCACACCATCAACCAGCGTTCTCCCAGCTCAAGGGCTTCCCTGGAGGGGAGCTACACCCAGCTCAGAAGGTCCGAGGGTCAGGCCGTGAGTTGGTAGTTGTGCTGTGCGGGCACGTGAGGGGCGACCGTTGTATCGGCGTTCGCACGTGCAGCTCTTGCGTGATCAACTTGAGACAGATGCAAGTTTCCGCAAGTTACGCGCTATGTGAATCTTCACGAAGCAAGTTTCCGCAAGCCAGTAGTGGTGCCCCTGTGCGGCCGATCACTCTCGAAGGGTCACATTCACGCGAGCGCATGGAGGATTCGTGGCGCTGTACTTGCTGTGCAAGGACCCTGAGAGTCCGAACAATGGGAGCCCAACCCTCTATTACGATGATGAATCGGACAGCTATCTGCTGCAGGCCTGGAAGGTGCGAGACCCGGCCCGCTTGGCGTCCATCACCGTTCCTGATCACGAAACCGTGGTCGAGTTCCCCACGAGGCTCCTGCGGCTCTTCCCTGCACCCGACAGCGCCCCGCATACGAGTGCAAGCCAGAGTGTACATATAGTGCCCTAAAAGATCCTAGATGAGGGCAAGTTGGGGCTGTGGAGGCGTTGGTCGGGATAGCGTATTCCGCTGCACACTGTCCGCATGCCTACCTCCTCAAGCATCAGGGAAGCCCGTCGGGATCTGGGACAGCGCCTGCGCGCTCTGCGCCAGCAACACGGGTTCACCGCACGAGAGTTGGCTCGGCGCTGCGGCTGGCACGAGTCGAAGTGCAGCCGCATCGAGAACGGGCACGCTGCCGCGTCCGCCGCCGATATCGAGTCGTGGACCAGGGTGTGTGGCGAGGAGACTGCCGCGGCCGACCTCATCGCCACCGCCCGCGGCATCGACGGCATGTACATCGAGTGGCGGTCCATGGAACGCGCAGGACTCAAGCATGCCCAGGAAAGCGTGCTGCCGCTGTGGGACCAGACACGCCGCTTCAAGGCGTACGCACAGAGCCTTGTGCCTGGCCCCTTGCAGACACAGGCCTACACCCGGGCCGTTCTGGCCGGCATCCGAGAGCGGCGGCAGCTCTCCGACGAGATCGAGGCCGCGGTCGAAACCCGCTTGGACAAGCAGAAGTTCCTCACCGAAGGGGGGAGACAGTTCGCGATCGTGCTGGAGGAGACCGTGCTGTACCGACGGGTGGGCCCGCCTGCGGTCATGGTTGAGCAGCTCAGCCGTCTCCTTGAGGCAACGGTCCTGGCGTCGGTCAGCCTCGGCATCATCCGACGTGACGCCGACCGCAGCGTCATGCCCGCTGTCGAAGACTTCTGGATCTTCGACGACCGCCAGGTCAATGTCGAACTGGTATCCGCATATCTGACGGTCAAACAGTCACATGAAGTCAAGCACTACACCGACGATTTCACCCGGCTGACCGACCTGGCCGTGCACGGAGGCCCGGTCCTCACCCTCATCGCCTCCGCCATCAACTCCTACGCATGACTCCCAGGGGTTCTGTCCGTGGCGGAGACCCATGACGGAACCTGTGAAAACGGAGATCGCGCGATGGAACCACGGCGACGCGAGCGTTGGACACACCCGCAATTCCCCCAGGTCGGCCATGACTCCTTATACCCCAACGGGCGGGGCGCCGTAACGAGCGCCCTGACACTCGGCGCAGCGGCCCTGACCGCGGTCGGGCTGGCGCTGGCCGGAGCCCTTCCCCCCGTCGGTCACAACGGGGACACCCAGACATCGACGGTGCACGCCCAGTTCCTCAAGGACCTCAAGAAATACCGGCCTTCCTCCGAGCGTGTACTCGACACGGGAATATCGAAGCCGGGCATACCTGTGTCCCTGGGCATGGCACAGCAGTACGACCAAACGACAGCCAACCGCGTCAGCTTCCGCTGCCACGGCCACGGGACGGCCAAAGCGACTACCCACCAGACGGACGGCGCCGAACATAGCTACCCCGTCACCGCCTGCGGCCAGACCATCACGTCCATCACAGCCGGTCGTGCCGACACCGTCATCATCAGTGCCGACGATGACGAAGCGCTCATCGTGTGGGCCGTGGTGCACAGTACAGCCGGCTGACCCGACGCCCGGTGCACGCTCATCGATCTCTGCGCCCTGCCCCCTTGGCCTCGCACGTCTGGGCAGGACGTATCGCTGCGCTGTCAGTGGGCGACGATGGGAGGACGCACCATCGCAGGGACACTGTTGCATACCACAATCGCAGGCCAGCGGTGCCCTCACCGACACGCTGGTGGTGCCTCGCTGTGTCTGCCAGGTCCGTGCTGGAGGTTCGCCATCATGGCAAGCGCGCTTGTCGCCCAGTTTCGTTCCCGTCGTCCATCCGCCCCGCCCGGCGGCGACGGTAACAGTCCCGGCGAAGTGCCACCACCGGCCGGGGACTTCACTCATCGTGCGGCGGTGCTGGTCCATGTCCCCGCCGGCATGGAGGAGGGCACCGCCCGTGAGCAGTGGGAGCGGTGCGGGCTGCTGTTCTCCCGTGTGGACGATGCCCATCAGGGTGACGCGATGGTGCTGTACCGGGTGGAGGTACGCCTGCAGGGAAGCCGCTGGGGTGCATTAAGCGAGGCTGAGCGCCGCGTCACGGCGGCGCTGGCCGGCCGGGTGACGGCGCAGATCGGTGACTCCACGTTGCTGGAACCCGAGGACACGCCAACGGCTGTGAGTACCTGGTACGTGCATCGGAAGGTCGACTGGGGGTCCGGCTGGTGGCGGAGCCGGGCCGCGCGGCTGTGGGTGCAGGTGGGGGCGGCGGATGTGCACCGCCGGGTGCGCCTGGATGGTCCGGGCAACTACGAGGAGGTTGTGGCGGCTATTCGCCGGAGGCCGGATCTGGGAGGTGTGACTTTCGACGACGAGCTTCATGACGTGCGGCCCGGAATCGCGTCCGCCCATGCCTTGCGCCCGCAGGATCCTGCCCCCTGGCACACCCGGGCCTTGGGACTTCCGGGCATGGCCGTGGGTGCCGCCGCGATGCTCTTCGGTTGGGTGCTGGCGGGGCTGGGCCTGAGGTGGCAGGTCGCGCTGGCGCCGCTGCTGCTGGCAGCGGCGTGGTGGGTGGGCCCGTGGTTCGCGGAGCGGGAACGGCACTCCCGGATGATTACCTGGCTGTGTGGGCTGGCCATGGTCGGCAGTACGGGGTTCAGCGGCTTCGTGATCCAGGTGATCTCGACGACGCTGGGAGACGTGGGCGGCTGGTGGCCGGCGGGCATCGTCCTGTGCGGGCTGCCGGTGCTGCACGGCTGCATGTACGCACTGCGCCGGAGCTGGTTCTCCCGCAATGCCGCTGCCGTGTTGCCGATCGCCGTTCTCCCCCTGGCATGGGTGCTGCCCTGGATGGGACGGCTGGCCCAGGGCGTCTACCTGACCGGGTGCCTCGGCACCCCTCTCTCGGCCGCCAACGTCGATCCCCTGTGGATGTATCTCGCTGGCGTGCAGCTGGCTGGCCTGTGCATCGTCGCCGTGGTGTGCGGGCTGGCCGCGCTCGGCTGGGCCCGGCACTTCTACTGGATCATCGGCTCGAAGTCCTACTGCATCGCCGTCGTCGGCACGCTCACAATCTTGATGACGGCGGGAGCCTTGATAGCGGGTCTGTCGTCCGCCACCACAGCCGCCGATCGCATCGCCGCACAGGCGACGGCAGGGCACGACCCATCTCCCTTCTTCGGCATCAGCGCCCGCCGGGTCTGCGTGAGACCGCTCGACGAAACCAAAACAGCCGTGCAGCCAGGGCCGTTGCCCACCGGCCACCCGGTCATCGTGTTCGACGTCACTGGCGACGAGACCTGGCTATGGGATCCGCAACGGGCCCAGGGCACGACCGACCTCACGAAGAAGGCGCTGCGCGTGCGCACCGACCAGATCGCAACCCTGCCCGCGGCCCGAGGAGCCCTCACCTGTCCCCCGCTTCAACCCTCAACTGCACCGTCCGCCCGCTGACACACGGATCCTCGAGACGCAGCATCCCCAACAGCAGCTCCGAGATCGTCGTCGGGCAGACGCAGGTGGGCGACGGGCCAAGCTCGGACGCAGAGAGGGTCCTACCTTCTCTGGAGGCCACGAACCCGAACCGGGCTCTCCAGGGAAGGTAATTCGGGCAGGGCGATGAGGACGGCGCCGTCGGGGGCCAGGTGGTGCGCGGCGGCGATCGCGGTGTGGGTTTTGCCGGCTCCGCAGGTGGAGACGACCATCGCCGCCTCTCCCCCGCTGCGAAGGCGTCAGTGAGCGCCTTCAGCGCATCTTTCTGGTGTGGGCGCAGTAGCAGGGATGTGCGGCCGTGGGCAACGGGATTTCCTTCGTGTGGCGGGTGGGACGAGGCGCGAGGTGGTGAGTTCAGCGCAGGGCGAGAGGAGGGGGCCGGGTCCACGACAGATCTGGTTCGGACCACCAGTCATCGTCGTCCACGGTGTCCTCCGCCCGGTCCGCGGCGGGGGCGGGCTGAAAGACGGGGTCCAGATCGATGCCGAGCGCAGTGAGGGCGGTGATCTGGGGCCCGGTCAGCTGTGCGGTGTTGCTGCGGCATCTGCGCAGCCACTGGCCGAGGAGGACCTCGTCGCCGTGGACGTCTTCCCGGTGGGCGAGCGGGACATGGAGGTGGCCTTCGCGCTGCTGGAACTGGCGGGCTGCCATCAGGCCGCGGCCAAAAGCGCGGGCGCGCGGTGCGGGGTCGGGTAGCAGCAGCATGGTGTGGGGGTGCAGGTGCGGGTGCTGGGCGTTGAGTTGGGCCAGCAGCCGGACCTGCTGGGGGTGCAGGGTGTGCAGTTGGGTGAGCTGGTGGTCCAGCCATGCGGCGGCCTTGTGGCCGGAGGCGGGCGTGGGGGTGGCAGGGGCGGCGTGCGGGGTGAGGGTGAGGTGGATGTAGTCGTGCTGCCAGGCCACACCCCAAGGCGGGTTCCACCAGGGATCGACCGCGTTGAGGGCGTCGAGGCGGTCGTCGTGCAGGCTTTTGTCTGCGACCAGCTGGCGCTGTCGGGCCAGCCAGCGCAGCAGTGGCCTTTCGCGCGGGGTGGGGGCGCGGGTGACGGCCAGGGTGCCGTGGTGGGCGGCGAAAACGATGGCCTGTTCCAGCCGGGCCTCAAAGCTTCCCTCGGGATGGGGCCAGGAGACGTTGAGGCTGGTCAGGGCGAGGGCACGCTGAGCGTCGAGACCTCCGTGGGCATGGAGGGAGCGTTGCTGGCCGAGCCAGATCCCCAGGGGGTATCCGGTGCGGTCGGTGTAGTCGCTGGGCACGTCGAGGTGTCCGCGGCGCTCGAAGAAGCGGATGGCGGCCTCCCACCCGATCTCCCAAAGTCCGGTGTCGACCTGATGGGTGCGCAGTTCGGTGACGGCAGCGACCTCCCCTGCGCGTTCGGGCGGCGGGGGCCGGGGTACGGTGCGCCAGAGGTCGGTGTAGCCGCCGCCCAGGCGCCGCCAGTAGCGGGAGTCGTGGGTACGCAGCCCGTTGAGGACTTCCCACAGGATGGCGAACTCCGAGGAGCGCATGGCCTGTTCGGTGCTTTGTCGGGGGCCGATATAGACAGGAATGATCAGGACGGCGAT
Source organism: Streptomyces sp. NPDC005808 (assembly GCF_042871385.1). Lineage (NCBI taxonomy): Bacteria > Bacillati > Actinomycetota > Actinomycetes > Kitasatosporales > Streptomycetaceae > Streptomyces > Streptomyces sp. NPDC005808. The sequence continues at coordinate 51,852 of NZ_JBIAIK010000023.1, read as the reverse complement.
TTTGCCTGCTCCCGGAGGTTGGCGCAGGGCGCGGCCAAGAGCCTGGATGATGTCGGAAGCGCTGCGTTTGGGGTCGGCGAACAGAACAGCGTCCGCGTCGGGCACGTCGACGCCTTCGCCCAGAATCCGGACGTTGGACAGCACGGCCCCGTCGACGGAGTCGGCGGGGCCCGAGCGGCGGCGCAGCAGGGGAATGCCTTCGAACTCGGCCAGGAACTCGGCGCGCAGGCGCGGCGATTGCTTGCTGTACAGAGCGCGGGCCCACAGGCGGCGCACGCGGGTCGTGGAAGCGGCAGCCTCAACGGTACGGGGCAGTGTCTCGCTGAACTGGCGGGCGTAGGCGATGCGACTGTGGAAGCTGATGACGCGGCGGATGCGGTGGGTTCTCATCGCGTGCAGCAGGCAGACCTGCAGGGCGGCCAGCCGCAACCCGTTGGGGCGACGGGAGATGTCGTCGGTGGTGAGAATGTCGCGCAGGTCGTCGTCGGTGATGACCGGGGCGACGATGCGGTAGTCGGCGAGGATGCCGCGGTCGATGGCATCAGCGAGGCCGAGGTTGTAGACAACGGGCCCGTAGATGGAGGCGTCGTCCATGGAGGCCAGGGGTTCAGGCTTTTCGTCGGGCTCCGGCGAACGACGGCGGCGGCGTTGCGCGGTGGGGTCCTCGGGCTTCCAGACGCGGGGAGTTGCGGTCATGTAGAGGCGGCGTTCGGCCGGGATCTCACGGTCGTGGTGGACGGCGGCCCACTGTTTGTTGCTGCTGCCGCTACTGCGGTGCGCCTCGTCGATGATCACGATCGCCCACGGAGGCAGCTGGTAATGCTGGTGGGCGCGGGCGATCGCCTTGAGAGATTGGTAGGTGGCGAACACGACGCCCGGACCGGGAAAAGCTGCCAGGGTGCGAGCGAGGCGGGCCGGGTCGGTGGTAGCGGTGAGGCGGTCCCCGGAAAGGCGGACCATGGCCGGCTTGAGCGTGCAGACGGCAAGCATCCGGGTGATGCGGCTGTCGGCGTGCCAGTGCCAGGCAGTCTGGCTGACCAGGTTGAGGGAGGGGACAACGACGAGGATGTGTCCCGGGCCGGCGAAATGCTCGGCGATCCGGATGGCGGTGATCGTCTTTCCTGTGCCGGTGGCGGAGACGATCGTGGCCCTGGGCATACGGGACAGGGCCCGCACCGCGGCGTCGTACGCTTCACGCTGGTGAACCCGCAGTTGTTTGACGCCTCTGTCCGCCACAGCCGGGACTCCCTTCACGAGGCGAGCAGGCAACAGCTGTCCGGCCACACCCCGGTCGACGGGCGCGGCCGGGCGCTGAATCGACCTTGCGTCAGCCGCGTCAGCTGTTCAAAGCTGATACGGAAAGTCGTTACCAAGATCACAGCACATGGCCGTCCGGGGGCAGGGCACGGATATGGGGCGCCCGTACTGGCTGGAGGTGAGTAGTGGCGGAACAGATGCGGCCGCTGTCCTACCGGCAGCCTCTGGTGGACGGTGAGTCGACCGGCTCCTTCGTGACCCGGCTGGCCGCCCGCCACGGACAGTCCGCCACCCACCTTCTGGCCACCCTGGGCGAAGGACACTCCGCCGCTGGCGTCGACCCGTGGGAGAGCGAGCTGTACGTCAACCAGGCGGCACGTCGGCGGCTGGCGGAGATGACCGGGCGCCCCCTTGATCAACTGACGCGGGCGTTGGTGAGCCTACGGGATGAGCATCTGCTGCCCGACTCCCCCGACATCCCCGTGTGGAAGTGGCCGTGGCGGCCGCACGCCGGGTTCCTGGTACGCGGATGCGCGCTGTGCGCGGCCCGCCGAGGTGTCCTGGACCCGGTGTGGCTGATCAGGCCGGATCCGTGGCACATCTGCGTACGTCACGGCCGCTTCCACGACACTTCCCGCGACGACCGGGTTCCCTTCATCGACCTGTCGCCGGGCCCGCATGTCATCCAGGCCGAGCGGCGCCGGCTCCGGCTGGTGGGCGCCGGCCCGGTGGGCCGGCTGCTGGTCGCCGATGCCTTCGGCGTCCTGTCGCACGAGGCCCTGCACCTGCCGCGCCTGGGAAGCGGGCGGACCACGCCATTGCGTCTGCTGCCCATGGCGGTCCGGGTCGCCTCCCGGATGGCCTTCCTTGAACGACGCCGCCTCGATCATCGGCTCCGGCCGGACGAGCACCAGCGCTGGCGCGAGCAGGTCGTCAAAGACCTGGGATGGCAGTTGGGGAGGGCCCTGGCCGCGTGGAGCCAGCAGCATCCGCCGCTCAGGCGTCCCCGGACTACACGCCCGCAACAGCGCTGGCAGCTGCGACCGGCCGCCCCGCACAAGGACGTGCCGGAGATGGCCTCCGTCGACAAACTGACCTGTGTCCCATGGGAGGTCTTGGCCCGTGGCCCCCGTCCTTACGGTTGACCAGGCACCGATGCGCCACAGGGCGAACGGCCGTTCTCCTACGCGTCGAGAGCCTGCGGAGGCAAAGCGATGGCATCGGCCCACAGCCGGGGCAAAGCCCAAGGCCTCTCCGTTCGTGCGCTGCCCGGGCGCAGAACGCTTGATCCGCGTCGGCCTGTTCTGAGGAGAGCGGTAGCCCGGGCTGCAGGTCCGAGGCAGGCTGCGGACAGGTGCGGCCTGTCGCCTAGCATCGGTGCCAGCACCGCTCCTGCCGTGGCCTGCGGGGTGATAGGTGCGGAAGGGGTTGCCCTGGCTGATGGAAATACAGGTGCAGTACCGCAGCGCGGCAGGCCGCACCTGCCGTGACGAGCCGGCCGGTCTGCGGGGCGTGCCGCTGGAGGAACGGCAGTCGCTGTCCGAGCCGCACGCATACAAGGGCCGTCCCTCGATCCTGACCAAGTGGGCCGCTGCCACCACCGGGCAGGCGGTGTGGTGCACGAGCGCTGTGCAGATGGATGCGGCGATGCTCCTCGACTTCGACCCGGACATCGTGTGCTTCCAGTCCGGTGTGGTGCAAGTGCACTGGAAGCTGGACAGCCGGCGAGGCACCGTGGAGCCTGCGTTCGTCGCCCGCACCCGCGCCGGACGCAGACTCGTCTTCGCGCACCCGCCCCGCGACGAGACGGGTATGGAGGAGCGTGCGCTGCAGCATGCCGGCGACGAGGCGGACTGGGAGATACGCCCGCTGCGCGTGCCCCACGGGGTACTGCGGTCCTCACTGGAGGGCGCCGCGCACTTCAGCGGCCCGGACTTCTCCCCCGACGATCACGTCCGCCGGGTACTGCTGGAAGTATTCGCCACACCGCGCCCGCTGCTGGCGGGCGCGGCCGCCTCGGGCCTCGGGCTGAAAGCGCCCGGCTATGCCTGGCACCTGGTGTGGACGGGCGAGCTGACCTGTGACTGGACCAGGCCGCTGCTGCCGACCTCGCCGGTGTGGGCCAGCCAGGCGGCCGATGCAGAGGAGGCATAAGGGATGGCAACGGCCGTAGTGCAGGCAGATACGGGAAAGCCGGCCGGGCTGCGGCTGGGGGCGAGGCTGCGCTGGCAGGGCGGCACCTACCGGGTCCTGGTGCTGCAGGGCGCAGAAGTGCAGCTGGGCTGCCTGGACGAGGAGGGAGCGGATGCCCGTGCCCTCATCGAGGCCGTGGCCGGCGCCGACGACTTCGCTCTCCTGGACGAGGACCTGCAGGAACTCGAACGGGAACAGGTGACGGACACCAGCCGTCTGTCCCTTCTGTCGGAGGTCGACTCGAAGCTGGTGCGGGAGTGGGAGCGCCATCTGCGGGAGATCGACGACGGGGTGCCCCCGGATGCCGAGGAGGGCGCGGTGCCGCGCCCCGGCTACGATCCCGACCACTTCACCGTGCGCCAGCGTCTGGCCGCCAAGGCCGCGGAGATGAAGACGCTGGGCTTCAGACATGCCTCGGCCGGCACGATCGAACGGCGCAGGCGCGCCTACCAGACGCGCGGCGTGTTCGGGCTGATCCGCGAGATCGTGCCGGGCTCACCCTGGGGACGTACCGACGAGCGGGTGGTTAAGCTGCTGCTGGCGGAGGTCAAGGCCGGACTCGGAGAATCCGACGGGGACGCCAGCCGGCTGTATGAGCGGCTGCAGGCCGCCGTCCGGCGCGAACACAAGACCGAGTACGACAAGTTGATGATCTCGAGGGCCACCTTCTACCGGCTGCTGAGCCGGCTGGGCATCAACGTGGCCTCTCTGCACTGGCCCACCGACCGGCGCCTGGACGAGGCCAACGGCGCTGTTCCCCCGTACACGCCGACGCTGGCGTGGCGGCTGGGCGAGCAGGTGCAGATCGACTCCACCGGCCTGGACGTGATCGCGATCGGCGATGACGGGCGGCCGGTGCAGGTGGAGTTGACCGCAGCGATCGACGTGGCGTCCCGGACCATCATCGGCGCGATGATCGTGCCGAAGGTTCCGGGCCGCGGTCCCAGGGGGCGGCGGCTGGGCGGGCGCGCCACCCGTTCCTTCGACGCGGTGCTCATGCTGGCCCAGGCCCTGGCCCCCATGCCGGGCCGGCCCGGCTGGTCCCCTCGATCGCTGGCGGAGCACTCCGAGATGCCGTACGCGGATCTGGTGGCGTGCGATCCGCGGATGGCCGGGGCGGCCGCCCGGCCGGTGATCCGCCCGCGGATGGTCGTCGTCGACCACGGCAAAATCTTCAACAGCGAGCACTTCGACGACGTGTGCCGGATGCTGCGCATCAAAGTCCGCCCGGCCCGGGAACGCACCGCCACCGACAAGGCCATCATCGAGAGCACCTTCAACGCGATCAAGCGGCGGTTCTCGCAGTACGTCGCCGGCTACACCGGCTCCGACCTGAAGCGGCGCGGCAAACACCTCACCGACGGGCCGCTGTGGAACCTGAACGAGCTGCAGGACCTGCTCGATGAGTGGATCGCCCTGGACTGGCAGCAAAAACCCCACGACGGTCTGCGCAGCCCGTTTCTGCCCGGCCTGACGGTCAGCCCGAACCGCATGTACGCCACGCTGGTGGCCGCCGAGGGCCATGTGCCGCTGGCGTTGACACCGCACGAGAACCGCAAGCTGCTGCCGTTCAGCTATCTGAAGGTGACCGACAAGGGCGTCAGGATCGGCAACCGTACTTACAACAGCGAGGCCCTGCAGGAGTACAAGAACCGGCACACCGGGGTCCCCGGGCAGGGCAGGCGCTGGCAGATCCGCTACAGCCCCTATGCGCCGCGGTTCGTGTGGCTGTGGGACCACCACCAGGACGACTGGGTGGAGGCGGAATTCATCCACCAGCGGCTCATCGGCGACGACTGGACCGAGTGGACCTGGGAGCAGGCCACCCTCAACGTGCTCGAGGACGGCGGCCGCAAAGACGATCAGAGGCGCATCGCCCGCGAGGTGTCCAAACTGCGCGAGCGGGCCCGGCGCGGCCCGGACCCCGACGCCCCGCGGGTACCGCAGCTGTTCACCGGACCAGCCCTGGATCTGGACGTGCCGGCGGCCGACCCGTACGAGGGCATCCCCGACCCCGATCCTGCCACCGTAGTACGGGCGCCCTCGCTGACCACGGCCGCCGGATACATCCTGCAGGCGGCCCGGCCTGCTACTCCCCCACTGCCCAGACAGCCAGACACGGAGCCGCAGTACGAGCCCGCCGACGACTTCCGCACTGCGGACACGGGCGGCCCTGCGCAGTCGTCGGCCCGGCTGTACAGCACAGGCGCGTTGAGCCTGCGAGGCAGCGCAGCAGAGGTATTTGGCATAGCCCGGTCCTCCGCCTCCCCGACAGCGCCTTCGCTCCATGCCAGCGAGCCCGGTGACGAAGAAGAAGACGAAGGAGAATCGTGAGCCGACAAGAGCTGATCCGCGCCTTCGGCCCAGGTGTGGCCCAGGCCGTCACCCAGCCCATCGACCCGCCGCTGCTCACCACCCGGGAAGGATGGGACCTCGCGGCTTCCCGCGAGCTGGCCCCGCCCAAGCGGGCCGACTGGGCGCCCAAGGGGACCGAGGTCGGGCCTCGTGATCCCCGCCTGATGTACCACGCCGAGATGCTCCCCGTGATCACTCCGGCACTGTGGCGGGGCCTGCTGGACGCACGACGCCAGCTACGCAAGAACCGGTTCCGCAGCATCGGCCGCGCCACGGACATGATCATTGACGGGGACCGGGGTACCGGCAAGTCCACTCTGCTGGTGCAGATCGGCCGCGGCTTCCAGGGCCTGATCGAATCCGATCTGGGCCCCGACCCCAACCGCATCCCGGTCATCCATATCAGCGTCCCACCGGAGCAGGAAAGCAATCTGCACTGGTCGCTGCCCTTCGCTGAGTTCCTCGGCCTCAACCACACCATCAACCCGGACGACCGCAACCGCCGCACCGCCGACATGACCGAGCCCGTCGCCCACGTGATGCGGCAGGCGAAGACCCGGCTGGTCCTCCTCGACGGCATCAACCGCATCCAGGACAACGAAATCGGCGCCGCCTTCAGCTACTTCGAGGCCTTGCAGGACCGCACCAACGTCACATTCGTCTTCTGCGGCACCGGCGCCCGCGAAATCGTCCACGAAGCCCGCTACGACAAGCGGCGCAAGAACCTGCCCGACGTCGTCAAGGGCAAGACCTACTTCAGTGACCTGCCGGTGCTGTGGGCCGGGGTCATCCCCTACGGCGAGGACTGGCACAGTGTCGTCCAGGGCTTCGACGAGGACCTGTGCCTGTACGACCACAAGCCCAAGTCCCTGCTGAAGCTTTCCCGCTACCTCCACCAGCGCACCGGCGGCTACATCGCCTCTCTCAACGACCTGATCTGCCAGGCCGCTCAGGAAGCCATCGAAACCGCCACCGAGACCGAACCGGAGGCCATCACCAAACGGCTCCTGGACGACATACGCATCGGCCGCGGTGACAGCCGATAGTCTCCCGTGCCTGCCCGCCGGGCTCTCTCATCAAATCTGCTGTTCTACCAGGAAGGCTGAGGGCAGCCGGGATCGACTCTTCCCCGCATTCCGGGAAGTTCACCGCGAGGCTGACACATCAAGGCGCCCCCGTGCCGCTTCCCGGCCACTCAAGGTGACAGGTCCCGGCCAGGAGCGGCCTCCTCCCGTCGCCGCACGGCTCCTCTGACGATCAGGATGGTGCCGTGAGACCACGCAGTGTGGCAGGTGTAGCACGCCGTCTTGATCCAGCCGTGGTCAGTATCACCACGCCTGCGGCGCCGACCCGGTGCGCCACAGAACTCGCAGGTGGCCGCAGATTGCGCCTCAGCTGTGGCAATCAGGGCTCGTGTCTCGGGGTGGTCGGTAGTAGCGGGGCGGGGTGCGAGGTGGACACGGACAGTGCCGAGCTTCTCCTTCAGGTCGGCAACCCTGTAGTCCGGTTCACGGGCGACGAGTTGCTCGTGCAGCTGCTGAAGCAAAGGGTGCCAGCCCGGCCCGACCGAATGCAGCCGGTCCGGCAACTGGTGCGCGGGGGCACCGGCCCCGGCCTGGGAATCCTGCATGCGGCCATCCTCCTGCCCTGCGCCACACCCGTCGCGCGACGCCCGCTGCCGAACTGCCGTCCGGCATCTGGGGGGCCGGGCGTGTCCCTGCCGCCCGTTGCGTGAGGCGACGGCGCCGAAGAGCCGGCTGCCGTCAACTGTGCCCGCCGTTTCCTCAATCGTCTTGAGGAGCTGCTGTGCCCGGTGAGGTGGTCAGGGCACGGGCAGGAAAATTCCTTGCCCGCGGCCGCGGATCGCCCGCCACTGCACCACGGGGACGCGGCTTTGCCCGACGACGCTCCAGCCTGCGTGCAGAGCACGGTGGAGGATGTCGTCGAACACGTACCACTCGGCGTGGTGCCCGCACCCACGGCACCTGTTGGGGTTGAAGCTGCGTCCCCGTTGCCACGCAGGCCGGTCGTGAAGCTGTCCGACCAGCTCTGTGCCGTCACCTCCCCGGGCGGCGAGGATACGGCGGGCCACGTCCACGGCCTCGGGAAAGTCTGTCGTGGTGAATTCACCACCGCTCGGCCGGTGCGACGGCAGCAGGCCGAACACCCATCGCAGCTGAGTGGAACATTGCAGACATGGCGCCCGATACGCCAATACGTCCACCTGTAGCATACTCACCAACGGCACCTCCCTCACACCTTGACCCTGGCCATACCGTAAGAGGCGCGGTCCCCGCAGTCGCGACCTGCCTTCTTGCGCCCGCGCCAGAGGCGTCAGTCTCCCCTTCCCGGGAAGGCGCTGAGCCGGTTCAGCTGTGCCTCCAGGTCGTTGAGGCTGGAACTGAGCAAGGCGTGTTCGCTTCCCCTGGCCACCATGCGGGTTGTCTCGGCCAGAAACTCCTTTACGGGTGTGCGTGGCAGGGACAGCAGGGCTGTTCCCGTGGGCGACTTGAGCTGGATGAAGGTGTGCAGCTGGCCTTCGTCGCAGGCACTGGTCCAGATGCTGATGTCGCCGCTGCCGGTCTTGCCGTGCAGTCCGTCTGTCAGCAGGTCTCTGGCGAATGTCCAGGTCACTTGGTGTGGTCCGAGACCGAAACCGAACACGGCCTCTACCGCGTAGGGGTCCGTCTCACGGTAGTTGAGGTGTGTGGGCAGGGGCAGGGGATTGCTGATGTCCCCGGACGGACAGAGGAGTGCGGTGATCGAGGCGTGGACCGTGCCGTGCCGTGACTCGATCCGTGCGTTGGCGGTGTCGTGCTGATCCAGCTTCTGGTCGGTGGAATCTGCTGCAGTCGTGTGCTGTTCGTTGTGTGCGGCGCGGTCAGTTGCGGGGTGGACCCGGCGTGCCGGTCGTGGCGCACGGAGCGTGTCCAGGTCCGGTTCGCGTGATGCGTAGTGCATGGGCGCGGTGAGGTGCCCGGTATCTTCCGTCTCGCTGCGTTCACCGGTGTACAGGACCTGCGGCCAGCCGTCGGCGGTGGGCGGCATGGCATGCGGCCAGGACAGGCACTCATCTGTGCCGACGTGAACCAGCCAGGTGCGGGCCAGGGACCGCTCGCCGTGTGCGGAGTTCAGCCGGGCAACGCGGCGCAGCAGGGCCTGGTCGATGAAGGGTGCGTCTGGCGGCATCGGTGCGTGCCGCAGGCACTCCATCGGCCTTGCGTGCAATCCCGGCCCGTCCGCTCTGCTCCAGAGCAGGGGCGGGAGGGGCCGGCTAACGAGGCCTGCCTGGCTGGACCCGTCAATGGGCAGCGGCTGGAAGGTTGTTGCTTGTGGCCAGGCCTGTCCCGAAGCGTTCGGTTCCTTCGGGTCCTGCCGCACGCAGGCCATCCCTGTGGCGAGGAGCAGCGCTGCAGCCGCCCGGCCCTGGCCTGGTCCACTTCGCGTTGTGAGGTCGGTGAGAAGGCGCCAGACCAGCATCTCGCGCAGGACGTCGGGTTCCGCGCACGCAGCCGGCTCCATGTGGCGGAGAAGAGTCGGGAACCCGCTGGCGGGGTGGAACAGCAGCCGGCAGAGATCCGCAGGATGCCATGGTCCGTCAGAACGGGCAGTCCCGCGGTTCCTCAGAGCTGCGGCCGGAAGCGTCTGTTCCTGCGCAGGCCACGGGTTCATCGCTCGGTCAGCTTCGTCGTCGAGAACGTACAGGGGCACCGATGCGAAAGGCCGGGGCCAGGCGGCAACGGTGAAGATGCGTACCGGTCGGCTGATGAATCCCTCAGCACTGTCCCTGCGGCGCCGCACCCGGCTGATCTGACTGAGGAGGGCGTATGTCTTTCCGGCACCGATCGTGGTCACGACTCCGAGCCTCGTGACCGCGCCCTGGCCCGCAGGGCTTGAGGGCGCCGGTCGTTGTGCCTGTGCGGCGGGGTCGCCGGGCGTGTGTCCGGGGGGTGGGCTGCAGGACAGGGGGTGGTGTGCGGCGGCATCGAAGCGCCGTCGGGCGTCCGGGGGTGCCGAACCGAGCGCGGCGACCACACGCGGGGCCCCGAGGCTGGAAGCCTCCAGCAGGGCGTCGAAGTCGTCGTAGTCCGGCGTCTCGGAAGTGCTCATGGTCCCTTCGCTTCGGACGCTCATCGTGCTCCTCCCTCTCCCGGTTCGAGCTGGCGCACCTGCTGGGTGAGACGGTCGCGCAAGCGGCGGGTGCGGCGCTCGAGCGCCTTCTCCGTCAGCCCAACCCGCTGAGAGGCCTGCTTCTGGGTGTATCCCATGGCACGCCATCCGAGGGCCTCGCGGACCTGCGGGTCCGTCACCAGCGGGAGAAGGCGGTCGAGATAGTCATAGGTGACCGTGACGTGAGCAGGATCAGCGGCCCGCTGGTCCGGCACGAGGGAGAACACGTCGGTGTTCTCGTGGTGGTCCGGGGAGTGGCCCAGTTCAGTCTGCCTCTGCTGGTGGCCGTCGAACCAGCGGATATAGACGCGAGGGAAGGCGCGGATCACCGCACCGATGAAGTACGTGTCCAGGCTGGCGCCGCCATCAGGGTTCCAGCGGCCTTGGACGAGCCCGTAGGTGTGGAAGACGTGCAGGCCTCCGAGGACGCTGTCGACGACGACGCCGTGGCGATCTTCCGCCGTCCAGCCGAGGGTGATCTTCTGCATTGGCACAGGCCTACCGGCCTGGCGGGCCTTGCGGAAGGCCTCGCCGTTAGCAGTCCACTTGTTCATGGTGTGGTAGCCGTACTCCGACAGCCGGTTGACGACCTTCTGGTAGCGCGGGCCTGTGAAGCCGTCGGTGCGCAGCACTTCGACGATGGTGACGTCCCTCTGCCGGCGCCGGGCCGCTTCCTGCACGTCCGTGACGGCACCGAGGTCGTGGTCGAGGCGAGACAGGTCGTCCGGCGTCAGCTCCGCGTCCTCCGCATCGAGGGGGCACATGGGGGTGCAGGCGGTGTCCTCGCCACCCTCGATCGCTTCCGGCACATCCGCTCCCTTGCATCTGCGACAGGTTCCCGGCGGCCCGTGCGGACCATCTCGCGTATGTCATAGACGCCGCGCGCCTGCCTCCCCCCTGCGTTCCCCAAGAAACTTTCGACAGCTGACGGTGATTCACATCACAGGGGTGACGTGCCCGCTTCCCGCTTATACCTCCTGCACCAGCCGCACCCGGAGACGACGGCTGCATACCCCCTACCTCGCATGGAGCGTGACGGTGCCTCAGCCCAATCCGCAGCCTCCGCTGCTCAGCCAGCGCGCCGCGGTCATCCTGCTGCTCGGCGTCCTGACCGCGGCGGCTACCGCCGCCCTGACCGTCTGGGCGGGCGGAGCACCTGCGGCAGGCCTGCTCGCCGGTGGTGGTGCGTTCGCCAGCGGCGTGCTGTTCTTCAACGCGATCATCTCGTGATCGCGTAAGGCCTGTCAGGCAGGCCCGGCCCTGCCCGGTGAGTGCCGTCCAACTGCTGGCCGATCGTGTTCTCGTCGGGTGGGGTGTCAACTGTCGTCGTGCCGAGAGGCCTGAAGGCTCCTGGCCGTCTCTACGACGAAGTCTGACGGCCCCTTTTTTAGTAACGTGCGGCATCAAGTGACCACTCGCGGTCGCACCAAGGCGGGAGCCACGGCCTGCGCTTTCGCGGCCGCCGCCGTGGTTCGTTACCGTATGCATGTTCCGGCGCGAATTGGACGTCCGCCGTCGCGTGTGCGGCCGCCTGGCTACGCTGCACAGGGCCCATCCTCGCGCACCGCGCTGACCGTAGCGCGATCATGCCAGGCACCCCACTCACCCGCGCCTGGACGACTGCCGCGCTTTGCCAGGCCGGCCCCCGGGAGGCCGTCAGACCGGCACCTTCGGCCGACAGGCTGCGGAGACCCTGCACCTCGACCTGCCGCGTCCCGGCGGATACCACGGCCAGGCGCAGGGTGGGACGTGGAGCCGACGGGAGGCCACTGACGTCAGCCGTACGGCTCGTCCGCGTCGGCGGTCGGGTCGTCCTCGTCGTAGTCGCTTGAAGCGAGGGTCCGTTGGCTCCGGAGGAAGTACCACCTCCCGTCCTCGTCATCCGGATCGGCCTCGTAGAAGCTGTCGGGAGGAGGCCGCCCAAACATGCTTCTGTGCATGTAGTCGTTCCAGGCTTTCCTATGGAGCTCTTGGGCCCGCTGCTCTACAGCTTCGTGCCAGTGCGGCGGCAGCGGGGCTCTTCGGCCCGCGGAATCCGTGTGTAGGCGTCGAGCCAGTCCGTCACCTTCGTGTTCGGTTGACGGCAGGCTTTGACGAATGCTTCCAGGAATTCCCTTCTCGGGAACGTTCCGCCAGCGAGGACCCGAGAGAGCGTGGAACGAGGCAGTAATGCTCTGCCCGCACTGTCTCTTCACAGACCGCGAGTCGATGGCCGCCGCGGTCGGCTCCATGCGGCCCTCGATCTCGCGAACCTTCCCCCAGCGGGTCGTGGAACTCGGTGATCAACTCCCGGTCGCGCGGAGCGGCGGTAGAAGGCGTAGGCCTGGTCCCAGGCGAGGAAATCGGCCGGCCTGGCCCGCACTGGTGTGGAGCTCCCGCCCAGCACAGGGTGGCTGGGCGGGAGTTGGTGCGGTCCCCTCCGGTCGTTCTTCAGCACGAGGGAATCGCGCGGCCTTCCAGACGGGAAGGTCCGACGCCCACGGGCGGCGTCCACTCCATGGTGCGCCCCGCCCTGGGTGCCGCAATGAGTTGTACGTTTTCGCCGCCAAAAGCGTTCGTTGAGGCCTGTTCTGCTCTCGTGGGGAGCCGTGTTGGCGTATTGGGCGCCAGGTGCGGGTGGGGCCGTTGGAGGCATTGTTCCGTGACTCCATGATCACGTTGAGTGTTGGGTGGGCGGCCCGCCATGCTGTCGTTCACCTTCGGCGGCGCGTCAGCACCGCTGCCGAAGTGCCTTTCAGACGCCTCGAGTTCAGGGAATGGTGCGATGCCCAGGAAGCAGGTGTGGATCCTCGCCGTGCTGGCGGCGGTCCTCGTGTGGAGCACGGTGATGACCGTGCTCGGACAGCTCGCGGCCGTAGCCGCGCTGCTGCCCTCGCTCGGACTGCTCGTGCAGCAGATCGCCGCCGCGTTCACCAGCGCAGAGACGCGGCGCACCGGCGCGGCAGATACCGGTCCGGCCGCGGCCGGGGGCGAGGAGACGCTGCGATGACGCCTCCATCGGTACCTCATCAGCAGCCGGGAGACCCATCCGGCACAAGCGGCGGCAAGCCGGATACGCCTGCGCCGCGCTCGGTGCCCGAGCAGCCCACGGAGGTCGAGCCAGCCAGGAGGAGCGAGTCGGCGAAGCGTGGGCGCAAGTCGGACCCGGTGTCGGACAAGGCGGGCCCCTGCCACCAGGCCTGGCTGCACCCGCTGCGCGGCCGGATCTCCGCCTCCGGTCTTACCCTCGACCAACTCGTCAGCCTCACCGGCTACTCCAAGACCCGTATCTCCACGCTCCTGCGCGGGGCGGAGTACTACCCCGGCTGGGAGATCACCTACAGCATGGTCCACGCCCTCGACCTCCCCGTCTGGCCGCTGCGCCGGCTGTGGACGGCGGGAGCACGCGAGGCGGACAAGGACCAGGCGTGGATCGAGGAGCGCATACACGCGGTGCGCCCGCTCGAGCCGGAGGTGCCACCGCTGGCACACCAGGCGTTCACGGAGGCCATGCGTGAGCCCTACACCGCGTACACCCGCGCCCTACTCCACAGTGACCGGCGCGCCCACTGGGTCGTCGCGGAGGCCTTCGACATCCTCTGGCTGGGCTGGGACGAGGCCGTCGCCAGCCCTGATGTGCGCCGTCACGCCTGGCGCCTGCTGCGATCTCGCGTCACGCTCCGCGCCCACCGTCACCGTGACGGGCACCCCGATCTGCGTCCGGCGGCATTCACCACCGTCACCCAGAGCCTGATCAGCGACCTCACGGCACGTTTCGCCGAGATCAGCGCATTGGCCGGATTCTTCGACGCTGTCGGTCGGCTGCCTCAGGACCAGTTCGACGTCGTCGTCCTGCGCTACCTGTGCGGCCTGGACGCCCAGGCGGTTCACACGGTCCTCGGTCTGTCCGCGGCCCGTACTCACGCCATCGACCACCACGCCCGAGGGGCCCTGGAGAGCATCCACCATCCCGACGACGACCCGGGAGTGATCAACCCGACATGAGCACCATCGACGACCTCCTCACCCGCGCCCTGCAGCTGAAGGATCCGCACATCCCGGCGGACACCGTTGCCTACGACGACGCCTACCCCGGCCTGCCCCCCGACGGCCTGCCACTGGCCGAGGGCTGGGCCCGTGACCTGGCGGACGAAACGGCAGCAGCGCACCTGCGATCCCTGTGCGAAGCGGCGATCACCCACTCGCTGCCCGGGCAGATCGCCGATTTCATCACCGAGCAGGTACCTGGGCCCCGCTGGGCCTGGATCCTGGGCTGCCTGCTGCACCTGGCCGAAGCCGACGACGGTGCGCAGTTCTGGTGGCAGTACGCGGCTGGCGCCGGAGTGTCAGCCGCCGCGTACTGCCTTTACCTCCATCACCGCGCCCTCGGTGACCGCCACGCGGCCGCGTTCTGGCACGACCAGAGCAACATCCCGGACGATGAAGACCCAGACGGCTACGAACTATTTGCAGAGCCGAGCGTTCCCGTCCTGCTGCGCGTCCTGGAGCACCTCACTCCCCCTGGACGCACGCTCACAGAGGCAACCCTCGCCGTCATGGACTACGTTGCCGCGGTCGTCGCCGCCGGCTACGCACACCATCCCGAGTACGAGATCCCGCTCCCGGGCCCGTACTTCGCCGAACACCTGGAGATCATCCTCGCCGCCACCTCGGACACCGCCCGCAAGCACCGCGGACAGCAGACGGCCCGAGCACTTCCCGCCCGCCGGGCTCCCAGCACCAGTACCTCCCATCAGCCGGAAGATGAGCAGACGCAACAGCCGGAGCCCAAGCGGGTGCTGGTGGAGTTCGCGGCGGCCGACGTCGACGCCGAAGCCGCGTCCGCGTTCCGCGAAGCGGTCGCTGCCTGCTGGGAAGGGGCCACGACCGACCGCACCGGCAAGGACAGGGAAGCAGACCAGCCCGGCGTGCGACTTCGCTACTGGCTCGACCTGCGCCTCCTGACCGAGGCGCTGCACCCCTCCCGCCCGTCTCCCCGAACCCGTACTACACAGGCATCCTGAACGGCTGCCCACCAGCAATGGGTCCTGCTCCGCACGTCACGGAGCGGGACCCGCGGACCCGGCCGACGACCAGAAAATGGAGGTCTTCGCGGTCTGTTCGGCGCCGGCCTCGAACGGCCACCCTTCGGTTCGGGCACGTAGCTGTAAATGCTGTTGTGGGAGACGCCGAGCAGTTTCGCGATCGAGTGACAGTGTTCTCCGTCCAGAAGCTACGACATCGATCTGGTCCTCGCGCACCGCGCTGACCCTAGCGCGATCATGCCACGCACCCCCGGCCAGGCCGCAGATACGCTCACAGCCTCACCTCAAATCCATGCCGACCAATAGCCGTCTCAATGGGAATGCAGGCCAATCTCACACTATGCATCCTTGCAGTTCAAATGACTACAAGGCCACACTCGAGCCCGAAAAGTAGCGTTTCCTGCGCCTCTTGAAACCATTCTCAGCTGGTGCAGCATCACAGGTCAGCTGCCACTTCAGATCATCCATGCCTGCAATCACATTGAGACGACATAGAGCGGAGAAGGGCTCTACGAAGAACGTTGCGCGTCTTGTGGGCGTTTCACAGCGCACCGTGCAGCGGTGGGTCGCCGGTCGGCCGGGGATACGACGGCGTCCCAGCGCAGCGCACACAAGGAGGATCGATGAGGTCGTCAGGGCGCGCTGGCAGCCCCGGGTCCGCGTGCGCCAACGGGCCAGGGCGGAAGCGGACGGTTTCGTAATCCACACCAGGGCACGGTTCGGATTCGCGGCGCCTGCAGGGTCGTCGGACGATCCGCGGGTCCGGTGGATCACCCAGTACCTGCCGGGAGAGGTGGCCCGTGAACTGTTCGCCGCCCGGGACGCCGGCGCGGGCGAGCAGCAGCAGATGGTGATCCTCGCCCGCGCGCTCGGGCATGCCTACTTCCGCGACGGGGGCCGACGCGGTCATGGCCTGCATATCGCCTTCACCGACGTCGAGTTCGCCGACTTCTCGATCGGATGACCTCCTCGCCGCCGGGAATCCGCGAGGCAGGCGGCCGATCTCGCCGGCGAGGCCGTTCAGCCCCGTGAGGGCTTCTCGCGTACGCCCAGCATTGCGTCGTACTTCTTGGCTTCCTGCTGTTCGCGCCAGGCCCACTCGACGCGGCCGACCCGGTCGGTCCGCCTGGCGGCGGGAGGCTGCGGCGGGCGCAGCCTCGCCGTCTCCGCCAAGCGCAGCAGATGCGTACGATCCCCGGGCGCGGCGAGCAGCTCCTGATCATCGCCGGGTACGAGGCGGGCGAAGCAGGCCGCAGCCCGCAAGAAGACGCGCGCCCAGGGCGGTACGGGGTAGCCGGCGCAGCCGTCGGTGTAGCGGGCGCGGTCGTGCAGGGCGAGCGTGGCCTCGGTGTCGTCGTAGTCGCGGAGGCCGGCGGTGGCAAGCTGCTGGAAGGAGGCGCCGGTGAAGAGCGCGGCTGCCAGGGCTGCGGCCAGGCGGGGGTGAGCGGTCGAGTCGGCCAGGCGGCGGGCGACTTCCCGGGCAGTGTGCGCGGTGAGAGACGCGGGCTGTGAACGGTGTCGCCAGACGATCGGCGGCGGTGCGCAAGAGGCCCGGCAGGAGGCGGGGCTGTCGTAGGAAACGAGGCGGTCCAAAGCGGGCAGGGTGATCCAGCGGCCGGACCGCCGGACAGATTCGCCCGCGTCGTCCGTGGAGACGGGCGGACCGTCGTCGTAGTAATGCTGGGCGGCCTCGGAGTCGGTAATGACTACGTGGTCGACCGCTTCAAGGGCCTGATGCAGAGCGGCAGGGAGACGAGGGCGGTGGCAGACCAGGGTCAGGTGGATGCCGGTGACGGCGCGCAGATGGAGGAGGCGTTCGGCGCGGCGGGCAGTCAGGCGGTGGGCACGCAGGACGGTCAGACGAGTGACCGGCTGGGCTGTCACCCATGCGGTGGCCGCTTCCCAGGCGGGCTGCCGGCCTGAGGGGAAGCGGCCCGGCAGCAGCGGCGGTCTGCCCAAGGCTGACAGGAGGTCGTGGGCGAGCGCGGTGTCGCTGGTGGTTCCGGGACCGGGGTGCAGGGTGATTCGGCCCGATGGCGGATGGTGCGCTGCCAGGGCGGCGTGGGTGTGGACCACATCGTCGTGGGGGTCCATGACCAGGGTGAGGGCCGGCACTCCCATGGCGGGGAGCGGGGCGGGCGGCATCGGGGTCATGCGAGTCGGCTGAAGGCCCAGCGCAGCAGTTCCTGATCCACCACGGAGCGTTCCGTGCGGGCCAGTGCGGTACGGGTGTGGGCGGTCAGCTGGGCCCAGGCGCGGAAGTTGCCGTGCGCGGCATGCTGGTCGGCGAAGGTGATGTCCTCGGGGTCGGCATCGGCCCAGACCGGGTGGAACAACGGGATCACCTCGAGGACCTCGTCAGGTGTGAGGCGGGTGAACTGCTGCCAGATGAAGACGCGGGAGGACAGCATCGGTTCGCGGCGCAGCACGGTGTGGCAGCCCGCGCCGCCGACGAAGATGATGGCGAGCTGGGTTGAGGGTTCGTCCCAGAGGTAGCGGAAGTATTCGAACGCCTCCCCGTTAAGCCACTGTGCTTCGTCGACGAGGAAGGTGCGGGGGCGTTCGGCCAGGGCCGTCTTCAGCAGGCGGTCGAACTCGCTGGGGTGGCGCGGCGGTTCGCCGGCCAGGTCGAGCGCGGTGAACAGTTCGTAGCGCACCGCGCGGGCGGTGGGCCGGGCCCGGAAGGTGATTTTTCGGACGTCCTCGCCGGGTTCGAGTTCGCGCAGGCAGGTGTTGACGGCGAGGGTCTTGCCGAAGCCGGCGCCGCCGTGGATGCACATCATGGCGCGGGCGGCGACGGTGTCGGTGATGTTCTCCCGGGCAGTGAGCAGGGCCCGGGTGGTAACCACGGAGGCGTCGGGCAGGTCGACGTACTGGTAGGTGGCCGCGGTCACGAGGCGTCTCCGTCTTTGTCGGTGGTGGGACGTGCGGCCCGCCCGTCGGGGCCGTCCGCAGCGGGAGCGGAATCACGGCCGGACGGGAGCGGGGTGGGCCGCTCTGGCGTGGTCAGCGCGGCCAGGGAAGCAGGGGTACGCCACCCGGCCGGCGGCGCGGCGGGCGGGATGAGGTCCGGCAGCGACAGCTGCGACAGGTCGGTGTCGGTGGCCTGGGCGAGTTCGGCCTCGGCCTGCGCGGTGGTCAGCGCGCCGAGCCGCTGAGGGGCCTCGGGCTGGTTCACGGCGGCGTAGCGCTCGCGCTGGGAAGCCTCCAGGTCCTTCTTGAGGCGGCGGGTGCGGGCGGCCCGTGCTCGCCGTACGGCGCTGGCCTGTTCCTCGGTGGCCTGATCGGCCAGGTCCGCAGACCCCAAGTAACGGCCGGTGGCCGCATGGTAGACCTCGATCCGGTGATCGTGGTGGGGCATGAAACGGACCCGGACCTGGATCCCGGCCTGACCGGTCATCCACGCGCTCACGTAGTCGCGTTTCCTGAAGCGCACCCCGCGGGTGGTCAGCGTGCGAGTGCCGGCGTCCTCAAGGGTGAACGTCCACAGATCCATCGCGGGCACGTCCCGCAGCGGGGTCGGATCCTCCTGCCACGCCTCAAGCGGAGTCTTTCCCCGCAAGGGCGCGGGGTGATGCTCGGTGTTCCACCACGAAGTCCAGGCCAGCAGCCGGCCGGTGAAGTCCTCGAAGCCGAGCAGCACTTCGTCCTTCGGGCGGGAAGCCCGCTTGCCGGGACGCGGCTGGCGGGCGTAGCCGGGCAGCGCGGCCAGGAACATGCTCTCCACCGCCCGGTTGAGACCCTCCACGGTGCCCTTGAGGTGGGGGGTGTAGGCGGGCAGGTCCTCCACCGTCACGTCCAGAAGATCGAACGCAGCGGTCACCGTCCTGGACAGGAAGTCCTTGCCACGGTCCACACGCACCTTCTCCGGCAGGCCACCGAACGGGCCGTAGGGATCCTCGCGCAGGACCGCGGAACGCAGCGCGGACAGCACCGACTCCCGCGACGGATCCCCCGGCGTGACCGCAACGCCGGTGATCGCGTTCGTCGCGCAGTCGGTGAACCACGTGATCCACGGCCTGCGGGCGGTGCCATCGACGTCGACCAACACCGGGGCCTGCATGTGGTCGGTCTCCCATGCCTGGTTGCGCCAACCCCGCGGCCGGGCCAGGAACACATCGTGCTTGCGCGCCGCCCGCTCCCCTCCCGCGAGCCCGGCCCGCTCCCCCGGCGTCAGGTCCCGGCGGATCGCGCGATGCAGCGTCGTCAGCGACGGTGCGTCTGCAGGCGGAGACTTCCGAGCGGCACGGAGGACCAGTTCGCGATGGACGGCCCGCACGTTCCCCTTCCACAGCGCCAACAGCCCACGGACTTCAGGCGTGATCGTGAACGTCGCACCGGCCCGGGGCTGGGCACCAGGACTGGCGGCCGCGGCCTCATCACCCTCAGCCGCGGCCAGCCACCGCCACACCGTGCGCTCCGCCACCCCCAACGCGTCTGCAGCCACCCGCACATGGCCCGCTGTCAGCTTTTTCCCCGCCCGCAGAGCGAGCAGCCGCCGTACCGCCGGACCGCGCAGTGCCGTCCTCGATGCCGCGGGCAATCCGCCGCCTGCGCGGACGGCGTCACCGTCCTCCATGTCAGCTCCCCTCCCGCGGTGGGACATCGTGTGCGTGCCGAGCGCCTTCAATCGCCCTCCCGCCTCTTGCACAGCGCTTGGTTCACAGCGGCGGCACGACCCTCCTGAACAGCCGCCTCAGCAAAGCCCGGTCGACGGCCGCGTCAGCGGTGGTCAGCAGCGCGTTCTGCAGGTGCGCGGTCAAAGCGGCCCACATGCGGAACGTGCCGTGGGCGCACGACTGGTCGATCCACGTCAGATCCGGGGCCGCGACGGTACGCCACAGCAGATGGAAGCCGGTCACCACGGCCGCCACTTCCGCTGCAGCCAGGCGCGGAACCTCCTGCCACCCGCCGACCCGCGACGCCAGCTGCGGCAGCCGGGCCAGCGCCCGCTCGCTGCCCGACCCGCACAGCACCAGCGTGATCCGCGTGCCGGGGTCGTCCCACAGGCTCTGCAGGTACTCCAGGCACGGCACAGGCAAGCGCTGCGCCTCATCGACCACCAACACCCGCGCCTCACCCAAAGCCCCCGCGACCGCGGCGTCGGCCAACGCCGACGTGTGCGGGAAACGGCCCGGCAGCGCCAAAGCATCGAACACCGCCCGCCTCATGCCGGACACCGACGGGCGCACCGGCACCGGCACCCACGTCACCTTCCAGCCCGGCGGGACCTCGTGGAGCGCCATCCGCACGGCCACGGTCTTGCCCCGGCCCGGGTCGCCGAACACACACACCGCGCCCTGAGCCGCCATCGCCTGCCCGACCGCCTCGGCCACCGCCCTCACCGACGACGTCCGCACCAGCTGTGCTCCCGCCGGCAACGCCACACCCGCCATCGCGCCGCTCTCCCTCGACGGCAGGACCGCGGACGCCGCCGCCGGCGCGGGGTGTGGCGGCCGGCGCGCCACCGTCTTCGCCGCGCCGCCCTCACGCGTCCCGGCCAGCGCAAGGTCAACCAGCGCCTGCCGTGTCCGCTGCTCCTCCCGCTCCCGCCGCACCACCACGCGGTCCGGCAAGACCCGGCCGGCCTCCAGGTCCCGCCGCACCACCCGGTACAGCGACGCCAGCGACGGCACTTCTCCCCCGGCATCCTTCAAATGCCGGTGCAGCACCGACACGTTCCCGCCCGCCTGTGCCAGCACCTCCCACACCTGGTCGGACAACTCCAGCCGGGCCCGCGGCCTGCGCTCCACACGGCCTTCCGTCCGCGCCGCGTCCAGCCAGCGCCACACCGTGCGCACATTCACCCCACCGACCTGCGCGCCCGCACGCACGTGCGCCGTGGTCAACGCCCCCGCCGCCTCGAGCTCCAGCAGCCGCGCCACCAGCACCGGCCTGGACACCCTCAACCCCGCCGTGACCTCACCCCACACGCCCGGCTCCCCCACCCCACACCCTCCCGACGCCCAAACCCGACGCCGACCACCGTGCCGCCGACCGGCCCTCGAAGGATCAGAAGTGCCGTTCCCATGACAGCGGAACAGGGAAGGGTGTACCGCCCCATGACAGCCACGACGGCACCAGACACCGCCCCATGTCAGTGACTCCCCACGCTCAACACCCCACCAACAGCGAAAACACCATGACCTGACATGCCGTCACTGACACCACCCACTGACACCACACCGGCACATCGCAATGGGGGTGGTGTCGCCGGAGAGGAGTTCGCCTGGGTGGGGTGCGCCGGGCCCGGCTACCCAGACGGTGTTCAGGACGTCTTCGAGGTCGCTGTTGGTGATCTTCACGTAGTGCTCGGCCATGCGTTCGGAGAGCTGGCCGAGGTAGCGGCGGATGTGGGTGAGCGTGGCGCCGGCGCGCAGCAGGTTGGTGGCCAGGGTGTGGCGGGCCTGGTGGGCGACGTAGGCGCCGCCGAGGTCGAGGTCGGCGATCCAGGTCTTGAAGCGCTGGTTGAAGTGTCCGTAGGAGATCGGTTGTCGGCCGTTGGGGTTGCGGATGCGGGAGGGGAACAGGGCCAGGCCGGGGCGTTCAGCGGCTGTTGGGGTGCGGCCGTAGCGTTTTTCGAAGCGGTGGAGTGTCTTGGCGCGGCGGGCATCGAGGCACTGGTAGACGGGCTCGGGGATGCGGATGCCCTCGTTGTAGTTGCCGACCTTGGTCTGGTCGTGCCACAGCATGGCCAGACCGCGGTAGCGGCCGATGCAGTCCAGGCGCAGTCCGACGACCTCGCTGCAGCGGCGCCCGGTGGCGACGATGGTCTCCCAGATGTCCCGCAGGCCCCGGTCGTTGAGGTCGAGCTCCTCCAGGCGGCGCAGGTTGGTCTCGTCCATCAACGCGCGGGCGACGTCGTCGCTGAAGGGGTTGCGGGAGCGCGGCTTGAGGCCGGTACCGCCGAAGGGGATGGCGGTCAGGAAGCCGGTGTCGATGCCGAGGCGTTCGGCGTGCCCGGCGGTGATGGCGCTGTAGAGCAGCTTGCGTGCCCCGTTGAAGACGAATTGGCAGCTCAGGTCGGTGACGGTGGGGGATCGTCCGTCGACCAGGACCATGCCCAGAGACGGCAGGTTGTGGCGGGCGCGGTGGCGCTGGTCGGCGACGAACCGCTCGGCGTGCTCACGGCGCAGCGCGGAGGGGTCGTGGCCGGCGTCGGGGGCGTCGGCCTGGAGGAAGACGCCCAGTTCGACGGCGGCGCGGCGCATCTGCTCGAAGGGGCCTCTGGTGCGGGGGCACTGCGGGGACCGGAGCCACTCGGCGAGGTGGTCCCAGAGCAGGTCGCGCAGCCATCGCTGGGGAACGGCGGTGACGTCGAAGTTGCTCTGGGCGTTCTTGAAGCGCCGTCCGAAGTGATCGGTCTCCAGGAAGCCGGCGTCCTTGGTGTCCGAGGGGCTGTAGTAGACGCAGCGCAGACCGTTGACGACTTCCCAGATGATCTTGCGGACCTCGGAGTCCATCTGCTTGCGCGTCAGGCCTGCGTAGCCTTCGTCGTGCAGGTCCATCAGGGACGTGATGCTGCCTCGCCAGCAATATCTGACGAGATTCCTGATGCCGTTGGTGGTCCACTCGGAGTGCTGTGCGGACTGGGCATGGGCGTGCAGGCCCCACTGGATCTCGGCCCTCAGCAGCGGGGACAGGCCATGAAGGTTGACCAGCCCTGGCTGCGTGACCGGCTCCGCAGTGGCGCACCAGGCGCGGAATGCCTTCTCGTCGCCGTAGGTCACCGGGAGCGGTCGGCCGTCCTTGAGGGGGCCGTGTAAGTTCTGCGACCGGGCTCCTCCAGGGCGGTTTTCGATCTTGTACCGGTTCAGGTGCTGGAGGCACAGCCCCAGGGAAGTACAGGCCAGGAACGGGCACCGTGCCGTGCACAAGCCGTAACCGGGAAGCGGGTGCTGTGTACGGGCCCAGGGGTCGAACCGGTCCTGGTCCATGCCGGCGGCCTCGCCGTACTGCCATCTGGTCTGGTGCTGCTGGCACAGCCGGGTGGTGGGACTGATCGCCGGGCGGTCGGGACAGATCAGGCATCGGCCGTAGTCCACTCCCCGCGCGGCGGGTAGAGCGGTGGCCGCATCCATGAAGGCGCGCTTGGTCTGCCCCGTCCGCTCGGCCTCCTCCCACTCCAGGTTGTGCGTGTTGCACAGGTTGTGGCTGACCCGGCGGATACGCAGGCAGCCGTCAACGGCGCACTGCCAGGCGTAGACCGGATGCTGAGGCGGGATGAAGATCAGCCTGTCGCTGAAGAGCGGGTCGAATGCGGGGGCCCCGATGAGGGCTGTGAGCAGTTCGAGCCGGTCGCGGCCGACGCGGGTGCTGTCGGTGCAGCCGGGCAGCAGCGTCAGCGGGATCACGGCCGTGTCCCCCACACCTGCTCCAGCGCTGCGGTGAAGACCGGGTCGTGGACGTCCACGTGGCCGTAGACCTGCTCGACGGTCGCAGCCGAGGCCCAGCCGCCGGCCTCCCGCGCGATCACCGCGTTGCCCCGTGCCGCGTCCAGCACCGCCGTGGCAAAACTGTGCCAGAAGGCGTGCGGCACCACCCGGCCGATCTCCATACGGGCCGCGGCACGGCGCAGCATGCCGCGGGCCGCAGCCGTGGTCCACGGTTGCCCGCGGGAGGGGCCGTGCAGGCCGACCAGGAGCATGCCGTGAACGGACTGGGCGGGGTACTGGGTGGTGATGTACTCGAAGTAGGTGTGGATCATCGCCGGACTCGCCCGGCGCACCGTCCCGCCGCTTACGGCGTTGTCCTGCCATGTCCAGGGTGTCTTGGTCTTGACCCGGGCCCGGTTGACGTTGTCCTCGCGGTGACAGATGTGCACATGCGGCCCCCGGCACTGCCCGCACGCGGCCTGCTCGCGCAGGTGCAGGTCGACCAAGCGCAGGCCGCACAGCTCACCGATCCGGAACCCGCCGTCGGCCAGCCACGTGACCACCATCCGGTCCCGCGCGCACGACACCGCCCCCAACAGCACCTCCCGGGCGCCTTCGGGCAGCATCTTCGGATGCCGGCGCACCTGCTCCGCCGGAGCCAGGGGGTTCGCGGGCATGCTGTGCAGGACGTGTCCGAGCATCGCCCGGCGCCGGTCCGCCCGCGTCGGCAGCCGTGTTGCCCGCAGTGCCTCGGCCAGTGTGGGGGTCACACCGTGGATGCCCAGGTGGAGGTAGAAGCCCTTCAGACAGGCCGCCGCGGTCTTCAACGCGCTGTGCCCGTACGGGCGTTTCCCCTCCCGCCACGGCAGACCGAACGGCCCCGGATAGTCCGCCCCCAGAGCCGCCATGTAGTGCCGCAGGTCCTCAAGCGACACCGACCCTGTGTCCAGGCCCGCGAACCGCAGCCACCGCAGATGATCCACCAGCACATACGCGTACGTACGGTCCGTACCCGCGGCGCAGGTACGCAGGAACCCGTCCGCCTCCGCCACCACCGAACAGTCCGCATCCACGACCGTGTAACAGACCCGGCCGTCCCCACGCACGATCTCCTGCACCCGTAACTCACCCACCACCAACCGACCACCCACTGTGTGCCGCCCCTCCGAACCGGGAACCGCCCCAGCAGCGGCACCTCAGCCCGCAGTCCACACCCCTCCCCTGCACCCGCAAACCACTCCACTCGAACGTCCCACACACGTCAGTGACGGTTGGTAAAGTCCGTCACCCTCACACGCCAGAACGCCGCAAGGGCAACCTCGCTGCCGACGTCAGCGAGGACAGGCGTGCCCCTCCGCCCGATGCCCCATCCACACCACCACGTCGCATACCCGCAGCGCACTCACCGTCTCCGGCACCCTCGCGACCTGGCGCAGCTCCAGCAGTTGGCGGTGCAAAGCAGCGCCGTCTTCACGCAGCGCAGTGTGGAGGGCGAGCCAGAATGACGGCGGTCGGCCGACAGCGCAGCGGACGACGCGGTCGTAGACGGGGAGCAGCTGCGGGCGCTTGCGGGCCAGGAGCTTCCCCGCGATCACCCATCCGACATCGGGCTGATCGCGCAGGAGATGCCAGGCCTGGTCCGCCGGCGAGTCGTCGGCCACCACATCCGCGTCGGTGTCGACCATGTTGATGTCCCCGGGTATGGCGTGCAGCAGACCGGACAGCCGCACGCCGAGAGGGCCCTCCAGAATGTCCAGCGCGACAGGCGCCGGAACGGTGACCGACAGGGTCTGCACCGCGACCAGGTCCTCCGCCGTGATCCGGTCGGCGACCTCGGGCCGGTCTCCCCCACCCGCCAGATGCTCGAACCGACTACCGGTGAACGGCATCACGCCGGGCGGCAGACCGATCCCGAAGTAACGCCGCAGGTCACCGACAACGCGCTCGGAACTCAGCAGTCCGTGCAGCCGCTGCCCCAACGGCGACGACGCCCCACCAGATACACCGGGCGCAGCGGTAGGAGAGGCCATGAGAACTCCGTCCTTCGTCGAGCTCGTGAGCGGCGCCAGAAGGCCCTGCCCGAAAGCATGACCGAACCGGTCAGTGCCGTGAGAAACCGTGAACCGACCGGACATGATCGGGTGATCGCACTCTCGAGGCCTGTGAAACGCCGCGTTGCGAGCCCTCCTCGGCGTAGGTGGTGGGGCGGGCGAGGGGTCGCCTGGGCAGGCCGAAAGTCAGTGTGCGAGTGGCCGCTGGGAGCTGGCCGACATCATTCGTCGATGCGTTGAAGCTCAACAGCTTCTCGGTCGCCGACAGCGGCGAGGCCGTCAACGATCCGCCGCTATCGGCCAACCCGAGGTCGCAGGGCCGCCGTTGCCAGGCGCAGGCGGCGCTTCACACAACTGCGCCTTCGAGAGCAGCACGCAGCGCTATCCTTTCGGTCAATCGTGCAACGCCCGTCACGTAGGCCGCTGGAGGCACCTTGTTGCATGAGCCGGTTCGCTCCACCAACGTCCGATCGGTGGGCTACAACCAGGCGGAGCGTGTGCTCGAAGTCGCGTTCCACAGCGGAGGGGTGTACCGCTACGACAACGTGCCTCCAGACGTGCACTCGGCATTGATGGCTTCGCCTAGCAAGGGCGGTTTCTTGGCTCGGTTCATCAAGGGCCACTATCCGTACCGCCCGATCTCGAGCTGACCTCCATACAGTTCGTCCAAACCGTTCCATCGTTGTTGAGTTGAGGCGTGCGTGCAGATTTGCTCCGTTTCCGTTGAGGGCTTCCGCTGCCTTGCAAATATCGCCGATGTTCCGGTCCTGCCACAGACAGTCCTGACTGGCCAGAATGAGGGCGGGAAGAGCGCGCTGCTGGACGCGCTGAACTTCCTGCTCCACGGAACCGCACTGAGCGAGCGCGATCTCACCTATGTCGGCGACGGGGGCCGACAGGAGCCTGTGTCCGACGGGGACACGGTCGCACCGCACGCACGGGTGTCTCAGACGGCCGTGACGGGCGAGTTCACCCTCAGCGCCGACGAGCAGCAGCACTTCGCCCTGCCCGAGCGGGTGCAGATCCGCCGTCGCTTCCGCCCGGAGGCCGGAACGTTCTTGGAGATCCAACGTCGCGTCTGCCAGAACCCTGAGCTGCGCGACTTGGAATCGGTGAAGCTGGCGGGCCTCAAGGAGCTCGCGGCCAGGCACGGGGTCGAGCCCGTCGGGCAGGCGAACGCGAGGAACAGTTGGGAGCAGCCTCTGCGGGAGCTGGCCCAGCAGATGGAGCAGGTCGACGCGTGGGTGGCGGCGGACTCCGAGGTAGCCGCCGCGATGCCGTCAATGGTGTATTTCAAGGGAGACTCGGTCCAGGCGCCTGAGGCCGTGGTCCAGAGTCTGCTCAACTCCCGGCTGCGCGAGTACACGCGGGCCGATGAGGTGGCAAAGCGCGTTGCAGACCTCGAGGATTACCTCGCCGATTCGCTGACATCGGACATCGACAGCATTCGCGGACATATCGCGCGGCGGTGCGCCTTGCCGTCGGTGGAACTGGACCCTCAGGTGCAGGTGCGTCCGGCACTCGTCGGGGTCGAGCTGAACATTGTGGACTCGCAGGGCCGCCGGTTCCCGCTCTCGTCGGCGGGAACCGGTCGCTCACGCCGGATCTCGCTGGCCCTGTGGGAAAGCAGCAACGACCTGGGGCAACACGACGCCACTCAGGCGTCCGAGTCGGATGTCGTGTTCGTCTACGACGAGCCCGACACCCACCTCGACTACTCCCATCAGCGGCGCATCATGGCGCTGATCCAGTTGCAGTCGTCACGGCCTAACGCGCGCGTCATCGTGGCGACGCACTCGCTCAACTTGATCGACGGAGTCGACATCTCTTCTGTGGTGCACTTGCGTACTCATGAGGGCCGCGTTCGGGCGGAGGTCCTGAGCGAGGACAGCGCGGACAAGGATGTCCGTCGGCATCTGTCGACGATTGCGACAACGCTGGGATTCCGCAACAGCGTCCTATTGCACGAGCGGTTCTTCGTCGCAGTGGAGGGGGTATCCGAGACGTCCGCGTTCCCCATCCTGTTCCGCAAGCACGCCGGCTTCCCGATTCAGTCCGCCGGGATCTGCCTGTGGGCCGGCGGCAGCAACGAAGGCGCGCTGCGCTTCGCCCGGTTCCTCAAGGATCACGGCCGCGATGTCGCCTTCGTCGTCGACAAAGACAGCCGAACCAACCAAAAGCGTGCCTTCCGAGACGACAAGCTCAAGGAGCACGGCTTCGACCTCAACGAGGAGTGCCTCTACCTCGGCTCCCCCAACGAGCTCGAAGACCTTTTCACCAATGACGACTGGGCCGAAACAGCCAACGTGCTGTGGAAGCCGAACACCGAACGCGGTCCCTGGCAACCCCAGGAGATCGAAGAGCTGCGGGCCGGCAAGTTCAGCTCGCAGTTGCTGGACCTGCTCAAGAGCGGCTCCCCTGAGGGACCGAAAACCAAGGAAGACCTCATGGTCGGCATCGCCGCACACCTCGCCCAAGACCGCATCCCCGCCGCTCTGTCCACGGTCTTCGATGCTCTCGTCAGTCGCGCGCAGGACGCGGGGCCGCATCTTTGGTAGCCGCCCCGGCCTGACGCGCCGCGCGCCGCGCCTTCATACGCATCAACCGCTGCTGCGGCGTCGGCGCCTCCCACGTATGCAGACCGGCCGAAGCCACCCACTGAGACCCGTGGTGGCCCGGATCGTCGCCACACCAACGGCAGCCGTCAGGAGACGGCAGGTCCATGCGATGCACGCGTATCACCCGACCACCGCCCATGGAACACCGCCCGTGTACGTCGGAGTACCTTCGATATGAACACTTTCCCCGGAAGGCCATGCTCAAAGAGTGCCACCTGCCACTGACAACCGGACGGACGCGTTCAGCTCCTTGCGCCGTGCCGACTGAGGCTGTCACACGCATGCCGACCTTGCTCCCACCCCTGTTCTCCGCCCGGTCTCCCCGCCGTCCAGAGGCACTCAGGACCGGATAAAAACGGCCACACCAAATGGCAACCCGACCTCGAAGCACGCGGCGGCGCCGACGCCCCGGTCGCCGAAGGCGGTAACAGCGTCCGTTCCGATAACGTTCGCCGTGCCTGCCCGAGGCAAACAAGCGCCGCAACTCGGTGGCGAGCAAGGAGTGCAGGATGGCTGCGAGGCTGGCCTCTGAGGAAATCCGTCTCAGTTCGCTTGTCAGCCGGCGCAGTGAACTACCCCTCACCCCACCCCTCTCCGCCCCCGATGCGCTGCCCTTCGGCGAGCTGTCTCCGCCTGTGTTCGAACGCGTGGTCTGCGAGGTCATGTGGCTCGTCGATGGGATGAACGACATCCGCGGCTACGGCCGCTCCGGACAGGACCAGGGCGGACTCGATCTCATTGGTAGGCGGGAAGGGAAGACGCACGTCTACCAGGTGCGCAGGATCGTCTCCCTGTCCGCGCCCGCGCTCCGTGCGGCCGTCACCGACTTCACCGGCCCGTCCCGCACAACGGCCCCCGAAGAGGGGTGGTCCGAGCGTCGGTTCAACACGGTGCGTTTTGTCCTGGCAACCGGGTGCATCGTCGATGACACGGCCGTGGAAGACGAACTCGTCGCCCTGCAGGAGCGATACCAGGACGACATAGACATCGATCTGTACGACGCACGCGCCCTTTCCCGATTCCTGCGGGAACGCCCGTCCATTGTTGCTGGCGTCTTCGGTCCAGAGTGGGCCAAGGCATTCTGTGGGGTGGAGACGCCACCGGTGTCGTCCCTGCCGCATGGCTACGCGCTGTTGAACGACCCGCTCGAGCACCTGGGCCTGGCGGACGCCCTCCACCGCGCGCAGCAACTCGCGGAGACGGAACCAGGGTCGGCTGCCGAGCTCTTCGGCGATCTGGCGCTTGAACTCGAACAGGCCTCATTCACCGGGCATGCCGACCAGCTGCGCACACGGCAGCGCGACCTGCTGGCGTCCGCAGGACAGGCCGACGCGGCCTTCACCGTCGCGGCCATGTTGATGCTCGACCGGTATGACACCGGCGATCACATGTTCGTGGATCAGCACCTGGAACGGCTGGCTTCCGACGCCGGCGGCACCGCATCCAAGATTTATGTGGTCTTGAAGGCGCTGGCGGACTGGTTCGAGTACGGATACGACCTCGCGCCGGTCACGACCGCGCTGGTGGCTGTGGTGCAGGCGGGCGATCCCCTGGCAGCCCGCCTGGTGCTGGCGGTTATCGAGCAGATCGTTGCCGATGAACACCCCGACGATGATACGGCGGGGCTGGCTGATCTGGCTTCCGAGGTTGTCACCTCTCAGGCAGGGATTTTGCGGATTCGGCTGGAGTGCTGTCTGGCGGACCTGGCCATACGAGCCGGACAGAGCCCAGAGGATGCCTATGCCGACCTCGACCGGCGCGCTCTGGGCGGCCGCATACCGGAACGCTCTGCGGTCCTGGTGCACATGCGCCGCGGCCGCGCCCTGGCCCTTGCAGACCACGGAAGCGAGGCCATCGAGGTCTACCGGCGCGCTGTCTTGGCCGCTACCCGAGAGGGTCTGGGAGGTGACGCCCGGCACGCCCTGCGATCCATTTCCTTTCTGTCCGACCAATACAACGCCGGGTTCAGGGAATCGTCCCAGGCCATGCTCTCGGCCCGCACGGTCGGCGCCAAGGGCGCACGGCTCGTCGGCCTCTCCTTCAACCCGGCCGTCAGCGCGCTGGAAGCCCTGGTTGACGACAGACTGCCGGACGCCTTGCGGGCCTCGCACCAGTGGCTGTGGCAGGACCGGATCTCCGGTGCGCTGACCGACGAGAACCTCGCCCACCAGCGCTACGGCGAAGTCTTCAACCGCGCCGGAGAAACAAAGCACGCCGTGCGTCAACTCGTCCTTGCCGGCCGCAGGAAGGACGTACGCTCCGCCGCCGCATCGCTTCTCGAGTACCTCGATGTATGCGACCTCCTGGAGGTACGTGCACGGTGGGTATGCAGCGCGGCCGCAGCAGTGATCGGCCAGCAGGCGGATCTCATTCCTGATAGGGCCGTCGCGGGCATCGCCGCCCGCCTGACGGAGATCGTCACCACAGGCGCGCAGACGGAGTCGACAGGCATCCACCCGGTCCAGGAGGCCCTCGGAGCGCTTGCAGCGCTCGATGAGCGACTGCCAGCGGCGTCAGCGCAACAGGTGCTGCCCCTGTTGGTCGAGTGGATTCCCAGAGAGCCGAACGTCTCCCGGCTCTTCGATGAGCAGACGGTGGCTTTTTTCGGTGCCTGCATCAAGGCCGAAGTGCCTGTAGCCGATCAGGCCGCCCAAGGCCTGCTGGATGCATGGAAGCTCGACATAAAAGGTGCTGAAGGTCTGCTTGCCGGCCTTCGCGCCCACCTGCCGTCGGCCGTGTCAGTGATACGCGAACGGGCGCAGCAAGGACACACCGGGGCATCGGCCCTTCTGGCCGATTGGCGGGTGGACGACCCGTCCGTCGGCGAGACCGCGCGGCAACTGGCCGACACTGTACTGGCCGAGCCGGTGGGGACCGTCCGCCCCTTCTATGCCATGGGGACTTCCGCGCGGCAGTGCGCGGCATACCTCACAATATGCTCCGATGACCAGAGCAGCGTGGGCACAGGCGAGCCGATCAGGCTCTTGCGTGAACGTGTCACAGCGCATCTGCTGCTGTGGGCCGAAGATCGCGCCGACATTGCCGACCGGCGCTCCGAGGCCGTTCGCGCGCTGTCCATCCTCGCTGAAACCCTGCCGGCGCCCGTGCGAGACGACACGTTCGAACGGCTCATGGACTTGTACCACGATCTCACAGAGCACCCGGCCAACGCCCTCGACCGACACACCCAGCACCCCCTGAGCCGCTACAAGATCAACACTGGAGGAGACTGGCGTCTGCCCGCGGAGATCCTGCACGCCACCGCTGTCCTCGCCGCCACCGCCGAACAAGCCATCCGCGTCGAACAGCGCCTGCTCCCCCACCTGACCCATCCCGAACAAAAACCAGGCCACGGCTGGCTGCAGGCACAGACCGTGCTCGCACTCGACCGCCTGACTCTCGCGCCGACGTCCCTAACGGCCACCCACCCCTCACCGTCCATGCGGCAGACCGCCGTGATCTGCTGGGGTCGCGCCGATCACCGGGATCCGTCCCTGGCACGCATCTTCGCCGAGGACCCCAACACCAACGTCCGCCACAACCTGGCCCACACCCTCGCCCAACTCCCCCCGGACGAACGCCTCGAGTACCAAGCCATCACCGAGCGCCTCCGCACCGACAACAGCGCACGCGTCCGCCGAGCCACCGCACAGATCCCATAAACACGACGCTTACCGACACAAAGCTGCGCCCGAGGCACCGACGACATACACGTCATCGGTCCCGTGACTGTCACCTCAATCCATGCGTCGCGAACATGTCCGCGACGCATCTGACCAGCTCACGAACATCCCGATCATCTTCAGGATCGGTAAAACGGACGAGGCCCACGGAACCGCCGGTGATCTTGGTCGGCCGTGGGCCGCGATCCACGACAACAGCCGCATCCCCGCCGACTTCCGGCTCTACCTGACCGCCACCCCGCGCATCCTGGCAGCTCCCCAGCCGCGCAGGGGCGCAGACGGCCAGGAGGCGGAGATCGCGACCATGGCCGACGACCCGAAGGGCACCTACGGCGCGTGGCTCGCCGAGCTCGGGCTGTCGGAGGCGATCGAGCGGGAGATCCTCGCCGGCTTCGAGATCGACGTCCTGGAGATCCGCGACCCCTCGCCCGTCCTCGGGGAGTCGGAGGAGGCCCGGCGCGGCCGGCGCCTGGCGCTCCTGCAGACCGCGCTCCTGGAGCACGCAGCCGCCTACAACCTCCGCACGGTCATGACGTTCCACCAGAAGGTCGAGGAAGCCGCCGCGTTCGCGGAGAAGCTGCCCGAGACGGCGGCCGAGCTGTACATGAACGACGCCTCGGACGAGGACTTGGCGAAGGCGGAGAAGCTGCCGAAGTCGTCGATCGACGCGGAGTTCTACGAGCTGGAGGCCGGCCGCCACGTCCCGCCGGACCGGGTGTGGTCGGTGTGGCTGTGCGGCGACCACCTCGTATCCGAGCGGCGCGGGGTCCTGCGCCAGTTCGCCAACGGGATCGACTCGGCCGGGCGCCGGGTGCACCGGGCGTTCCTCGCCAGTGTTCGCGTGCTCGGTGAGGGCGTGGACATCACCGGCGAGCGGGGAGTCGAGGCCGTCTGTTTCGCGGACACCCGCGGTTCGCAGGTGGAGATCGTGCAGAACATCGGCCGAGCGCTCCGGCTCAACAAGGACGGATCCACGAAGGTCGCGCGGATCATCGTGCCGGTGTTCCTGGAGCCCGGCGAGGACCCCACCGACATGGTCGCTTCCGCCAGCTTCCGCCCCCTTGTAGCAGTCCTTCAGGGCCTGCGCTCACACGATGAACGACTCGTCGAGCAACTCGCCTCCCGCGCCCTCACCAGCGGCAAGCGCAGGGTCCACGTCCGGCGCGATGAAGAAGGGCGGATCATCGGGGCCGGCGGCGAGGACCAGGAGCAGGACGACACCGACGCCGCTGCTGAGTCGGCCCTGCTGCACTTCTCCACACCGCGCGGCGCGGCGACCATCGCGGCCTTCCTGCGCACCCGGGTATATCGGCCCGAGTCGCTGGTGTGGCTGGAGGGCTACCAGGCCCTGCTCCGCTGGCGGGCGGAGAACGAGATCACCGGCCTCTACGCCGTGCCCTACGACGTCGAGGTGGAAGTGGGGGTCACGAAGGATTTTCCGCTGGGGCGCTGGGTCCACCAGCAGAGGAAGGCGCTGCGGGCGGGTGAGGTGGAGGAGCGGCGCAAGACCCTGTTGGACGCGCCGGAGGCCGGGATGGTGTGGGAGCCGGGCGAGGAGGCGTGGGAGAACAAGCTCGCCGCGCTGCGGTCCTACCGACGGGCCATGGGGCACGTCGCTCCGCGTCAGGACGCGGTGTGGGGCGAGGGCGAGGCGATGGTGCCCATCGGGCAGCACATGGCCAACCTGCGCCGGAAGGGCGGCCTGGGCAAGGACACCGAGCGGGCGGCACAGCGCGCGAAGCATCTGGCGGCAATCGACCCGGACTGGGACTGCCCGTGGCCGCTGGACTGGCAGCGGCACTACCGCGTCCTTGCGGACCTGGTCGACGCCGACGGCGTACTGCCGGCCATCGAACCCGGGGTCCTGTTCGAGGGCGATGACCTGGGCAAGTGGCTGGAGCGGCAGAAAAATCCGGGCACCTGGGAGCTGCTGTCCACCGAGCAGCAGGAGCGACTGTCTGCGCTGGGCGTACAGCCGCTTGAGGCGCCGTCTCCCGCCCCGGCGGCCACCCGCACGACGAAGCCGGGCAAGGCGCAGCAGGCGTTCCAGCGCGGCCTGACGGCCCTCGCGCAATGGGTGGAACGGGAGGGGCCGGACCGGCCGACGCCGCGCGGCCACGCTGAAGAGATCGCGGTCGACGGCGAGACGGAACCGATCATCGTCAAACTGGGCGTATGGACATCGAACACCCGCGCGAGGTGGGACAAACTCACCCCCGACCAGCAGGCCGCCCTCGCCGCCCTGGGCGTGCCCTGGGCACAGGCAGCGGTGCCGGCCCCGTCCAACCCAGCATCGGTGGACGGCAGTCCCGTCCAGCCCGGCAGGGAGTGAGTCACTGCCGCGATGCCGATCAGGTTCACCTGAGCCGCACTACTCGTGGACCGGCAACTGCTCTGCGCGCGTCCCGGACGGCACGTCGTCGTAACCAGTCAGATTGAAGACGGCCCACGTAGCCCTTGCACCTACGCAATTCCCTGGCGAGCACGGCCGGCGCCATCCCCGTCGCCTGACACAGGCAACACAGCTCCGACCTGGATGCAGCATCGCCGAGCAGACGTCTAGGCATCGGCGTGGACCACGGAGTCGCATCCCTCGGCTGCGACCACGAGGACTCCTTGCTCTTCGTCGGACGGCAGTGAAGCACGGCGCACCCGGGTTTCCCACTGTGCCGGCCACAGAGTCGTTGCGTCCCACAGGATTCCCTCCAGGGGCACGTCGTCCAGCTTGGCGCCGGTGAGGTCTGCTCCGACGAAGTCATTGCTGGCCCGCTCGACTTCTGCGACAACTCCGGCCAGCGCGTCGGCATGCCCACAGCCGTGGGTCAGATCGTCGATGAGGTCCTGGGCGACTGCCCCGACGCCGAACAGGTAGGCGCGTCCGGTTGCCTGGAGTGCGGTGACGGAGGGGGCCAGTTCTTCATCCAGGAGTTCCCGGATGCTGTGCAGTTCGTCGGCAAGGCGCTCGGCCGGGTCGGCGAGAGCGGACTCGACGGCGTTGAGGTAGTCCAGGCCGCTGAGGGCAGCCTGGGACCGGTGCGGTTGGGGCCGCCGGGACATGCCCTCAAGGTGTTCTCGGAGGTGTTCCACCACAGCGTCGGCACGGCCCACCGGCTGTGCGCTGTCGCCCAGAAGGTCATACAGGTCCTGGCCGATGCGGACAGCGGTGCGCATGGCCTCGGCCAGATCGGAAGGCCAGTAGTTGTGCACCAAGCGCAGTGCCCCTTCACGGTATTTCACTCGGATCGTCGCAGGGCGGCGGGCCAGGTGGCCCCGGGGCCCGAGACTCGCCTGGAGTGCGGAATTGTGCTGAGCGGCGTAGTCGTCCCGGGACAGGCGGCGGCTGACAGCCTTCCCCGTGGCGCTGTGGGTCGCTGCCAGGAGGCGGTCCAGAGCAAGGTCCGGGGCACGCAGTTCGGGCGGCCCGCCGTGGGCGTTGAGGCGGTCAACAATGGCAATGCCCAGTCGACGGTGCATAGTTGTCAGCAGGGTGTCGAGGTCGTCGTCGTGTCGGCCGTTTCCTTCCGCCGTGCGGGGATCGCTGCCCATCACGTCTTCCTCCTCTCGTCGATGAACCGGCCTTCCAGCCGCAGGCCTTGCTTCAGTGCG
Organism: Streptomyces sp. NPDC005808; assembly: GCF_042871385.1. Taxonomy (NCBI): domain Bacteria; kingdom Bacillati; phylum Actinomycetota; class Actinomycetes; order Kitasatosporales; family Streptomycetaceae; genus Streptomyces; species Streptomyces sp. NPDC005808. The sequence continues at coordinate 16,520 of NZ_JBIAIK010000023.1, read as the reverse complement.
GCTCTCGCGCGGGCCAGGTTCTGGCGGACGGCCGCCTGAGTGGTCCCCGTCGCGCGTGCGCTTTCCTCAGTGGTGAAACCGTCCAGATGCCAGGCCATTGCGGCTCGTTGTTTGGCCGGCAAATGCTGAAGAAGGGAGATCACCTGGCGTTCCTCCTCTCCCAGTTCGGCGGCGTGGTCCGGGGTCTGCCAGCGCAGGCCGAGCTGCGGTTCGGGCAGGTCCGCGCAGGTCTCTTCGAGTTTCACCTGCTGGCTTACCCAAGACCGCCATGCCACCGTGCGTAACCAGGCGCGAGGGTAGGTGATCGTGACGCCTGGCGCGCACATCTGAGTGAAAGCGTCCTGCGCGGCGTCCTGGGCCTCTGCCCAGGACGCTCCCTGCAACAGCAGGAAGCGGACCAGAGCGGGATACTGCTCGTCATGCAGGGCCCCGGCGAGCTGGATACCCGGCAGCGGGGTGGCAGCTGTCTCCAGCGGCTCGGCAAGGTGCAGGTCAGTGCTGCCGGCGTCGTCCACGCTCGCCACCCCCGCTCCGGCCGGCGGGCTCCGCCTCGCGGCCGTCACGGTGGGGGGCCGGTGCGGTGGACCGCCCGGTGAGGCAGCGGACCCGCTCGGTCTGCGCCGCCTCACTGATGCGCGCCATCTCGACAGACACGTTCAACCGCCGCTGAGCGATCTTCACAATGGCGTTGATGACACTGACTGCCACGGTCACCACCGCTGCGGTGATCACAGGCTCCATTCCGCACCCTTCCCTTTCTCGTACAGGCTTCCAGCCCAGCCTCACGCACCTCGCGCACCTCAACAGTGCGATTTCTCCTAGGAGTTGTGACATCTGCCTGGTCACGAGACTGTCCCTGCACGGGAAGACGGCTGGGGGTGGGGCGGCAGCCCACCGTCATTTGAATGTGCGCTCCTGAAGTGCACGCTGCAGGACGAGCGTTGGAGGGGGCCAGCCAGATTCGCACTGCCGACGCAGGTGCGGAGCCCGAGTCGGGCAGGGCCGTAGCCCCACCACACGGTCCGGCGGGCGTCAATGTGGTCGACGGTGGTCGCTGTTCGGGGTCTACAGGTCGAAGTCGAGGTGTTCGATGTCCGTGAAGCGGACCTCCTCCAGGGTTCCGGCGCGGCGGCCACCGTCCTGGAAGTACACCTCCTTGAGTGCTTCTGCGGCGATCTCCTTCAGCTGCTGCTCGGTGGCACCCTGCTCCTGGGCGTCGAAGAGGCGGGCGGCGTAGCGGGGCGGCAGGGCAATGGTCAGGTGCCGGATGCGGTCCTGGTCCGTCGACCCGATCGGCGCGGTGTAGCCGAGGCGGGCGCGGGTGTCGATGACGATGCCGCCCGTGGTGGCCGCGGTCTGCTTGGCCCTGGCGCGGATCTGCGGCTGCCACCGGGCCTTCACCTCGCGCTCCAGGCGCGCGGCGAGGTCCGGGCGCGGCTTTTTGATCTGGTCCTTCACGTACCGCTCGACGGTGCGCTGGGAGATCCGCAGCATCTGGGCGACCGCCCTGGTGCCCTTGTACTGCTTGACCAGGTACCGCATCTGCGCGCCGGCCGACTTCGGGACCGGGCGGGTGAACGCCCGTTGCACCGCCGCCTCCAAGCCGTCCCCGAACATGCTCATCGCCTGCTACTCTCCGTTGTCCTTGTCCGTGACCTGCCCGTCCTTGATGTACCGGGCGAGGTTGAGCTCGGGAGCGTTGAACCGCTCGCGGACCTCCTCGCCCCACAGGACGGACTGGGTGCCTTCGTGCTTGACCAGGCCCGGGTTGATGCCGAGCTTGAAGCCGCCCGGCAGCGGCTTGCCGTCCCGGTAGGGCAGGACGTCCAGGGGGCTGGTGCCGCCTGCCGCGTAGACGACACAGTCGGACAGGACCGCGATCGGGTATTGGCCGGTGAAACTCGCGTGCTTCACGATCTTGCGGTGCAGGTTGATCCGGGTGCGGGAGATGACCGCCGCGCGGATGTCGGGCCGCCACGTCGGGCGGGACAGGGCCCGCCACGGCTCGCCCGGACGCCAGCCCTCCCCCCGAGGGCGCTCGCGCAGCTTGCCCAGGCCGCCCTTGACCGTCGCCTTGACCGCTGAGACGACGATCGCCAGCTCCGGGTCACGGTCGCGGTAGCCGTCCATCGCGGCGAGGAAGTCGGCCGGCGCCAGGTCGGCGTCAACACCGAGGTCGGCCATCGTGGCGAGGTAGGCGTCACGCAGCCGCTGGTACCAGCCGTCCAGGTAGCGGCCGTTCTCGTAGCGGACGTAGGCCTCGAGCGGCGTGACGTCGTAGCCGAGCTCCACCGCATACGCCACGGTCGGTGTCGCATACCAGGCCGGACCCTCGGGACGCTCGCCCTTCGGTGTGAACGGGCTGGGCAGCAGACTCGCGTCCAGGTCCGCCCACTTGTCCTTGCCGACCTTCACCCTCGACAGATCCGCATGGGAGAGGTCGACCAGCCACGAGCCGGGCAGCTTCGCATCGAACACCGGCGCCCTGACGTGCGTCGGCGTACCGAGGCCGACGACCAGGCCGTTCGCGCCGGCGGCGAAGGCCATGTTCACGTCGATGCCCACCAGGTGCCGCAGGGTGCATTCGGCATCCGTCATGGGCCGCGCCCAGTCGTACGCCTCCTCGAACAGCTTCTCCCCAGGGCCGCGCACGTGGAAGCGCGGCAGATCCGCCAGGAGCGGGTGCCCGTCGGGGGCCTCGCACGGAGCGCAGTCGACCGGGTCCTTGCCCAGACTGCCGGGGTTGTGCTCGGAGTGCCGCTTACCCGTCGCGTCCGGCTCGGACGCGCGGGTCGGCGGGTGCAGCGCGGTCATCAGCTCGAGACCGGTCACGGCGGTGGAGCCGCGCGGGGTCATCACCCGGGACGCGTACACGCCCAGCACACGGGCAGCTTCCGCCGGCGGAAGCTGCCCGGCGGTGCCCCAGTGCCGGGTGTCCAGCGCGTTCCACGACGGGATGCACAGCTGCACACAGGCCCGCTCCGAACCGGTGACGGGGCGGTAGATCCGCGCCCACGGCCCGAACCCGCGTTTCGTCAGCTTCCAGTCAGCGCGGACCAGCTGCTTGATGACCTTGTGGCCCTCCGGGATCCGCCCGGCGAGCCGCTCCTCCTCCGTGAGAGCGACGGGCAGGCCGTAGCGCTCCAGCGCCGACACGGTGAGCACCAGCAGCGGGTCGGCGTCCTTGCCCGGCCCGGCCAGCTTCGGCTGCCCCAGCTTCGCCTCGCGCAGCGTCCAGTCGACCAGAGACGGCAGGGACTTCGCGGGCACGTCCAGGACCAGGCCGCCGACGCAGTACGCGTACGCCTGGCCGTCGGCGTCGACGTCAATGACGGCGAGCGGACCGTTGGCGAACCGCGCATCGGCGCCAACCGGTGGGGCGCCGGTGGGGGCCGCCTTCCGCGTGCCCGGACGGCGCGACGCCGCCGCCGACGTTGTCGTCGTCCTGGTGGTACGCGCCGGACGCGACGCGGCAGCCGGAGGCACAGCGTTGGCGGCGGGGCGGGTCTGAGTGTTCTGCTCGGTCGTCATGGCCACAGCCTCGGGCGCCGCGTCCGTGGGCACAGGCTGCGCCTGTGGAGCCGGGGCGGAAGCGCACGACAACGTCTCCGCAACGGCCGTGCCCTCAACGGGCTCCGTGGCGTTGGGGTCGGCGGGGTAGAGCTCCGCGAGCTTGCCGAGCAGTCGCGCGTACCCCTCGCGTTCCGGCGGCCTCGGCTCGGTCTTGCCCGACTCCCAGCCGCTCACGGTCGCCCGCCGCACATCCAGAGCGGCCGCGACCTCATCCAGGGTCAGGCCGTGCGCGGTACGCAGCCGCTTGCGTTCCGCCGGCGGCGGCAGCGTCGACCGGGACGCGACCAGCGCATCGATCCGATCGAACAACTCGGACATGAAACACCTCCTGAGCAACACCCTAACCCATGAACCGTACGGATAGCGTACGATTACCGTACGCAATGCGTTGCGGTAGGCGTTGCGGAAGGCGTCGGTGCTGGAGTCCTGCCCTGTGTCCCGTCCTCGCGGCCCCTGGATCCGTGCGCCGCGGTCCGCCAGGAGAGACAGCGCAGGGACGGCTCCCTCTCGTCCGCGGTCAGCCGGTCCAGGGCTGCCACCGGTCTTCCTGCGCCGGGTCGATACTGCTGAGCCACACCAGCGCTCCACCGATCAGGCCGGGCTTGTCCCCCGTGGCCAGGACCGGGGCTTCGAGCAGGTCGGCTGCCTCTTCCAGATAGGTGACCAGCGTGTCGAGTACTTCACCACGGCCTTCGTTGTAGCGGGACCACCGGCCCAGGTAGCCACTGTCGGCATCCAGGTACAAACCCGAGGTGCGGTCAGCCGGACCCAGGGCCACAACCGGAATCCAGGTCGCCTTCCACACGGTGATCCGCTCGCCCTCGGGGCGGTCGGTGTTGAGGACGTCCTCGCGGGCCTGGGAATCCATCTTCAGCCGGTGGACGGCGGCCACGGCGTCCAGGGTCAGCAGGGCCCTGTTGCCCGGAAGGCATCCCCAGCCATCGCCCCCGTCGTCGCCCGCAGTCAGCAGCCACAGGGCGTGCAGTTCGACGGGTATCCGGATGCCGAGGCCGTCTTCCAGGGCGGCGATGGCGGCGGGGCCGGCGCCGGCGCGGAGTGCAGCGTAGGAGTCGGGGGCGTTGTGCTTCAGCCAGCCGGTGATACGCCGCCAGGCATCGGCGACCTCCCGAACGGTGACCGCGGCAGCCACAGGATCGGCAGACCGATCCGGGGCTCGGCCCTGCCCCTGGTCCCGGGCGTCCGTGGAGGGCTCGGTGGAAGAGGCCGCTCTCAGAAACCGGATCTCGATCCGGTCCGGCTCACGGACGTAGCCGACGGACAGGTCGGGGCAGTCCTCAAACATGTCGCCGTCAACCGTCACGGTCAGGATGCCGGGCAACCCCGAAGGCCGGCCCATGCCAGGCTCGTCGGCCAACTGACCGGCCAGCGCCCTCAACGCGTAGGGAACGCCTCCCCCGAGCTGGGCGGCGACGTCGCTCACGACCGGCTGGATTTCGACCTTCACAGCCTGCTGCTCCTCGCTGGTCCAAATAGAGGGCGGTGCCCCTCACACACTAGGACGCCCGCACTCACCGGCGGGGGGGCGCGATCCCTGCCTTGCGGAGGCAGGGCAGGCGGTGGTGGGCCCCTCCAGGCAGCCGCTACGGGTTGTCGCCACACATCACGCCGACATCAGTAGATCCATACGCCGGGCCGGCGACCAACTGACCTTCCTCAGGGCGGACTTGCCCGATGGCCTGGGGCCTCACCAGCGCGGTGGGGGCGGCGGCCCGGCCGGCGGCCTCCCCTACGGGCTTCAGGATTCTCCAGACCATCGGCGCGCTCTGGCTCGTCTGGCTCGGTGTCCGTGCGCTCACCACCGCGCGCTCTCACGGGACTTCGCAGGGCGACGGACAGATCGGAGCGGCTGAGGCGTCGACCCGCCGGAGCTTCGTCACGGGGCTGTCGACGAACCTGCTCAACCCCAAGGCCCTCGTCTTCTACGTCAGTCTGCTGCCCCAGTTCATCCCCGAGGACGCTCCTGCCTTCTCGCTGACCCTGCTGTACGCACTGGTGCACGCCGCGCTGAACATCGCCTGGTTCGGGCTGCTGTCGTGGTGGATCCCGGCCGCGCGAAGGCTGATGCGCCGGGACCCCTTTCAGTCGTGGATCGAGCGGGTCACGGGCGTCGCCCTGGTGGTTTTCGGCCCGAAACTCGCCTCTGCCGCCGTATGACCACGCAGCAGGCCGACTCGCCTTCCCCGGCAGGGAACACGGAGTTGACACAGTGCGCGGGCACACGTTGGCCGGCGCACTGCGGGCGTCCCAGGATGTTGGCATGCTTCTGCAGCGTGTCGCCAACAAGGGGATCCGGCTGGGGACGGTCTTCGACCGAGCGGCGGCCCGCCATCCGGCGAGCCCCGTACATCTGGACCACGATCTCGATATCGCGCCCGGGGTCGGGCGCCGCCCGACGCTCACGGAACTGGCCTATCTGGTCGACGACTTCGCCTCCCGGCTGTGGGCCGCGCGGGTGCGCCCCGGAGAGCGGGTGGTCATCCACAAGTCGGACGGGTTCGACATCTCGTTGCTCGCCTACTGCGTCGCGCGCGTCGGTGGCGTTCCGGTGCTGCTCTCCCCGAAGCTGAACGGCGCCACGGTCGCCGAACTGCTGCGGCGGATCGGCCGGCCCACCCTGGTCACCGACGAGACCAAGCCGGCGCGGGACCTTCCGGCCGAGGTCTTCGAACTGTCGGAGCGGGTGCTGATGGCCGCCAGCGGCTTCCCAGGGGCGGTGCCGCTGGCCTCGCTCGCCGGGTGCGAGCGCGTGCCCGCGGTGACCATGCCGCAGAACCTGCCGGCGCTGATCACGCACACCTCGCGCACAACCGGCCCGCCGAAGCTAGTGCCGTATCAGGCAACGTTCGCCCCGTCTTGAGTTGCCCCGTGCGCCTTGCGGTGGGGTGGGCGAGCTGGAAGGCTCCCACTCATGCCGATCTTGGTCAGGGCTGCAGAGCGGGAGGATGTGCCCGCGCTTGTTCGCCTGCGTCTCGCGAATGCTGAAAGGCATGTCCAACTCGATCCGGCCATCTACCGGGTGCCCGGCGTCGAGGCCGTGCGCAGGCATTTCGAGGAGGTGCTTGCGGCCGAGTCCAAAGTGCTGATCTTGGTCGCCGAGGCGGTGGGCGAGGTGGTGGGCATGGTGGAGGTAGTCCTGCTGGCGGACCCCCCGGACCATCAGATCCTCGCTCCCCGCCGCGCGGCCGAGATCCACACCGTCGTCCTGGACGGGCATCGCGGCGAGGGCGTCGGGGCGGCCTTGCTGATGGCGGCGGAGAAAGCCGCCGCGGAGCGCGGTGTCTTGATCATCTATGCCGGCATCTTCGCGCCGAACAAGGGAGCCGTTCGCTTCTACTCCTCGGCTGGCTTCGGGCCGCGCGGAACCTTGCTGAGCAAGGAGCAGGGCGCGCCCTCGGCAGGCTGATGCGTCGCCGGCCGGAGAGGGGGTGGCCAGCTGCTATGCGATGTTCGCCCGAGCCACGACCTTGCGGAGTCGTTCGTCAGCGGTGGGGCTGTTTCTCCAGATGATGTAGCGGCGGATCATGCTGCCCTGCTCTTTGTGGGTGGCGTGGTCGGTGCCGTCGAGGGTGAAGTAGTGCAGGGCGGTGAACTGGGCCTCGATGCGGTTGAGCCAGGAGGAGTTCGTCGGGGTGTAGGCGATCTCGACGTTGTTGGCCGCGGCCCAGGTGCCGACCCGCTGGCATTTCTTCGTGGTCAGGTGCGGGGAGAAGTTGTCGCAGATGATCGCGATACGGACCTTGTCGGGGTAGAGGGTGCGCAGGTAGCGGCAGAACTCCAGGAACTGGGTGCGCCGCTTGACCGGTTTGATGTGGCCGTAGAGCTTGTCCTTGGCCAGGTCCAGAGCTGCGAACAGGTGCCGTACTCCGCCGTAGCGGTTGTAGGTCGCCCGCCGCCTGCGGCGCGGCTCGCGGTCGGGATCCTTGTGCTTGCCGCCGCGCTCGGCCCACTGCCGACCGGGGTGGGGCATCAGGTTGAGCGGGCCGAACTCGTCCACACAGAAGACCACTTCAGGCTCGTCGTCCTCGGGAAGGACCTCCCCGTCGGCGATCGCATAGAGGTGCTCGACGCGGGCCTTCTTGGCCGCGTAGTCCGAGTCGCGGGAGGTCTTCCAGGTCTTCAGGCGTTGAAAAGAGACGCCTTCCTCGCGGAGCAGGATGGGCAGGCCCTCGTGGCTGATGTCGTCGACCGCCCCCTCCGCGACCAGGAAGTCCGCCAGCTTGGACAGACTCCAGGTGGAAAACGGCAGGTCGTGCTCAGTCTGCCTGGACTTCGCGATCTTCTTGATCTCGCGCCGCTCGGGCAGCGTGAAGGTCTTCGGCCGGCCGCCCTTGTACTTGGGATAGAGGGAGTCGAATCCGTCGGTATTGAAGTTGTGAATCACATCGCGAACCCGGTTATCGCTCGTGAACGACACCTCGGCGATCTTCGCCACCGGCATGCCCTGCGCGGACAGCAGGACCATCTGGGCCCGCCGCCAGGTCACCACCGACCCGGTGCCCCTGCGGATGATCCGCAGAAGCCGCCTGCCTTCGTCATCGTCGATCTCACGGACACGTACTCGTTCTGCCACCCGCTCAGCCTGACGGCAACACGCCGCACGGAACATGGCCCGAGCGGCGCGTCACATCACGACAGGGCAAACGTTGCCTGATACGGCACTAGCCGTCATCGGCAGCGGGTGGTCGAAGGGCCCCGGATTCCCCTCGATGCCGTCGAGGGGAATGGCCCGCCGGAGTAGCTGATGCCGAAGCGGACGTTGGCCGGGCCGCGGGCGGGGCCGGAGACGCGGTAGAGGAGGACCGCCCAGACGGTGTGGAGGGCGGCGCTCTCCGTGGTGTTCCAGCGCGCCGCCCAGGCGGCGAGGCGCCCGGCCTCGCCGGGGGTGAGGCGTGCGCCGGTGCGGCCAGCACCCGCTGTGTCCGTGGTGGAGCTGGGGGGCGTGCCGGGGGTGGGGTCTGCGGTGGGCCGGAGGTGGTACGGCGTACGGCGACGGGGTCGCGGAGGTCGGGCCGGGGGCTGTGGTCACGTTCGCGTGGCTCGGGGCGGAGTTCGCCCTGGGACAGGGGCTCCCCGGCGAGGTAGGCCCGGTAGAACTGCCGCCGCAGGTGGCGCACGGTGTGGCTGTCGAGCAGGGCGCGGTGGAAGGTGAGCACGACGTACGTCGACGGGGCGCTGCCGGCGTGAGTGGGGCGGGGGTCGGCGTCGGCGGGGCCGCCGTCGAGGAGGGCGGCGCGAAGGAGTGCGGGGCGGCGCAGGTCGAAGCCGCGGCTGCGTTCGTGTCGGAGGAGTTCGGGCCGGTCGGCGAACGTGCCGTGCGGATGGTGTGTCACCTCGGGGTGACGTGGTCGTGCACGACGGTCATCGGGTGCGGGTCCCAGGAGAACGCGGTCCGCAGGACGGCCTCGTGTTCGGACACGGCCTGCCACGCGGCGGCGAAGAGGCCGGGGTCGAGCGGGCCGCGCCAGCGCCAGGAGAGCTGTTCGATCTGGTGCTGCGGAGCCTGGAGGGCGTCGACGAGCCGCTCGCGCTGGACGGGGGTGATTGGAGCCGTTCTTGGCGTACGGCTCGGGGTGGCGGGGTGGTGGTGGGAAGGCCCGACGGGGGTGGGCGGCGTGGCGCCCGAGTCGGTCGACGGACGCCCCGGCTCGGGCGGCGTCGGCCTCGGCTTGGGCGGGGTGGTGGGGCGGGGGTGGGCGGGTATGGGCCGTGGGTGCGCCGGGGTTGGTTGGGTGAGGAGGTCCGCCAGAAGTCCGGCCGGGTACGGGGCTGTAGGGGTCGACGCCGGCAGGGTGAGGTTGTGGTGCAGGGGGCTGTGCCGGACGAGACAGGGGCGGCCGGAGCCCGGGGGGTACGCGGCGATGTGGTCGAGCGCGGCCTCGAGCGCTGCCGGGTCGAGCAGGCCGCGGAGTTCCAGTGCGGGCGGTTCCTGGGCCTCTCCCGCCAGGGTGAAGACCACGGTCATGGCTGGGTCCGCGAAGTGGTGGTCGTCGGTCATCGACGATCCCCTCCCTCCTGTTCTCGGGTCCGCCTGGCGGCTTGCCGGCGCTGTGCTGGGCGAGGGGGGAGTGTGGAGCCGGGTGTTGCTGCGCCTCGCCGGTGGGCGCTGCTGCGCAGTGGGCCGGCGAGGCGCGGTGCCGGATCCCACGCCGCCCCTGACGGGGGATGACCGGGGCGGCGTGGGATCCGGGCGACCCTCCTTCCGGCAGGGACCGGGAGGAGGGTGGGCTGGGGTCGTGCAGGGGGTGGGAGGAGGTACGGCCGTGGGGTCGGCGGGCCGGGCTCAGCGCCCGGTGTAGGCGCCCGAGCGCAGGACGGCGAGTTCCTCCGGCTCCAGCGGCGGATCGGTCAGGGCCGGTACTTCGAATCCGCGGCGTAGGGCGGCGAGCAGCCACGGCGTCTGGATCTCGGCGATGGTGGTGGAGAGGGTCATCAGGCCGACGGCGGCGCGGCTGACCTCGCGGTTGCGGGTCGCGACGCTGCTCATCACGTCCGAGTCGCGTCGGCGGGTCCCGTCGTCGTCGTTCAGTCGCGGGTCGTGGCTCTCGACCTTGCAGCCGGGGTAGCTCACATCGTTGGACGTTGCCAGCATCCACGCGTCGTCGACCGCCTGGGCGATGGCGCGCTGCGCGGCGCGGCCGAGGCCGGGGTTGAGGTCCCGTAGCTGTATCTGCTTCTCGAAGGCCGCGACGCTGCGGGCGGCAGCGCTCATGCCGTGCCCGTAGACGGGGTTGAAGGCCGTCGCCGCGTCGCCGAGTACGACCAGGCCCTCGGGCCAGGCCGCGAGACGGTCGTAGTGCAGGCGGCGGTTGACGGTGGAGTGGGAGCGCTGCACGCCGGTGAGCGGCTCCAGATCGGCGATGAGGTCGCCGATGAGGGGGTGCCGGACGCCTTCGCGGGCGTAGGCCATGAACGCGGCCTCGTCGGCGGGCGGTTCGCCGCCGCGGGTGCCGGAGAGCGTGACGATCCAGCGGTCGTCCTCGATGGGCATGAGGACTGCGTTGCGGCCGAGCGTGCCCGTGCGCGAGTCGGCGAGAATGCTCACGAGGGGGAAGGTGCCGGTGGCGGTCTGCGGTGCGCGGAAGACGCGCGTCGCGTAGACCATTCCCGTGTCGACGGTCTCCTCCTGCGGAGCCGCGATGCCGAGGCCGTCCAGCCAGCGTTTCGTGGAGGAGCCGCGGCCGGTGGTGTCGACGACGACGTCGGCCTCCAGTAGCCGCTCCTCGCCGGAGTAGCGGTCGCGGACCCGGATGCCGGTGACCCGCTGGGCGGTGCCGACCGGGGCGAGTACCTCGGTGCGCTCGAGGAAGGAGATGCGGGAGTTGCGGAGCGCCTGGGCGCGCACGGTCCAGTCGAGGAGCGCGCGGCTACAGGCGAGGGTGAACTGGGTCTCCGGAAAACGGTGCTGCCATCCGAAAGGGGTGTAGGAAACGAGTCCGTTCGGAATTCCGATGCGGTGCGCGCCCGCCGCTGTCAGCCGATCTGTCGTACCCGGGAGGAGTGCCTCCATGATTCGGGCGCCGCCGGACCACAGAATGTGGCAGTGGCGGGCCTGTGGAACGCCCTTGCGGGGCTCCGGTGTCTGGGGGTATTCGTCCCGGTCGACGACGGTCACGTCGTCGACATACCGGGCCAGCATCGAAGCGGTGAGCGTTCCGGCGAGACCACCGCCCAACACCACGGCACGTCGAATACTGGTCATCGGTCACCCGGTCCTTCCCACGGTGTGGAATCACGAACTACCGTACGGCGAATGGGGGTGCCGTGATCTGTTCCCCCCGGGGCGCCTTCTCAGAACAGGGGTGACTAGGGGTACGGGTAGGGGTAACCGGTACATTTCCCCAGGGCCCATGGCGAAATCGCAGTTCATCGTGGTGGCGACGGCCGGTGGATGTTTCCGTACGCCTGAAGTGCCTACTTCTCCGGGTACCGAATGGCTGGTCGTCCTCATAGAGTTCCGACCATGACGACAACACACAGGGCGACACCGGTGGTGGCATTCACCGGCGCGGTCAAGGAGTTCGGCGCGGTGCGCGCCGTCGATGGACTCAATCTCACCATCGGACCAGGCGCGAGAGTCGCCCTGCTCGGTCGCAACGGCGCGGGCAAGTCGACGTCCATCGGCCTGCTGCTGGGTCTTGACGACCCGTCCTCCGGCACGGTGGAGCTGTTCGGGCAGGCCCCGCGGCACGCGGTGCGCGACGGCCGGGTCGGTGCCATGTTGCAGGATTCCAAGCCGGTTTCCCGGGTGACGGTGCGTGAGCTGGTGTCGTTCGTCGCCAGTACGTATCCCAAGCCGATGCCGGTGAGCGAGGCGCTGGATCTGGCGGGGCTGACCGACCTGGCGGGGCGGCGCGCGGACAAGCTCTCCGGTGGGCAGGCCCAGCGGGTCAGCTTCGCCGTGGCGCTGGCCGGGGACCCTGATCTGCTGGTGCTCGACGAGCCGACGGCAGCGCTGGACGTGGAGGCCCGCCGACTGTTCTGGCAGTCGATGCGCGCGTTCACCGATCGCGGCAAGACCGTGCTGTTCTCCACGCACTACCTGGAGGAGGCGGACCAGAACGCCGACCGGATCGTCGTCATCGACCGTGGACAGCTGATCGCCGACGGCAGCAGCGTCGACATCAAGCGCACGGTGGGCAGAAGCATGGTCTCCTTCTCCCTGCCGGACGGGGCGGTGCCGGCCGGTCTGGAGGCGCTGCCGGGGGTCCTCTCGGTGGAGGTCGTCGACAACCGGGTGCGGCTGCGCACGTCGGACTCGGACGCGACGGTGAGCGCCCTGCCGGGGCTGGTGATGCCGCGAGGTCTCGAAGTCGCCCCCGCGGGCCTGGAGGACGCGTTCCTGAGCCTCACCGCGCACCACTCGGGTCCCGGCGCGGACCGCTCGTACACCTCCTCCGCCTCGACCGACTCCTCTGTCCAGACCCCTAAGGCAGGCGCGTGATGGCCAGTCCGATCACCCTTGTGTCCAACTACGTCAATCTCGAACTCCGTCGTACGTTCCGTGACGCCGGGTTCGTCATCTTCGGCATCGGCACTCCGGTGCTGATGTACATCATGTTCACCAGTGTGGGCGGGAAGGCCGAGGGCGCGGGCGAGTGGGCCGTGACCGCGATGGTGGGCCTCGCGGCGTACGGTGCGCTGAGCGCCGGCCTGAGCACCGGCACGGCGGTCGCCGAGGACAAGGCCGTGGGCTGGCTGCGGCAGCTGCGGATCACCCCGTTGTCGCCGGCGCAGGTGGTGCTCGGCCGTGCGGTGACCGGTTCGCTGATGGTGCTGCCGGCGATCGTGGTGGTCCTGCTCACGGCCATGATCGCCAACGGTGTGCGGCTGGAGTTCTGGCAGTGGATCGTGCTGACCCTGCTGCTGTGGGTGGGCTCGCTGCCGTTCACGATGTTGGGGATCGCCAACGGCTACCAGCTGTCGTCGCAGACCACTAACGTCACCAACATCGTCTGCAACCTGGTGCTCGCGCTGGTCGGCGGACTGTGGTTCCCCATCTCCGAGTTCCCGGGCTGGCTGGCCTCGGTGGCCAAGTGGACCCCGGGTTACTGCTTCGCCGAGTTGGGCTGGAACACGGCCGACGGCAAGGCGCCGGGGATGACCGGCGTCCTGGTGCTGGTGGCCTGGCTGCTGGTCTTCGGCGCGTACGCGGCCTACGCCTACCGCCGTTCGGGCCGCAAGGCCTAGGCGCGGACCTCGCGGGGGTACGAAGGCTCAAGGCGCGGACCTCGCGGGGTACGGACGAGACGAAGGACTGTGGGCGGCACCCGGGTGGGGTGCCGCCCACAGTCGTACGGCGGTGCGGGGTACGGGGGTACGGCGCCGGATCAGTCGACGGCGCGGCGGGTGAAGCCGCGGATGCCGACCGCCGAGGCCATCACGATCGCGGCGGCGAGGACGGCGAGGTCGATGCCCAGCGGCACGGAGTCGGCCTCGTGGAGGAGGACCGAACGCAGGCCCTCGTTGATGTACGTGATCGGGTTGATGCCGACGACCACCTGGAACCAGCGCAGCCCGTGCAGGCTGAGCAGGGAGTACTGGGCGGCCGCGGTGAACATCAGCGGCGTCAGGGCCAGGCCGAAGACGACGCCGACGCGGCGGGCCGGGACGACGGTGCCGAGGACGAGGCCGAGGGCGCCGCCGAGGAGCGCGCCGAGTACGAGCACGAGCAGGATCGGCGGGAGGTCGGCGGCCGGCCACCACGGCACGCCCAGGACGAGGATGCCGACGGGAATCATGACGGCGGCGGCGATGAAGCCGCGGATGCCGCCGAAGACGATCTTCTCCAGGGCGACCAGCCGGATCCCGACCGGAGCCATCAGGCGGTCCTCGATCTCCTTCGAGTACGAGAAGTCCATGATCAGGGGCAGGGCGGTGGCCTGGAGCGCGCTGATGAAGGCGGTCAGACCCACGATGCCGGGCAGGAGCAGCGGAACGTAGGCGCTGTCGACGTAGTCCATGTCGACGAGGACCTTGCCGAAGACGAACAGGATGAAGAGCGGCTGGAGCAGCGCCTCCGCGAGGAACAGCCACGGCTGGCGCGCGGTGACCAGGACGTCGCGCCACAGGATGGACCCGAAGATGCGGCCCTGTGACGCCTTGCGCGGACCGGTGGGCACGGCGACCGCCGGGGCGGCGGATCCGGCCCCGGCCGTCCGCCCGGAGGCGGCGGTGTCGTCGGTCGTCGCCGCGTCCGTCGCGGTCGCGGGTGTTGTGAGAGTCACCGAAGTCCCCTGCCAGTCATGTGAATGAAGACGTCCTCGAGGCTTGCCTCCCGGACGGCGAGGTCCCTGACCTCGCAGCTCAGTTCGCCGAGCACCTTGAAGACGCCGGGCAGCACGTCGCCGGCGCCGGACTCCACGCTGAGCACGAAGCGGTCCTCCTCCGGCTCGGGGGCCGGCATACCCGGGAAGGGAGGCACGGCGGGTGCGCCGGCCGTCACGAACTCGGCGGCGGCGACCCACGGAACACCGGTGAGCGCCTCGGTGACGGACTCCGTGGTCTCGTCCCGGAGGTTCAGCTTGAGGGTGAGCGTCGTGCCGCCCGGCAGCGAGCGGATCAGGCCGTCGGGCGTGTCGACGGTCAGGAGCTTGCCGTGGTCCACGATGCCGATGCGGTCGCAGAGTTTGGCCGCTTCTTCCATGTCGTGCGTGGTGATCACGACGGTCACGCCCCGGCGGCCGAGGTCCGCGACGAGGTCGTGGACGAAGAGCCGGGCCTGTGGGTCGAGGCCGGTGGCGGGCTCGTCGAGGAACATCACGCTGGGGTCGTGCATGAGGGCGCGGGCGATCATCACGCGCTGCGCCTGCCCGCCCGACATCTGGTCCACCAGCGCGTCGGCCTTCTCCGTGAGCTGCACGCGCTCGATGAGCTCGTCGGCGCGGCGGCGCCGCTCGGAGCGGCTCAGGCCGTGGTAGGCCGCGTGGAACATGAGGTTCTGGCGCACCGTCAGGGAGCGGTCGAGGTTGTTGTGCTGCGGGACCACCGCCAGCACGCCGCGCGCCTGGTCCGGGTGGGCGATCACGTCGATGCCGTCCAGGAAGGCACGGCCCGACGTGGCCTGGGCCATCGTGGTGAGCATACGGATGGTGGTGGTCTTGCCGGCTCCGTTGGGGCCGAGGAGGCCGAAGACCTCGC
Organism: Streptomyces sp. NPDC005808; assembly: GCF_042871385.1. Lineage (NCBI taxonomy): Bacteria > Bacillati > Actinomycetota > Actinomycetes > Kitasatosporales > Streptomycetaceae > Streptomyces > Streptomyces sp. NPDC005808. Next base: position 1,289 of record NZ_JBIAIK010000023.1, on the reverse strand, counting down.
CGCGCGCCACGGTGAAACTCAGCCCGTCGACTGCACGGGGCATACCCGGCAGGTACTCCTTGACGAGATTTTCGACTATCACCGCGTCAGGCGCGGCTGTGTCCGTGTCTGGCACCTTGTGCCTCTCCATCGAAAGAACAAAACTCGTACACTCGCTCGACCGCTGTGCGCGATCAGGATTTTCCGAACTCGCGCTGGATGAGCTCGAACAACTCGTCCGGTGTCGCGGTCTCGAGAAGATCGTCGGCTGCTGGTTCCGAATTGTTCCGGTTCGCCCCTTGTGCCGCATTCCATCGGGACAGCAGCGCTTCCAGTCGCTTGGTGATGTCCGCTCCGTCCGCGCCGTCCGAGGAAAGAGACGTAAGAATGCGCTCCAATTTCTCGATCTCCGCGACGGCTTCGGTCTCCTGTACGGGACCGCTGCCGCTGTCGCCGCCCGAGAGACCCGCGTCACGGTCGGTGAATTTCTCACCGAGATGACGTACGAGAACGGCTGATGTCGGGAAATCGAAGATCAGGGTCGCGGGAAGCTGGAGTCCGGTCTGCTTGATCAGGCCGTTGCGCAATTCGACCGCCATGAGGGAGTCGAATCCCATCTCGACGAAACCGCGCCGCGGCTTGATCTGTGCGGGAGCCGGAATTCCGAGCACGCGGGCGGTCTCACCGCGTACGAGATCGAGCAGGACACCTTCGCGAGCCTCCTCGTCCCCGGCGGCGGCGAGACGCTCGCGCAGAACGGCGGCCGCGTCGGCGGCACCTGTGCCCTTGCCCGTGCCGTTGCCGGCCGCCCCGGCCTGCGTCTGCGCGGCGGCCGTCTCGGCGAGCCGCTGGTTCTCGGGCAGGTCGCCGAGGAGCGGGCTGGGCCGCATGGCCGTGAACGCGGGGGTGAAGCGGTCCCAGGTGACGTCGGTGACGACCAGGCTAGTCTCGCCGCCGACCAGCGCCTGGCCGAGCGCCGTCAGGGCGCTCTCCGGGTCCATGACGGGCAGGCCGCGACGGCGGAGCATCTCCTCCTCCTCGTCCTGGACGAGCCCGCCGCCACCCCAGGGACCCCAGGCGAGGGATGTGGCGACTAGCCCACGGGCGCGCCGCTCCTGGGCCAGAGCGTCGAGACAAGCGTTGGCGGCGGCATAGCCGGCCTGTCCACCGCTGCCCCATACGCCGGCGATGGAGGAGAAGAGAACGAACGCGTCCAGGTCGGACTCGGGGTCGGAGAAGACGGCGTCCAAGTTGGCCGCTCCGGTCACCTTCGCGTGCAGCACATCGGCCAGTTCGGCGGTACCGATCTC
>NZ_JBIAIK010000022.1:21579-101517 GCF_042871385.1 Streptomyces sp. NPDC005808 | reverse complement strand
CCCACCGGGGGGGGGGGGCGGGGGGGGGCGGGCGGGGGGGGGGGCGGGGGGGTGGGGGGGGGGGGGGGGGTGTTGGGGGGGGGGGGGGGGGGGCCCCCGGGGGGGGGGGCCCCCCCCCCTTCGTGCGGTGCGGTGCGGGGTGGGGGTCAGCGGTTGCTGTAGAACGTCCGGTCGGCCATGTCGATGCCGTCGGGCATGTTGTTCGCGGCGTCCGCGACCGAGCCGTAGTCGGCGATGTGCTCATCGGCCGTCGTGTGGAAGATCGACGACATCTCTTCGCACTCGGTCGCCATGGACTCCGCGTCGTCCTTGCAGGACCGCATCACGGTGGCCGCGTCACGGTGCTCGCCGACAGTGAGCGGGTCGACGCTGAGGGAGGCGGCAGTGTCGGAGAGCTGGTCGACCGAGGTCGCGCAGTTCTCCACGTACCTGAAGGTGGAGCGGACCTGGTGGGACAGGCCCATCATGGTCGCGCTCGCGGCGGTCAGCTGCGCGACGACGATGCCGAAGCGAACGGCACCCATGATCACGGAGCCGGTCTTTTCGAGAGCGCCGCCGATCGCGGGAACGATGTCGGACACGGGTGGTTCTCCTATTCGACGTGGTAGTCGCGTTCGGCGGGGGCGGTGTGTCCGGCGTCGCGGACGGCGTCGGCGAGCGGCTTGTGGCGGCGTTCGGCGTTCTCGCCGGCCGTGCGGATGGCCTCGGAGGCAGCGGGCAGCTTCTCCGCCAGGGCCTCCGCCTTCGCCTTCACGCTGATGGCCTTCTCCGCCAGGACCAGGATCCAGCCCTCCAGCACGCCGGGCACCTTGAGGTCCACGATCTTCTGGTGAAGCGCCTCGAGGCGCGTCATCATCTTCTCGCAGCCCTCAGCGGCGGCCCGGGCCTCGTCGACGCCCGCCATGATCTCCTCAGCCATATCGGCGTCGGACTCGATCACGTCGAAGATCGTCAGCTCGCTGTCCCCGTACTGAGTGTCGGGTGACTTCGTCGGGACGGGCACGGTCACTGCGGTTCCTCCTTTGCTTGTTCCTGCCGGAAGTCCGGCCCGACCCCGGGTGATAGCGCCAGCCGACGGGCGGCGTGCCTTGGTCGTCCTCGCCGGCCCGGCCTGCTCCACCGTGTAGGTGGTGCCTTGGGCGTGACCCCAGCCGGGCGGCGGTCCACCGGTCGCGGCGCCCGGGCCCCGCCCGGAGCTGGTGGATCCGGACGGACCGCCGGAGGCGCGCTCGGAGCGGCGGGATCCTGCGCGTTCCCACCGCTCGCGGGAGCCCGTGCCGGACGCTGGCCCCGGGCCCTTCGGGCCGCTGCCCTTGGGCCCGGTCGACTTCGGCCCCGAGCCCGTGGCCCCGGTGGGCTTCGCTCCGCCGCCGGGGAAAGAGCCGCCGGGCCGTCCGTACCGGCGGGTCTTCTTGCGGAGGCTGATCTTCTTGCGCAGGTCGACCTTCGGCGTGGTGCCGCCAGCGCCGCCCGAACCCGCTGTCGGCTTGCCCTTCTTGGTCAGGTTGACCTTGGGCTTCTTGGTCAGGTTGACCTTCGTCGCCGATCCCGAACCGGGTGTCGGCTTGCCCTTCTTGGTCAGGTTGACCTTGGGCTTCTTGGTCAGGTTGACCTTCATCGTCCCCGGCGCCGTCGCGGCTGCGGTGGGCTTCGTCTTCTTGCCCTTGCGGACCGTGGACAGGACCGGCGGGTCCAGCCGCCTACGGCGCTTCTTCAGCCGCCGCGCCGACTCCGCCGCGATGGCCGCCGGCAGTGTGACCCTGCCCTTGCCCTTGCGCTTCGGACCGGGGCCGCTCCCCGGCTTCCCCCCGCCCTTCTTGCCCTTGCCCTTGCCCTTGCCCTTGCCCTTGCCCTTGCGGACCGTGGACAGGACGGGCGGGGACAGCCGCTTGCGGCGCTTCTCCAGGCGCCGGGACGCACCGTCCGCCACCGCCTTCGGCAGCGTGGTCCGGCCCTTGCCCGAACCCGTCCCGGTCGTCCCGGTCTTCGAACCGGAACCGCGGCCCGGCTTCGAGCCGGACGACGAAGTGGTGCCGCCTGAGCCGGACTTGCCCGAGGTGCCGAGGGTGCCGGTGCTGTTCTTCCCGCCGCCCGGCTTGGGCGACGGACCGTTACGGATCCGGCTGGCGGCACGGTCGCGAACCGCGCCGGTAAGACTGCTGCCCGAGCCGCTCTTTGTGCCGGTCGTCGGGGTTTTTCCGCCCCCGGTTCCGGTCTTTCCGCCGCCTTTTGTCCCGGAGGACCCCAGCGTGCCGCTGCGTCCCCCGGGGCCGCCTCCGCGCCCGCCACTGCCCAGCGTGCCCGTACGGCCGCCAGAGGGGCCGCCAGGCGTCTTGCCGGGCGTCTTCAGCCCGGACCTGCCGGACGGCTTCGGGCCGCCAGAGGAGCGGAACGTGCCCGCACTTGGGCTCTTTCCGGAATTCGTCCGGACCCCTCCGCCGCCTGACGTGCGAGTATTGCGCCCGAATTCCGGGCCGGACTGGACGCGCCCTTTCTGGCGGGCCATTTCGACACCGAGAGAGGCTTTATCGGCCGCTGAACGCGCCTGATCCGCAATTGCCCGGTGGTGTTCGTGGCGGGCTCTCATATAAGAGGCGATATTCCATGCGCCGCGCATTGCGGCGACGGTAATACCGGCCATCATCACCACCGACATGGCGGCGACTCCCGTGCCTTGCGGGTTGTCCGGAATTCCGGGGGCCGCGTTGACGGACACGGTATTCCGGCCGCTGTTCCCGCCGCCCGTGGCGGGGCTTCCCGCGACCATCAGCGAGGGCGGCGGCGCCAGGGTCGGCAGGGCGGTCAGGGAGGGTGCGGCGGCCCCGGGTGCCGGCGGGCCGCTGCCCACCGGCCCCGGGATCGTCAGCCCGGGGAAGCCGAGGATCCTCCCCCCGGCATGGTCATCGGCCATCGGCCGTCTCCTTCGGTAAGTCACTCAGCGTTACGGATCTTGAGGGGTCTCACGCGCGCGTATAGGCGCGCGTGTTGGCCACTCCCGGATTCACGGAGTGAGGCAGTGATGATGAACGTGATGAGCGCGTAGCGTCACGGCCCGGGCCGCTGGCCCTGCCGCACCTGGGTCCACCCCTGGAGCAGCAGGACCAGGTCGGCCCACGCCTTGTCGTCGTCGTCGGCCAGGAGGCGAGTCAGGTCCCAGAGCGCGGTCGCCCGGGCCTTGTTCGTCGTGGTCTCCGCCAGGCGCTTGTCCCAGCGGGCGACCTGGCCCTTGGAGAGCTGGACAGCCACTGATCAGGCCCTCTTTTCCAGGTAATCCAGGAACGACGGATCGTCACTGCCCGCGCCGCTCTTGGCCGTTACTCCCTTCTCGTCTCCGGTGGTGTCGGTGAGGGCGTGCGAGAGGCCGTTGAGCTGCCCGGCCGTGTTCATCGACCGTGCGGTGTTCAGGCCCTGCCTCTGGGCCTTCTCCAGCTCCTTCTTATCCGCCGCCTTCTCTCGCTTTTCCGGCAGCTCGACATAGCGGCGCTGGAATTCTGCATCGAGCTTTCCGACGTGATTTACGGCGTCCCGCAGGTCGTTTTCGAGCTGCGCGAGGGGACGCGACGCGAGATAAGCGCGGATCCGGGCCTGGAGCGGCTTGTCGCCGTCGAACTTCATGTTCTCCAGGTCCGACCGGTACTCACGCAGCAGCGACTGGACTTCGTCGGCCATCTGCCGCAGCCGCTCACGCTGCTGCGCGGCGTACAGGGCAGTGCCGCCCGGCTTGAGCAGGTGGTCCGACGTCCACCGGGCGTTGTTGATCTCGGTCATGCGAAAGACCTCCAGGTCTCAGGGGTGGGGGCTGTGCAGGGGGAACACCCAGGTGGGAGGGTGGCGGCGGCGTTTCGGCGCCTTCACCGCGCTCCCGAGGCGCTGACTTCGTCTCGGGGGCCGGTGGAACCGTCGAAACATCGGTTCGTGCAGGTCACTGCTGGGGGCGGTAGCCGCTGGCGAGCAGGTCGACCGCCTCCTGGCGGTACTTCGACGCGGTGTCGGTGGAGGACACCGCCGTCTCCCGCTGAACGTCGGCGATCGAGATCACCCGGCACAGCTCCCGGTGGATTTCGTCGGCACCCAGGCCGACAGTCACCAGGCCGGCTGCGAGCGCCAGGCGCGCGACCTTGCGCACCGACCGCTCGCGCGGGGTGAGCTTTGCGGCGTCCTCGATTTCGACCGCGCGCCGCTCAGCTTCGGCGGCGGCGAGCCGCGTTTCGGCAGCGGCGAGCTCGGTTTCGGCCTCGCGCTTCCGGGCGGCCTGGACGCCTGCGTCGGCGGTCGCCTTACGCTCGGCTTCGTCCGCCGCCAGCCGGTCGGCTTCGGCGGCGCGGCGGCGAGTTTCGGCAGCGGCCTTCTCCGTTTCGGCAGTGTCCCGGTCGGCTTCGGCAGCACGCTGCCGGGCCTCCGCGATCTCCGCCGTCTCGATCGCCTGTGCCTCCGCCGCGGCGACCCGGTCGGCCTCCGCCGCGAGCCTCCGCTTCTCCGCCGTCTGGCGCTCCAGCTCGGCTGTCTCCAGGTCGGCGGCGGCGGCCGACCGGCGCTCCTGGGCTTCCTTGCGCTTCGCCTCCGCCTCACGGGCGCGGGCTTCGGCGACCAGCGCCGTCTCCATCGCCTTTTCCTCCAGTTCAGCGGCCTTCTCTGCGGCGCTGGCCTGGGCTCGGGCGTGGGCTCTGGCCTGGGCTGTGTTGCCTTCCACCCGGGCGCGGACGGCCTCGAGTTCGCCGTCTGCCTCCAGCACGTCGGCTTCGGACTTCTTCTGAGCGACCTTCCGGCGCGTCTCCGCGTCCCGGCGCCGCCGCTCGGCCTCCTCCGCGCGCTTCTCCGCCTCGCGTTCCTGCTGCTCAGGCAGCGCAAGCGCCTCGGAGACGGTGTAGCCGTAGGCGGCCATCTTCATCGGCAGCCGCTCATCCTCGGTCGCCTTGCTCAGGTCGCCCTTGTGCTTGCGCGTGAGCCACTGCTTGTAGGCGATGAGGTCCTGCTGACGCTGGATCATCTCCGGGTAGCTGGTGACCCCGTTCAGCCGCATCCGGCGGTAGAACTTCGGGGTGGCGAGCGGGGAGAGGATAAAGCGGTGCAGCGGGATCCGGTCGGCGTGCGTACCGGCTTCGAGCTGCGCTTTCTGGATGAACAGGCGCCGCGCGGCCTCCACGCCGATCACGAACAGGATCGGCATGACACCGTGCGAGGCGGACTTGACCGGGTCGGCTCCGATCTCGCCCTGGGCGCTGGCGTTGAACCAGATCGTGGCGCCGGTCATCCCGTGCGCGGCCATGCGCAGCACCGGCCAGGGGATGCCCCGGAGGATCAGGTACAGGTCCAGCGCGAGGAAGGCGAGGATTGAGGCGTCCACGCCGATCGGGAACCAGGGCGCCAGATCCTCACCGAAGCCCCAGCTCAGGGCGACTTCGGCGAGGGTGTTGTAGGACGTGGCGAAGCCGATGGCTCCGACCAGCGTGCCGAAGATCGCCGCGACGTACGGCAGGACGGCCTTGAAGCGGTCCCGCTTGGGCTTGATCGGGTTCCGCTTAGCCGCCTCCGAAACGAACTCGGGCGCTCCCGAAACGAACTCGGGTGCACCCGAAACGGCGGTCGGCGTCCGCGAAACGGGGGTGTCGGGTGCCACGCGCTGCGGCACTTCGGTGATCGTCATAAAGGCCTCCAGAAGGGGTCTGTCGGGTGTGCGCGAAACGGTGGGGGTCGCTCCCGAAACGCGGGCGGCTGCTCTCGAAAAGGCGGTCGGTGGAGCCGAAATGGGCTCCGAGGGGCCGTTGCCTTCCCGGAGCTGACCGTGCTGAAAGGCCGGCCGCCGTGGTGAGGGCGGCCGGTCCGAGGGAGTGCTGGAGGGCGGGCTCGAAACTGTCCGCTGCTCCCGCCGGGCGGGAGCGAAAGGGACTGTCCGACTCCCCGTCACCGCCAGACCCGGTACGCCGTGGTGCGGCAGCCGGTGCGAGCGGATCAGGCAGTCGTCAGGTCGTGATCGCGAAGGGACGGTGCGGGGCAATGACCCGGCCGTCGGGCAGCAGCTCGCCGGTGTCGTCGAAGACCACCACGGCGTTGCACAGCAGGCTCCAGCCCTGCTCCGGGTGGCCGGCCACGACGCGGGCGGCCTCCGCCGCCGGGCTGCTGGCCGACGGGCAGCGTGGCGTGTGCGTGCACGGCGAGTCCGGCAGCCGAGTGGTGCCGTTCATCGCGATGTCGAGCTGAGTGGTCATCGTGCCCATCAGGGCCTCCCTGGGCTGTCGGTCCGGGCTGTCCGGCTCCCCGTCACCGCCCGAACCGGCCGCCAAGGATCAGCAGTCGGTGCGGGCGGATCAGGCAGCCGCCAGAACGGATCAGGCAGCGGTACGGGCCGCCTTGCGGGCGGCGCGGCGCTTGATGAGGCGGCGTTCGTCCTCGCCCATCCCGCCCCACACGCCGGACGCCTCGCCGGTCTCCAGCGCCCAGTTGCCGCAGGCCTCCATGACCGGGCACCGACGGCACACCGCCTTGGCCTCCTCGATCTGGAGCAGCGCCGGGCCGGTATTGCCGATCGGGAAGAACAGCTCCGGGTCGACCAACTGGCAGGCGCCGCTCGCCCGCCAGTTGGTGTTGACCGGCAGGTCGGGGGAGGGGGCGTAGGCGGTGCGTACGATGTTGCGCATAAGGGCCTCCCAGAAGGTCCGTGAGTAAGTACGAGACAGCCCCAGGGCAGCCACCCTGGGGCTGTTGCGTGCTGGCGGCGGCGGCCGGACGGCCGGAGCGGGGTGACATCCCGACGCTCTCCGCCGGCCCCGCCCAGGAAGGGGCGGAGACGACAGGCAATGCCGGAGGTCAGCGGCGCTGCTGCTTCTGCCGGGCCTGGTAGGCGTCCTGAAGCCGGGCGAAGCGCTCCTTCATCGGCGCCCCAGCCACGCACTCCTGACCGTCCTGGCAGGCCTCGCAGTTGATGGTGTGTTCGGTGGAGTCGCTGAACGCCTTCATGTAGCGGACGTACAGGTCATCCGTCTGCGGCTTGGTCATCGGCGGTTGTTCTCCGACCGCTTGTTCTGCTCCGCGTTCTTCTTCGAGAGTTCCTCGCGCTCCGCGTCGGTCAGGCTGGTGATCACGCCGCCACCTCCCAACCGGCAAGCGCCGGGGCAGTGTTGGGCAGGAGCACCAGGGCGACGTCGACGCGGACGGCGTCCTCGGGCTCGTAGCCCTTGGCGTCGTCCTCTTCCTCGATGTCGTCGATGATCCCGGCCCGCGGCTTCGGCGCGGAGCGTGCCATGCTGTTCTGCATCAGGTCCTCCAGACAGGTCCTGGACAGCCCCCGGGCCGCAATCCCAAGGGCTGTCGCGATCACTCCCCAATTGGGGAACTGACTGCTTGTACGAGCAGCCACGGCCCCGGCCTTCCCACGTACGGGATGGCCGGGGCCGTGGTCGTTCGTGCGAGGCGGTTCAGCGCACGGGGCGCTTGGGGTGAAGCGTGGTCAGCGGGACCAGCGGGCTGCCCAGCGGGGCGTCACCGGCGGGCATCTGCGCGCGCCGGGTGTCGGCGTCGCGTACTGCCGTCTCCGTCGACGCCCACTTCATCTCCCGCAGCAGCCACAGGGACCGACCGTCACCGGGCTCGTCATCCGTCGTCGCCGTCTGCTTCTGCGCGGCGATCTGGCTGACGGCCGGGGCCAGCGCGACCTTCGGCTTCCGCAGCACGGTGGTCTTGCGGCGGTGAACGGTCTCCGAGTTGCCGTCCTCCAGGCGCTCCTGCCACTTCTTGACCGTCTCGTCGACTGTGACCAGGCGGTTACTGCCCAGGTGGCAGCGGACGGCTGCGTCCTTGCCCGCCAGGCCCGTGTCGTGCGGCACCAGCTTGGGCCTCTTGGTCTGGAGACCGCTGATCGGCACCCACGTCTTGCAGTCGGGGCAGATCAGCGATGCGCAGGCCGGACGCAGATCGAACTGGTGAGGCTTAAGGGTGGAGATGACGAGCGCCGGGCGGGCGTTGACGGTGCGGGAGCGGGTCCGGCTCCGGCGGGGGCGGGCGGTGCGCTCAAGGGTTGAAGCAGACATCTGGACTCCTTATGGACGGAGTGGCGGGGAGTGCGTCGCGATGCTCTCTCTGCCCTCCGGGCCGCACGGCACGAGGCCGGCGTCCCGTAGGACAGACAGCGCACAGCGCTGCGACGTGCACACAGTCGTCGCGGCCGTCAGGCTCCGGAGGAGTTCGATGGTGCTCTCGCGCCCTCAGCGAGCTGAGGACTACTCCGGCCGCCCCGAAGGGCGGACGACTACTGCGGTCTTGCTGTTGCGGTGTTCTTAGGGGATCACCGCGCCCTTACCTCAGGTTGCCTGAGGTACCCTCAGGTGTCAAGCAGTATGGTGAGGTACCCTCAGGCCAACAAGCGAAGGAGGCGAAATGCCCGAGCCACCGCGAGCCGACAACCGGCCGCCGTATACGCGCATCGCGAGTCACTACCGCGACCTCATCAGCTCCGGGGAGCTCGCGCGGGGCGTCCTGCTGCCGAGCATCAGTGCCCTGGCAGCCGAGTGGGGTGTCAGCACGGCCACGGCCGACCGGGCGATGAAACTGCTGCGTGATGAGCAACTCGTACGGGGCATCAAGGGAGTTGGCACCGAGGTTCTGGGACTCCCCGTTTCACTCTCCACCGGCTCCGACCGCCACGACCGCAGCACCAAGACGCAGTCGACGTGGGGCACCGGCGAGAAGTCGAGCGGGCACACAGCCGGCATAGTCGCCGCTCCCGACGACATCGCCAGCATGCTGGGCATCGCTCCTGGTGACGACGTGATCCGCCGGAGTCGTGTCTACCGGGATGCGCATGGCGTCGTCGCTCATTCGACCTCCTGGATCCCGGCCGAATTCGCGCAGGTGTTGCCCGAATTGGCTGAGAGTGTGCGCCTCAAGGGCGGACTGTCGCTGGACCTGATTGCCCGGGCCACCGGACGGCAGGTGGCGCGGCGCATGCATGAGGAAGGCGCTCGCATCGCCACCGCGCAGGACCTCGAGCTCCTGGAGCTGGAGACCGGTACGGTCGCGGCGATCCTGGTGCTGACCGCGAAATTCTTGGATGCCGACGGCGAGGTGCTGGAGTTCGGGGTCGACTTGGGTGCTCCGGGCCGTACACGTCGCTTCACCTCGGAGGAGGAGCGGTGACCAGCCGCGACACCGTTCTCCTGGACGACGACGTCGTCCACTGCCTTGAGACCCGCCTCGGTAGCCTCCTGCGAGCCGAGGCGTCCGACATTCTGACCCTGGAAGGACGATTCGAGATCCGCCGCATCTCTGCAGCCCTGGCCGGTCGTCCGGGGCCCGCGCCTCGCGCCATCCTCATGTCGGCGATGCCTGGCGCTGGCAAAACGGCCCTCGCTCTGACTCTGGAGCAGGCCGGCTTCCGGCGTCTCTGCCCGGACGAGGAGATGTTCCGCCGCTATGGCCACTACGGAAGGGACTTCCCTCGCGGCGAGTTCCGCGTCCGGGAGGCGCCCGTCCTCAAAGACATCGCCCTGGAACTGCAGGAGTCTCTGCAATCCGGCCGCGACACCGTGGTCGACCACGGATTCTGGACTCCTGAGGAACGCGCCCAATGGGCGGCAACCGCCATGGAAGCCGGCGGCGTACCCGTTCTCGTTTACCTGCCCGTGCCCCACGAGGTGCGCTGGGAGCGGATCCGGGAGCGCAACACTCAATCGCTGGTCGACCCAAATGCGATCGAGTTCAGCGAGGAAGACCTGCTGAGGTTCGCGGGCCGATTCCACCCGCCGACCACCGATGAGACGCACATCGTCTATGACGGCCACCCCGAAAGCCTGCTGGCCGAACTCCGCCGTACGCGTCCATCCATTGATGGCGGCCCCCATTGACCTCTACCTCCCACGTGCGTCACCGAGCACTTCTTGACCATGACCGTGCTCGAGTCCTGTCGCCACGGAAAGTGACATCGGGTGGTGACATTCGGAATGTCACCCCCACTTGTCACCTTCGCGCGGTCAAGGGGCCGTGCCATGCTCGGCCGCAGAAGGGCCGGCTTCGTCTCCCCAGGCATCACCCTGTCGGGGCATTGGCTGCGCCGCAGGACCGTAGGGGGAAGGGAATCGTTCGTCCGCTACGCGCCCAGGGAACGCAGCTGAGCGACTGCGCTCCAGTGCCCGTCTGGTGGGAAGAGCGAGTGCATTGCCCGCCGGGCGGGATTCGTGGGGGTGTTCGTGCAAACCGTCTTGGATTCCGGGCCGAATTCTGTTCGGATCATGGGCACTTGCCGTGTCACCAGCGCGTTTGTAGCCCCGAAAGCGTCACGAACTCAGCTGGGAGGTATCGGGTCGTGATGGGCCGTCAGCGCTCGCCTGGCTTTGCGACACGTGCACCCCACGGGCACCCCGATTACCGCGGGAACGGTACAGTGACCACCAGCGTTGATCAAAAAGAAGTGGCCCCGTCGACCGGCTTTGGCAAGCCGGGAGGGGCCACGTGGCCGAAGGACCTTGTGAGAGGGGTCCTGCGGCCTGCCGAGCACCCTTTTCGCGAGAAAGGAAGTGCCGACGTGATCAGGGTACCCGTACCCGTCACCCGACACACCGCACCCCGCCGTGGGAGCAGCAGCCATGCCGGTTGCTGGTCCGTCGACGGGGCGTTTGTGCTGTCCGCGCACGCCTCAACCCGCACCTCTGATGAGGGAGTTGCGATGACGTAGCTTCCGGGGGCGGCGCCTGCAAGCAGGACTTCTAGCCGCCCCGGGCCTCTGGTCCTTGGTGATTTGCCCTCACCAGGTCCAGCGCCCATCTGCTCTCCGTGAGGTTTGCCCGCCTCCTGGAGGAGCTGCTCGCCCCGGCGCCAACCGGCTGCGAGCGGTTCGATCTTGGTTCTCGCCAGAACCCAAAGCGCCCCAAGAGGCCCTTTGCCATTCCCACCTTCAGAGAAGGAGGACGTCGTCATTCTGCACGACTCCGTGGGCTTTCGCCAGCCCGCTTATGCCTGTTTCGTGCGCTTTTGCGCGCCCGTGACGTCCCGTCTCGCGCAATCTCACAGCCCGATTCATCCCGTACATCCCGCTGTTCGGGACGTCTTTCCGATCTGGCGCCCGTCCTGCGTCACACCGGACTCGATCGCGACACCTGTAGAAGGTGTGCACCTCTCCGTCTCGGCTCCCGCCGTACCCGCGCCCGATTGCGACTCCCCTCCGTGGTTGGCGAGTGGGCTGGTATGTCCGCGCTGGTCACGGGGGTTCTGCTCATCGAGGTTGGCGAACCTTGCTCGCGGTAGTTGGCGAATCAGCGGTTCCCGCTGTCTCTTCGGCGGTCGAAACCGCAGGTCGGGCGATCGCTACGGCGCGCTCGCCAACTGTCGAGAGCATTCGCCGACTACGGCGAGCACTCACACCGATGCCGTCATCCACATGCCTGCCGCCGCTCACCGGGTTCTGTCCACAGGTGACCTGGTCCAGGGTCGCCGGATGGATCATGTCCTGACGCTTCTCCGGGGTACCCGGTGAGTGCCTTGGCGGCGCCGACCGCCTCGCTGATTCCCGCCCCGCGTCCGTCTGCCGACGGCGACGCGGTCGACGTGCTGCCCGTGCTGTACGTGCCGGAGGCGCGGCAGTGGCTGTCGGCCTCGGAGGGCCGGGTCGCGCCGGAGGGCTACTCGTGGATGCAGGGGGTGCACTGGGTCGCCGCGTCGGGGATGTACGTGCCACGGCGGTACCGGTCGCACGGGCCGCGGTCGTTCGGGCCGACGACGGTGGTCATCGCGCAGCTGCTCGCGGAGCTGTCGCCGTGCCGTCCGGGCATCGAGTACCTGATGCGCCGGACCGGGCTGAGCGAGCGGGCGGTGGAGTACCACCTGCAGATGCTGCGCGAGACCGGGCTGCTCGCATGGGAGTTGCGTGGGACGCGGGTGGCTGGCGAGCAGGCGCAGGCCTCGGTGTACGTGCGGATGCTGCCGCCGGCGTTCGACACGGCTCTCGGAATCCGTACGGTGCTGCGCGATGAAACGGCGCCCGCGTACACGCGTGCCGTCACCGGGATCGCGGAGGCGGGCCGGGAGTTGATGGCTCGACTGGGCAAGAAAGCGTCCCGGAAGGTGCGTCGACCTCGGTCGAAGACGTCCTCGAGGACCGTCGCGAAGGGCGTCGCGAGGTCGTCGTCCAATGCGTCTGTGACTGCTGTTTCTGATGGGACACGTTGCACCCCAATGGGGGGTACTTCCTCGGGTGTTTCCACTGCGGGTACTACTTCCATCCCCCCTGAGAGCAAGCTCGCAAGCGGGGTCAGCAAGTTGTCGCCCCCGAAGAAGTCCACAGCGAAGGCCTACGGTCGCCGGAAGCTGAACACGGTCGGGCGCCGTTTCCAGCTGGCCCATGAACTCACCCAGGAGCTGGACTGGCTGCGCGGCTGCTCCGTGCCCCGAATCGCCTGGGTGGCCCGGAACGTTGCTGATGCCGGATGGACCGTGACCGACGTCAAGGGCTGGCTGCACCTGCGCGGCGAGGCGGCCCACGTCCGCCGGGGCTCCGGCCTGCTCGCCGTGCTGCTGTCGAACGCGGTGACGGTCCTGGACACCCCCGAAAAGCGGGCCGCCGCGGTGGAGCAGTGGCGCGGAGCCCAGGAGGCCGCCCGCCGTCACCGCATCCAGCAGGTCCGCGCCCGCACCGAGCGCTACGAGGGCGACTGGCAGGCCCCCTCCAGCCGCTCCGTCCAGCGCGAGGTGGAGGCCGCTTTCGCCCAGGTCAGGGAGGCCGTCAACGGCGGCCGCCACCAGGGCCACTCCGCCGACGGCCAGGACACGCCGCTGGAGATGAGTGAGGAGGAGCGCAAAGACCTGGTCGCCGCTGCGGCGGGCGAGCTGATGCGCGGAGAGACGACGCTGATCACATCCCTGGACCGGGAGACGGCAGTGCGGATCTACGGCGAGCGCCTGGTACGCCGCGCCCACCAAATCGAGCGCGGCTTCCGCAGCTCGCTGATGACCAACGGACACCGGTAGGAGGCCGACATGACCGAGACGACCAACACCGCCGAACAGCCCGCCGCCGACGGCCCGGAGCTGTCCGGCGTCGACCTGGCGCGCATCGCGCTGCACCAAGCCCGCGCGGCCGCCAAGAAGCGCGGCGACAGCGAGACCCGCACCCCGCGCCGCCGCCAGCAGACGGCCGTACGGCGCGACGGTCGCGAACCGAGCGGGTTCGCCGCCGTACTCCAGGGCCTGATGGCCGACCGGGCCTGGGACCTTCCGGCCGCCGGCGGTACCGTGCTGGACCGCTGGCCCGACATCGCGGCCACCATCTCCCCCCAGCTGCCGAGCCACGTCACCGCCGTCTCCTTCCACCCAGAGACCGGACAACTGGACCTGCGACCGGACTCATCGGCGTATGCCACCCAGCTGAGGCTGATCAGCACGCGGATCGTCGCCACGGTGAACAGCTCGGTCGGCACCGACGCCGTACGCACCATCCGGGTCCTGGCCGTCGGCTCCGCACCCGCACCCCGCACGACGCAGCCCGCCCCGGCGACCCCGGCCACGCCCGAAGAACCGGTGAAGACCCGGGAGACAGCATCCGCGGGCTACCACCAGGCCCTCTCCGCACACCAGTCCGCCGTGCCACCGAGCCGCATCGACCCGGGCATCGCGGAGGCAGTCGACCGGCAGACCCGCGCGATGCGTGAGCTCAGCCGACGCGCTTTTCCTGTGCCGACGGCTGTGGCGGACGACGCGCCGGCCGCGCTCGAGGTCGTCCGTGCCCAGCGCCGCCGCCAGGCCGCGGCGACCGAGGCCGCCGCCCTGCGCCGGGCCCGAGCCGAGCGTTCGGCGCAGGAGAACGGGGTGACGGTCGCGCCGTCGCAGATAGTGCCGCTGAGGACGACGGCTTGATTGTGAACAGTGAAGGGTGGCGCCAACTCTGGTAGTGACGGGATGAGTTGGGACGAAGGGGGCCCTTCGCGACACCATACGGGTCAGGGAGCCTCGGTCTCTGCGGCGATCCGGTCAGCCATACGTTGGCGCACGTAGGGGGCCATGTGGGCCACGCTACGAACACGGTGTTCGTCAGTGTGCACCACGTTGTGCCGGGGCTTGAACGACCTGATCTGCTTGCGTTCTTCACGCTCACGGCATCGCGATCGGCGTGCCACTCAAGTTCGTAGTGGGAGATCTCCTCCCCCCACGGCTTCCTTGTGTAGTGAGACCGAAGACGGGTGGCAGGGTCGTGGCTGGCGCCGATGTAGATCACCTCGTCGGCCCCGTTGTAGACGCGGTAGACGCAGCAGGGATCGCCCCGGTCGAAGTAGCGTGTAGCCCCGCCTGCGGTGACACGCCTCTTCGGCAGGGGCGGTGTCAACTCCGGCACGCTAGGACTCCTTCTCGCCCTTCTTGGATCGCCGTCCGGTGATGGTGCCGTTGACGATGTGGCTGATGCGTCCGACGGAGAGTTCAACGAGCTCGGAGACTTCTTTCCCGGTTCGCGTCCGGCGCAGCTCGCGCACGTCTGCCTCGCGTGCCTCTTTGAGGCGTGGGTCGTCTTCGACGGCTTTCAGGATGCGAGTGATGGTGCGGGCTCGCAGAGCGGGGTCATCGATGGCGAGGGCATGCTCGATGGCTGCCCTGACGAGGTCGTTCGGGGTTGGCTCCACACCTGCACTGTAGACCTCTAAAAAGAATCTCCGCTAGACCTCTAGACAAGAGCTATAGAGGTCTATAAATTCGAAGTATCGGAGAGCAGGGGAGAGGGACATGCGGCAGCAGTGGTGGACGATCGGAAAGCAGCACATGAACGAGGTGGCCGGCGAGAACGGCCACACGCTCACCTGGAAGCGCCTGCCGCGCAAGTCAAAGGACCACGCCCTCGTCTTCGAAGGCACCTGTGGTGACTGCGGGGCCACTGTTGAGATCGGCAACGGCTGGTCGTCCTGCGCCACCATCCGCAACGCCCGTGACGAAGCCTGCTCCGGTCCCGGCACCGCCGTCCTCACCCAAGTCGAGCAGGAGCGCGCCAGCGAGCTGTTCGCCGAAGCGGTCGGCGAGTACGTCCAGGACCTCAAGGACGCCGGCGTCACCTTCGCCCGCCCGAAGGAGCCGTTCCGTAACCCGCTCGCCCCGAAGAGCGAGTGCGGCCTGATGAGCCGGGACGGCTACACCTGCAACCGCCGCCTCAACAAGCGCGGCACCCACAACATGAGCGGCGTCGGCAGCGGCCCCGACCACGTCGGCACCCACCCCGACGACGACTTCACGATGCCGTTCAGCGACGACGACCTGCTTCTGGCCTGACCCACCTCGCCCGGCCCTCGGGCCGGGCCCCGCACCAACCCAGGTACTGCCACCTCTGAAGTGGAGAGAGACCATGCCCAAGCCCTCCGTGACGATGACCGTCGAGCCGCTCGCGCAGCAGCACATCGAGATCCTGCGCCTCGCGGACACCCCGCACCTGAGCAACAACTTCGACCTGACACTCGCCCCCTACTCGGTGTGGATCACCTACCGGCGCAAGACGGGTGCGAGCGAGTACGCCTGGGACGCCAACGTGTCCGGCTACCGCGTCCTGGCGAACGGCGTCGTCGACATGGACGCCGTCAACATCCACCTGTGGAGCGGCCCCTACCAGCAGGACACCCCTGACTGGCTGATGGACTTGATCGAGAGGTTCTCCCCGAGCTCCTGGTAGCCCCGAACCCCGAACCCCCGGCCGCGCGCCGGGGGTTCGCCGTTCCACCGACCAACTCGCCCCAGAACAGGGAGACATGACCATGGAAATGGCCTCATCCACCATCACCGGCGTCATCGGCCTGCTGGGGATCCTGTTCGGCTTCCGCCGCCTCCGAGGCAGAGCAGGCGGGCGCGAAGACGGCCGCGCTGGAGGCACGGACCATCGTGGGCGAGTTGAATGCGCCGGACCGGGTCAACCATCGCCTCGATGGACTTGAACACCGCCTGGATTTGCCTGACCGACTCCGCCGACTCCAGGACACCAGTCAGATCGACGGTGGTGCTGCCGCTGCCTTGGAGGTGGATTTCGTCAGCGGCGGCTTTGGCGCGGCCGTCGGCGTCCGGGGTGTCCTCGTCGTTCATGTGCCCATGATCCCGGTTGGTTTGGTCGGGGGCACTCGTCTTATGCCGGTGCGCCCGTGACGGGGGAGCGAACCCGTCGCACATCAGGGGGAGTGTCAGCAACTCCCTTGCGTTACACCCTGCTTTAGGGTGTAACTTGTGGGTGTGAGGCAGGGGAACAGCCCCAGCCCCCTCCGTAAGTCACTCGGAGAACCCCGCACGAACACCACCGCAGCGCTTGAGGTCCACGTCGCCGTCGGAACCGTCGGTGCCTGGTGCCGCGCTGGCGCCGTCCCCTGAACCCTCCACCCGAGACTTCCCCGAAAGGGCCCGCACCGTGAGCATTCGCATCATCGACTGCACCGACGCGCTGGAGCTGTACCGGCACTACGACGGCCAGACCGAGGGCCAGCCCGCTTACATCGAGCTCGACCTGCGCGAGGGCACCCTCCTCGCCGACTACAACGGCGAGATCGGCAACGCCGTCCCCGGCACGGTCCACCACGGCATCGAACGCCGTTACAGCATCCCGACCCTGACCGGTGACGCCGCGAACCGCGTCATGAAGGAACTGGCCCCCCTCGCCGAGCGGATCCTCGCCGACTGGGAAGAGAAGTGGAACGGCAACAACAACGTCGCGGTCCTCGGTGAGGACGCGCTCGCCGCCGAGGAAGAGATCGAGGATCGGCTCGGCTGCAACCTCGGCTACGGCGACCTGGACGCCGACACCCAGGGTTTCGAGGACATCGACATCGTCCAGGAATGGAACGTCGACGGCGCAACGAACGGCGACGAGGCCGACGAGTACGGCATCACCGCCGACACCACGGACGGCCGTCTGGACGAAATCGCCGCCGAGATCACCCGTGACATGGCCGCCTGCGCCGGCCGCACGGAAGGCGATCCCCGCGTGCCCGTGGCCGTCGTCCACGGCCTGAACGAGTACCTGTGCGACCTGCGCAACGAACTCGCAGAGGAAGACCCACTGACCACCGCCGAGTTGCGCACCGCCCGCGAACAGCTCGGCCTGACCGGTGATCACCTCGCGAAACGGCTCGGGGTCAACCCGCGCACCCTGCGCTCCTGGGAGCAGGGCCGCGACCAGGTGCCCGGGCGGATCCGCCCGGAGATCGCCGAGTTGAAGGCGGACACGAGCAAGGCCGTCGCCGACATGGTCGCCGGCATCGAAGGCGAGGACGACCCGGTCCTCTTCACGTTCCGCAGCGACGAGGAATACCTCGCCGCGCACCGCGGCGGACGCTGGTCGGCCGCCTGGCACCGTCAGGTATGCGCCCGGGCCGCCGAGCAGGCCGGCGCGCGCATCGAGTACACCAACGACGTGGAGGACGACGAAGCGTAAGCCGGACGGCCCAGCCGCGGCGGACACCGCCGCGGCCCGCAGGGCCCGATGGCCCCCATCCGTCCATCATCACCATCAGGAGGACCGACTCATGCGGCACATGCTGGCATCCCCCCGGATCTGGCAGACGCTCAAAGACCGCCAACCATCCGGCGACCAGGGCGCTAGCCCGATCGGAACCGCCGTCGCGCTCTGTCTGCTACTAGCCGTTGGCGTCCTCACCCTCGGCTGGCTGCAGTCCCGCTTCTCCTTCGAGGTCCTCATCGCGGTGCTCGGACTCGGGGGTTTCGTCGTACTCCTTGTCCTGGGGCTGGCCAGGCGATGAGGACGGTTGGCGCCTACATCGCGCCCACCCGATCCTGAAACCGTACGGCGAAGCACACACGACGTCCGAAGCCATTGGAGATGGCTTCGGACACCGGTCGCGACTGTAGCGGCACCGTGTTTGTATCCCCAGCTCCATGTACCGGCAGCCGCCCTGAGCGATGGAAGAGCAAGGTCACCTGCGCGCGCGACGGAGACTCTCCTGCGCGGACAGCAGCCCGAGAGCCGCATGCGCACGCGGCCAGTTCCTTGCTTCCCTCCAGAGTCCGCCGAGGCGTCCTTTTGCCCAAAGGCATGTGGAGAGGTTCCTGACCTGCACCCCCGCCTGCTACCACCCTGCTAATATGCGGGTGTGACTTCCACGAAAAAGCAGACGCAGGTCCGGCTGGACGAGGACGTACTCGCGGCCGGTAAGGCCGCCGCAGCCGCCCGTCGGCTGGACTTCAACAAGTACGTGGAGCGGCTCATCGTCGAGGACACCACCGGTGCCCGCGCCGCCGGCATGGCTGCCGCCCAGCGGCTCATCGACGAGCACGGCACGTTCCTCGACGATCTGGAGCGGCAGCTCGACGCCCCATACGCCGAGCCCCAGCCCGGCGCCGCCGCGTGATCTTGCACATTGACGAATCCTGGATCCTCGAAGTGGCGGAACGGGCCGGCCACCTCGACCCGGCCGCCGACGACTACGGCGTCCCCATCGCCGCCGTCGCCCGCCACCGCGGTGAACTCCTCGACACGCCGGTCTACGGCGGCGCCTACTCCCGCGCCGCGGCCCTGGTGCACACCCTGGGCCGATGCCGCTGGCTGGAGCGCTCCAACCTCACCGTCGCCTGCGCCGCCGCCGTCATGTATCTCGAGGCCAGCAACATCCCCGTCAACCCCACCCGCGAACAGCTCGCCGCACTCGCCCACGAGCTGAACGACCCGCGCTGCACCGCCGCCCGAATCGTCTCCTTCCTGCGCACCTGGAAACCCTGACCCCGAACCGAGTGGCGATCGCCTCAGATTGCCCTCAGCTCCGGGAGTTGTTGGAGAATGGCGGCATCTGGGTGTGCTGTGAGCCGCCCGCGACGTCTCAACTCGACTCAAACGTCCTGCCCGGCTCTCCCTTGGGCGTCAGATGGCCTCACTGGTCCACTGGTCACAGCCTTGTTTCGTTGACGCCACGCGAAATTCGGCGGTGGCACCTTCTGACAAAGCCCAACGCATCGTCGCGAGACGTCACACCCAAGTTCATGACCAGGCACGGAGTGATCACGCTCGCGACGCGCGGCAAGGGATCTGACCCGTCCGTAAGCAGGACACCCGCCTGGTTATGCTCGACGTTCGCTGCACGGCGATGAGGGGGAGCGATGAGGCTTGCACATGGTGTGAGCAGGATCGTGGCGGCGCTTCGGCCGGGCGAGGCCCCCTCCGAGATGCGCAGTCTGGCGCTGGAGCTCAGCCGCGGTCTGCGCAAGAGGATCGACACCCCGGTCGACGTCCGGGAGTTGGCGCGGGCACTGTGTGAGGAGATGAGCGGGCGCCGGGACGGGCGGCCCGTACGGCTCCGCTTCGAGCGCTTCCCCGACGAGTTCGAGGTCACCGGCCTGTGGATGGAGTTCCACGACTTCGACCTCGTCGTCATCGAGGAGCGAGCCGAGGCCGTGCAGCAACTCGTCATCCTCGGCCACGAGTTGTGGCACATGAGGCAGGGACACCACAACCACCACGTCGACGGGGCGGCCGCCGCGGCCCGCACCCTGTCGGACGGCACCGGCTGGCAGGAGATCGCCCTCACCGTCGCCGCCCGCCACGGATCCCACGCGGCCGACGAGGCCGAGGCCGAGGACTTCGGGCTGCACCTGGCAAGCATCTTCCGCACGTGGGTGACCGGTTCCGGCGCGCGACCGGGATCCGTCGGCCCGGTCGGACGGGACATTCAGGCATCACTGGGCTATCGCGGACGGGAGGACTGATCGGTGACGAGCCCGTCCGGCTTCCTCAACGACCCCTACATCGCCTTCTGGATACCGGTGGCGGTCCTGACCGCCGCCCTTGTGATCAAACTGCCCAGCATCGTTAGGCTCTGGAAGGACCCACTGCTCAGAGCCGTCGGTGGTCTGCTCGTCCTTGCCAGCGCAATCTTCGTTCTCGCGGCACCACCGACCATTGCGTGGACCAACCGGGTCACCGGCGTACCGAACATCTCAGCGCCCCTGGTCTACAGCATCCTCACCGCGTTCTGCGGATCCTGCCTGCTGCTGATCGCCTCATGGAGAAACGGCATCTCCGATCGGCGCGAGATAACCGGCCGCGCCATGCAGTGGATTGTCATCGTCTACTTGGGTGTGATCATCGCCCTGTGGGTGCTGTTCGCGCTCGCCGACGTCCACGAAGAGCGGCTACGGGACCTCGACACGCACTACGCCACCACACCCTTCATGCGCGAGTTGATCCTGCTCTACCTGCTCGCGCATGCCGTGGCGGGCATGATCACCTCCAAGCTGATCTGGAGCTGGGTCCGCACCGATGGTCTCGACGCGTGGCTGCGACGCGGCCTGACGTGCCTGGCTATCGGCAATGCGATGAACCTGATCTTCGACGGCGTGAAACTCTCGGCGGTCGTCGCACGGTGGACCGGCCACGACCTGGACCGGCTGAGTACCGATCTCGCGCCGCCGGTTGCCTGTGCCGCCGCCGTCCTGATCGCGGTGGGCTTCGTTCTGCCCCACCTCGGCCAGTACCTGCACCGGCGTGTCCGCATTCACCTCAGCCACTGGCACCTCCGCCCCCTGTATCTGCTGACGCGAGCCGTCAGCGGCGACCGCGTCCACTTCCAACTGCGGGCCACCCCCGAACTGCGCCTGACGCGCCGCGAGACGTTCATCCGGGACGCGCTGCTCCGCCTCGGTCGGTATGTCGACGAGGACCTGGGCCGACGGGCGTGCGACTCCGCACTCCGCCTGGGACACGAGGCCGGCCGGGCGAAGTCGCTCGCCCACGTCGTGACGATCCAGGACGCAATCGAGACCAAGCAACGCTCCCGGAAGGGTGACGCCACTACCCCCCTCAACAGCCCGGACATCGAAGACCTGTTGGGGGCGATCGAGGCCGTGTCCCGGGTCCTCCGCGACACCGGCGACATCAGGGCGGTCCGGGAGCGCGCGTGCGCCGCAGCAGAGCGCGTGCCTCCCGAATGAGTGCCAGCCCCACGAGTGAACGGACCCCTCCGCCACAGGCCTTGGAGGCCCACGGTCGTCCTCGGCGGCAGCCTCGCCGGCATGCTCACAGCCCGCGTCCTTGCCGAGTTCGCCGACGTCGTTTCGAGTGGCGTGACACCGCCGGGCCTCACGCACGACGGTGCCACGTTGCGCGCTGAGGCCCATGCGCAGGCTCACTGTAGTCACAGGTGAACGGGGGATACGGCGCGCTTCATCCGGATGAGTAGCCTGCTGTGAAGTTCCCTGTGCATAGGGGGAGTTTGTGCTGTGCCGTGGGCAGCCGGGACATACTGTCGCTCGGTACTCAAAGGCGTTCAAAGACTGATGCTGAGGCCGGAAGCGCGGAGCTGATCACGAGTCGGCCTCCATGCTCTTCTCCAGAATATCCGCGAGCAGACCAGCCATCCGGGCAACTTCATCCCTGCTCAGCGGCTCGCCCCTGCGCGCAATATCCACCAGTCCGAAGCGGGACTTGAGTTCGGCAAGCGGATCGTCGGAGTCGGCCCACGGCTCGCTCCTAAGGTGGGACTGGAGTGTCCTGTTCAGTGCTGCAGCGGGTGTCTCGGTGAGGAAGCCGTCGGGAACCCCGAAGTACCGCGTGAGTTCATGCCCGTGCTTCATGCTCGGCGTCTTCCCGCCGTCCACAAGCTGACGGGCCCAGACGTTGGAGACCCCGACGGAGCTGGCGAGGTCCTTCACAAGGGCAGCGACGGCCTCCTTGTCCTGGTAGGTCTTGCCGCCTTCGGCCAGACGCCGGCGGCACAGGAATTGCAGACGCTCACGGATCCGCGCGTCCACGTCCTCGCCTGCGATCTCTCCTCCGCCGAGGAGTGTCTGAACGTGCTCCACAGGGATGCCTGTTCTGCGCGACAGATGCCCTGCATCGAGGACGAGACCTTGTTCGGCGATGCGAGACAGGGTCTCGCTGAGAGAGGCGAGGGACTCGCTCACCGGCGTCCTCCGGAGGTTGGGGGTCGGTCGTTGATTCCGCGGTGCACAGCGACAGTAGGCGGTAGTCAGGCCTGACGCCCACCGGGCGGAAACGATCGTTGCGAAAATAAAATGATCGTTGACAGCGGGTGTTTGAACGTAGCAGGATTCCGACCCGGAGGGGAATCATCCGGAAGCGGAAGGCACGACCTCGTGCCGCCCCTCCTTGCACGCCCATGCCGTCCTCGGAGGCATGGAGTGCAGCATGTTCGCTGCTCAGTGAGCCCCGTCCACTGCAGCCCGCCCCCACGTGCGGGCTGACACTGCCGCCCGACACCGTCCACCGGCTGACCGTTGGCACCGGTCGTCTACGGACAAGAACGACTCCGCACAGAGCGCGGTGGCCGCCCCTTTTTGCGAAGGAACGGCCACCACTGAACTACTTCCTGCACCACCAGAACACGAATCCAACCTCAGTCCTGGTGGAGCTCCGGCAGCGTGTTACCAGCACGCGCCGCGTTCAGGATAGACGTGCCCAGGCCAGGTGAGGGAACAACCCTCATTCCCGGCTGTCGGCCCCTGACGCAGGAGCTCCCCGCACCCAACAAGGGGGATGCCCGCGTGCCCACAACGATCCCGTCCCGACGGCTCACAGCATCTGGCGCGACCACCGACATCGGTCTCAGCAGCAGCATCGCGACGGCTCCCTTCGGCGCCGGCCGTCGGCAGCATCCGCGGGATCCCTTCCACGCGCGCCGCGAGGGTCCACTGCTGATCGGGGTCAATCCCCCTTGTGGAGGGCTGCCGTTGCATCGGCCTCGGCCTTCGGACGTGCTCCCGAGCGCCTGATCCACGCTGTCCCTGACACCCGGTCAGCGGTTCTGCCTGCCTGACCGGGACCGGGCCGAGTCGTGAGCCGTGCCTCCGGCTCCGCCTCCCGCGCGTTACCTCCACGCCTGTGGGACCTCGGCCCTGCGTGGGGTGCCGTCGCCCCCGTCGGCACCCCACGCGCCCTCGCCGCCTTCTTTCCTGACCCCGGCGCCCGGGATCCATCACGCCCGAGGCCATTTGCCGTCACATGGAGCTGACCGTGTCCGCTACCGCTGTGCCCGCCAAGGCCGCCCTCCTGCCGCCCCTCACACCCAATCCGCGCCGCTGGCCACCCGTCATCTGGGCTCTGTTGTTCGGCACGTTCGCCGTCCGCGCGGCGGGCTTCGTCTATCCCTATCTCTCCTACCGGCTCGCCGCGCTGGACATGACGACCGCGACGGTGAGCTGGATCCTGGCTGTTTTCGGTGGGGGATGGCTCCTGGGCCAGATCCTCTGCGGTTGGCTCGCCGACCGCATCGGCCGCCGGGCCACCCTCGTCGGCGCCATGCTGCTGGCCGCGGTCGTCTTCCCCCTGCTGGGCCAGGCCCGCACACCCCTCACCGTCGCCGCCGCGGCGGCCGTATCGGGGCTCGTCTACTACGCGCCCTGGCCGATCGTGTCGGCGATCGTGGCGGACACCATCGCCGACGACTCCGGGCGCGCACTGATCAGCGGCTGGCGGCACTTCGCGATCAACCTGGGTGCGGCGACCACCGGAATTGCGGGCGGCGCCCTCGCCGGACCGATCGGCATTCCCGCCCTGTTCTGCTGCAACGCCGCGGTCTGCGCGCTCTTCGCGCTCGTCATCTGGCGTGTGCTCCCCCCGTCCGGACCGGCGGCCCCACGGCAACGGGGCGGGCACCGGGAGGCCTTCAGGAATGTCCGGCTGTGGCTGCTGTGGATGGCCAACCTGGCGGCGCTGGTCCCGGTCGCCGGCCTGTTCTCCATCCTGCCGTTGCTGATGGCCCGTGACGGGCTGCCCGCGTCGGCGTACGGCGCCACGCAGGCGGCGAGCGCGCTGGCGGTGATCGGCCTGACCCCCCTCATCAACCCGTGGCTGAGCCGACGCGCCCGGGCCGGGGCGCCGATGGTGGGGCTGATGGCGGGCAGCTCGCTGGTGCTGGGCGCCGGGATGGGCCTCGTCGGTCTGGCGTCGACCACTCTCGGGTACAGCGTCGCCGCCTCGCTCGCGGTGCCCGGCGAGATCGTCGTATTCGTCGCCACCACCCACGTCCTCAACCGGCTTGCGCCCGCTGATGCTCGCGGCCTCTACGCCGGGATCTTGGGCAGCTCGCTGGCCGCCGCCGTCATCTGCGCGCCGCTGATGGCCGGTTGGGCTCTCCTGCACGGCGGTGACCACCTCGCCGCGTTCCTCACCTTCGCCACCGGTCTGCTCGGCGCGGCCCTGTGCCTGCCGCTCGCCGTGCTGATGCGCCGGCCGCGCCCGGTCCGGCCCGCGCTATCCGCCGCCCATCACCGAGACCAGCCCGCCGGCCACCAGGCCTGACGCGCTCCATATCCCACGTCCAGAAAGAGGTCCCCATGCACTTCGCACGCACACTCAAGCGCACGCTGCCCGCCGTTGCCCTGGGCGGAGTACTCGCTCTGTCGCTGGGCACGACCCCGGCCGCTGCGGCGAGCTCCGGCTACGTCTACTCAACCAACGGCGGCGCCAAGGGCTGGTACTACTACGGCAACGGCCGGGTCTACGCAAACGATATCAAAGTGGACGGCTACGCGGCGGTGACCCAGGTGTTCGCCAGCGACGACCGCCTTCTCTTCAGCGTCAAGGACACCGGGGCCAACGACGGGAGCAGCTGGACGACGCCGACCTTGTTCGGGGGGACGCACAAAATCCGGGCCTGCCTGGTGAAGGGGACCGGAGCGCCCACGAAGTGCGGTTCCAAGCACAGCTGGCCCGTCTGACCCTCCCTCTCCCGGCCCGGCCTTGCCGCAGGCGCCCTGACCGCCCTGACGGCTCGGCCCGGGCCGGGTCCTCTCCACGCCGTTCTCCGGCCAGATCCAGGACCACCTTTCCCTGTTCCCAGCCCCGCTCTGGAGCACCCGATGCCACAGCCCGTGTTCAACCCCGCCGTCACCGGCCTGATCACCAGCGCAGCTCGGCGCCCCGGCCGCGCCGCCGTCGTCGCCCCCTACAGCACCGGCGGCTACTACCTCGCCGAGTTCGTCCGGCGCGGCTGGGAGTGCGTCGCGGTCCTCCCGGCCGACGATGCGCTGCCGCCCCTGTACCGCGGCGCCCTGGACCCGCTCGGCTACCGCAGTGTCGTCGTCCACCGCGGCGACCTCGCCGCAACCGCCGGCCAGCTGCGCACCCTGCGGGTGGACGCCGTGGTCGCCGGGACCGAGATCGGTGTCCCGCTCGCCGAGCAGTTGGCTCACCGGCTGGGGCTGCCGGGCAACGCGCCGGGCACCTCCCACCTGCGGCGGGACAAGGGCGCCATGGCGGCCGCGCTCGCCGAGGCCGGAATCGAAGGCCCCCGCACCCTGAGCACCGACCGGCTGGCGGACGCCCTGGACTTCGCGGCGGCCCTGGACGGTACCGGCGTGGTCCTCAAGCCCGCCGACAGCGGCGGATCGGATGGAGTGATCTTCTGCTCCACCCCCGGTGAGTTGCGCACCGCCTGGGACACATTGCATGGCCAGCCCAACGCGCTCGGCGGCGACAACCAGTTCCTGATCGTCCAGGAGCGCCTTGGAGGCGCACAGTACGTCGTCAACAGCGTCACGGTGGGCGGGCGCCATCAGATCACCGACATCTGGGCAGACCGCAAGGTCGGCGACACGCACGTGTACGACCGCGCCGACCTGCTCCCGGCGCGGTCGGCCCTGACGCGGCGTCTGCTCGCCGGGTACACCCGGAAGGTCCTCGACGCGCTCGGCGTCGTCGCCGGGCCCGCCCACACCGAGGTCCGCAATGTCCTGGGCCGCGGGCCGGTGCTGATCGAGAGCGGGGCGCGGCCGGAGGGCGCCTACGACGTGGCAGTCATGCGGCAGGCGACCGGATCCGATCACATCCAGGACGCCGTGCACGCCGTCGTGACCGGCACCCTGCCCCCCTACCCCTCGCCCAGCCCTCTGCCCGTGCAGGTCGCCAAGGTCTCCCTCATCGCCCCGCACACCTCCGTCCTCGACGAGGAGCACCTGCAGTCGCTGCTGACGCTGCCCACCGTGCGCGGCTACAGCGGCACCCTCGAACCGGGCATGACGGTGCACCGCACCGTCGACCTGCTGACCACGCCCGCGCGGCTGATGCTCGTCGACGCCGATGCCCACGCCGTCGACCGGGACTACGAGGCCATCCGCGAGCTGGAGGCCGCGGGCCTGTACGGCGGGGGAGCGCGATGAGCGTCTGGAGCGAGGAGGCCGCCCCGGCGCTGCCGTGGGCGGGCCCGGCGTGGCACGCCGGGGCGCGGCTGCACCAGGTCATCGACAGGGCGCGGGCGCAGGACCGGTGCGCGCTGGCCGCCTATCTGCCGGTCGGCTACCCGGACCAGATCACCGGCATGGACGCCCTGCATCTGCTCGCGCAGTCCGCCGACGTCATCGAGCTGGGCATTCCGCACCCCGACGGCATGATGGACGGCCCGGTCATCCAGCAGGCGTCGCGGACGGCGCTGCACGCCGGTTTCCGGATGCGGCACCTGTTCGAGGCGGCCCGGGAGCTGTCCGCCTCGTCGTCGGCCTCGCTGCTGGTGATGTCGTACTGGCAGCCGCTGCAGGCCTACGGGCCGGAACGGTTTGCGAAGACGGCCGCGGACGCCGGTATCGATGGTGTCCTGATCCCCGACCTGCCCGTCGAGGAGGCGGCACCGTGGCTGGCCGCGGCCCGGGCCAGCCAACTCGCCGCCATCCCGCTCGTCTCGCCGCGCACACCCCCAGACCGTCTGGCCCGCATCGTCGCCGGGGCCACCGGCATGGTCTACGCGCCGGCCACGGACGGCGTCACCGGCAACGCCGAGCCGATCAGTGCGCACCTGCCCGATCTCATCACCCGGCTGCGCGGCCTCACCAGCCTGCCGGTGGCCGCCGGGATCGGGATCTCGACCCCCGCCCAGGCCCGCACCGCTGCCGCATGGGCCGACCTCGTCGTCATCGGCTCCGCCGTCATCCGCCGGATGCAGGCCAGCCCGCGCGCCCAGGTCGCGGCCGCGGCCGACGTCAGCCGCCAGTTCGCCGCCACCCTGCGCACGGCGCACCTGGAACAGGGGGACGGGCCCAGATGAATCCCCGACTGCACCTCATCCTCGGTCCCACCGGCATAGGCAAGACCAGCCGCGCGGTCGCGGCGGCCGCCGACGGCGGCTGCCCTGTCATCGCCCTGGACCGCATCCAGTGCCACCCCGAGCTCACCATCGGGTCCGGTCGTCCCCATGCAGGGGACCTGGCCGGCACGACCCGCCTCTACCTTTCCAGGCGCCCGCTCGCGCACGGCCCGATCGCCGCCGACACAGCCGTCGACCACCTGATCGACATGGTGCGACGCCAGCTCAGCGGCGGGGCCACCACGCTGATCCTGGAGGGCGGATCAATCTCCATCCTCCACACCCTCGCCCAGCGCACCGACTGGTGCGAGGGATGGACGCTCGGCGTCACCGTCTACATGGAGGGCAGCCCGCACCGGTACGAGGAGATCGTCGCCTCCCGGGTGGAGCAGATGGTCGGCTACACCACCGCCACCGGTGCCGGCTCCGCGCGGACCCTTCAGGACGAGCTCACGGACCTGTGGGATGACCCGCTGGCGCGTAAGCACCTGGCCGAGGTCGTCGGATACCGGGAGGCCATCGAACTGTGCGAGCAGCACAGCCTCACGCCCGGGGAGTTGACCGGGCCTCATGGGCGCCTTTGGCGCTACGACCTGGCCGAACGGGTCCACAGTGCTCACCTCGCATACGCCCGTCAGCAGCGCCGTGCCATCGCGGCAGCCCTCCCTGTCCTGTACGACGTCGCGGAGGGAGTCGAGCTGTGCGAGACCTGAGCCGAACCGCCGGGCCCGGTGGGCGGCGACTGCGGATGACGGTGTTCTGCGGGGCCGGGCCCGCCGACCCCGAGTACCTGCGGGCCGCCGCGGCGACCGGCCAGCTCCTGGCCGAGCGCGATATCCACGTCGTCTACGGAGGCGGACGGCTCGGCCTCATGGGAGCCCTCGCCGACGCCGCCCTCGCCGCCGGAGGGGAGGTCACGGGCGTCATCCCCCGAGCCCTCCACACCGCCGACATCATCCATCCCGGCCTCAGCCGCCTTCAGGTCGTGCCGGACACGGCCACGCGCAAGCAGCGGCTCACGGACCTGGCGGACGGGATCCTGGCGCTGCCCGGCGGGCTCGGCACGCTCGACGAACTCGCCTGCGTCTGGGCTGCCGCCGCGCACGGCACTCACGCCCGGCCCGTCGGCCTCCTGAACACCTGCGGCTACTACAACTCCTTGGTGGATTTCCTCCACACCGCGGCCGACGCCGGTTTCCTCGCCCACCACCACGGCCTGCGGCTGGAGGACCTGCTGCTGGTTGACGATGACCCCGTCCGCCTCCTGCACTCCGTTGCCTCCCGCACCGGCCTCCCTGACACCGCGCTGCGGGCGCCGGCCACCGCCAGGGGGGCGATGTGACCGCGCCCTCGCCGACCGGCACCTGCCCTCATCTCGAACTTCGTCCCGGGCCCGGCCTCCACCAGCGTCTTGCCGAGCTCCGAGAAATGGCCCCCGTCGTCCAGGTGGCGCTGCACGGCCGGGTGCCCGCATGGCTACTCACCCGCGCGGCCGACGTCGAACGCGCACTGACCGACCCGCGGTTCGCCAGTAACGACCGCTGGCTCCACCCTGTGCCCGGCCACGACGAGCAGGGCCGCTCCAGCGTGAAAATCTCGATGATGGGCCTGGACGGCGCCGAGCACACACGACTGCGCCGTGAGATCGGCCGCCCCTTCGCCCCACGGAGTATCGAGGACCTGGGCCCGCGTGTTCAGGCCCTGACCGAGGATCTCGTCGACCGCATCGAGCAGCGGCCCACCGCCGACCTCGTCCAGGACCTGGCGCTCCCCCTGCCCCTGCACGTCATCTGCGACGTCCTCGGCATCCCGCCGGCCGACCGGGACCCCGTCCACCAGTTCACCCGGCGCCTCCTGGCCCCCGACTCCGATCCCCTGGGCCGAGAGCACGCACGGGAGCAGCTGCGCGACCTCCTCGCCAGCCACGTCGACGACCAGGGCGGATCCCGCGACGGCGCCGTCACCCGGATCCTCGCGCATCACGGTGACCTCACCGCCAGCGAGATCACCGACGGCGGCCTGCTGCTCCTGATGGCCGGCTACGAGACCACCGCCGCTCTCATCGCCAGCATGCTCCTGACGCTGCTGGGGCGCCCTGCGTATTACCAGGCGCTGACGCGTGACCCGTCCCTCATCCCCGGGGCCGTCGACGAGCTCGTCCGCCTGGACGGGCCGGTGGCACTCGGCGTCACGCGCTACACCACCACCGACATCATCATCTCCGGCACCCGTATCCCCGCCGGCCAGCGGGTCCTGCTCAGCCTCGGCGCCGGCGACCGCGACCCCGATCGCTGGCCTGATCCCGACAGACCCGACCTCGCCCGCCGCTCACGAAACCGGATCCTGGCCTTCGGACAGGGACCTCACTACTGCCTCGGCGCCGGTCTGGCCCGCATGGAGGCCCGCACCGTCCTCGCCACACTCGCCCGCCGCGTCCCCCACCTCGAACTCGCCGTGCCTGCCGACGCTATCCCGCAGCAGCCCGGCATCTTTCACGGCCCGGCCCGGCTCCCGGTACGCATCAACGCTGCGCCCGGAGTCGCGGATGCACCGTCCCCACCTATGGCTCGGCGAGTCCCGCCGCTTCCTGCTCGGCCTCCTCGGCACAACCAGCCGCAGGTTTCCTGCCGCTCGGCGCCCGATCACCCACGCCGCCTGCCCCCTTGAGGGCACGAAAATCCGTTCGCCGGGGAGGCCGCCGCGCGCACATCCGTCCCCCGCCCCACCGTTCCAGGAGGAGGAACACTCACCATGTCCCGACCCATATCCCCACTCGCGCGCCGGCACCGGCTGACCGCGCTCGCCATCGGCGTATCACTCGCGAGCACTCTCACCGCATGCAGCTACGGCCAGACCGGCATCACAGCCGACGACCGCGGCACTCCTTCGAGCACGGAATCCTCCCCTAAGGGGGTGGTGACACCGGAGTTCGCCGACTCCGTGCTCTCCAAATACGTCAAGGCCAACAACGCCGCCAACAAGGCCCTGGACGCCAAGCTCCTGGCCACGGTCGAGGCGGGACAGCTCAACGTGCAGTCGGCAGCCGACTACCAGCAGTGGAAGACGTGGTCGAAGGAAGACCAGACGGAATACGGCTCCCCATTCACGTACACCGCCCGCGAGTACTGGATTCCCCCGGCCGGCACGGCCACGTGGTTCGCCGCCACGGCCATCTCGACCTGGGACGACAAGAATCCCGCCGTGCTGATCTTCGACCGGGTCGACGGCACCTACAAGATGGTCGGCGCCTTCCACCTGGACGAGACGCCCATTCCCGAGATCGCCGTCGACCGCAACGGGCTCGCCGAAGCCGTCGACCCCGGCGACCGTGTGGGAACCCTCGCGCCGGACAGTCTCGCCCCGGCCCTTCAGGACCTGTTCGAGACCGGCGGGAAGAAGGAAGGATCCGCGCTGACCTCCACGCCGGCCAAGAAGTCGGCAGTCAAGGTCTACACGGACCGCAACACGGGCGAGAACGCCGACTCGGTGACCACCACGTTCTTCTCCGCCAAGCCGACCCACCCCACGGTGTACACGCTGCGCCTCGCGGACGGCGGCGCGCTCAGCGTCTTCCCCACCGCGCTCACCCGGGAGTCGATACTCAAGCCCCAGTACATGAGCAGTTTCCAACTGACCCCGACCGCGCCGGAAGCGATCTACGACGACTCGAAAAGGGTCGTCATCACCGATGAGCTGCAGGGCCAGGCCCTGGCCCGGCTGACGCCGTCGGGCGATCCCTCACTGATCGCGTACAGGGACCGGATGGTGGACTCGCGATGACCCCACCGCGCGCCGCTCCCGTCACCCTGCCGGTCACACTCCGCCCGGTCGACCCCGTTGGGCCTGCCTCATGAGCAGCCCCGCCGCAGATCCTCCGCCCTCCGAGGACTGGGCACCTGAGTACTCGCGACCGGCCTGGTACACCAACCCGCTCTCGGCCACATCTGCCGGATCAGGGGACCCGCCGATCCCGTGGTACTCCGTGGGCACCGGCACGCCGACGGAACCGGGCTGCCATATCTGCCAGGCGCAGCCCGCCGTCTCCACCACGGTCACAGCCCACATCGGGCTGGCCTTCTGGAGCCGTACCCGCACCGTCGCAGAACCCCTGTGCCGGCAGTGCGGCATCGCCTTGGTCCGCATCATGACCACGAGAACTCTCTGGCAGGGCTGGTGGGGCGTGCTCAGTGCGCTGTACCGCACGCCCCAGGTGCTTGCCCACAACGCCGCCGCCCACCGGCAGTTCAGAGCCCTGCCCACCTCCGAGCCGCCACCCGGCAGGACATCCCTCGCGCTGGGCAAACCCGTGTGGGGCCGGCCCCAGGCGTACGCGGCGCTCCTGCCAGTCGCGGGAGCTCTCGCCATCGCCACGTCAGTGATCACCTCAAGGACCTGATCGCGGCCTTGGAAGCCCGGCCTGCCCAGTTACCCGCAGCGGCTGACCTCATCACCGGGTAGCCCGCGGCGCCCCTGAGCCAGAAACCCAGCCAGGGGAGGCCCGGCAACTCTCGCCCGGCCTCCAGATCCCCCTCCGCCCTGCACAACCCGATCAAGGAGTCCCTTTTGCTGCGCCATACCTGCAAGAACGCCCTGCGCGTCGTCTCGCCCGTCGCCGTCCTCGCGCTCACCCTCAGCGCGTGCGGCGGGGGTGACGACAACTCCGGCGCGGACGCGACGAAGTCCTCCCCGCCGAAGGCCACCGCGTCTCAGGCCAAGGCGGCCTCCGGGGGTGAACTGGGCACCGAGGCCGAAGCCGCAAAGCTGGTCCAGGACCCGGCGGATGCCGAGGGGATGATCCTCGCCGTCGCCCACGTGATGTACACGCACACCGCCGGCCCGGCCCTCACGAGCGACTCCGCCGCGGGCGACAGCACCACCATCTGGGCCGACGGCAAGAGGGGCGCGCTGCTCATCTTCGCCTCCGCCGACGCACCCGGCTGCGAAGACCCGTACGACATCGAACGCTGGACGACCGGCGAAACCCACACCCTGTGCGAGTCCTACCTCGTCCCCTCGAACGCAACGTCCGTGGAAGTGCACTGGACGGAAGAGGCGAAGGGCGAGGACAGCGAGCCCTACATCTGGGAGTTCACCACCCCGTAGGTGGCCCTCGCCGGTCTCGCCCACGGTCACTGACCAGCGAAAAGGGGCGGTGCGGCCCTTCCCAAGGCCGACTGCCGCCCCTCAGCCGAACAGCCTCGGTCACCACCAGGCCCTCGACCAATTCCACCCGCCGAAGAGGGATTGCAGCCCTCACCCGGCGAACAAGCAGGTTCTTCCGCGAACCGCACAGACCGTTCCCGGCCTCGTGCCGTCACGAGGCAACGCCCGCAACAGGAACCATGATGCCCGACCACGCCACCAGCCGCCACGCCTGCCAGGAACAAGACACCAGCGACAACACCCGTACACCGACGTTCACTTCACGCGGGCCATTCAGGCTGATCGAGGCACCACAAGACCACGAGGTGGACGCCACTGCCTCACGGCAACTGCGCCGTGCCGGCGACTTCCTCTCCGCGGCCCGCTACATGGTCCGCCACCACCCCAAGGCCGGACCGACCACGCTGCGCCTGGCCGCCGCCTTCGCCTCCCGCATGCACCGCAGCCAGCACGGCCACTTCGCCTTCAACATATCCGCGACTGTCCAGGAGCTCGGCCTCAGCCGCCGCACCGTCCTCAACCACGCCCGCTACCTGCGCGAACTCGGCCTCATCGCCTGGGTCGAGCACGGCTCGAAACGCAACTCGGTCCGGACCCGCCACGGTGACGCATGGCAGCCCGGCCACGGCTACCGCGGCACCGCCACCCTCTACGCCCCCGTCGCCCCACCCATCTGGGACCACGCGCAGGGACACCGCATACACGGACGCGGCTACCGGGCCCGGTTGATCGGCGTCACCGAGGCAGGACGCACCCGCGCCATCGCCGCCGCCCGCCACACCGCCCGAAAGGCCGGGCACCAGCGTTCCGGGCGTTGCACCCCTTCTGTTGTGGTCACATCAGCCCCATCTCATCTGCAGGTAGTAGAGAGGGGCAAGAAGAACACTCCGCGAACCCGTAAACAGCGACCCCTCGCCCGCCGGACGCCGTCGTGGATCACGCCGACTGACTGCCACCAGGCCATCGACCTCACCGAGAAACTGCAGCGCGAGGTGTGGTGGCTCTACGGAGCCTGTTCCCGCCGCCTCGCCTTCGCACTACGCCCCCTCATCCAGGCCGGATGGACGGCACCACAACTCATCGCGGAGCTCTCCACCTGGGGCGTCCCCGCACAGCTCCAGGACCCCGCCGCCTACATCCACCACGAACTCGCCCGCCGGCAACGCCTCGCCGAACTTCCGCCCACCACCGAACCACCCGCCCACGATGCCCACGCCGACACCGGTGGCATCCGCTACGAGGCCATGCTCCGGGACCGCGCCCGGCGTCACGCCCCCGCCTGGCAGCACTACGCCGAGCAGCTACGGCCCGCCCTCCGGCGTGAACTGGCCCAAGGGCGCCAACAACGCCGACAGCAGACTGCCCTGCGGGAGTACCGGCCGACGCTGCGCGAGGACGAGGAGACCTTCCTGGCGTCCCTGCCCCTCGAAAACTGGGCCGATTCCCCCACACCCCGGGAGATCTACGCAGCACGCGCCCGCGGCCATGCACCGGCCCGCGGGCAATCCCTGCCCGCTACCGATGACACATGGCTCGCTCATCTCCGCGAACACGCTGAAGCAGCCCGGGCCTGGGCCGCACTGCGCGCTGCATGGGCGACGGAAGATGCCCGGCTGCCGTGATGGAGTGGCCACGCCGCGGTGACTGCTTGCAACACCCTGGCCCCCGCTCCTCGCCAAGGCCGCCCGACTCTCCGGCATCACCGTCATCGGCGGCCTGCCGATGACGGTGCACCAAGCCACCCGGCAGGTCGCACTGCGAACCGGCCGCGCTCCGGCGCCACTGGCCGCGGTACGGAAGGCCACCGGCGGCGGCCTCGGCGAGGTCAGACGCGCGGCCTGCCGTCCGGCATACTTCGGCGTGAGCAACTGGTCAGCCACTAGGGTGCGGAGGGTGAACACTTCCTCCTTGCTCCCGCGTTCGTTCCGGCTGCTCGTGACGGGCGGAGGCACTGGCGGTCACACCTACCCGGCCCTGACCGCGATCCGAACTTTGCAGTGCCGTCTCGCGGCTGCTGGCGGCACGCTGGATGTCTTGTGGATCGGGACGGAGGACGGTCTCGAAGCGCGTGTCGCTCCGGCGGAGGGGATCGCGTTCAAGACGGTGGCAACGGGGAAGATCCGCCGGTCGTCGAATCCGCTGAAGATGGTGTCTGCCGCGAATGTGAAGGACATGGCGCGGGTGCCGCTCGGCGTGGCTCAGGCACGGTCGATCGTGTCCGGATTCCAGCCGGATGTCGTCCTGGCGACGGGTGGGTACGTCGCGGTTCCGGCTGGGCTGGCCGCGCGGCTGTGCCGCGTTCCGCTGGTTCTGCACGAGCAGACGGTCCGGCTCGGGCTGGCCAACCGGAAGCTCGCGAGTTCGGCGACGCGGATCGCGGTGTCCTCGGAGTCCTCGCTTCCGCTGCTGCCCGCCGGAGTGCGTGAGCGTGCGGTCGTCACCGGGAATCCGGTGCGGCCGGAAGTACTGGGCGGCCACGGGGACAAGGCGATTGACGCGCTGAGCCTGTACGGGTTCGACCGACGTCTGCCGACGGTCTACGTCACCGGCGGTGCGCAGGGTGCCCAGCAGATCAACGGTGTTGTTCGTGAAGTGCTGCCCTGGCTCCTGGCGCACGCGAACGTGATCCACCAGTGCGGTCCGGCGAATGTGGACGAACTCCGGTCGGCCGCCGCCGGGCTGGACCCGGTCCTCGCCAGCCGCTACCACCTGACCGGATTTCTCGGGCCAGAGCTGCCGGACGTGCTGGCGCTGGCCGATGTCGTGGTGTCCCGGAGCGGTGCCGGGACACTGGCCGAACTGACCGCGCTCGGCAAGCCCGCGGTGTTCATTCCGCTCGCCACGTCGGCTGGGAACGAGCAGGCGCACAATGCCCAGCACCTGGCCGATGCCGGGGCCGCTCTGGCCCTGCTCGGCGAGGTCACCGGCCCCGCTCTGCAGAGCGCGGTCGGCCCGCTCCTGACCGATCCCGCCAGGCGGGCGGCGATGGCGGAGCGGGCCCGGACGTACGGGCGGCCGGATGCGGCGGACAGGCTCGTGGACGTGGTGCTGTCCGCCGCATCCGGTTGATCAGCCGGACTGCGGGCGGCGTCGTCCGATGTGCAGGGCCGTACCCGCCTCGATCACCACGGCGCAGTTGTTGAACGTGTTCTCGTCCTGGCCTATCGGGTCGGGAACGTCCCGGCCGGGGAGGTAGAGGCGGAGCTTGTGGGCGTTGTGGCCGTCGTCGATCGCGTGGAGCGTGTCGAGGACGGAGGCGTCCATCGCCAAGACGTCATCCGCCCAGTCCAGGTCCTCCAGGCTGATCTGCTGTCCGCGGTGGTGG
Organism: Streptomyces sp. NPDC005808; assembly: GCF_042871385.1. Taxonomy (NCBI): domain Bacteria; kingdom Bacillati; phylum Actinomycetota; class Actinomycetes; order Kitasatosporales; family Streptomycetaceae; genus Streptomyces; species Streptomyces sp. NPDC005808. Next base: position 66,051 of record NZ_JBIAIK010000022.1, on the reverse strand, counting down.
GTGAGGTCGAGCCCGAGCCGCTGGGCTGCGTTGACCATGAACGGGTTGGCGGGATGGTCCTGCCACTTGCCGATCAGCCCGGCGGAGCGGACCGTCACTGCCGCCCCGCCGCTGCGGGTGAGCGCGACCTGCGCGAACGGGCTGCGACAGTAGTTCCCCAGGCATACGGTCAGAAGCTTGCGCATCACGATCCTCCGACGGACTTGAGGGCCTGGTCGAGCGCGGCCACCACGAGGCCGATGTCCGTATCGGTGAGGTGCTGGTGGAACGGCAGGCTGAGGATCTCCTCGCCGGCCTGCTCGGTGGCCGGCAGGGAGCGGTGCCAGGCCGCGAACGCCGGCTGGAGGTGGTTGGGCGGGTAGTGGACACCCACCCCGATGTCCCGGCCCCGGAGGTCGGCGAACACCTCGTTGCGGTGAGGGATGCGGACCTGACACAGGTGCGGCACCGCACGGTCCACATCGACGTCGACCAGCGTGATGCCGTCCAGCGGGGCGAGGGCGTCGCGGTAGGTGCGCCACAGGTGGCGGCGGGTGTCCTCGGCGGCCTGGAAGCTGTCGAGCTGGACCAGACCGATGGCGGCGTTGAGGCCCGAGAGCTGGTAGCGCAGGCCGAAACCGTCCACACGGTAGCTGGTGGTGTTCGCGCGCTCGCCCTGGGACTGGACCACGCCCAGGAGTCGGATCCGGCGGATCATGTCGGCTTCGGCGGGTGTGCGGGGGATGACCATGCCGCCCTGGCCGCAGGTGAGGTTCTTGATCGGCCCGAACGAGAAGCAGGTTAGTACCGCCTCGTTCGCCCCGACGCGGCGTGTGCCGTGGCGGGAGCCGAACGCGTGCGCCGCGTCCTCGATGACGACGACGCCCCGGTCGTCGAGGTCCGCCTGGACGGCCGAGAGGTCGACGGGCCGGCCGCCGAACAGGACCGGCATGACGGCGGCCGTCTCGTCGGTGAGGGCGTCCATGACGAGCCGGTCGCCGACGCACAGGGTGGCCGGGTCGATGTCGACGAAGTACGGGGTGGCGCCGACGGCCAGGATGGCCTGCACGGTCGCGCAGAACGTCATGGACGGCACGATCACCTCGTGGCCGGGGCCGATCCCGGCGGCGAGCAGCGCGGTGTGGAGGGCTGCGGTGCCGGAGGCGAGGGCCACGGCGTCGGGGACGCCGAGGAAGTCGGCGATACGCCGTTCGAACTCCGCGGTGACCTCCGTGTGTCCGTACTGGCCGCCTTCCAGGACCCGGGCGATGGCCTCGGCCTCCTGCCCGTACAGGTAGGGGCTGGCGTTGCGCCGGGCATCGGGCCTCGCTGACACGGTCATCGTGCTTCTCCCTTCGCGGTGGCCGTGCGCTCAAGCTCGGCGACGTCGCCGACGGCCAGGGTCTCGGTGTAGTTGGTCAGGAACACGCCGGTCCGGTAGGTGAGGCGTTGGTGGTCGACCGGCAGGCCGAACAGGCCGTTGACCATCTGGCCGACGAGGTCCGCTCCGGCCGCCTCGGTCAGGGGGAAGCCGCCGGCGATCCGCAGGTTCAGTTCGGTGATCGTGACCATGCCGTCGGCGGAGACGAATCCCTGCACGCAACAGAGGCCGCGGGCGCCGACGGCGCCCAGCGTCCGCTCCACGAGGTCGCGCACGTCAGGGTCGTCGAACGTGGTGGACACCGCGGCGAGGCCGGCCTTGACAAGATCGCGGCGGCGCAGGATGACCGAGGCGTGTCCGGTCCGGTCCACCAGGCAGTCCGCCGTGAACTCGGAGCCGTAGATCCGCTCCTGCACAATGGGCTCCGGGACGAGCTCGCACAGCACGCGCGCATGCTCCCGGCGGCGCACGAAGTGGACGTTCTGCGCGCCGTGACCGCGCCGTGGCTTGACGACCAGCTCGGAACCGTCGGGCACCTGGTCGATCTCCTGTGGCTGCCACGTACGCGGGGTTGCGATGCCGTGCTCGGTCAGCACTTGGTGGAAGAGGGCCTTGTCGGTGCAGGCGCGCACCGAAGGGGCGTCCGGGAGCCACAGGCGCACGCCGTCGGCTTCCAGCTGGGGCACCATCTGCGTCAAGGGCTCCAGGTCCGGCTCGATGCCGGCCACTACCGCCTCCACGGCCAGGTCCCGGCACAGGCCGGCCATCACGCCCTGGAAGTCGGGGTCGCCAGCAAGGGGAATGACCCGGGGCGCCACGGAAGGCAGCAGGAAACCTGGAGCGAGCCGGTTCGCGTCGGCGGCGATGACCGTGTGGCCCAGGCGAATGAGGCTTCGGGTCAGCCCGAAGCCCGGGTTGGCGCCGACACCGGTCACCAGGATCCTGCGCGGAATAGTCTGGTCAGTGGGCATGAGCTTCCTCCCCGGCGGCGGATACGGTCGCAAACGGGGTGCGCGTCAGCGGTGCCCAGCGGTCGGGGTTGCGCCGGTACCAGTCGACGGTCTCGGCCAGGCCCTCGTCGAGGTCGCGGGCCGGCCTGAACCCGAGAGCGGCGATCTTGTCCCAGAACATCGAGTACCGCAGGTCGTTGGCCTGCCGGTCCGGGATGTACGCCACCGAGTTCCAGTCCGCTCCGCACAGGGTCAGGAGCTTGGCGGTCAGTTCGCGGCCCGTGAGGTCCGTACCGCCGGCAAGGTTGTAGATCTCGCCCGGGATGCCCTTGAACAGGACCAGCTCGATGCCGGCACAGTTGTCCTGGACGTGCAGCCAGTTCCGTACGTGCTGGCCTTCGCCGTGAAGGGTCACCTTGTCGCCCTGCAGGAGGCGGGTGGTGAAGAGGGGGATGACCTTTTCGGGGAACTGGTGGGGCCCGTAGTTGTTCGAGCTGCGCGTCACACAGACGGGCAGGCCGTAGGTCTGGAAGTGGCTCAGGGCGACGAGGTCGCTGGCAGCCTTCGATGCGGCGTACGGGACGCTGGGCTGCACGGGATCCTCCTCGCGCGCCGAGCCTTGGGCGAGCGATCCGTACACCTCGTCCGTCGAGACGTGCACGAACTTCTCGATGCCGTGGCGGCCGGCGGAGGCGGCGAGTGTCTGCGTGCCAAGGACATTGGTCGTGAGGAAGTGGTCGGCCGTGGTGAGGGAGCGGTCGACGTGGGACTCGGCGGCGAAGTGGACGACGGCGGTGTGCCGGGCCATGAGTTCGTCCACAAGCGGTCCGTCCAGGATGTTGCCGTGGACGAACGTCAGTCTCGGGTCGAGGAAGGCATCCCCCAGATTCTCGGGGTGGCCGGCGTAGGTGAGCGCGTCCAGCGCGGTCACCCGGGACACGTCGTCCCGGCGCAGTATCCGCCGGACGAAGTGCGAACCAATGAAGCCGGCACCGCCGGTGACGAGGACTTCGTACATCTGACTCCCGCCTTGGTCGTGGACCGGGAAGGGACGGTGGACTCCCAGCACTCCGGCGAGCCACCGCCTGCATCCAGAGAACTGCCGGAGCCGGTGTGCGCGGGAGGCGAACTAGGGGGGCGAACAACGCACATCCGGTTCCCCGCGTCACCCTCGCGTCCTAGGCTCGGATCCCGCGCCTGCGGCATCCGCGTCACAGGACACGGCTGGTATGAGGGGGCTCGGTGGCGCCCAAGAAGGACCGCCAGGGTGATCCCAACGAGGATCTGGCCCGGCTCGTCAAGCAGGCCGGCGCGAGTCACAAATCCTTGGCCGTACAGATCAACAGGATCGGTGCCGCGGCCGGTGTTCCGCTCAGGTACGAGCACACCAGTGTCGCCAGATGGGTGAATCTCGGAATGATCCCGCGCGGCCGCACTCCCGAGTTCCTGGCCGCTGCGCTGGGCGAACGCCTCGGCAGAACGGTGAGCGTGACCGAGATCGGCATGTACAGCCGGTCAGGCGGACACCCTGACATGGGGTTGGATTTCGCCCGCGACCCCGTCGATGCAATCCGTGTCGCCGCCACCTACTGGAGAACCGTGGACCGCTCCCGTCGCCAGGTCATCAGCAACGGCTTCGCCATCGCTGCCTTCGCAACGCCCGTCACCCGCTGGCTGGCCAAGCCGACCGACGCCCCGACCGACGCCCCGACCGCGCACGAAGGCGGCCGGCAGGTCGGCCGCAGTGACCTCGACGAACTGTGGAAGGCCGCGGATGAAGCCCGCCTGTGGGACTCCCGCTTCGGCGGCGGGAACTGGAAGGTCAGCTCCGTCGCCGAATGTCTGCGCCTGAGCGCCGCACCGCTGCTGACCGGCACCTACACCGAGACCATCAGGCGTGAGCTTTTCGCGGCGACCGCTGAGTTGTCGAGGGTCGTGGGCTGGTCAGCGGTCGACACCGGCCACCACGATGTCGCCCAGCGCCACTTCGTCCAGGCCCTGCGCCTGGCACGAGCCGCGGGCAACGTGGAGAGTGGCTGCTACGTGATGGCCACCATGTCCCTCCAGACCACTCTGCGCGGCTACCCCGAACAAGCCGCCGACATGGCCGAAGGCGCCTACGAACGCGGTCTCGGACACGCCGCACCACGGGTGCTGGCCTTCGCCAAGCTGACCGAGGCCCGCGCCCATGGGCGCGCCGGAAACGCCAAGGCCGCCAAGGCCGCGCTCGGCCGGACCCAAGAGCTCCTCGACTCCATCCGGCCAGGCAGCCACGATCCTGAGCAGCTCGCCTACATGACCCACGCCCGGCTTGCCGCCGACGCCACCGAAGTACACCGCGACCTCAACGACCCCAAGGGCGCCTTCACCTGGAACCAGCTTGCCGAGCCCATGCCCGCAGACCACTTCACCCGCGCCACCGGCATCCGCATGGCCGTCCTGGCCACCAGCCACCTCCAAAACCGCGACCTCGAACGCGGCCTCACCGCCGCAAACACCTCACTGCGCATCCTCAGCAACGTCCGCTCCAGCCGCGCCCACAGCTACCTCCACGAGGCCGCCCGCGCCCTCACCCCGTGGAAAGGACGGCCCGAGGTGGCCGACCTCATCCACCGCACACGCACCGAGCTGCCCGCCGCAGCCTGATACTGCGGAAGACCACTGGGCGGATCACACCGCACAGCAGATGCCCGTGGCCGTTGGCACGCCGAAGCCTGGCCGTACGGTTCTCCCGGGTGGCCAGGCGATAGCGAGTCCCTGAGAACCCGCCTTTCAACCTGCCCAGTGTGAAAAGGATTGACTAGAGGGGATGTTGACCTCTTGGCGGCTGAGCGCAGGCGCGGACTACGACCGGGCCAGGGGCGAGCAGTCGGCCGCCATGGTGAGGAGGAGTTCTCTCAGCAGGTCGCCGGCAGCCTCAGTACTCGTCGCCGTGTACAAGTTTGACGAGGAGTTCGGTGTCACGAAGGCCGGACAGCACTGTCTCGGCACCGGCGCCGCGCAGTGTGCTCTCATCGCTGCGCCCCGAGCGACGCGATGACCCGGACCCCCGTTGCCGTGCGCGCCCTCGACGTCGGACGGTGCCAGCACGCTGGAGGCAGAGGCGGACGAGTTCGGCGCGCACGTCGCGGTCCTCGATCCCCGACTCGCCTACCACCTGGACGGCGGGGCCTCGTCCAAGGTCGTCTTTACCAGCGCGTGCACGACTCACGTGGCTGGCAGCATGCACTACCTCCGATGGCCGCGCAGCCCGGGGGAGCCGTTCCGCTGGCAGGGCCTGGACGGCCGGGTCCTGCGCAGCGCCATCGCCATCGCCATCGCCATCAGCAGCAACGGCGGGGGAGAACCGAGATGACGAGCGTCCTCATCGTTGGGGCCCATCCCGACGACCCTGAAATCGCCATGGCCATGCGGATGCGCTGGTACGCCCTCAACGGTGCCCGGGTCCGGGCCCGCTGCCTTACCACCGGGACAGTGGGCCCAGACGGCACGGCGCCGCGACGGGAAGAGGCACTCGCCGCCGGCGTCATCCTCGGAGTGGACGAGTACAGCTTCTCCAACGTCCCGACACCCGCTTCGTCGAGCATCGGGGCGAGATCAACGCCGAGTTGTTCAGGGTTTTTCGGGAGGCGCGCCCTGACGTCGTCTACACCTATTTCCCCGACGACCAGCACCTCGACCACAGGATCACTGCGCAGGAGGTGACAACGGTCGCCCTGCGCGAGGCGAACAATCTCACCTACTTCCGCTCTCCCTACAGCGGTAACTTCGAACCCACCAACGTCTTCATGGGGACCCAAGAACTCCTGGACGCGAAGGAAGCCGCACTGAAGTGCTTCGCCTCCCAGCGGCAACTCGACATGCATGTCTTCCGGAAACTGGCCGAGGTCGGGTACCGCCAGCATGTACATCACCGAGTAGTGGAACGCTTCCCACCAGGCTTGACCTGCACCGAACTCTTCCGCACCGTGAGACAGATTGAGTTCGCCGACCCAGTGGAATGACCATCAGGAGATCGTTCAGACTCCGGCTCGCCACGGGCCGCAGTTGACCCGGCCTGTGCCACAGTCCGACAACATCCGCTACCACCGCTGATGGCCCCTCGCCGAACTGCACGCCACGGCCGATCTACCCGAATTCGGTCTCGCAGGCTTGGTCACCAGCGTCCTCGCGCGCGGCGCATCTGTGTGCCCTGTCGTCCCGGCCTGATGAGGATTCCCTCGCCGCGCGGGGAAGCATGAAACCCCGCCGCCCGAGGGCGGCGGGGCTGAATCACGTATGGAGTCGGGTCAGGATGCTGGCGGAAGGGCGTCGAGGGCGAGATCCCACGGGTAGGCATCGACGTCCCCGTGTTTCGGCCGGTGCGGGCGGAAGCCGCCGCGCCCTTCGGGGGTGCCGTCGTCGAGGAGGACGCTCACCCCGGCCGCACGCAGCGTGGACACGGCGCGGGGCAGTGCTGGGTGCTGGGCTTGGGCGTTGTTGAGGTAGGGCAGGGCCACGATTGGCAGGGGAAGGCCGAGACCCTCGGTCACCAGACCGAGGGCGAGCGTGTCGGCGTGCCCGTCGGCCCACTTGGTCAGGGTGTTGAGGGTGGCTGGCGCGACGAGGAGCGCGTCGGGGTCCGGCAGAACGTCACTCTGCGACGGGAGTTTGTAGGTGTACCGCACGGGGTGGCCGGTGAGCTTGCGCAGCTCCTCAAGCTCACCTTCGCCGCCCTCCTCCTCGGCCCACCGGTATGCCGAGGGCGTCAGGACGAGGCACACGTCCCACCCGGCGGCCTGAGCGGCGCGGATGCCGGTTGCGATGTGGCGGGCGGGCGGGGCTGCGCATGAGATCAAGTACAGAGTTCGGGTCACGTTGGCAGTCCACAGCGAACCACGAGTGCTCGCAACCGTCCCTCTGCACTGCCCGCTCCCAACAGGCGCAGGTCATCGACGAGTTGCCGAGTCCGCGGACGACAATGCACTTCCTCCTCGGCCTCCGCTTCGGCGTCAAGGAGGGTGTTCACGGCCTCCTCGCGCTGCCCGGCTTGGGTGTAAGCACGGGCGAGGTCCGCGAGGTGATGGGCACGCCGTTCACGCGGGAGGGCGGCGCGCGCGTCCTCGGAGATGTCCATCGCGACGGCGACGGCATCCGCTCCCTCGGACAACTGAACGTGCGCCGCGACCCGGTACAACTTCACGTTGGTCGACCCGAACGCGGTGAACATCGCGTTGTTGCCGTCGCCGCCGAGCTCGGCGGCGTGTTCGTCTGCCTGGTCCAGGAGCTCGGGGACGGCGCGGGCATCGTAGGCAGCACGGCGGTCGTCCCGTTCGGCCGCCACGGCGCGTGCCATGGCCGCCTTGAGATACAGCATGCCCAAGGTGGATAACCCATCGGCGCCGCGCGCCGTGAGGTCGTGCTCAAGCCGTGCGGCGGCGGTGACGGCGAACTCGGCGGCGGCGCGGGGCTGACCGTCATTCGTCATGGCGTCGGCCAGATGTCGGCATGCCGACGCCATGACGACGGGGTCGCCGGACCGTTCGCCAGCCGCCACGGCGCGGTGGCCGGCGAGGGTCGCGAGCCCACCATCACCGAATTTGATCGAAGCGGCCTCGGTGAGCTGCAGCACCATCGACAACGACCGGTAGGCGGCAAGTTGTGCATCGCCCTGGTGGCGGGCGGCGGCCCGGTTGGCGGCGACGAGGAGGTCGGGGACGAGGCCGCCGAGTGAGGCGAAGTGGGAGGCCTGAAAGGCGGTCCAGCCATAGCGGACGCCGGCGCGGAGGGCATCGACCGGCAGGGGGTCGGCGGGATCAGTGTCGTCCGAGCCCGTGATCACGTCGTGGCTCTGCAGGACGACCCGGATGCGCTCCAGCTCGACGGCGTCCACGCATTCGACGGCCGGGGCGTCGGCGAGGAGGGTCAGGAGATCGATGCTCAGGACGCGGGCAGCGTCCTCGAGTACGGACAAGCGCGGGTCGGCCTGCCGGTCACCGGCTTCAAGGGCCTGCACCCATCGCTTGCTCTTGCCGTTCATCAGGCGGCCGAACTCAACCTGCGTGAAGCGGCGACGCTCGCGCCAGTAAGCAATGCGACGGCCGACGGCACTTGTGTCCATCTGTGAGCTCCAGGACGGGCGGACAAGGCGCACACTCTGTGCGCCTACAGTCCGTTGTACGCGTTCTACGGTGCGCGTATGGCCAAGTCCGAGAACACCACCTCTGCGGGTTGGACGTCTACGTTCCTCAGCCCGGATCATGAGACCGAACACCGGCTGAAGTATGCCGGGGCGTCAGCCACGGACTTGGTCGCCTGCGGGAAGACGTGGGACGCGGTAGTCATCGCCCCGCTTGAGCACGGACTCATCGCGCTCGATGCCCTTGCCCTTCCGCAGGACGAGGGATACGTCGTTTTCGCCGACTACCGGCGACACGAGCTCATCGTCTTCGTACGCCCCGGGACCACAGCCGACGGATGCGCCGACATCCAGGGCGTGCGAACGCTCTCGAACGGATCGTGGCTCTTGGTGCCGCGCGCCGACGGCGGCAACTGGGAAGCCGCCTGCCTGAGCCGCTCAACTGCGGTGCTCCCTCGATACGTTGATCCGGTCAAGCTGCGCACGGCGCTCCTCAAGGTCGGCGAGGAGCTCGGCGCCCACGCCTGCGCCCGATGACCCCGCGGATGGCTCCTCCCCCCGTGGGAGCTGTCCGCGGCCCTCGGCCCCCGGAGTCTCCCGCGCTGACTCCGGGGGCCAGCACATGCACGCAGAGAGAAGAACACAACTGCGCTCCCCCTCAGCCGTACAAGGCACACACACTGTGCGCCCTCGCTGAGCCCTCCCACCCGTACCGTCCCGTCATGGCGCATGTAAACGGAACCCCGCAGAACGAAGGCCGCCCCTCCGAGCACCTTCCCGCGACCCGCCGCACAGACGAAGCCGCAGTCGAAACGGTCCGCGTTGGCAGGCGGCCACCCTTTGCTGAAGACCTCGTACGGTCGCTCGACGAGGCGAGTAGCGCCGTGGGCGCACTCGTCGACCATGGTCAATCGAGCGACGTCTCGGTATCCGCGCTCACCGTCCTGGTGTGTACGGGATCGACACCGGCCGACGTTCTCCAGGCCGCCGCCGAGGCGGCGCGGCAGGCCCCCAATCTCGAACCGCACGGCCTCGCGCTCACCAAGACCCCCGGACCGGTCGAAGGCATGTGGGAGTGGGCCCTCACCATGACCGTGAGTGCGCGCGACCCGCAGACCCACGAATACGGCGGCCACACGCACCACGCCGACCGGCTGCGGGGCGAGCAGTGACACGTACTTTCCGGTTCCGGATGTTCGAGGTCACCCAGGAATCCGGCATCCCGCAGCCATCCGGCATCACGATGGACGAGTTGGCGATGCCGGAATACGAGGCCGTCTGCGTCTCAGGCGAGGAAGCCGACTGCGGTGCGGGCTCCAGCACCTTGGAGGACGCCGGCGCCCTCGCCCGGTGGATGGCTGAGCACACCCGGGACACCGGACACCAGCGGTACCGGCGGGCCTATTGCGAGTACGCCCTCGTCGAACCGGGGGCATGGTTGTGACAACGGCCGACGAACGACGAGCAGAGATCTGGCAGCGCGCCGAGCGAATACGGGTGGGCATCGACACGGTCCGCGCCACCCGCGAGGCCTTAGCACAGCAGCGCGCCAAGCGCGCTCCCCAGGACGGCACAGTCCCGACATAGCCGCCCCCCGCATGCCAGCACCCGTCCTCGGCCGGGAGTAGTCGGGCGCCTTCGTCTCTGCCTCCGCTTGGCAGGACACGCCACCCGATCGTCCGGCCGGACCGCCGATGCCGCGCCCAGAAGCGGCCTGCCCATTCAAGGCCACGCGCCCCACGGTGCCCTCAACCTTCCGGGAACACGAAATAGTGTTCCATTTGTGAAGCGTGGCGGGTTAAGGTCGCGCTCTGCGAGATCTTGTACGGAGGTGCCCTGGATGGAGAACGCCGCGTCCACACGCCGAGGTCGCCCTCCGGGAATCCGGACTGTCGAGGGGGAGTTGACGAGCCGCCAGGCGGCGATCGTCCGGTGCATCAGGGAGGCCGTCGCCCGGCAGGGCTACCCGCCGTCGATGCGGGAGATCGGCAGGGCCGTAAAACTCTCCAGCACCTCTTCAGTCGCTCACCAGTTAATGGCCCTCGACCGCAAAGGCGTCCTCTTCCGCGACCCGCACCGGCCCCGCGCCTACCGGGTTCGTCCCTCGTGGGCGCCCGTCCTCAGCGGACGAAGTGACGCACCCGTTGACGTGCCACTGGTCGGGCGGATCGCCGCCGGCGCGCCGCTGCTTGCGGCGGAGATGGTCGAGGACGTCTACTCCCTGCCCCGCCAAGTCGTCGGCGAGGGCGACCTTTTCGCCCTGAAAGTCTCCGGCGACTCCATGATCGACGCGGCGATCTGCGACGGCGACATCGTGACCGTCAGGCAGCAGGACAGCGCCGACCACGGCGACATCGTGGCCGCCCTCCTGGAAGACGAGGCCACGGTCAAGGTGCTGCGCCGACAGGACGGGCAGGTGTGGCTCATGCCGCGCAATCCGTCCTACGAACCGATCCGCGCCGACCACGCGCAGATCCTCGGGAAGGTCGTCGGCGTCCTGCGCCTGCTCTAGGCGCGCAGACTGGGAGATGACGTCAGATGAAGTCGCGCCATCCCGCGGCGACTTCGCGTGCAGACAGGGCGCACTAGAGGCGCGTGTGGCACCGTGGACTTCAGGCTGGTCCGTCGCTTTCCCCCGTAGTGGCGGACCACGCCTCACTCCGGGCCGGTGGCCAACGCCTGATCCGGCAGGGAGGTCTCGATCAGGACCTCCCGCAGATTCGTGTACATCCGCAGCCGCACACCGGGCTGGCCGACATCGTGAGTGGTGCGATCGGCGGTCGCGGTCCCCCACATTCGGGCGATCGCGTTCTGGAAGGCGAATGCGGTGTCGTCGTCCAGGCCTGCCACGTCGATAACGAGCAGGCCGGGTTCGGAAAGATGCGCTTCTTGGATCGGGTCCACGTCTGTCAGTACGTGTTCGCGCGGCACGGGGTTCTCTTCAGACTTCGGATTCACCCGACCGGAGGAGTTGTCAGTGGTAGCGTCTACCGTCCTGACATGACCAGTTCGCCGAATTCCCGTGACAGCGCATGGGTGTTGGAGGCCACCGTCCGGACAGCACCGGCCGCCGATCCTCAATGGCGCGAGCAGTTGGACAAGCTCCGCACGATCGCAACGTACGACCCAGAGACCCAGACGTGGCATGCGCGCCTCGGTGCGCTCGACCTGGCGGGCGTGCAGATGCTGCAGACCTTGCTCGACGCCGCGCGCGTCCACGGCACCGAGGTGTACCTCGCGCCCGTGGCCGTCCCGGCGTACTGGGGCGGCCCCGCCTTCACGAGGGATCCGGAATTGGCCGCTCTTTTGGAGGCGCAGGCCGACCGTGGTCGGCCGCTCGGTCAGTTGCGTCTCGCCTGAGCAGCCCGCGCCGGGCGAGGACGTCGAGCACGTTGTCGGCGACCTGGAGATAGTCCGCGCGGGTGCGGCGCCCGTCGGCTACCGCGTCGAAGGCATGGATCAGCAGGGCGGCTTCTTCGCGTGCCGGCCGTCCGCTGTCGTCCGGGACACGCAGGTCCCGATATCCGTCGTGAGAGATCATCGCTCCTCGGCAGGGGGCGCCTACCATCGCCTGCTGCTGTCGCGCTTATGTCGCAGCCTGTCGTCTGGGAGGCCATCCCGGTCCCGGCGACGGGCGGATGGGGGAGGGGAGTTGATAGCAAGAGCGGCGGGGTAGAGCACGTGGTGCCCGTAGCGGATTCGGGCGCGATCTGCGACGGCTTCGATCGCGAGAGGCTTGTCGTCGCCCGCGTCGAGGGTGAGTTGCCGGGTGGCCCGGTCGTCGGGACGAAGGGCCTCGGCGCGGAGCGCGATACTGCGGACCCTGGCGCGCTGGAGGGCGAGGGACTCATAGATGGCGTAGGCGGTGCGGGCCAGGAGCACGGTGTGCTGGGTGGCCTCGGGCAGGGTACGGCTGCGTCGGGTGCTGCTTGAGTCGGCGTAGCGGACGGTGCAGGTCAGGGCCGTCGCGATCTGTCCGGAGCTGCGGAGGCGGGCGCCGAGGTCGTCGGCCAGGGCAAGCAGTGCGCGCCGGTGCTGGGCGGGGTCGAGTTCGTCGCGGCCGAAGTGGTGTTCGGCGCTGATGCTCGCCGGGGTCGGTGTGGGGTCGACGATCTGGGGGTCGCGGCCCTGGGCGCGCTCGTGGAGCGTGCGGCCGCCACGGGCGCCAAGGATGCGTTGCAGGGTGAGTTGAGGGACGTCGGCGACGTCGCCGATGGTGTGCAGGCCGTACTCGGCGAGCATGGCGACGGTCTTCGCGCCCACGCCGGGCAGCTCATCGGCCGGCCGGGGTCGCAGGAACGCGGTGATGGCCTCGGGGGAGTCGTCGATGACCGTACGGCGGTCGGATGGTGTGAGGGCGCAGGCCATCGCGGCGAGCATCCGGTTGCCCGCGCACCCCGCGGCACTGCTCAGGCCGAGGTGGGCGAGCGCGCGCAGCTGGACCAGCTCGGTCAGGCCGCGGGCGTCGCGCTGCCAGTACGCGAGCGCGCCCGTCAGATCGAGCACCGCAGCCGAGACCGGTTCGATCATCTGCACGCGCGGCGTGATGTCCTCCAGCAGGCGGCGCAGCCGCTCGGGAAGGTCGGGGTCGTGGCCGGCCGGAACGTCGAAGCGGAGGTGCAGGATGTGGCGGCTCACGGCGATCACCCCGGAGAACCCTGGCTGCGGTGGCCGAGCCGGCGCAGGTCGGCGGAGCGAGTGCCGGCGGGCTGGAGGTCTGCGTACGGGTGAAGCCGTGCCCCGGCGGTGCCGTCGGCGAGGGTGCGCTGCGGCGCGGCCGGTCGGGCCGGGGTGGGGGAGGGGGCGGTGCGGCCGAGAAGGCCGAGGGCGGCCTGGGGGCCGTGGTCGCGGCGGGCCGCGGCGACGTCGTCCAGGTCCCACGCCATCTCGCCGACCACGGTGCGGCGCGCGCCGCGGGCTGTGACGGTGCCGCGCACCAGCAGCAGCCCGGAGTGGAAGACGGTGTGCGCGCAGGCTTCGTGGGAGTCCTCGAAGAACGCGAGGTCGACCAGGCCGGTGCCGTCCTCCAGGGTCACGAAGATGACCCTCTTGCCGGACGGGATCGGCGGGGTCTGGGTGGAGGCGCGTACCCCGGCGACCAGGACCGTCTGGCCGGGGGTCATGCCGCGCAGGTGCGCGGCGGTGGTGGCGCCGAGCTCGTTCAGCAGCCGGTGGTGGTGCTCCATCAGGTGGTAGGTGACGTCGATCTGGAGGGTGTCCAGTTCCGCGCCGAGCTTGTCCCGGCCGGTCATCTCGGGCAGACCGCTCGGGGTGGCGGTCACCAGCTCGCCGCCGAGCGGCAGTTGGCCGTCGGTGGCAGCGCGGGAACGGGACTGCCGGTGGAGCTCGGTCGCCTGCAGCAGGAGATCCCGGCGGGTGAGGTCGCCCGGGAGCGGGCCGAGCGCGCCGATCCGGATCAGCCGCTGCGCGATCGGCAGGGAGGGACGGGCGCGCTGCCACAGGTCCTGCAGTCCGGTGTAGGGCTGTCCTGCCACCAGACGCGCGACCTCCCCTTCGCTGATCCCTTTGACGGTGGAGAAGGCGAGGCGGACGCCCCAGCCCTGCTCGGTCTGTTCGACCATGTGTGCCGCGCGGGAGTGGTTGACGTCGACGGGCAGGACCGGCACGCCGTGGCGGCGGGCATCGGCGACCAGGACGCGGCGCGGCCACATGCCCGGGTCGAACTCCAGGAGCCCGGCGTACAGGAACGCGGGGAACCTCGCTTTCAAGAAGGCGCTCTGAAGTGCAGGAACAGCGAAAGCGACAGCGTGCGCCCGGCAGAAGCCGTATGCGCCATGGCTGGAGATGGTCTCCCAGACCTCGTCCAGCACGGCGCTGTTGTAGCCGCGCTCGCCGGCCGTACGACGGAACCACTCCTCGATCCGGGGGAGCCTGTCGGGGTCGGCGAGGGCGCGGCGGGCGTACTCGCCGGCAGCGCGATCGCAGCCGGTCAGCCGGGCGAACGTCGCGATGATCTGCTCGTGCCAGATGGTCACGCCGTACGTGTCCGACAAGATCGGTTCAAGGTCCGGGTGCGCGTACCGCGGCGTCGCGCCATGACGCGCCGCAATAAACAAAGCGGGCATACCGCCCGACACAGGACCGGGCCTGAAAAGGCTGATGTCCGCGATGACGTCCTGCATGTGCCGGGGCTGCAGCCTGGACAAAAGATCTTGCTGGCCGGGTGACTCCAATTGGTATAGACCAATCGAATCCGCCGACTGGATCAGCTCGAAGGCCAGGCGGTCGTTGAGGTCGACGTGATCGGGATTGTCGAGATCCAGGACCTGCCCGGTGGCACGGCGGATCTCCGCGACCGCGTGCGCCATGGCGCTCTGCATCCTGATGCCCAGGACGTCCAGTTTCAGGAGGCCGTAGCCGCCGAGCTCGATGTCTTCCTTGTCGGCCTGCACCATCGGGTAGCCGGCCGGGGTCGGCTGCACCGGCAGCCGGTCCAGCAGCGACACATCGGACAGGATCACCCCGCAGGGGTGCATGGCGTACCCGCGTACCAGTGCGTCCAGGCCCTCGGCGAGCTCCCACAGCGGCCCGAACTTCTCCGCCTGTGCGGCGAGTTGCCGCAGCTCCGGCAGCTCTGCCAGGGCGGAGCGGATGTCCCGGGCCCGGATGTGCGGAAAGGACTTGGCGATCTCGCCCACGACCTGGGGCGGCATCCCGAGGGCACTTCCAGCGTCGCGAAGGGCGTGCCTGGCCCTGTAGGTCTCGGGCATGCCGGTGACCGCGGTCCGCTCCGTGCCGAACCGCTTGATGATCGCGTCGTACACCTCCAGTCGCCGCTCGGACTCCACATCGAGGTCGATGTCCGGGAGCGTCGCCCTGCGCTCGTTGACGAACCTTTCGAACAGGAGGTGGTGCTTGAGAGGGTTGGCCGTGGCGATGAAAAGTGAGTGGTTGACCATGGACCCGGCGCCGGAGCCGCGCGCGGACACCCGGATCCCCAGCGCCCGGGTATCCGCGACCACCTGGGCCACGGCGAGGAAGTACGCCTCGAATCCGGCGAGCCGGCCGATGCTGTCCAGCTCGTAGTCGAGCTGCCGTACGGCACGCTCATCCCGGTCCAGGCCGCGGGCGACCATCCCGGCCTCGCACCGCTGACGCAGCAACCGCATTGCCGAACCCCGCTCGCCGGTGGCTCCCACCACGGAGGGCTCGGGGAAGTGCGGCCTGCCCAGCCCGAGATCGGCCGGGGTGAGGGTGCAGGACTGGCCGGTGGCCTCGGTCTCGGCCAGCAGGCGCAGGGCCCGGGCGGGATCGTCGTCGACGGCCCGGGCGATCCGCTCGGCGGCCGCCGCCATGACGGCCGGGCCCTTCAGCCACCGCTCGCCGCCGTCCAGGTGCCGGCGGTCGATCGGCCGCAGCAGCCGGGCCGCATCGAGCACGTCCGCCAGCCGGTGCTGGTCGGGGTCGGCGTAGCGGACCGCGTTCGTCAGCACCGCGGGCACGCCGAGCTGGTCGGCCAGGCCCACCGTGCGCGCGGCCAGCCGTAGTGAGCCCGCGCCTGTGCTCTGCCGCCCCAGATATACGGTCTCCAGCCGCAGCCGGTCGCCGGCGAGTTCCCGCCACGGCGCGAGCAGCTGCTCGGCGAGATCGGGACGGCCGGCGGACAGGGCCCGCACCGGCTCGGAGGATGGACCGAGCAGCACCACCAGGTCCCGGTCGGCGTACGCACGCAGGGCGGGCCAGGACACGACCGGCGCCGCGCCGCCGGGCTCGGCATGCGCGGCGGACACCAGACGGCACAACCGCGCCCACCCCGCCACGGTCTGCGCGAGCAGGGTGACCCGCAGAGGCGGTTCCATCACGTGGGCGCCGCCGCGCACGGGCGTACACGGCCGGTGGGCGGCCGGGTCCGGCGGGGCAAGCGGGGCGACGGCGACGTCGACCCCGAGAACAGGGCGAATGCCGGCCGCCGCGGCGGCGGTGGCGAAGCGGACCGTGCCCGCGACGGTGTCCCGGTCGGTCAGCGCGAGCGTCGTCATCCCGCGCTCGGCGGCGCGCTGCACGAGGGCGCCAGGGAGAGAGGCCCCGTATCGGGCGGAGTATCCAGAGGCGACGCGCAGATGAGTAAATCCACGGCTGCGCACCTCCTATCCTTCGCGTGCCCCTCCCTGACCTGTGTCCTCTCCAGGTATCCACCATAACTCGGAATCGCACAAGCGTGCGAACGGGTGATTCGATGCCGACCTGCGCCGCATGGCGACCGCAAGGAGCGGGACGGCCTTGTTTCACGGGCCCGGAGCACGCGCATGTGACGTGCGTCACACTTTGGGATTCCATCCTGTAAGGCGGCCCGGTTCTCGGCGGACGGGGTGAGGCCGACAACTGTCCGGCCCGGACCGGAAAGGCAGTCATGCCCCACCTCCTGCAGGACCTCGCGGCGCTCGTCACCCTCGCGGCGATCACCCTCGGCTCGCTCGCGATCGACGCCGGCGACAAGCTCACCCCGCACCAGGCCCGCGTCCTGTGCGCCGCGACGAAGGCCGTCGAGCACGTCGCGATCGCCTACGGTGCTGCGCTGGTAGCCCAGGACACGCCGCTCACGCTGGTCGTGAAGGCGGTGATGCCGCTGCTCCGGTAGCGCTGTCCGCATGCACGGGCGCCGCGGCGGCCGGAGTCTGATCGTGTGGACTTCCCCGTCGACGTTGCACTCGCCGAGTTCGTCCCGACCCTCCCGGTCGGGACGAACTGGCGATACGAACCCAAGTTCGACGGACATCGAACGGTCATGTGGCGAGAGGCGAGCACCGTCCGCCTTCAGGCCCGGTCCGGCAGGAACGTCACGCCCGTGTGGATGGATCTCGCACTCGCGGGACTCAACATGCTCCCGCCGGACACCGTCCTGGACGGAGAGGCCGTGATCTACGCGAACGGAAAGATCGATTTCGCGGCCGCGCAGTCGAGAGCCGCCTCCACTCCCGCACGGGCCCGCCGCCTCGCCGAAGATCGTCCCGCCCATTTCGCGGCGTGGGACATCCTTGTCCACCCGGACCACGGCGACGTCCGCGCCCGTCCGTACGACGCACGCCGCGCCCTGCTCCTGGACCTGTTCCAGGAGTACGACGTCCAGCCGCCGATCCAGGCCGTCCCCATGACGGACGACCCCGAAGTGGCGATGACCTGGTACCAACAACTCCGGGAGCAAGGCGTCGAGGGCATCGTCTGCAAGCCCGCCAACTCGGCATACAGAGCATCCAGAATCTGGAAGAAGGTAAGGCACTCAGAGACCGTGGACGCCGAGATCGTCGGCTACACCGGACCTGCCGCCCGCCCGCACGCCCTCGCCGTACGGCTCCCCGGCGGGCGCATCACCCTCTCCCAGACCCTCAAGGCGCCGCTCGCCGCCCAGGTCTCCGCACACCTGATCGCGAGCGGACCCTCCCAAAGCACACGCACACCGGCGGGGGAGCCCTACCGCACTACCCGGCCAGGCCTGCTGGTCGAAGTCCTGGCGGGAACCACGCGGCACGCCGTGGCCACAGTGACCCGGCTCCGCTCCCCGTAGGCACGCCGGGCAATCGCACACATGCAACAAATAGTGCGAAAATAAACAAAGCAGGCGTGTCGTGGAGAGGGAAACCAGTGGACCTGGACGCGGTCGCTGACGAGCTGTACGGGATACGGCCGGAGGACTTCACCGCCACCCGCGATACCCGCGCGGCCGCCGCCCGCAGCGCCGGGGATCGCGCCCTCGCCGAGAAGATCCGCACACTGCGGCGCCCCAGCCTCTCTGCCTGGGCGGCCAACCTCCTGGTGCGCGAACGGCCTGACGAGACCGAGCCGCTGCTCCAGCTCGGCGAAGCCCTGCGCCAGGCACACCACAACCTGGACGGGGCACACCTGCGCGAGCTCAGCCGCCAGCAGCACCTGCTGATCAACGCACTGTCACGGCAGGCCCGTCAACTGGCGAAAGAAGCGGGTCACCCGGTCAGCAATGACGTCCAGCACGAGGTCGAAAGCATCCTCCAGGCCGTCCTCGCGGACCCCACGGCCGCCCAGGAATGGGCTGCGGGGCGGCTCGTGAAGCCCTTCAGCCAGACCCTCGGCTTCCCCGCAACCGAGGACGCGGGCGCCGCCGCTGCACCCACGCTGTCGATCCCATCTCGCCCCGCCGTTGCCCGGGTGCGCGGGGGTCGCCAGGGCGACGAGGAGCGCCAGCGGCGTATCGCGCAGGCCCGGCAGGAAGCAGCCGACACGGAGCGGGAGCTCCGTGCCATCGAGGGCGAGGCGGCGACAGCGGCCCGGGAGGCCGACGAAGCCGGCAAACACGAGAGCGGACTCCAACAGCGCGCCGACGAACTCGCCGATGAACTACGGAGCCTGGGAAGCGAGCAGCGGCAGGCCCGGACGGCCGCGCAGAAGGCACGCGAGCGGCTACGCACAATCGACCGGCAGGTTCGCGAGGCCCGACGCCATGCCGAGACCGCAGCTGGCCGACTTGAACGCCTCGGCGAAAACGATCCTGGCCATGGCGGCAACGAAGACAAGCGGTGAGCAACGCGGGCTGAAACCCGAAGGTCCCCTCGGCGAACCTGTCAGCATCTGTCCTCGCATACCCCAACTGGCGCCAGCGTGGACAACCCCGCATGTCTGACCTCCGGTTTCACCGATTCATCGGCATCTGCCAGAAGGGTTGATGAAGCGACCCCCAACTGTGCATCCCCCGCCGGACGCGGTGTGACTTACCGCCCCCGCGGGTGAACCCGGGAGAGTGCCGGGCAAGTTGCGGCCGGAACCCAGTACGAAGATCACGAACGGTTGGTGATCTTCGGAAGGATCCGTCTTGCGTCTCCGCCGCTCTGCCCGCCCCGCCGCCCTCGCACTCTGCGTCCTGTCCGCGCTGCTCGCCCCGACCGCTACCGCCCACGCCACACCGGCTGCTCCCGGCGACACGGTGACCCTGCCGGTCCGCAACGCCCTTCAGGCCCTTGCGATCCAGGACGAGAGCCGGGCCGGGTACGAGCGCTCGAAGTTCCGGCACTGGACCGACGCCGACCGCGACGGATGCAACGCCCGGCTGGAGGTCCTCAAATCCGAGGCCGTCACCGCCCCGGAGCAGGGTGCGAACTGCCTGCTCACCGGGGGACGTTGGTACAGCTGGTACGACGACACATACGTCGACAACGCACGCCAGCTGGACGTCGACCACCTGGTCCCGCTGGCGGAAGCCTGGGACAGCGGGGCGTCAGGGTGGAGCGCGAAGGAGCGTGAAGGCTTTGCGAATGATCTTGATGATCCCCGTGCTCTGATCGCGGTGTCGGCGGGCAGTAACCGGTCCAAGTCCGACCAAGACCCCAGCACGTGGGTGCCACCCTTCGAGGCCTACCGCTGCCGGTACGTCACGGACTGGGTCGCGGACAAGACCCGCTACCGGCTCGCCGTCGACCCGAGTGAAGAGGCCGCGCTCTCCGAGATCCTGAGCCGCTGCCCCAGCGAGCCGATCACGGTCACGTTCGCCCGGTAGCAGCGGGCGACGGAGGCCCCGGCTGGTCACAGAGACCCGCCTGAACGAACTGGTCGGCCGACGCCCGGTCAGGAGCGCTTCGCCCTCCCGGAGGCCTCCTCGTTGGACTTGCGGTTCTTGCGCAGGTCGGCGAGCTCGTTCAGACAGGTCCCCAAGGCGTCCTTGGCGAGACCATCGTCCGTCAGCTGGTAGCGGTGCGGCGCGCCCCGACCTGGGCGGGCTGGGAGAACATGCCTCACACATCGGCGAGTTTGCGCTGCGCCGGGCGGATCAGCCCGCCGGATTCACCCCGGCCTCCTGTGGGGATCGCCCGAGTGCCAGCACGCCGACCAGCGGTAGCCGGCTGAGGCGCGGGCCTGGTGAAGTCGATGCGACGGGCGGGGTCGAACCGCAAGCTGAGGTTGGTCACCCGGTAGGTCGGGCGGAGTCAGCCATGGCCTGGCCTCTCGACTGGACGCGTGCCCCGTGCGGGCTGTCCTGGACCCCTTAGCCGGTCACGGGCCGGATCCGACAGGGTTGCGCCGCCGTCAATGCGTTCGCGTGCCGCATGCCGAGATGTATCAGCCGACATTTCGTCAGGAATCTACCACGTCTGATGTGGCGTGCATCACGCCCGAGGTGATGCCACAGGCGACGAGCCCTCACGCCAAATCACGTGCCTCTTCGCCGTCGTTGTCCCTGGTCACGGGCGATTTGCTGCTGCCTCAAACCTTCCGTGACCGTCATCGAGCCAGAGACGACGCCCCCATTTGTCGTTCTCGCAGATCAGGCCAGCCGCGGATCGGCGACGAGATGGTGCTAACGAGGGTTCCGGCCATACGGCGAGATGCGACTTGACGGCGCGCTCCGGCATGTCTGACCTGCTGTCTACTGGTCTGAGCACGGATAGGGGCCGCCCCTGCAGAGGGCGGCCCCAGTTGCTCCGTGTATCGCCAGTGCATTCGAACGACATCGCGGAGGTACATCCATAGTGACAGCATCACTCAAGATCACCGGTCCGGAGGAGCGGGACCTGTTCCGCTTCCGCTCGCCGTCGAACTCGGCGCTCTCCCTCCTCGGACTGTCCGCGGTGGAGTCCGTAGACCTGGCCGGATTCATCCCCGAGGGGCCCGCTTCCGGCATCGCGCTCTTCTCGGTCGCGGGCATTGCCTTCGTCAGGGGATGCGTCTACCGCCCGTGACGTACGGCGGGGGCATTCACACGGGTGCCCCCGCCTCCGCCGGAGCGCAGCAGGCGAATCAGACGGTCTGCTCGAAATCCTCCCGGCAAAGGGATACCGCGCCCTTCGCGGGCTTCAGGACCCGCCGGACGTCGGCCAAGGCAGCACCCTTGATCCCCGACTGGTCGCAGTGCTCCCACGACAGCCGGACGAGGCCGTACGTACGGGCGGCGAAGCCCATGGGGATGTCTACCCGTCGGCGCCGTGTTGGCCCATCAGCCAGGCGTGAGCGGCCTCGACGGAGTTCTCCGAGTGGGCGAATCGGTCGCCGAGCTGGAAGTGCTTGTCAGCGAGCCCCTGCCAGCCGCCGGCATCCTTCGCCGCGGCCTGGAATGCCTCGGTGATGTTGTTCGCTACTTCGACGTAGACGTCGGAGCTGGGGGCCACCCATCCGTCGACGACCGCGCGGACCGTGTCGATCATCGCCTCGTCCAGGCGTCGCGGCTTGTCCGCGAGGTCGACGCCGAGACCCCAGACCAGACTTCGCATCGCCACGGTCTCCCAGTGGTCCTCGCCCCCGGCGTACAGCTGGCCGCTCCGCTTGTGTCCGGAGCGTTCGTATTCCGCTTCGGCGTGCTTCCGGGCCAGGACGTACAGGGCGACGAGG
This sequence comes from Streptomyces sp. NPDC005808, assembly GCF_042871385.1. Classification (NCBI taxonomy): domain Bacteria; kingdom Bacillati; phylum Actinomycetota; class Actinomycetes; order Kitasatosporales; family Streptomycetaceae; genus Streptomyces; species Streptomyces sp. NPDC005808. Next base: position 44,315 of record NZ_JBIAIK010000022.1, on the reverse strand, counting down.
AGCGAGGCCACGGCCTTCGGACCGGCGTCCGTGAAGGCGGCCCGCAGCCGGTCCAGGTCGCGGTCGGAGGCGGGCACGACGGGGCGTACGGGGCCGCGCTCGGCCTCGAGCTTCTCAAGCGATGTCGGCTCGACGCAGCGCTGTTCGGCCCCCGCGCACAGGTAGAGGGCGGGACCGACGGCGAACCATCCGCGGTCGTGAGCATCGACGACACGAAACGGGTAGGGGGCCTCGTCCGCCGTCGGCGCGTCACCGGCTCCATCGCCGCGGTGCAGGTGGTTGTTGCGCAGGCTCGGGTGCCCCTGATCGGTGCGAGCGGTCGGTTCCGGGTCCACGGAGAGGATCTGCTGGGCGGATTCCACCTGCAAGGCCTGGACGGCGACGTGCCGTTCGGTGATGTCCGGGTACCGCTCCACAAGCGCAGCAAGGATCGCGACTGCGGCATCCTGCAGGAATCCGTGCAGGGTCTCGGTGGTCCAGCGGCGCCGCGCGGACACCTGGACGAGCAGCATGTCCGGCCGATGCCCGGCCAGCGGAGCCATACCGGACTCCCGGGTGGGACGGGGCCCGTAGACCTCGGCGCACGCCCGGTACCATCCCGCCGCCGGGTCCGCGAGGTAGTCCACGGCGTCCGCGATCACCTGCGCGGCTTCCAGGCCATCGGGTCCGGACGGCAACATGGTGACCACCATCAACGGTGCGGTGAACAGCTCGGTGCCGTCGCCCAGGCCCAGTGGGTCGTACGCCATGGGGACGCCGACAGGGGGCCCTGTCCACACCGCGACGCGCCCCACGCTCGCGTCGCACCAGATCAGGGAGAGACGGGATGCCGCACGCGATTCCGTGAACCTTGCCCGGACTTCGAGGCTTAGGCGTGGGCCGCGCCCCCTTCGGACTCCGGCGTACGTGCACGCCTCGCGGTCACCCTATCGGCCGGCAGCGGGCGGGACGCCCATACCGGCTGCGACGGCCCGGAGGGCAACTCGGCGGTCCCGGGGCCGGGCGGCGAGCCGACGGAGCGGTGGAGCGACGTGCAGGCCATGCGCGCGACTTGTGGCTGTGTCGCGCCGGATGGCGGGCACAGCCACATACGGCTTCAGGCCGCGTATCAGCGGGTGAGCCACACCGAGACGGCTCCGGCGACCGTCATGAGGGCACCGGCAAGCCGGTAGGGCGGCCGCTGCAGGGTAATGCGCAGTTCGGCGAAGCGCAGTTCGAAGAACGGATCGGGCGGGGGCTGCTGCTGGTCGTGTTCGGACGGATGGAGGTCGTTGGAGCGGATCGGGGTCACGGACATGCGCGGAGTCCTCCTCAGGAGTGGATGGCACAAGGAGAGAGAGGTGAGCGGGCGGGTTGTGACGCGGGTTTCGGCATCGAGTTGAGAAAACGGCGAAGCCCCGCCGTGAGGCGGGGCTTCGGGGAAGCACAGCGACGATATTGCCAGCGGGGACTAGCCATGCAACCCCCGACTGACCTGCGTCTTCTCTTGAATCGGCGGTCAGCACTGGCGTGCCAGGGGCTAGCAGTGCAAGCCCTAGCGGAGGGGAGCGGAGCTCCTAGCTGGCCTCGGCAGTCTCCGGTACCGGCTCGTGGTGGTGCTTGAGTTGAGTGCGTGCCTCTGTTCGCTCCTCCGGCATGATCCCGGACCAGAAACGATGGCAGACGATCACGGTGACAAGTTCGCCTTCCCTCGCCCGCAGCCGGCCGATCCTCTCCTGGTCCTCGGGGTTCCAGCCGGGAGACTCGGGCCAAGAGGCCGGGCGCCACGCATTCTCATGCGTCGTCCACGCGGGCAGCGGTTCAACAGACCAGGGCTGCCTCTTCAGCAGGGTCTGCAGTTCACTTCGTACCGCGTCGAGCTCGGCCTGGGCCTCGATGAGCATCTGGGGGAAGTCGTACGTCGTCTTGTCTTTCAGCGCCACGCCGTAACGGTACTGCCGTTCGAATCCGAGTCCCGCGCGCCGCGCGGGCGGACCAACGGCCACCGCTCCTCGCCATGCACAGGCGGACCGGGGACGACGTCCGACACCTCCCTATCCATGACGTCGCCCGGCGACGGATCGGGAACCGCGCCCAGGCATGGGACCAAGTGCTCCCGGCCGACGGGGCGTTCACGCGGCGGGCTGGGCCAGCAGCGTGTCCATGAGCCCCTGGTAGCGCTCCAGGTCCTCCGCCCATCCGGGGATGACGAGGTAGTAGACGACGTTGATGGCGATCGCGGCCTCGCCGCCCATCCCGAGAACGGGGACGAAGCCTCCAACACGGACCCACTGGTCCCACATCACATCGGCCATCAGCGTCCGAAGGATCTCGGGCTCGTCCGGCGCCCGCTGCATCAGCAGGATCCCCAGGGCCCCGCTCCCCTTGGTGCAGGCGCGTACCGCCGCGCACAGCCGTTGGTCGTCGGCCTCCCGGACGGCGCGGATGAGGCCGCGCAGGCCGCCTGCCATGGGGGACTGGGCGAGCAGGTCGACGCCGGCGAGGGCGGCGTCGCGGTGGGCGATGCGGATCTGCTCGATCATCTCGGTCTGGTCGGGCGAGGCGGCCTCGTACGCCTCCATCAGTTCCTCGAACCCGATGTCGTCCACGCCGCCGACCATCATCCGCGCGCCGGGATCCATCAGTGCCTGGTGGAACATGTTGGCCACCGAGCGGGACGGCGGCAGGTCGAACTCGGCTTCGGCCGCGCCTGCGCGAACGGTCCCGTCGAAGTCTCTCCGGGGGATACGCCGGTCCCTGAGCATCCCGGCTGCCATCTCCTGACGGGCCTCGAATGCCTCGTTGGTGTCTCCCTGGGGGACCTGGCCGATGTCGACGCCCGCCCGACGGAAGGGGCGCTCGAGGGCATCGACCACTGCAGCCCGCAGCCGTGTCGCGGTCTCCGGGGTGTCGTCGATCGCCCAGAAGGTCCACCCGATCCAGCTGATGCTGCGGCCGGGCTTGGAGGCGTCTGCCAGCCACGCGGCGCGGTGCACGGTCTCGGGCCGGAGCTCCCCGGTCTCGGGGGCGGTCCAGTCCGCGGCCCGGGGGAGCCACCGTTGCGTGCGCCAGCGCTCCAACTGGGCCGGACTGATGGTGAATCCGAGTTTTCCGGCTGCGGCAACCAGTGCCAGATCGAGGGCGGAAGGGGGTGTGCGCGTCATGTTCAGCTCCTGCGGTCCTGGTTGCCGGTGACGATGACGGCGTAGACGGCGGCCGCCGTTCCCAGCGCGCTCGCCCACGCCTGGCTCTGCGCGGAAAGGACGGCGGCCGCGGCCACCAGGAGAAGCTCGGGCAGACTGGGGCGGTCGCCTCCCCCTGGCGGCGCGAGCGGGTTGACATTCATGGGCAAGGTTCCTTCCCGAGCGGCGTCCTGCCGGGCGTCCCGGCAGAGCAGGCCCGGGTGTCCGGGAAACCGGAGCCAGCCTGCACGCCTATCTCCCCATACCGCTTCCGGTGATCCGGAGGAAACCTCGCGGGGCACCCACTCACCGCAGAGGGCAGCTTCTCCTGCCTCGTCCTTCCTTCCGTCCCGGCGCTCCTCCACACGTCCTCACACCAGCCCCGCCAGCCACGAATTCGCCGTCCAACGCCGTCCAACGCCGCCTTTCGTTCCTGATGCGCTTACCCCCGAGGCGGCCGTCGGTGCGCCCTCGGGTGTCAGGGCCACCCAGTACGCTAGAGCCCGCAATACACGGCATGCCGCGAACTGCCGTTTCCGCTGCCGCCAGGACCCGGTCCCAGACTGCGAGAAATTCGATGTAGGCCTCTTGGCGTTGACCCCGGAGCCACTGTTTGTGTTCGACGGTGGCCTGGTGCCTCGTGGTGGCACGGCCTACGACGATGCCGATGAAGGCGGCTGCGCCAGCGATCAGTGCGGCGATGATCGTTGCCCATCCATCTGTCATGGGGGGCTGATGCCGCACGCTGAGGCCGGCCCGGGTGCCGCCGTGAAGGGGGTGAACGTGAGCTGTTCCTCGGCGCACGGTGGTGGGCAGCATCTACGGTGGCATGGTGACCGTCGTGGCTCCCCAAATTGCCCAGCTGCCTGTTGATCCCTCGCTGATCAGCCTTGCCTACCAGCATGAACATCCTGTCCAGGCGTACGAGTTCGAGGACACCCTGGAGGTGTGGACGGTGACCGCGCGGATCGACGCGGACGTCCTGGCAGAGGAGCTCGCCGCCGGCGACGCGGATGAGGAGTCGTTGGACGCGGTCGAGGATGTTGTCGTGGGCCGGATGTCGTTCGTGCGGGTGCGGATGTTCGGTCCCGACCATCCCTTCGAGGCGATGGACGCTCACACCGGGGACGTCGCCGGCATCGGCGAGGTGGTCCTGGACGTCGCGTCTGGCGAGTGGGAGCCGGCCTTCGAGGCCGCGCTCGCGCACCCGGTCGGTGATCTGTTGGTGATGGACCGGGTCGTGCTGGAGCCCGCTTGGCGCGGCTTGAGCCTGGGCCCGGTTCTGGCGGGGGCTGCGATCCGCCGTCTGTCGCAGAACTGCGTCGCGGTGGTGTGCGAGCCCGGTTCGGCCGACGGCCGCGAGCTGACCGCAGATCAACACCGCGAGGCGGCCGTCAAGCTGGGCGGCGTGTGGGAGCGGATCGGTTTTGAGCTTTTCCAGGACGGCGTGTACGTCCTGGACTGCCATCTGCAGCGGACGGAGGACCTCCTGGCCGAGCGCCAGGGGGAGTTCAGCGCTTTGTGTCGGGCGTGGCAGGACCGTCACCGGCCGTAGACGGTGCAGCGCCGGCGAGCCGTGCGGGTTCGGGAGACCGGTGGATCCTCGATTGGGTCACGCCTGTGGTTCGGGCCGCTCGCCGGGTTTGACGGACACGATCTCGATCCTGGTTGCTCCGGCTTCTTCAAGTTCCGTCTTACGTCGCTCGGCACTCCGCTTGTCGTAGGCGACGGTGGAGGCCCGGGGCGAACCGGAGGCGTCGGTCCAGGTGACTCCGAAGTTCTGCATGTTGATCGTCATGCCGACATCATCGGACATGCCCCGACCTCTCGGTATCAGGGGGCCGGGTAGGGGCGCGGGTGACCGCGCCGGACGTAGTTGTCCGCCGATGCGACGACGAACCTCAGAGCTCCCTGGCGTCCGTGGGCTTCCAGAAGCATCACGGCCATGCAGACTGTGAGCGCGTGGATCCGGGCGGTCGTCGGGAAGTCCCCCAGCCCGCTGGAGGCCAGTCCCGTGCCCGCAGCGACACCTTTGCGCACCGCGGTCGTCATCATGAACTCGCAGTCCACCGGTGCCAGGGCGGCAACCGTGTCCAGGAGCGGCACGGACATCGATGGCTCACCCAGGTCGTCGAACAGCCAGTCGTGGTCCCGGGCTTGCCACGCGAGCGTGTGCGCCAGCTGGTCACTGCCCAGGCCTTCCAGTCCGGCCCTGACTCGGGTTCGGTCCTCGGTGAGGTAGGCCCACATCAGGTCCGTGGCCCGCCACATCCCCTCCGTCAACGCCGCCTGCTCATCCGCCGCCATGACCCTTCTTCTAGCGGACTCGTACGGATCGCGGCAGCAGATTCCACCAGGTTCAGCACAACGAGGCACAGCACACTTCGCTCCGTCGGCAGAACCTCCCCGAGCACCTGCGAATCCTGCGAATGCCCTGCCGTGCCCAGCCCCCGTAGAACAAGGCGTTGCACATCGTGTGCGCCGTGGCTACATCCAAGGAGGCGCGGTGATCTGTGCGTTGGTCCTGCCGAGCTGCCCTCTGCCGGGCTCTGCCTGGTGGAAGGCGGGGAAGCGGTGCAGGAGCCGCCCCAGTCTGTCCATCTGCCGACGATCCGGTGCCCATGACCGCGGCGCTGCATGCCGGGCAAGGCTTGGGGTCGGGACCAGGGCATGAGGGCATGAGTCAGTGCGTGTGCTCGCTCACACCACTGGACGCGGCATCCCCGTAGTCAGGCTCTGCGTCAGCCATCCGGGCGTCATTGCAGTACGTCTGCTTCTGCGCGAAGAACGAGGCCATCAGCATCACGGCGATCAGGCAGTGCCCTCGGCTGAGGTGCTCAAGAGAGGGACGGTGCGCGACGAAGTGACGGGACAGATTGGCCGGCGCCGGGTCGCCTTGGGCGGGCCAGTAGGGCGTGTAGAGGGACTTCAGGGGAAGGAAGACCGCTTGCGGGTGCCATGGGTTGCCCCAGGCAGGCGCTAGCGGCTGCTGGAAATGGGCCTTCCGCGATAGGCCCTTGTAGCTGGAGCGCTCCGTGCGCCACGTCCGGATGTCACTGTCCAGGCGCTTTGTCGTGATGGCGGGCTTCTCCTCCGCCATCGCCTCCTTCACGTACTTGCTCATTGCGTCAAGTCCGTCAGGGCGGCGGGGCACGTTCGTAACCTCGTAGAAGGTCTCCTCTGAGCCGAGGAGAGCCAGACAGGCAGCGGCCTCCCGGTGACCGGCCTTGAACGCCGCTATCACTCTCCTCGCCAGAGCGACGTCCTCGGACATCCACTCGTCCACGCACCCGGCGATCTGTTCCTCGCACGCGGAGACGACAGCGTTCTCGAACTGGTTGAGGACGTCGAGCCTGGCCTCATGCCCAGGGACGGTGAGCAACGCCGCCAGCACGTCCGCGGGCGGCACCCATGCGATGGGGATTCCGTCGTCCCGGGCGATCGCCAGCAAGCTCTCGACGGGCGCGCTCTCCAGCCCCTGCCAGTTGGGGAATGCCGCTGCGCCTGTGGCGCCGAGTAGCTGCCCGGCCCCGTCCGAGGACTCCGGCGTCTGTTCATCCGTACGCGTCATGCCGCGCATTCTGCCCAATGGCCGGCAACGGCTGTGCCTGGACGGGAAAGTGACACCTTGTCGTGGAGCCGTCAAGTCCGCCGTCACCCGTACGGATTGCCGCGCCTTGGCGGTGTGCCGAGCTCGAGGCGTTTGTCGTACGGTCTCCCAGCCGTCGCGTTCTCTGGTTGGAGGTGGCGGTCCGGATCGGGGAGAGGACGGCATCGGGTGATCGTGGGTGATGGGGAGTCGTGGGGGGCGCGGGCGATATGCCGTACGGCAGACCCCGAGGAACTGTTTGTCGAAGGTGCCGCGCAGACCAGGGCGAAGGCTGTGTGTACCGGTTGTCCGGTCCTCACGGAGTGCCTTGCCTACGCTCTCGACCACCGTATCGAGAACGGTGTCTGGGGCGGTATGACGTCCAGAGAGCGGCGGGGGTTGCTGCGGCGGCGGCCCACGGTGACGTCATGGCGGCGGCTGCTCGAGGCGGCCCGCACCGACTATGTCCAGCGGTCACGTCCCCGTGGGGACGAGGGAGTGGCTGCGGCCGGCTGAGTCCGCCACCACCCTTCGTCGGCGTCGGTGCAGTCGAGCGGTGCCGGTGTCCGGGTGGTCAGTCGATCGGAGCTGGGGGGCCGAAGTTTCCCTTCCACCGCCACGGAGCCGCGTGCTCCGGCGTGGCAGGGGCTGAGCCAGGGCCCACTCTGGCGTGCCTCTCACCGGGACGGGCACAATGCGGAACATGGCGAAGAAGGGGCAAAGACTCATGCGGGATGCGGAGATGTTGCTCGAGTCTTGCGACGCATCGATCGTGATCGATCCCGATCTTCCCGACCACGTGCGCAAGTTCCTGGACGAGACCCCGCCCTCGACTTTGAAGATTTATGGCGATCCCGCGCTGCCGACGGCGTCTGCCCTGGGGGATGTGGGGGGCTACCTCGTCCGTTTCGGCGCTCCGCTGGGTGCGGCGACGGGTCTGTGGTGGGTGCTCGACAGGGGTGCGGACCTCACGGCTTCGGCCGAATACGCCACGAACACTGGTGCCCTGCACTACCTGATCAGTCACGCCGCCGAATCGCTGGGCAATATCATGCCGTTGGCCGCTTGCGTGGCGGCCATCTACATCATCTTCATGACCATGGTCGCCAGGAACGGAACCCGGATGTGGCGGGAGGTCCGGGCGACTCGGGAGCGGTACGTGCTGCCCTCTCAGCTCACCGGCGACGCCTCCGTCCTCCTCCGGCGAGCGTGGACCGCTGCGCGTCAAGTCCTGGGCTCCGAGGTTCACGCCCGCGATCTGATCGACCGGCAGCACGCGCAGATCCAACTTCCCGCGCAGGTCTGGGACGTTGCCCGCTCCCTGGCCGCGTACAGCCGGTTCGTCGACGAGACACCCACCACTTACGGCGAAGAAGCAGCGGTGCTCCTCAAGGCCCGGAACAGCGCGCTGAGCACCGGGCTCGGCGCCGTCGAGCGCCAGGTCGAGGCGCTCGAAGGGTACGCGGCACAGACTGCTGAGGCCGACGCCCGCCTCCACGAGCTGCAGCAGGTCGAGCAACTCGAGGCGTCCAGTGGCAAGTTGCTCGACTTCCTCGCCTCCACCGCACGCGCCGACGTCGCCGTCGACGGTCTGAGCCAGATGTCCGACGCAGCGGCCGTGGTAGCTGACCGCCTCACGACAGCGTTGATCGCGGCGAGGGAAGCTGCAGCGCAGGCCCTGCCCGCCGCCCCGTCCGGCTCCGGCCAGCCCTCCTGAGAATCATCTTGGAACCCCGGCAGCAGGCGCGGCCGGTGCCCTTCAGAGCCTGCTTCTGAACCCTGGCCGGGCGGCAATGTCAGTGCCCTGCGCTAGCTTCTGCGCACCTCAGCCGAGAAGGAGTTTGCCGTGGAATGGGCCCGGTTCGTCATCTTCACCGCGGTCGTGCTGTACGTCTTCCTCGCGCTCTTCCGGTTCGCGAAAGACCCTGCGACCTCCCTCGGTGACGCCTTCATACCGCGGTGGCTGCAACGCATCCAGAATCGACGGATCATGGACAGGCAGAGGGACGAGTACCTCCGCGCCCGTGAGGGCCGCGACCGCTAACCACGATCAGCGAGCCGTTCGCGAAAGCGTCACTGACACGTCTTCGCGAACGGCTCGCTGGTTTCCTGCGGCCGCGGCAGGGCCTCCCACCTGCATGAATCAGGTTCAGACGTAGGCTCTCAAGGTTTAGTGATGGGTTCCGAGAGGTGATTCGACGGAACAACTGGCCTGGACCCGTGGTGGGGCGGTTAGCCCCTAATCTGCTTCTGTGAGGAACACCAAAGCTTTCAAGGATGCGGTCGCGCTGACGCTGACCGAACTCGCCCGTCTCGGGGTGACGGTGCGGCCCGGGGCCGTCGCGGACATCATCGAAGCCAACACGCGCGAGGTCGCCGCCCGGCTGCGTATCCAGGAACGGTCTGCCTGGCGGTACTTCGACGCGGCGGCGCTGGCTGATTCGATCGCCCGGCAGCACAAGGAGTTCGAAGCCTCCAGCGACAGCGCCGGCGTAGGCGTGGCACCCATGCCGCCGGTCGACAATCCCGAGCTGGCTCTGGTGCTGGCCGGCGTCCCGGACTCCCTCGCGCAGACCGGCGGGGACCTCTACGCAGTGATCATCAACGTTGCCGTGAACGCGTGGATGGCCGGCCACATCCACGGTGAGGACGGTTGCGAAGGCTGCGAGGGCAGTCGAGGCCCGTCCGGCCACGACTGGAACGACCGCATGAAACAGATCACCGCACTGTCCCCGGACATCACCACGTGGTTCGACCGGGACCGGTGGACCGCTGCTCTGCACGACAGCGGCTTCAGCATCGAGCGTCGCTGATCCGAGGTTCGGTGACCTCACCTGCGAGGCCCGGCCTTTGGTGGCGGGCGCGCTTTCGGACCATCGGATCGTTGCGCCGGCGCCGCCACTGGTTGGCGCCTACGTGGTTCCGGCGGTCTGGCGGTGCGCCTGGTCGGGGATGATCCGGGGATGGACGATGACCGTTCCACCGGTACACGGCGGGAGCCGGACGACCTCGACGCACTGTCGGCGCCGCGCCGGCTAAGCGTGGACGAGCACATGCTCAGCGTGCTGGCTCCCTCGGGGCATCCCTCGACGTGCCGACTGCAGTTGTTCACCTCGGCCGGGGCGCGGCCGGTCGCCGTGGTCACCCAGGTGATGGGCGAGGGCATGGGGCTGACGAACGCCGCGGAGGCGTTCGCCGGCGCGGTGTGGGAGCGGTACTGCCCGGACGAGGAACTGCCGCCCGTGTGGGTGCAGCGACACCTGGATTCCGGCGGGACGGCTCTGTCGACGGGCTTCCAGCGGGTGAGGTTCGCCAAGGCGCGGCCCTACCGGCCGCAGCAGCCGCGCTGGTCGACGATCACTGCGGAGCAACTGGAGGCACTGGTCGGCGCACGGGTCGACGAGGACCGCGGCGCCGGCTACGTTCCGCGTCCCGAAGAGCCTGAACCGCAGCTGGTGTTCGAGGCGTTCGCGGTGGTCCGCCTCGCCCGGCCACGCCCGTTCAGGGAGTCGCAATGCATGCGGGCCGGCGTGACGTGGAGGCAACGCTGGGCACGCCAGGTCCTGCCCCGACGAGGAACCCGGGAGTGCTGCTGGTATCACGGCGGAGACTGGCACGCGGTCAGTGCAATGGCGCTGGACGTGCTGAAGCGGGCCCGCGCGCAGTCAGTCGCCCCGGAGGAGATGGGGGAGTACGCCGTTGCCCATGCAGCCGCAGCCGCGGCCGGGGTGAGCAGGTGGCAGATCGAGGCGTTGGCCTCGCTGTTCAGCGTGGCCAACGCGATCCAGCCCGCCCGCGGGCCGGGCTACGTCAACGGCCAGCATCGGGCGCAGGCGTTGTTGGATGCGGGGGTGCGCCGCAGCGTCGTCCTGCGGATGGTCTGGGCGCCGTAGCCGCCTTCTCCGGCCGACCGCGCGATGCACGCCGGCCGTCGGCCGCCTTGTTCTGCCGGGCGTTCGTTGAGACTGGAAGAGTGAGCCGCAAACGGTGCACGTCCGCGTCCGCACTCCCGGGCCGACTCGGACGGCTGCCTCGCAGGGTCTATTCACCGGTGTGCTGATGCCACGGGACGCCTGCTCTCACCTGCTTGATCAAGTACCGGATGCCTTGGTTGTCGTCGGGATTGGTCCAGAGGCTGTTGCCGAAGACCGCCGCGGCCTTCTCTGGCTCGCCCAACTGCCACCACGTCAGGCCAAGGCCGTGCAGCGCCCGGTGGAAGGGGCGGTTGTTCAGTTCGCTCCAAGCCAGAACACCGGAGAACGCCGGCGGCAGTGACAGCTCTGCGACGGCGACGGCCGTCTGGTAGAAGCCCAGGGCCTCGGACAAGGCGGAGTCGTCTGTCTCGGCACGTGTGAACGCGTCGCTGCCCAGGTGCGCCCAGCAGTCGATCTGCCGCGGGTCCTCGCGCACGGCTGCGCGCAGTGCCTCACGGTAGGCCGCGTCGTTCCCTGTGCCCTCCCGCAGATCAAGTGCGCGGTCGACAGGCAGTGCCCCTTCGCCGACGTACGGGTCGGGCATCTGGTAGAACGGCCGCGGTCCGGCCTCGCGCACCGCACGCCACCAGGTCCAGGACGGCGTGCCCCCACGATCGGCGACAGCGGAGGGACGAGCGCCCCACCCACGCTCTGACCGCGGATCGTAGTCCTCGCCGTCGAAGTCCTGCCTCGCCGGAGTTACTCCGGCCGCGTGGATACGGTCGAGGATGCGGCGGGTGTCGCAGCGCTCGTAGCGGCCGGTGATCTCGGACAGATACACGTAGCGCCGTCCGTGGCCGTCCTCATCGTCGTGCAGAGGCGGTGGCAGCACGCGGCGCAGCCCGTCGAGCAGGCCGGACAGCACTTCCTCGGCCCGGGTTCCCGACAATGGCCAGGACGTCCCGAATGTACGCGGCGCGAGATGGACGGGAACCCAGAGCGAGTCCGCCGGCAGACCGCTGCGCTCGGCGAGCAGGGTGCGTAGCTCTTCCTCGCTCACCGAAGTAGTGGTCGGCACGTTGATCTCCTCGCTCGCCCACGGTGCCCCCAAGGCACGCAACGTGCAGGAAGTTTATCGACTCTTCGGCAGCCCGCATGTCCCCCTGAAGGGTGACAGTCCGTATGCCCCAGCGTGCCGTCTCGGCGGCCTACTGATGGCGGCCGCCACCGTACCGACACCCGGCGCTCGCCCGCAGATCGCCGAGTTCACCGGACACTGCCGCCCGCTTCCGCCACGATGACTCCGTGGATCAACTGAGCCTCGCACTCCTGAGCGGTTTCGGTGGAGCAGCTGTCAGTGGCGCCGCGGCGGTCGTGGTGCCTCTCATCACCGGCCGGCACGCCCGGCTCCAGGAGCAACGCGCCCGTAACGTCGACGAGTTCGACCGGAGGGACCTGCGCGTCGCTACCCGCGACCTTCTGCTCTTCCTCGACGACGCCCGGCAAGCGGTGCGCGACGGCCGTCCGGTCGGCCTCGGTGAGCTGCCGGACGCGATGAAGAAGGTGAGGACGGCCGCGGACCGGTGCGAGGTGTACGGGCTGAGCTTCGTCCATTCCCCGAGTTCGCGCGACTACAGCAGGGGTACGCCGGAGACACTGGGTTTGTACGCCTACATGCAGAGCGTCCAGGAGGTAGGGCGTCTGGTGGATGAGGCCGCACAATCCAGCGGGACTCCGAACGGGCAGTTGCTGTCGCGGCTCAACGGTACGTTCAGTCGTGCGGAACAGGCGCGACGCCAGGTCCTCGGCGTTCTGATGGACCGCATGGCGGAGCTGCGGGCGGGGATGGGACACGCCTGAATGAGGCAGCGGACACCGTCACTGTCGTCACGCCGACAGACCGTGCATCACATCGGGCGATCCGGAGGTGGGCTGGATGCCACGGCCTCGTCCAGTACCCGGTCACGCAGTTGCGCTGCGAGTCAGCCGGCTGCGTTGGCCAGGGCTACAACGACTTCTTCCGGTTCGCCGGAATCGACGGCTGCTTCGGTGTCCTCCAACAGCTTGAAGACATCGCTGGCAAGTTCCTGGCGTAGGGCGGACTCCTGCGGGTCACCTCCAGCCAACTGTTCAGGAGGGAGGGATACGGCCAGCCCCTGCAACTGATGGTGCAGAAGGACCAGTTGGTTCATTGCTGGATCAAGGCGTTCGTACGGCACGCCTCTCGCAACGATAGATCGCCTCCGGAGACACCTGATCACCGAAACGTGAAACAGCACTGACCGCCATCCCCGCAGGCCGACGCCTCAGCCTGGGATGTCGATCCCGAATTGGTGAAGCAGTCCTTCGGCGAGCTCACGGGCTGCCGCGGTGAGCGTCGCATCGTCGGCGAAGGGCGTCAACTCGCCGTGGGCGGGCTGCATGATGGACGGCTGCCGCGCCCATTCGGCGATGTCGGGACGTCCGTAGTCCAGGACCACGGGGGTGAAGCGTGCGTCGGTGTCGTGGGTCTGCAGGACGGCCTGCAGGTCCATCGAGGAGTCCGCGTGCAGGGCCTGGCGGTTCTCGTGGGCGAGCGCGATGGTCTCGAAGACCGCGCTGATGAGGTGCCAGGAGGCGACGGGCAGTTCCACTGCCGTTGTCGTACGGTCCGCGGGAAGAGCATCGTGGGAGAGGTCGACAGCAGCAACGACGGTGCCGTCCTGGTGCAGTTCCATCAGCACGCCGCGCCGGCGGGTGGCGCGCGCCGGGACGAGCAGGTTGGTGTCCACCCAGCGCCGCAGCCCCCTGCGGGGGTCATTGCTGAGGAGATGGGGGAAAAGCTGCGGCCCCAGCAGCCGCGGCATCTGAAAAGCGCCATCGATCAGTTTCCTGGCCCGCGTTGCTCCCTGTTCGATGACCCATCGTGCTTCCTCCCGTGTCAGCGCAGGCACCATACGCGGGATGGGTCTGGCCGGGCGGGCGGCGACGATCAGCCAGGCGGTAGGGCGGTGCTCCGATTCGCCGAGAACGAGATCCGCCGCGTACCGGACGTGCCGTTCCAGGGCCGCTTCCGCCGCGTCCTGGCGGGTGAAGCGTTCCCTGTAAGCGCCGGCGACCTGGTGCTCTGCCATGTAGGCGGTGTCGTCCCGGTGCCGGAAGGGCGCGTTGAACGTCGATTTGTCCTTGTCCTTCTGCTGCCATCCGTAGAGGAAATGCGGTGCGGTCTCGCTGGCGGGAATGTCGACGACCAGGACGTCCTTGCCGCTGCCGTCGGTCGCGGGCAGCTGGAGGTAGCTGACGCCGCTCACGGCGGGCTGGAGGTGGACACGCAGCCACTGGCCGAGTTGCTTGTCATCGACGCTAGACAGGTCGATTCCGACCATATCGATGGTGTCGCTGATGCCGTAGACGAGCAGTCCCCCACGGGTGTTGGCCATCGCGGCGACGTCCTTGGCGAACTCGTTCCACTCGCCCTTGACCGGCGAGGTGGCTGGGAGGGTCTCCTTCCAGTCCAGGTCGTCGCTCTCGCGGAGCTTGCGCCGCACGGCGTCGGCGACCATCTCGTAGGTCACCGGTCCTGGAGAAGAGCCGAGGAACTCGTGCAGCCGTGTCCATGAACGTGCCATCCGGGCAGCCTAGATGGCGAAGACGCAGCCATGCTGCCGAGTTTCCGTGCCACGACTGGACGTCAAGCAGAGTGAGACGGAGCAGCGGCCGACGGCTTCCGTGTCCTTGTTCCCGGCGCCCCGCTCCACCTGCGCCTAGGCCGGCTCCGCTACTCAGCGGGGCCGTCGATGCGGCACCTGGTGCGCCCGCTCGCCGGGCGGGTGTCGTACGGGCACGGCGTCATCGAGGGTTTGCTTGGTGGCAGGTGACACGGGGCCTGCGATTGTCGACGTCGACTAAGCGCGTGAGGTGAGGCATAGGCGGCTGCGGAGGCTCGGGGTCTGCAATCAACGTCGTTCTTGTCCTCGTAGGCGGTGCCAAGGCCGTTGCTCCGGCAAGGTGCAGGAGACGGCCTAGAACAACAGATGGCGTGGCTGGGATGGGTAAGTGGTGCAGGTGGCCTCCGTGCCTGAGTGCCTGTGTGATCCGACGTCGGGGCTCGCTTTCGGTGGTACAGGTCCACGATGGGTTGTTCGAGCAGGCTGCGGGTAGTTATGGGTGCCTTGCCGACTGCGGTGTCGACGGCCCCGACTAGAGAAACGGACTGCGCGGTGGGTGTTCTTTAATAAGAAGCGGCCGCGCTGATATGCCTCTGACCTGCGCCTTTAGATGGATCATGGTGTCCTGTAGAGCACGTTTGCGGCCCTGAAATGTCAACGTGGCGAGCACGTTTGGCCTGGAAACTCAAGCAACAGTTGATTCATGGTGGCCCAGGTTGCGCCGGGGAACACCGCAGGTCAGGGCGGTGGAGCGAGACGCGGAAAGGGGCCACCTCGGCGGGCTGTCGAGCGGGCAGTGTGCCGTCATTGGGACACAGGAAATCAAGTACCGCTTGATTGGTGTGGCCGGGCGGCGCTGAATCTCTACGCCTCGTTGATTTCTTGAGGTGTCACGCAGAAGGAAGCACTCCTGGTGGGCTCGTCGGCGCGCCGCTGCATCAAAAGACAAGCCCTGGTTGATTTTTGGGCTAGTCTCTGGAGCGCCTGAGTAACAAGGGAGGTCCTGTGACATCTGATCCACCAACACCCCGGAGCCCACGACCCCGAGTTGTCCCCAGCGGAGCATCTGAGGACCTCGGCTTCGACGACCTCTTGCAGGTCCTGGGCGAGCAGCTCGGCCAGACCAGCCCGAGCGCTGACCCACGCGACCGCCGCAAGTTGAAGAACGTCACCTTCGAGTACGAGCCCGACCACCGGGCCGTGCACGACATGGCGGGCGACGCCGGCTACAGCCTGGCCAGTAACTGGTTCACGCAGCTTTTGGCCCAGCTCGCCGTCGCCAACTCCATCACCAAGTCCCAGCTGTGCGTGTTCCTGTACGTTGCCGGCGGACAGGAACGCGGCACCGGAATCACCCAGTACACCCAGCAAGAGATCACCGACGGACTCAACAAGCTTGCCGACAAAAAGGGCGGCAAGCGGATCACCCGCTCCACCGTGAACCGCGCAGTCCGCGCCCTGGTCGGCTACAAGTGGGTCGAGCAGGCCGGCAACGGCGTGATCCAGCTGAACGTGAAACTCTGGTTCCACGGGAACAGCACCGCCCAACACGCCGTCCTCGAACAGATCGCCTCCCAGCACGACAGCGATCCGGAGGCCTTCCCCAACGCCATCGGACCCGACGTGCACCAAGAGGAGTTGGACCTCGGCTTCACCCAGCAGCCCAACTACAACAGAGGGAAACGCACCGGGTGATACCCGTCCACCGACCAGCCCGCTGCACACCACGAGGAAGGGATACCGATGGCTGAAGTGCTGTCTCCGGTCGTCTCAGAGCGCATCTGGGCGCTCCCGATCTCCGGATCCTCGGTGAAGTTTTACAACTACCTTCTCTACCGATCCGACTTCGGCGGCCACCTGCCCATAAGGCAGAAGGACATGGCCCAGGAGTACCGCGTCACCCCCCAGGCCGTCAGCAACCTCATCGCGCCGCTGTGCGACCTCAACATCGTGCTGCGCCCGAAGAACGAGGACGGCGGCAAGGGCAACTCCTACCGGCTGCACCCCCTCGCGGCCAAGTACGAGAGCCCCGAGGCCATGGAGGCCGCGTTCCGGCAGGCCATTGTGAACATCAAGGCCGGAGAGCTGCCCAACCTCAAACTGCCCTCCTACGCCTCAGTGCCCCCCGCGGAAGGACGCCCCAACCTGCAGGTGGCCTGACAGCACAAATACAGGGGCCCCGCCGACGAATCGGCGGGGCCCCTGTGCCTGAGTAAGAGGTACTGCCTGCACTATACCCATGCTCCACGGCTGCCATCCCGCCGAGTTACGCCTTCCAGGTCACATCGCCCGGCCCGCAGCCGTTCGAGGCCCGGACTCCTACCCTGCGGAGGCAGGCTGGTCGGGCTGCAGCCAGCCCGTGGCATCGGCGTTCCAAGCACGATGAGCTGGGCTTCTGCATACTCGTGACCCTGCTCCTCGAGGTGGACCTTCTGTCCACTCAGGATCCGCGGCTCGGTGCGCACTCCCGGTAGACGTGGCCCGGGATCAGCATCCGTGATCGGTGCCAGAGACCGGCACCGGACGGTCATTGGGCGGTGAATCCGGTGCAGGTGATGAAACGCTGTGAGCCGTCGCCAGCCGACCAGAGCACCGTATAGGTGCCTGGTGGGTAATGAGCGGTGGCTCCTGGGAAGTCTCCGGGCCAGACCACGGTGGCGGGAGTGTCGGAGCGCACGGTTGTTCGTGCCAGCCGTGAGGTGCCGTCGGGCATGTAGATGCGGGCCAGGACGCCCATCTCGGCTTGTACAGGGTCGAGGTTGCCGTACTTGTTGCGCAGACTGAGTTCCACTGCGTCTCCCGCCCGGACGTCACCTGCGGAGAAGTACTGCCAAGCGCCGTCGACCTCTGCTTGTTTTCGGGGGGTGCAGTCCAGCTGGTCCGGCAGATAAGTGAACGGCGGGGCCGCTGGCGGCGATGGCGTGCGGGTTTTCGCGGACATGGTCGCGGCCGTGGGGGAGGGCGTGGACGGTGCGGTGCTGGACTCCCCGCTGGGGGTCGGCTCCCCTGTGGCCGGCAGGCCGACGGTCTTCGACTGGCTGCTCGGCGCGGACGAAGCGGTCTGATCCGGCCGGGCCCCGGAGTTGACCGATGCGGCGATGGCTCCACCGGCGACGCCCGCGACGACAGCGGCCGCTAGAACGGCGAGTGTCAGCTTGCTCCGGCGGCGCGGTGGGGCGGTGATGGGCCAGGGGGCGTCGTCCTCGTACGGGAGTTCCCAGTGGGCGCTCACCAGATCGGAGTTGAGTGTCGGCTGCTCCTGATCGCGTGGGGTAGCGGCTGTGGCCTGTGAGGCGAGCAGCGCGGTGCAGGTGCGGTTGAGTTCGGCGGCGGTCGGCCGGTCGCCGGGCTCTTTGGCCAGCGCCTGCTCGACCAGGGATAGAAGGTCCTCGGGCACGCCCTGCAGGTCTGGTTCGGCGGAGATGATGCGGAAGGCGACGGCATCGGGGGCGCCGGTGCCGAAGGGGAGGCGCCCGCTTCCGGCGTAGGCAATGAGTGCGCCCCAGGCGAATACGTCGCCTGCGGGGCCCACTTCACCTGTGCGGTAATGCTCGGGACTGATCCATCCGGGGGTGCCGGTCATCACACCCGTGCGGGTCACCGAGGTGCCATCCAGGGCATGGGCGATGCCGAAGTCGAGCACCCTGGGGCCGGCCGGGGCGAGAACGACGTTCTGCGGTTTCACGTCCCGGTGTACGATGCCCGCCTGGTGTACAGCGGCGAGCGCGGCCGCGGTTCCGGCGGCCAACGCGTACAGCTGCACCCCGTGCATGGCGCCGCTGGCGGCCAGGTGCTGGTCGAGCGTGGGTCCGGGCACAAAAGGAGTGGCCAGCCACGGAGACGGGCTGTCGGTGTCGGCATCGTGCACCGGCACCAGACAGGGACCCGTCACCTGTCTGGAAAGTCGCACCTCCCGACGGAAACGTGCCCGGAATTCGTCGTCGGCTGCCTGGGCGGGATGGACGACTTTGACTGCCATCCGCACCCCAGAGGCATCGAGCGCGGCATACACGGTGCCCATGCCGCCCGTCCCGAGCCGCCCGACGACGCGGTATGGGCCTATGTGATCAGGATCGCCAGGGCGGACCGGCTGGATACGACTGGACACAAAGGCTCCTCGAGCGTGATCAGCCCGCACATCGGCCGGGCGGGTGCTGCATGCTATCGAGCGATTCCGCCCGTGACGTCCCGCCGAACTGTCCACCCCTACGCCGACTATCCGAGGCTCAACTCCGCGAGCTGGGCCCGATGTTCCCGGGCGGGCTTGGCCCGCTTGGTCCCGTATGCGGACTTGGGCGAGTCGACCTGCTCGATCGCCCCGTCGCCCGGCGTCGGTCGATCCTCTCGGCGCTGACCGCTGAACGGCCTTGATGATGTCCCGGTGCCCAGGGCTGTGCCTGTCCGGGGTGTTCGGGAGCGGGCGCGTCTAGCTCTTAAGTCAGGACGTCCCGGGTTGCCTCGGCAGGTCATCCCGCGGGCCGATGTTGTCTGGGACGTGACCGTTTCTCGACATACATCTGTTCGTCGGCGGACTTCAGTACTTCGTCTGCGGTCGGGCCGCAGTGTGCCCATCCGATGCCGAAGCTGGCGCCGACCCGCAAGGCCTGGCCGTCGACCGTGATGGGCGGGATGATCGCGTTCCGTAGCCGTAGGGCGAGGTCCTGCGCCTCGGCGCGGGTGAGTCCGTCGGTGACGATGGCGAATTCGTTGCCGCCGATCCGGGCGATGACCGCGCCCCCGTCCGGGACCGCACCGGTGAGCCGGCGGGCGACCTCGATGAGCGTCATGTCGCCGGTGTGGTGCCCGAAGCGGTCGTTGATCGACTTGAAGCCGTCGAGGTCGCAGACGAGGACAGCCAGGCCCTTGGCACCGTGATCTGCGGTGTTCTCGGGTGACGTGAGGTGCATGTGGGAGGTGGTGCCGCCCGTGTCCCAGCCCGCACCAGCGGGGCTGTGCGGGTCGTCGCACAGGCGGGAGCTGAGGCGGAGGCGTAGTTCGGTGGCGTTGGGCAGGCCGGTGAGTGCGTCGTGGCTGACTTGATGCAGCAACTGGAGTTCGCGGCGCTTGCGTTCCTCTATGTCCTCGACGTGGGTGAGGAGGAACCGGGGGCCGTCGGCGGCGTCGGCGACGACGGAGTTGCGCAGGGACACCCAGACGTAGGTGTTGTCGCGGCGGCACAGTCTGAGTTCGGCGCGGCCGCCCTCCGCCGAGGTCCGCAGGAGGGTGCTGATGTCCTCGGGGTGGACGAGGTCGGAGAAGGAGTAGCGGCGTATCGCGGAGGCGGGGCGGCCGAGCAGGCGGCAGAGTGCGTCGTTGGTGCGGAGGATCCGCCCGTGCTGGTCGCCGCCCATCTCGACGATGGCCATGCCGGAGGGGGCGTTCTCGAAGGCCTGCCGGAAACTCTCCTCGCTGGCCCGCAGCGCCTGCTGCTCCCGCTCGAGGCGGACAAGTGCGCGCTGCATGTTGGCGCGCAGCCGGGAGTTGCTGAAGGCTAGGCCTGCGTGGAATGCGTAGGACTGCAGGGCCTCGCGCTGTTCCTGGTTGGGCCGCCGTCCGTTGCGCGGTCTGTCCACGGAGAGGACGGCGATGAGTTCGCTGCTGTGGCCGGAGGCGCCGGGGGTGTACATGGGGGCGAAGAGGCGGTCGGCGGGGTGCCACTCGTCCTCGAAGCGGCGCGCCCTCCTGCTGGAGTGCGGCAGGAAGCGCAGGTCGCCCCAGGCCTCGCTCCTGTTCAGCAGGCGGTCCCAGGAAGCGCGGGAGTCGATCTGCCCCGTGGCCCAGTCCTCGTCGGCAGTGGTGCCTGCCAGCGCGGCGGCCACGAGATCACCGTCTGGGCGCACGAGGTGCACGCTGGCCAGCTCGTAGCCCAGACCGCTCACCGCACCCTCGGCGACGGTCTGGATTGTGTCGGCCAGACTGGTCGCGAGGTGCAGGCCGTGAATCGACCCTTCCACGTTGTAGGCCTGATCCGGCAGGTAGGCAGGGTTCTTGGCGAACGGCGTGCGCCCGATCTGATTGCGGCCCAGACACTGCGGATCCGGGCGGCCCTGACGCCTGAGGATGGACTGCACCCCCATGAAGACGGTGTCCAGATCGAGGAGTTGTGGGGCGTCGGCTATGCCGTCGCTGAGCACGCCCACCAGGGCTCCGGTGAATGCGGTGTATGCCTCGCCTGGCGGAGCCAGGGCGAAGGCGTTCTCCGCGGCGGCCGCGAGGACGTATGTCCCTTCGGCCTCGGCCAGCTCCACCATGCTCGAAGGAGACGCCTGCAGTCCCATGGCGCGGGCGCTGAAGCAGCAGTCCAGGATGACGATGCACCGCTGGGCGCTGCTGGCTGCTAGTCCCATGCGCACCCAGTCGTAGGGAAATGCCGTCGAGTGGACGGAGCGCTCGTTGCTGTCGGGCAGCGCCAGGTGCAGGCGGCCCTTGCGGTCGAGCAGTCCGTGTCCGGCGTAGTACAGGAGCAGTGTGTCCGAGGCCGCCTCCGCGGTGCGGAAGATCGCCTCATCCATCTCGCGTACCGAGGCTGGATTGAGGAGTTGGGTGCAGTGCGAGGCACCGAGCTCCCACACGTCGTCGGCGAAGAGGTCGACGAGGGTGGACAGATTCCGCTCCACCGCCGGCAGGTCCTCCAGGCTCTCGAAGCTGTCCACGCCGATGAACAGGGCGCGAGATCTTGTGGGCGTGGGAAGCCTGCTCACAGCCGCCCCTACTGCTGTTCGCCGAGGAGCTGTTCCAGCAGGCGCTGCGCTTCATGAGGCGATGCCCCGGCGATCGTCACCTTGCTGCCGTCCGCCCGTTCGACGGTGACGGTGGGCTGTTGTGGCCGGGTGGTCCGCCAGGTAGCGATCGAGACGCCCAGGGAGGCGGCGCTGATTCCGTTGGCCAGGACCAGCGACACCAGGTCGAGGATCGCCACTCCCTGCCGGCCAGGGGCGGGCGGTGACGACGAGACCAACTCGATGCGCCCGGCACGGCGAACGCTGCGGTCCAGAAGCAACCAGTCGTGCAAGGACCGGGCCTCATCCTCTGACGAGCCCCCAGCGACCCGAAGCAACACCTGCACGCCCCCACCTCCACGCCCGATTGACACCCAAGCAGCCAGCTTAGAGACGGCATGCGACGTGATCTGACCCTTCGTGAGATCCGCGTTCGACGCCGGGCCCTCAAATGAATTCCCAATACCGGTCGTCGAGTCCGGCAGAGTGCGGCGCTGGCAGGGCCGCGTGGTGTCCTGGCAGTGTCTACGGCCAGGTGGCGACTTCCTTGATGGTGTCGGCGATCAGGACGGGCAGGTGTTCCATGGCCCGCTCCAGGATCTTCTCGATCGGCACTGCGTGCCGACTGCCGTCCACGTTGATGTGGTTCGCCCACTGGGCGGGCTGGTAGCGGGCGAGCATCGACAGCGCGTACAGCACTGCCCACCACGCCATCAGTGGGTGGAGTTCTCGCGGCAGGTCGGCAACAGCAGGGAAGAAGTAGCAGTGCGAGGCGTAGTTGCGGGTCATCGTGTCCAGGCGTTCCAGGCGCTGCTCTTCCGTACCGGTCTCGGAGGGCATCTGCCAGTGCATGGACAGCCAGCCGGCGTCCGGGTTGTGACGGCGGTAGTTCGGGCCCTCTTCGGCTCCCACTCGGCGGCGGGCGAAGTCCTCGTACCCGGTGGTGCCGGGGTAGCTCTTCAGGAATTCGTCCAGTGCTGCCCGGCCGCCGTCGTCCACGACACGGTCCGGGATATCGCCCACGTCAACCGTGAGCAGCGGGTGGAAGTCAGTGTCGTCGATTGAGGTCGTGGCCGCGTACAGAGGTGTGAGCCGCGCCCGGCCGCTCAGCGGGTATTGGAGGTTGGCGGGGAGGGTGTCCCAGATTTCCTCCAGCCGCACCACCGTGTCGTTGCCCCAGAGCGGCGACTGGAGTAGCTGGCTGAGTCGTACGAAGCTGCCGGCAGTGCCCGCAGGGTCCGTGCGGATCTCGATGTCGGCGAAGTCCCTGTGGTAGCCGGAGGCATGGATGCCGTGTGAGATCAGGTTCCAGTCCTCGCCCTTGAGATCGACGGCCGCGGCCGCGATCGCGCGGCCGGCCTGACTCAGGCCGTAGAACACCAACAGAGGCCGGGTCTGCGGACCCACGACCTCAGCCGCCCGGAACATCTGCTGCGCCTGCTCCAGCGCTGTGGAGTACGTCTTTGCCCGCGCACCGCTGCTCGCCCTACCCGGCCGATCGGAGCGACTGGCCCGCAGTCTCTCCCACGCTTCAAGGGGATCTATCTGCACATACATGGCGGGAAGCTATCGAAAACCGATTGCGAGCGCATGGGTCGCGGTGGGGGGGGGTGGTGCCTGGTAGTGCCCCCCCCCCGGGGGGGGGGGGGGGGGGTTAGCCCAAAAACGGGGGGGTTGGGGGGGTTGCGCGGGCCGGCGGGTTCGTG
>NZ_JBIAIK010000022.1:0-21569 GCF_042871385.1 Streptomyces sp. NPDC005808 | reverse complement strand
ACAACCTCCAAAACCTGGGGGCTATCATCACAAAACCGTTTGGCCTGCGCTGGGGGGGGGGGGGGCGCACTCCCACCGGCCACGCCCCCCCACAGCGTGTGAGGAGTCGCGTGATTCCCCATCAACGGGCGTTGAGCCGTTGTAGCCGAGCGCCTGCTGTGACTGGCGAGGGCGAACCGACCGCTCTGCACGCCCTGGGCGTGGCCCTGCGGGAGAGGTAGGTGGGGATCCACGCCTCTGTGTCGCCTGCCACTGTGTGCAGCACGGCGGTGCCGGGCGGGAACATCCGGTCGGCCACGATCCATGCCACAGGCATGACGGGCTTGTCCTGCGGCATCGTCGTTTCTCCCCGTACGCGGCCCGGTCGCCGCCCTCTGCTGACCGGCATTCAACAACCTGCGAGCGAGCATATGCGGAGCGCTCACCGCCGAGGGAGCGAACACCGGGCCCGCTCTCAGGCCAGGCCGAGGGCGACGGGCCAGGGAATTAGCAGGTGGTGACCGCACCCGACCAGCTCGACGCGGTACCAGCCGGGTGCGTCGTCCTTCTGGACGACGGGCATCCGCATACCGTCGGGACGCCGTCCGCAGGCCGGGCACGCAGGCCACCTGTCCTCCGTGGCCGCCGGCGGCCGAGGGCTGGAGTGTCCCGCTGGGCACAGGCCGCGCCAGGCGGCCGCCGAGTCGTCCGGCCTTTCCCGGACCAGGGCCGTGATCCGGGCCCCGCAGCCGCAGCGAGGGAAGCGCCGGCCCATGGGATCCCGCACGAACACGGCGGAGGGCGAGGGGAGCTGGGCCACGGGAAGGACGGTACGGGGGATCAGGGCGGCGCGCAGGTCTCCGGGCAGACTCGGCGGACTGTCGGGGTTGATCGGCAGGAACGAGAACCGGCGCTGTGCGTGGGCCAGATCTTGGGCTCGAGACGACGCTTCACATGCCGGAGATCTCCGAGACTGCCCGGGCATTACAGAGACAGGACATCTGTTGTTGCTGCCCTGCCCCCGGAGCGACATGATCAAATAGGTCATGTTCGCCATACGTACGCCTTTGGTACGTTGTTTGTACGGTTCACGCTATACTTGAAAGACAGGAGGTGTTTCATGTCCGAATTGTTCGACCGGGTCGACGCACTTGTTGCGTCCCGGTCCCCGCTGCCGCCGCCGGTGGAGCGCAAGCGGCTGCGTATCGCGCACGGCCTGACCCTGGATGAGGTGGCCGAAGCACTGGAGGTGCGTCGGGCGACGGTCAGCGGCTGGGAGTCCAGTACCAAGGCGACCGAGCCGCGGGGCAAGGAGCGTGAGGCGTACGCGCGGCTGCTGGAGCAGCTCGCGGAGCTCTACCCCGCCACCCCTGCGGCGGAGAAGGCGGCCCCGGCTGCGGTGCCGGACATGTTCACCAACCCGCCCATCCCAACTCCGGAAGCACGGACTGCAGCCGCAGGCGCCTCACCGAAGGCTGCGGCCATGGCTGTTTCCGAGAACACCCAGTCCCGCCCTGCCGCCAACTCCACAGCTCCGGCTACCCAGTCGGGTCCGGCGAACACCGCCAGGCTGACGTCGACGTCACGCCGCCCGGCCGCGCGGAGGGCCGCACCCGCGAACACACCGGCCGGTTCCGACCCGCGCTTCGCCAACGGTCCGCTCGCTGTCGTCGACGTCGACGCCGACGGCCAGGTCCTCGCGTACTGCGTCGGCGGCCTGGTCCTGGACGTGTCCGCCAAATCCGTCCCGGCTCTGGTCGACTGGACTCTCACGGAGGCCAAGCTCGGTCAGCCGAAGCTGTCCGGGCCGGGCAAGGACGCCGACCCGCTGATCGTGCTCACCCCGTCCGCGCTGGAGCGCTACGGCCTGCCGGTCGCCCTCACCGATGAGGAGCGGCTCGCCGGGCGGATCCCCGAGGGCCACAAGGTCATCAAGCAGCTGGTCCGCGCGGAGTGGAAGCTGACGAAGCGTGGGTTCGGGCCGTGGGCGAGGATCTACCGTCCCGCCACCGGTTCGGAGCGGGCCTGCGTCCAACTGTGCATCCCGTCGTGGAACGCGCTCGACACCCGGCACTGGGGTGAGGCCGGGCAGCTCCCGCCGGCGGAACTCGCGCGCGTGCTGGGCGTGTATGCGTCCCGGGTGATGACGCCGCGCGGCTCCACGGCGGTGACCGGTCTGGAGCTGATGACCGCGCTGCACCCGCCGACCCGCGCCTCCGAGCCGGACGCCGACGGCAAGCGGCACTCCGAGCACAACCCCGGCAGCCTGGGAAAGGACCCGGTCGACTGCGCCCCCTGTGAGGCCCCCGACGGGCACCCGCTCCTCAAGGACTTGCCACGCTTCCACGTGCGCGGACCTGCGGAGAAGCTGTTCGAGGAGGCGTACGACTGGGCGCGGCCAATGACGGATGCCGAGTGCACCCTGCGGCACCTGGTCGGCATCGACGTGAACATGGCCTTCGCCGCCGGCGCCAACGGCCTGGTCGTCGGCCTCGGCGCGCCGACGCGCGTCAAGGCACCGGTGTTCGACGCGAAGCTGCCCGGCTCGTGGCTGGTCGACCTGTCGCATGTCGACCTGTCGAGGGTGAAGGTCGGCAAGGACAAGTGGGCGGACCTGGACGCGAGTCTGCTGCCCAGCGCGTTCACGCCGAAGGGCGAGCGCCCCGAGGGCCCGGCCTGGTACGCGACGCCGACCGTGGCGTACGCGGTGGAGCTCGGCTACGACGTCGCGCCGATCGAGGCGTACGTCCGTTACGAGAGCGGCCGCTACCTGGACGGCTGGTACAACCGGCTGCGCGACGCGTACCTCGCCACGATGGCCGACCTCGGTGTGGACGCCGACCTGTCGCCGGCCGACTTCCTTGCCGCGATGGACGGCTACCGCGGCCGTGACCCGGAGCTGGCGATCGTCGCCTCCGCGGTCAAGGCGACGGTCAAGGGCGGCCTGGGCAAGCTGCGCGAGCGCCCGCGCGGTGAGGGCTGGCGGCCGGGCGAGCCGTGGCGTGCCCTGTCCCGCCCGACCTGGCGGCCCGACATCCGCGCGGCGGTCATCTCCCGCACCCGGATCAACCTGCACCGCAAGATCGTCAAGCACGCCGCCTTCACCGGGCAGTACCCGATCGCAGTCCTGTCCGACTGCGTCGTGTACGCGGCCGACGGCACCAGCCCGCTGGACTTCCTGCCCTACCGGGACGGCAAGCCGCTGCCCGGCGGCTTCAAGCTCGGCATCAACCCGGGCCTGGTCAAGCACGAGGGCACCCAGGACGTCCTGTGGGGCGAAGAGGTCCGCGAGCGGTTCAACGCCCCGGAGCTCAACCTCGCCCGGTACATCAAGGACGGCACCGTCACCGACGTCGACAACGGAGAGTAGGAGAAGGCAACGATGAGCCTGTTCGGGGACGGACTGGAAGCCGCGGTGCAGAAGGCATTCACCCGCCCGGCGCCCAAGAGCGCGGGCCCGCAGATGCGGCACCTGGTCAGGCAGTTGGGCGGCACCAAGCCGGTCGCCCAGATGCTGCGCATCTCGCAGCGCACCGTCGAGCGGTACGTGAAGGACCAGATCAAAAAGCCCCGCCCGGACCTCGCCGCGCGCCTGGAGCGCGAGGTGAAAAAGCGCTGGCAGCCGCAGATCCGGGCCAAAGCCAGACAGAAGGCGGCGACCACCGGCGGCATCGTCATCGACACCCGCGCCCGCCTCGGCTACACCGCGCCAATCGGGACGACGGACCAGGACCGTATCCGGCACCTGACCGTCGCCCTGCCGCCCCGCTACGCCGCCCGCCTCTTCGACGCCCAGGAGGCCGGTGCCACCGACCAGCAGCTCCAGCAGATCGCCGCCGAAGCGCTCAAGGAGGTGTACTTCCAGGACAACGGCCGCCGCGCCGGAAGCCTGGAAGAGGTGCGGTTCACGGACATCGAGCACATCGAGTTCGGCCTGGAGCACTGACGTCAGGTGCTTCAGCTGAGGCGAGGTCGGCGGCGGTGTCCCGGTCACCGCGGGCTGCGTAGATGCGTGCGCTCGCGGTCTCCTCATCGAGGGCCATCACCCCCTTCGCGAGGCGGACCACCATGGCGGCCGCCAGCTTCGCACCGGGCAGTGCGGTCACCTGGGCCTGGGCGGCTTCCACCGCCGTCTTCGCGAGCGCGGCGGCGCTGCGGACCTTGCGGTTCTTCAGCCACGTGGCGGTACGGGCAGCTCCTGCGCGACGGATCGCGGCCGGGGACATGGTCGGGCACCATCGCCACATGCCTGACCTTCATTTCTCACCTGAGGGTCTGTTTGTCTGCTCCGTCGTGGTTACTCCGTGGCCGCGAGAGTGAGTGGGTCCAGGTCGGCGAAGTGGTAGTTGAGGAAGGCGGCCAGGATGGAGAGGACGGCTGCCTGTCGGCCGGGTGGCTGCTGCCTGACTTGAGCCCAGGCTCGCTCCGGTTCGCCGCGCATGCTCAGTTGGATGATGTCGTGCGCCAGCATCATCATCGGGTCGTTGGCGGCTTTGCCGACTGAGATGACCTGCCCGTCGGGCCGGGTGTCGCCGGCCAGTATCCGGCCGGCGACCTCGAAGGCGGCGCGTAGCTTTTCCTCGTTGCCGCGCAGCAGGTCCAGCAGGAGTGCGGTGTTGGCCTTCCGGCCGGTCTCCGGGTCCACGCTCGCCATCCGGCACAGTGTCGGGATCACCGCGCGCTGTGCCGGCAGCACCGCGGCAGTTTCAGCGGCGAGAGCCAGGTCGTTTGCTTGCTTCTGGGTCAGGTCGGGCATCCCCCCAGGGTAGGGAATGGCGGCTGGTGTCCGTAGCAGCAGCCCGGAGGTCCCCTGCCACCTTGCTGTCCAGCGCAATGCTCGAGGATGGGTTCATGGCAGAGGACGAGAGCGAGATTGCTCTGAGTAAGCAAGACCTTCGGGGGGTCACCGCGTTCGCTGCGGCGTGCGCGGAGGTGGTGCTCGAGATATTCGAGGCAGATCAGCCTGACGACTCGCGGCCTCGGGACGCTGTCGGTGCCGCGTGGGATTTCGCCCGGGGTGGTGAGCGAGGGAAGTCTTTGCGCGACACAGCGTGGGCGGCCCTCAAAGCAGCCAAGAGTGCGGACACTGCGGCTGCGCGTGAGGCAGCTCGGGCAGCGATGTCTGCGGCCGGCGCCGCGTTCTTGCATCCGCTGGCCAAGGCCACCCAGGTCAAGCACATTCTCGGAGCCGGCGCTCACGCGGCCAGAGCGGCCGAACTCGTCGCCGGCCACAGTCCGGGCATTGGCGCCGAACACATTGAGCGAGCGGTGCATCGTGCGACACCGGTCGTCGTGGAGGTACTCAAACGCTTCCCAGCGGCACCAGGTGGCGGTGGACGGGTTGGTGAATTGATTCGCATGCTGGACGCTGACCTTCGTTCCGGAGTCGTCCGGGGTGAGCGCCTGCGCGCAGAGCCGTTCTGAGCTGCGGGTTGCCCGGCCAGTATGACGCCGCCCTGGTGTCCGCTGGACCGATGGCCCGGTCTTCACATCCGTGCGGTGGCCACGTAGGAGTGGGTCGGGCCGTGG
Organism: Streptomyces sp. NPDC005808; assembly: GCF_042871385.1. Taxonomy (NCBI): domain Bacteria; kingdom Bacillati; phylum Actinomycetota; class Actinomycetes; order Kitasatosporales; family Streptomycetaceae; genus Streptomyces; species Streptomyces sp. NPDC005808. The sequence goes on along the minus strand of NZ_JBIAIK010000022.1, from coordinate 16,061 downwards.
CCGCTGGCGACGGCTGTCCACCCGCCTTGGCGGGGCAGGCTGCCGTGCTCGGAGAGGTAGGTGGGCATCCACGCCTCCGCGTCGCCTGCCACCGTGTGCAGCACGGCGGTGCCGGGCGGGAACATCCGGTCAGCCACTACCCACGCCATGCGCAGCGCCTCGGACATCGACGGGATCTGCGTCACCCGTGCGTGCGTACGCTCCGGGGCACCCCGCCCATCACCGTGACCTGCCACTGGGTGCCAGTCCGTACGTAGTCGGCCAGCGCTTTGGGGCCGTTCGCCATCCGGTCGTGCGCCGCGGCCGCGGTGGCCGTGGGAGGGCCCGTCAAGGTCACCATCACCCCGGGCACCGCCTCGACATGACCCTCCGGCACCTGGCCCAGATCCCTCGGCCTGCGCGGCTTGTTCGCTCTGTCCCGTCCCATGCCCAGTTCAACGAGCGGCGTCGCCTCTTGGGTTCGGCTGCTGTGCGGATTGCCCGTTGATCAGCTACTTTGTCTGGACCCGTCCGGTCCAACGTCCGTGCGGCACAAGGGACTTAGTCGGTTTCTCCCGGACGTGTGCTGGACTTGGTCCGAGCTGTTGAAGGCAGCGGCCCCTGAACAGCCCGCGAGCCCCGGACCTGGCCTGGTCCGGGGCTCGCTCGCGTATCCGCGGGGGTCGGATGGTCCTGCACGCGATGCCGCGCTCAGTGCCCGTTTCCTGAACCCCCGGGGCTGATGCCTCTTGCAACGATTGAGTAGTAGTGGACGAGTACCCGCAGGACTTCCGTGGCAGCTCGCCCGGAAAGGACTGATTAAGCCAGCCGCCTGCGGCCGGCACGAGCTCTGCCCTGATCCTGGAGGTCCGCGCACAGCGTTTGTCAGCTGGGCCGCCGGGAACGGCGCACTTTCCGCAGCCACCGTCCCAGAGCCGAGTCACGGCCCTCCTCCCCCAGCGCCGGGGGAGGGAAAGGCGGAAGTGGAGGAAGCGGGGGCTGTGCGGGACGCGGTGGCGCTAGCGGGCGGGGCTCTGCTGCGGGCTCGACGGGATCCTTCGGACCGCCCTGTGACGCCTCCGGATGCTCCGGTTCCGGTTCCGGTTCCGGTTCCGGTTCCGGAGACGGTGCGGGTGGGGACGGCGGCGCGGGAGGTTCAGGCTCCGGCTCCGGCTTGGGAGGTACGGCGCGGGTTGGTTGTTGGGCCGCGCCGGCGGCATATCCGCCAAGAATGATCTCGGCCAGGTCTGGATGTTCAGTGCGGGTCGGCGGCGCGGCCGGGGCGGCGTGGTTGGCGCTACGGCCGGGTTCCGGCTTCGGCCGGCGGGGGAGGGGTTTGGGGAGATCCACTGTGGTGCCGTCGGTGTCCCAACGGGCCACTTGCCAGGGCTGGTTCACCCACAGCTGCAGCTCGATCCAGCCCTTCCTCAGTGCCCGTACCGGGTCGTCGGGGAAGAGCTTCCAGTAGCCGTATCCGAGGACCTGTCCGGACCTGGTGGTGGCGCCGATCCAGTCCGGCCGGTGGGAGCGCACGGCGACCTTCAGCTTTACCGGTTTGCCGTCGATGCGGACGGGGTTGCGCGCCACGTACATGACCACGTACGTGTCGTGGCTCTCGCCGACAGCATCCGCTGTGCTGACGGGCCCCCATACCGCGTGGGGGATCGCTTCGGCAGTGCCGTCGAGGAGCGCCTGGGCGAGCTGGTCGGCGTCGGCGCGGCCGCGGCAGAAGTCGTTCCATTCGATGTTGCGCGTGCCGTTCGGGGCGACGGCGGCGAACTCCGCGGCCACCTCGTGGGCCTGGTCGAAGTCCTGCAGGATCTGCACGATGCGGCGGGCTGAGGCGATTGCCTTCCCGGCCTGCTTGCTGGTCGCCCGCGGCCCCGATCCGCCCGTACCGCCGGGGCGGGCGGGCCCGCCCGGCTGGCCCTTGCCCTTCCCGCTCGTTTCAAGGTGGTCGAGCGGCGGGCAGAGCAGCCGCCACTGGCCGGCACGGCGCACCACAGTGCCGGCCGAGTTGTCGACGAGGTTCTTTCCCCGCTGGTCGAGGTCGTACTTGCAGTCCGGCTTGTGCGGTTCGATCTTGAAAAAGTGGGAGGTGCGACCGTCCGGGTCGTCGGCGTTGCCGTGCCGGGCGCCCACGCGCGTTCCGCAGCCCCCGCACTTGAGGGGGATCACGTAGTGCGGATGCGGCTGGCGGTCGATCTCAGACGGCTCGTAGTCGTCATCCCGGGCGTCCTTGACCCACGGAATGCGCACCCCACGCTTCTTCTTCGCCACGCGAATCTCCCCACCAGCAGCTCACCTTGTGGTGCTCTCTCCTTGATCTTCCCCCCACCAGTCGGGTCTGCTCGTCGACTTGGGCCCGGTCAGCACGATGCCGCAGGCCTCGACGGAGGTGCAGGGCCAGTTGCTGCAGACATACGAGTGGCTCCGAACCGCGTGGTATTGGTTCGGAGCCACTCGTATGCCCGCTCTATGCGGTTGGGGTCCGGGCCGGCCCTGCCGCCGGCAGGAGCGTGGCGGCTGTGCCGTCGACCAGGGCTGCACGGTGTCGGCGGGCGACCGAGTCGGCGCCAACCAGCAGCGCACCCGGTGTGAAGTGCGGTGCGGCGAGGTGGCGGTCGAGCGCGGGCAGGTAATTCCAGCGGACGGCGGGGTGGGCGGAGTGCGCGTAGTGGTACAGGTCGCCGTACGGGAGCCACGTGGAGGCGGCGATGGCGGCCAGTGCGCGGTTGCGCGGATACAGGCGCAGGCAGCGGCCGGCCTCGACTTCGGCGGGGCTGCCCGTGCGGTGGTCGGGATCGAACCAGGTGTGCTCCACCAGCAAGCTCAGCCAGGCGAGTTGCGGGTAGAGAAGCAGCTGCGGGATGAGGAGTCCGAACAGCAGGGCGGGCCAGCCGCCGGCCAGGTACGCGGCCGCGGCGAGAGCGGCCGGGACGGCGGCGCGGTGCCAGGCGCCCGGGCCGCGCAGGCACGCCGCGATTCCGGCGACGGTGGAGTAGATGCCGCGCGGCGTGAGTGGGTGGATCAGCGCGGCCGCGAACTGGGGGCCGGTGGTGCCCAAGCGCAGGCCGGCTCGGCGGAGTTCGGCGAGGTTGGGATCGCTGTCCAGGGTGGCGTTGGGGTGGTGGTCGCGGACGTGACGGCGGCGGCGCACGGCGACGGGCCCGAGCGCGAGGGGGTGGTGGACGAAGGCTTCTGCGAGGAGCCGGTTGGCGCGGCCGGTCCGGGCGAGGACGCCGTGGACGGCGAAGTGGCTGGTCTCCTGCAGGTGGCGGAACTGCACGGCGATGCCGGCCGCCGCGGCCGCGGCCAGGAGCGGCCCGTGGGCGGCGAGCGTCCACCAGCCGATGACCTGCACCCACTGTCCCGTCAGCAGCAGGAGCGGCGTGAGGTTGTTGGCGCGGGTGCGCTGGAGGGCTATCAGATCGGCGGCGTCGGCGGCTTGGGGCCGGTCGCGGGCGAAGTGCACTCGGTCGGCCTGGCGGAGTGCGACGCCGGCGGTGACCACGGCTAAGGCGAGCAGCATGACGTTCCCCGTGCGGACATGGGGCGGGCAGATCCCCGCCGGTCGTCACGCACGGTACATCTAGTGAACTAGATTGCGTCGAGGGATATCCCCACAGCGAAACGGCCTCCGCCCCGGGCGGAGCGGAGGCCGTGCGGTGATCGGTTGGGCTAGAGGGCGTCGACCGCCGAGGCGGCGCGCGCCTCGTCCCAGGTGCCGGCGTCCAGCATGGGGCGGGCGGTGGATTCGTATGCCTGCAGGGCGCGGGGTGCGGAGTGGGCGCCGCTGCCCCAGACGCTTTCGAAGCGGTTGCGCCAGCGGTCGATGCCCTTGAAGTACACCGAGGAGCGGCCCTTGGTGTAGTCGGCGTCGCCCTGTTCCTCTTCGACCAGGACTGCGGCGCCGGCGAAGACGACGTAGTCGACGGCCTCGTCGGCGCGCAGCCGGTCGCGTACGGCGAGACCGCAGGTGACGCCGATGTCGCGGTGTCGGCCGATGAGTTCCAGGAGTGCTGCCGCGAAGTCCTGCTTGAGCAGGTCGTCGCGGTAGGCGATGAAGAGGCGGTTGATGCTGCCGCCGGCCTCGGTGAAGCGGCGGTTGGCGGCGATGTATTCGCGGCGCTGGTTCAGCAGCTGGGGGTTGGTGGTCAGGTCGGCGGCGAGGATCTGGGAAGGCTCGGAGGCCGCGTCGCTGAGGGTCGTGACCAGGAGCGCGGACAGGCGGGGGACCTCGCTGGCGTAGACGCGCAGGTGCCCGTCTGCGATCTCGCTGTAGTCGGATATGAGCTCGCGCTCGAGGTGGGCACGGACAAGGTCGTAGTACCGGGCGTCGTCCATGGCCTTGAGGTTATTGGCCCGGCGCAGGTGGATGTAGGCCCGGCGCGTCCACAAGTGGCCGGCGGCCAGCACCAGGATGAGCACGCCCTGGATGACGAGGAGCACTTTGAGGTTGACGCGATCGACGGCCCAGCCGATCATCGGCGTGACGAGTCCGGCGATACCGATCACGGTGCCGAGCACGGGTGAGCCGAGCCCGTTGGTGATCCTCGTCAGCGGGTCGCGCCGCTGGTCCGGCATGAAAGTTCGCCCCCTTCGGCGGCCAGGCGGCCGCCCGTGTGTCCTGCCCGGCCGGCCTTAAGCGGCCGGGCGCTGTCAGGTGCCCGGCGTGGCCAGGGTGATGTCGTACTCGATGTCCCAGCGGTCGGCTGGGACGAAGATGTCTGTGGTCTCCACCGCCCGGCCGCCGGTGTCGTAGTGGGTGCGCTCGATCAGCGTGGCCTGCGCCCCGGTCGCGATGCCCAGCACGTAGGCCTGGTTGCGGTCGGCCTGGACCGGGCGCGGGCGTTCAACGGCCCGCACGACGGTGATCCCCAGATGCGCCATGCGGGCGATCACCCCCGTACCCGCGAGGGGACCACCCTCGGGCAGGACGACCACGGTGCCGCCGGTGATCGCCATGGGCTCCCAGCTGGTCGCCAGCATCCCCGGCTGCCGGTCCGCGAGGAACTCGTAGACGGTGCGCACGCACGGGGCGCCGGGCTGAACACCCAGGCGGGCAGCGATGGCCGACGGTGCGGGGACCTTGGCGGTGGAGTCCGCCTCCCAGGTGCCGGTGAACCCGGCCGGGGCGATCCCGGCCTGGCCCGCCCCTGGCGGCGAGGTGCGGTAGAGCGTGCGGCGCACAACGGGCGAGCGGACATAGGTGCCTGAGCCGGCCCGACCTTCCAAAAGCCCCTCGGAGATCAGCAGTTCCTGCGCCCGGCGCACGACGTTCTCCCCGACTGGAACCCGAAGGGCTTTGCTGAACTCGGCGGCGAGCTCGCCACGGGAGGGCAGACGGTCACCCGCGCTCCATGTGCCGTCGTCAATGCGGCTCCGGATAGCGGCCGCAACCTGCAGATACGGCGCGCCTGCTGAGCTGGAGTCAGCCATTGCTCCCCTCGGGCGCGTTGTCAGCCAGTACGCATTGACAACCTAGTCCACCAGCTGAAAGCTAGTTAACTAGAAGTGCTCTGTGTGACACCTGGTTGATCGAATGCGAGCCGCCGTGGACCACGACCGCCAGCAGGCCGCGATCGATGACGCCACCGCACAGCTCGCCGCCCTCGCCGGCACCCAGCCCCGCGTTATCCATGAGCCCGGCGGCGCCATCCGCATCGAGACCGACGTCACCGAGGAACTTCGCTCCCGCTGGGAGCAGTTGCTCGCTGTCCTCGACGAGGGCACTGCCTTCGGGCTCACCGACACCGACACCGGCCAGATCGCCTGGCTGACCTTTGACTCAGGAGAAACCTTCCGCTCATGACCGCCCTCGTCGCGCGTCCCGCCGTACGGCCCTTCGCCAAAGGGCACGGCGCCGGCAACGACTTCCTCGTCCTGCCCGACCCTCACGGCCGCTTCCCCCTCACCGCCGCCGACGTCGTGCGCCTGTGCGACCGCCGCACCGGCATCGGCGCCGACGGCATACTGCGCGCCGTACGCTCCACGGCCAGCTCCGAAGCCGCCGCCATGGCGGCCGATGCCGACTGGTTCATGGACTACCGCAACGCCGACGGCACCCCGGGGCAGATGTGCGGCAACGGCATACGTGTCCTGGCCCGCTACCTCGTCGACGCCGGACACCGCCCGCCCGGCGCTTTCACCCTTGCCACCCGCTCCGGCGTGCGCACCGTGCACGTCCCGCGCCGCAGCGCCGACTTCGACGGACCGGTCACTGTCGACATGGGCCAGCCCCGGCTGCCCGGCCCGTCAGGCATCACCGTCTCCACGGGAACGCGCTCCTGGCCGGCCCTGCACGTCGACATGGGCAACCCCCATGCTGTCGCCTTCGTGGACGACCTCAGCCACCCCGGCACTCTCACCTCGCCGCCTGTCGTCCACCCGGCCGGCGCCTACCCCCACGGCGTCACCGTCGAGTTCGTCGTCCGCCGGGGACCGAATGATCTCGCCCTGCGCGTCCACGAACGTGGTGTCGGAGAAACCCGCGCATGCGGCACCGGCGCCTGCGCGGCCGTCGCTGCTGCCCTGCAGGCCAGTCCCGCGACCGCCACCTACACCGTCGACATGCCCGGCGGCCGGCTCTGTGTGGACGTCCTGGCCGACGGCTCTATGCAGCTGACCGGCCCTGCCGCGATCGTGGCCCACGGCACCGTGCGCCTGCAAGGAGCCGTGCGAGAGCCCGAAATGAGCGAGCAGCCGTAGCTTCCAGCTGAGGGCGGGGGCCCGTACACGCCGGCACCCGCCGAACAGGGTTACCTGTGACGGGTCCGTCTCTCTCCGCGGGATCTGAGATTCAGCTCGTCCGGGCGATGTCCAGCCGGACTCGAACGCCGCCGCTGTCGCCCCCAGCCTCAGAGTGTGTGAGTACTTGGCCGGCGCCAACGGCGCTGGCCCTGACGACGGCGAGGACCCGCCGTCGGGATCAGAGCGACCCCGTGGTCCATCGGATTCCTAGTGCTTCCAGAGCGGCTGTCTGTTCGGAGGCGAGGCGGCCCTCGCGGTGTCATGCACGCTGGACTGACAGCCAGGCGTCCAGGCGGCGGGGGCGTACGCCGCTTTCTGGGTCCCCGTTTAGAGGTGCGACGCACCACGCCGCTACCACCCTGCTACCATGCGGGGGTGACTTCCATGAAGAAGCAGACGCAGGTCAGGCTGGAGGAGGACGTGCTGGAGGCTGGTAAGGCCGCCGCGCGCGCCCGTCGGCTGGACTTCAACAAGTACGTGGAGCGGCTCATCATCGAGGACACCACAGGTGCCCGCGCAGCCGGGATGATTGCTGCCCAGCGGCTCCTCGACGAGCACGGCGCTTTCCTCGACGATCTGGAAGAGCAGTTCGACGCCCCGTACGCCGATCCGCAGTCGGGTGCTGCCGCGTGATCTTGCACGTCGACGAATCCTGGATCCTCGAAGTGGCAGAACGAGCCGGGCACCGCGACCCGGCCCCCGACGACTACGGCGTGCCCATCGCCGCCGTCGCCCGCCACCGGGGGGAACTCCTCGACACCCCCGTCTACGGCGGCCCGTACGCCCGCGCCGCCGCCCTGGTACACACTCTGGGCCGATGCCGCTGGCTGGAGCGCTCCAACCTCACCGTCGCCTGCGCCGCCGCCGTCATGTATCTCGAGGCCAGCAACATCCCCGTCAACCCCACCCGCGAACAGCTCACCGCGCTCGCCCACGAGCTGAACAACCCGCGCTGCACCGCCGACCGGATCGCTTCCTTCCTGCGTACCTGGAAACCCTAAGTTCCGGGGCGGAAGTGCACTCCGGCCGGATCCTCTGCATCAGGCCGGGCACATCGCCCATTGTCGTGACCGCAGCGCTTGAGGCCGCGACGACGACACCTTCTTGATCGCTCAACTTACCCTCGCCCAGTACGAATTGAATCGCTCGTCCAAGGACAAACGGTACGGGCTGAGACGACCCGCCGCGCCTGTGTTTCCCGCGAGGACGTGCACGCCCTCGCGGCGTGACTCTGTTCGGGGTGTTGACGTGAACCCACACCGCAACACCTGTAAGCCCGCGCGGCACGGCCTTGCCTCCTGAAGGCGGGAGACCCCGGACGACGGCCCGGGGTCTCCCGCATGGGGTGAGGCGTTCCTCAGCGCTGCTGCGCCTTCCAGCGGATATTGCGGCGCGCTGTGCCGGGTTGCGCGGCGGCCGGGCCCGCCGTGCCGCTGTCATGCCCCCGGGCCGCCGTCGGGCCCCCGCACGCTGCTGCCCCACAGGGCGGTCTGGCCCGCCACCTCGGGCGCCGGCGTGAGTTGCTCGGGACTCGGTCCGCGGACGTCGCGGGGATCGGTGCCGTTGGCGCCGGTGAGGTCTTGGGACACCCGGCTGTCCAAGGCGATCACGGCCGCGTCGATCCGGGCCCACTGCTCATCGGTGAGATCGGGCAGCAGAGGCCGCAGATGATGGAGGGCGAAGGCGACGATGCTGTTCGCCGTGCAGTGCAGAAGGTTGGTGACGGCGACGGAGTGCGCGTCTTCGTGGAACTCCCTGCCGCCGGACAGGACGTAGGCGTTCTCGTACGCGTTCGAGGCCCGCTCGCTGATGGTGTCGTGCGCGACGGCCCGCACCCCCGTGAGCCAGTCCTCGGTGAACAGCATTCGGGCGATCGCGTTCCTGTGCACGGTGGTACCGGTGGCAGTGGTGACGTCTTTCATGCCCGCTCAACTCCCGGCTCCGTGACTGGGACACGCTGTCGGCAAGTGGTGCGACGGCAGAGAGGGGACCCCGGATCGCCCCGGGCGACTGAAGGCTGTCATCGATGCGAGGCCCTGTGTCCTGTCCCTTGGTTGGTGACTCTTTGTGAGGTGTCAGTGGGTCCGGGCTCTTTGTTGCTGCGGCGCGGTGGGCATCGCTCTCCGGGTGTGCGGGAGTTCGGCATTCTGGATGTCGCCATTCGGGGCCGGCGTCATGAAACGCTTCTTGGCGTGAGCGACGAGTTTAAGCGCGACGAGGGCCATGACTGTCCGATGTCCACGCCATCCGCCCCGGTGCCGGGGGCGCAGCCCGCTCCGGCCGCCGCCGACGTGATCCCGGCGCAGCCAGCCGGTGCCGCGGAGTTCCGCGGTCACCTGTTCCGCCTGGTCGAAGCGGGAGCTGGCCAGGTAGACCTCTCTTCGTTCGCTGCCGCCCTCGACAGATATGTCGAGGCCGTGACAGCCATCGATACCCAGGTCCTGGAGGAGGCCGACCGCGAGTGTGACGAGCACGTCGCCGCCGGCCGCGTATTCATGCAGGCGGCTGAAGACGCGCAGGCGTGGGGCCGGCAGGAAAGCGACCGGGCGAGCCGGTACCGTGCACGCCTGGATCGCGTGGTATCCGAGTGCGAGACGCTGATGACGCAGGTCTCAGGCCTCAGCCCCAGTGCGCTCGCCGGGCGTCGGGAAGCGGTTATCCGCATCCGTGAGGCAGCCCGGCCCGTCGGCAGCCGCAGCGGTGTGGCCCACCAGTTGCGTCTGCCCGACCCGATCGAGGAACCGAAATGACCGAGCAGCTCAAGAGCGGCAGCGGCACCCAGGGTCCCATACCGCCCGCGCCCGGAAGACCTCACCCGCGCTGCCCGTGACCTGCCTGCCCCACCGCTGTGAGTGGCGAGCAGCGCCGGCCCCCGGGCCTCCCCTTCTCGTGGGCGCCGGCTGCGCGCTCCACGTCGGCGACCAGGGCGCGGGCGATGCTGTTGCCGCGCGCCGTGAGGGAAGTCCGGCATCGGCTCCGGCAGCGTCCATGTCACGTCCTATCCCTTTTTCATCTGGCCTGTCCGCTACCCGAGTGGCTCATACTGCTGGCCATGACGATTCCGCTCGGCACCCGCGTGTGCGTGATGACTGCTGCGTTGCTGGCCTGCGTGGTGGGTAGCGGAGCTTGCTTCGGGTTTCTCCTGGGCGGCTGGGTGGGGGCCGTGGTGGGCGCGGTTGCCGCCGCCGTGGGCGAGGGGTTCGGAATGCTTGCCCGCCCCTGGCCCGCGGTGGCCTCCGTCCAGGCTGTCAGGGGCGACGGTTATGCGGAAGGGATCGCCGACACGGTCCTCTTGAGTATCGCGATGTACGAGGCTGCGGTCTTCCCGCTGACTTGTGACGGGGCGAGCGTGGAGGAACAGGAAACCCGTCGCACCGTCGCGTACCGGCTCTCCGCCTATAACGGCCTGCCCCGTTCCGTTCGGGTGTCGGCGGCCGCCGCGTTGGAGGCCCTTGATGAAGGCCTGGACGCCGAACGTGCTCGGTCCGCGGTGAAAGAGTTGTCTCTCGCGGTTTACGACTCCCGCGGCCGTCGTTGAATTCTGGGCGCGGAAGACCTCATCCGCGCTGCTCGTCAACTGCCCCACCGCTGCGAGTGGTTGGCCCACTGCGAGCAGCACAGGCCCCCAGGCCTCGAAAGGCCCGGGGGTCCGGCGTGGCGGGGAGGGGGCAGGAGGCTGTCTCAGTAGTCGTCCCGTTCGGAGGGCGGTCCGTACTGCTCGATGAGGTCGCAGGTGCAGGTGCCGCCCTCGTACACCGACTTGTCGCACTCGTCATGGTGGTCCTGCTGCGGCAGCGGCAGCGGCTGCGCCGGGACGGGACGTGCGGTGGCTGAGGCGGGCCGGGCGGGGGCGGCCCGGTCGGCGGTGCGGAATTCGGTGTCCACGACGGTGGAGGCGATTTCGTCCTTGCGCCACTTCTCGGGGGAGTTGTGGTTCACCAGCCCGCCCGCGTAGGCCATGCGCAGCAGTTCGGCCTTGGTGTGCTTGCGCATCAGCTCGTTCATGCGCCGCGCCCGCGCCGTACCCCGCGACGTCTCGCGCTCTTCCGCGGTCACGGGGTCGCCCTGGTCGGGGTATTCCTGTGCCTGCTCGCCCGACGGCGCGGGTTGGACGGGAGCGTCGCGCACCGGTGCCGGGCCCCCGGACGGGGCCGGCACCGCTGCCTTCGCCCAGGGCACGCCCAGGGCGGCGAGGGCAGCCTGTTGTTCCGGGGTGAGCTTGTCCCACCTCGACTTGGTGTTCGAGACCCATACGCCAAGCTTCACGGTCACCGGCTCTGCCTCGCCGTCGACCGCGATCTGCTCGCTGTGCCCGCGCGGCGCTGGCCGGTGGGCGCCTTCCCGCTCCACCCACTGCGTGAGGGCCGCAAGGCCTCGGTGGAACGCCTGCTCCGCCTTGCTCTGACCGTTCGCCGCACGCTTCGCTGACGGGGCGGGAGACGGTGCCTCAAGCGGCTTGACGCCCAACTGGGACAGCCGCTCCTGTTGCTCGGCGGACAACTGCGCCCAGGTACTCGCCTCGCGTTGCCGTGCGAGCCACTTGCCCAGGTCGTCCCCCTCGAACAGGACGCCCGGCTGGATGGCCGGCAGGACGCCGTCGGCGTCGACCAGGTCGGCGAGGACGCGGTAGTGCCGCTGCCAGTCGAGCGGCCATGGGCAGTTCCAGTCCTCATCGATCGCGGCCAGCTGCTGCGCGCGCTCCGCCGCCCGCTCCGCGTCCTTCCCGAGGCCGCCCTTGCGCCGGAGGTTGGCGGCATGCTGCCCGACGGGCACCATCGCGTCGCCCTCGCCCCACACCGCGTCCTGACGCGGGGCCAGGTGCCCCATGGCTCGCCGGTAGGACCGCAGCGCGGCGAGCTTGGTCTCCCATGCCTCTTCGCCGGGCTCCCACACCATCCCGGCCTCCGGCGCGTCCAGCAGGGTCTTGCGCCGCTCCTCCAGTTCACCCGCCCGCAGCGCCTTCCTCTGCTGGTGGACCCAGCGCCCGAGCGGAAAATCTTTCGTCACCCCCACTTCGGCCTCTACGTCGTAGGGAACGGCGTAGAGGCCGGTGATCTCGTTCTCCTTCCGCCAGCGGATGAGGGCCTGGTAGCCCTCCAGCCACACCAGGGACTCCGGCCGGTACACCCTCGTGCGCAGGAACGCCGCGATCGTCGCCGTGTCCCGGGGAGAGGAGAAGTGGAGCAGGGCAGACTCGGCAGCGGCGTCGGTGTCGTCCTGCTCCTGGTCCTCGCCGTCGCCCTCGCCGCCGGCCCCGATGATCTGCCCGTTCGCGTCACGTCGGACGTGGACCTTGCGCTGCCCGCTGGTGAGCGCGCGGGAGGCGAGCTGCTCAACAAGTCGCTCATCGTGCGAGCGCAGGCCCTGCAGAACGGCTACAAGGGGGCGGAAGCTGGCGCTGGCGACCATGTCGGTGGGGTCCTCGCCGGGCTCCAGGAACACCGGCACGATGATCCTGGCGATCTTCGTGCTGCCGTCCTTGTTGAGGCGGAGCGCGCGGCCGATGTTCTGGACGATCTCCACCTGGGAGCCGCGGGTGTCCGCGAAGCAGATCGCTTCGACACCGCGGTCGCCGGTGATGTCGACGCCTTCCCCGAGGACGCGAACGCTGGCGAGGAACGCGCGGTGGACCCGGCGGTCGGCTGCGTCGATGCCGCCTGCGAACTGCCGGAGCACCTCACGGCGTTCGGTGACGAGGTGGTCGCCGCACAGCCATGCCGACCAGACGCGGTCCGGGGGTACGTGGCGGCCGGCCTCGAGTTCGTAGAACCGCGCGTTGACCGAGGACTTCGGCAGTTTGTCGGCGGCGGCCAGGTCGTCGTCGGAGGCGTCGTTGACGTACAGCGCGGCAGCGGTCTCGGGCAGCTTGTCCGCGAACGCGGCGGCCTCCTCCACCTTCTGGTGGAACGTCATGACCGTACGCAGGTTGTACGCCGCCGCGTGCTCCAACAGGGCCGTCTGCAGGAGCGCCAGGCGCCGGCCCCGCCGCGCCTCCTCCGACTCGCCGAGGACCGGCGAGGGATCGCGGATCTCCAGCACGTCGATCTCGAACCCGGCGAGGATCTCCCGCTCGATCGCTTCGCTCAGGCCGAGTTCTGCGAGCCATGCGCCGTACGTGCCGTCCGGGTCGTCGGCCATGCTCGCGATCTCCAGCTCCTGGCCGTCCGCGCCCTTCTGCGGGCGGGCCGCGGCGAGGATGCGCGGGGTCGCGGTCAGGTAGAGCCGGAAGTCGGCGGGGATCCGGGTGTTGTCGTGGATCGCCGCCCACGGACGGCCAAGATCACCAGCGGTGCCGTGCGCCTCATCCACGATGGCGAGGTCGAACGGGGCCATCTGCTGTCCGTACAGGCGCTCTCCGCCCGTGAGGGCGGCCTCCAGCGGCCCGCGCGTCTTCTTGCGCGTCTTACCGTTTCCGCTGTTCTGCCAGGGCCCGTAGGGGCGCTCCTGGTCCTGGAGGGCCGCGTAGTCCTCGCGGTCCACGAGGGAGGCGTACGTGGCGAACACGATGACGGGCCCGCGCCCGGCCCACAGGGCGAGCTGGATCGGGTTGGTGGTGGTGCGCACGCCCAGCTCGTTCAGCACCGGGTCGTTCTCCAGCGAGCACACCGCGGCCATGGGGGAGCGGTGTCCGACCGTCCGCCATGCCTGGGCGGTCTGCACGAGCAGGTCCAGGGTCGGCACGGTCACGAGGATCCGGCCGTGCGGGAAGCACTCCAGCGCGCTCGCGGCAGCCATGATCGTTTTGCCGGAGCCGGTCGCTGACACGATCGTGCCCCGGGCCCCGCGAGCGGGCACGGGGGATCTTGCGGGGAATCCAACCCATTTCCGGAAACTCGACTTCTGATCGATCTGGTGTTTCTTCAGGTGGATCTCAGACATTTTTTTCACCTCCTGTCGGGGAATTTCAGGCAGCTGTATGGGGGTGGTTGTAGGGCGTGTTGTCGATCCATCGGCGGGCGTTGCAGAGGTGCCATCCGCCGGGGTCATCGCCCTCGGGTTTCATATCCGGGTCGTAGTGGCCGGCGTCGCGAGTGCACCGGATGACGTCGCCGGTGGAGTATTCGATCGTGCGGGCGTTGCACAGGGATGTGCTCTCGCCCAGCATTTCCCTTACCTGGCGCCACTGCATGGTGTGTGGGTGGGTCCGGTGCAGGGCCTGGCGTGCGAATGCCCGCAGCTTTTCCAGCTCTGTGGCTCCCTCCGGTGCCGGTTTCCCCGCCCGGCTGCGGGCGGCCGAAGCCGCACGCCCGCGGGTCTGGGACAGCTGGTCGGCGGTCCGCAGCAGGACCGCGCGCACGGCGGCTGCACCGTCAGCCCAGCCCGGCGCGCAGGCCTCCCCGCCGGCTTCGGGAGCCCGGACACCTCGCTCCGCATCACTGAGGGCGCGCGCCACTGCGCCGGCCTCGATCGCGGACACCAGCGCATCGGCGTCGCCGGGCTTCAGACCGGCGGTCTCCAGAAGCGCGTAGGCACGGAGCCGGGCATTCCTGGCGGCTTTCCGGTACTCCTCGGCCCGCTGTTCAGGATCGCTGTTCAACTGAGGTTCTAGCGGAATTCTGCTCATCGCCCGCCGTCCTTGTCACTCGTGTCGTACAGCCAGTTGTGCTGAAGCCTTTCGAGGGCGGTTTCCTCCCAGCCCTCCTGGGACCAGATTCCTTTGAGCCAGAGGGGGGTGTTGTCGATCCTCTGGCACAGTGCGTAGCAGCCGGGCAGGTCGATCAGCACGACCTCGCCCGCGAACGTGCTGTCGGGCCCGTAGCGCTGCCACAGCCGCTCCAGCCGCGCCCGGTGCTCGTGCAGGTACGTCTCCAGGGTCTGCGGGTAGGTGTCCCGCTCCGCCATGCGCACGGTCCGCAGGGCGATGCCCACGACCTCCCGGGCCGACTCCTGGTCCCACTGGCCGGGGCTGGTGCCGGTCACGGCCGCGTAGTGCTGTCCGCAGATGTCCAGGACGCGCTCGACGAGTTCCGCCGGCGCCTCGCCTCCCTCTGCTTCGCGGGCCGGAGGCCGGCCCCCGCTCACCGGCTGCGCATCGGGACGGTCCCCGGTACGGACGGCTGCCTGGAGGTTCAGGCCGTAGTGGTCCAGGTAGGCAAGGAGGAACAGGGCCAGGGCGCGGCCGGGGTCGCTGGCGTGCTCGATGTAGGGCTGTTCGCTGGTCCAGCCGAACGTGGCCTGGTGGGGCCGGGGATGTACGCCGGGGGTATGCGGATCAGGGAAGACGACAGCGCGGGTGAAGAAGTCGTCCAGGCGGCTGAGCAGGTCCGCGTCCGGGCTGTCCGGCTCACGGCCGCGCACGGTGGCGGTGGCGTTCTCCAGGATGATGGTCAGGTACCGACGGCGGGCCTCCTCCCGCTGCCGGAGCTTGCTGTCCGGGCTCTCCTCGACTACCTCCACCACGCGGTACAGGCCCTGGTCACCGTACACCCCGCCCGCCTTCTCCAGCGCCTTACGCACCTTGGCGACGGCCTCCTCCACCGACCGCCCGTAGGCGTAGTGCGTCAGCATGGACGCGCCCCTGTGCTCTGGACCGGTCCGCTGCGCCACGATCCGGTAGCGGATCAGCTCCGGGTCCAACCCCGCGGCTTCACCACTCTCGCGCTCCTGACGCTCCCGCTGCGCCTCACGCCAGCGGTGCACCTCCGGGTCGCTCTCAGGGGAGTAGGTCTCCCACCCGTCCTCGGTCATCAGGGTCCAGATGCGCTTCAGCTCATTGCGCCGGACCGCCGCCAGCCGGTCCTCCGCACCGAGCGGCCCCGGCTGCTCCTCCCGATTCTCCAGGCCGCCCTCGGCCACCCAGAGTTCGTGAATCTGCTCCACCGTCAATCCGGTAACCTCACGATGAATTTCCTTCCGACGTGCCTCAAAGCGCCTTTCGAATCCCAACGCATTCAATGAGTCCTCGCTTCCCAAGCCCCGGTCCAGACGACTAGGGCGTGTCCCGTGTTTTCGCCAACGGTACATGCTGCATCAACATGATGCACGCGGTACGCTAGAACCCACACGAACGAGCGACCCCCACCCCTCGCAGCCAGCCCGGCCCGCGTCAGCGGGCCCCAAGGTTCTGGAGGCGCAGCCGGAAGGACCGTCAGACGGGGGAGCGCAGCGGACCCGGCCCAGGGGGCGCGGAGCGCCCCCCAACTCCCGTACTGGAGGCCCCACCAGCCGCACCTGACATCCCGCCAGTCACGGCCGCGCACCGCGCGGCCAGCCCCACCGGTCACCGGAGCGCAGCGGAGGGGACCGCCCTCGCATCGCGAGGGCCAGCGGGAGCGCAGCGACCGCCCCGCTTGCACATCGCGCAGCGATGTGGTACCCGCTCCGCGGGG
>NZ_JBIAIK010000021.1:0-128807 GCF_042871385.1 Streptomyces sp. NPDC005808 | reverse complement strand
CGGCGTCATCGAGCAGACCCGCCGGCACGCCGCCGTCGCCGCCCTCCTGCGCGTCCCCCACGTCGTCCTCGCCGTCAACAAAATGGACCTCGTCGAGTACAAGGAGTCCGTTTTCGCGGCGATCGCCGAGGAGTTCACGGCGTACGCCTCCGAGCTGGGCGTTCCCGAGATCACCGCGATCCCTATCTCGGCGCTCGCCGGTGACAACGTGGTGGAGCCCTCCGCGAACATGGACTGGTACGGCGGTCCGACGGTGCTCGAGCACCTGGAGACGGTTCCGGTCAGCCACGATCTGGCGAGCTGCCACGCCCGGCTGCCCGTCCAGTACGTGATCCGCCCGCAGACCGCCGAGCACCCGGACTACCGGGGTTACGCGGGGCAGATCGCGGCCGGCACCTTCCGCGTCGGCTCCCCGGTCACGGTCCTGCCGTCGGGGCGTACGTCGACGATCGCCGGGATCGATCTGCTGGGCACGCCGGTCGACGTGGCCTGGACCCCGCAGTCGGTGACCCTCCTGTTGGCGGACGACGTCGACATCTCGCGGGGCGACCTGATCGTGCCGACCACGGACGCGCCGCCGATCACCCAGGACGTCGAGGCGACCGTCTGCCACGTCGCCGACGCGCCTCTGGTCGTCGGCCATCGCGTGCTGCTCAAGCACGGCACCCGCACGGTCAAGGCGATCGTCAAGGACATCCCGTCCCGGCTGACCCTCGACGACCTGTCCCTGCACCCGCACCCCGGACAGCTCGTCGCCAACGACATCGGCCGCGTCAAGATCCGTACCGCCGAACCGCTGCCGCTCGACTCGTACGCCGACTCGCGGCGCACCGGCGCGTTCATCCTGATCGACCCCGCCGACGGCACCACGCTGACCGCGGGCATGGTCGGCGAGTCGTTCGCCTCGCCGGAACCGGTCAAGTCCGAGACCGACGACGACGGCTGGGACTTCTGACATGAGCCTCAGAGACTTCTACTCCATGTTCGCGAAGGAGGGCGGCCGGGTCGGCAGCGGCGCCCTCGGCAGCGGGCAGGGCGGAGTCGGGCGATGTGCGCGATGACGTACGCGCACCGCTTGCGCGCCCGATCCCCCCACCCGCCGTCTCGGACACGACGAAGACCTGCCGACCTCCCGGCCACGACCTGAAACGCGTGACCGCCGGGCCAACGAGAGGAACCCCTCCCGTGCCTGCCATCACCTCCGCTGCCGTGAAGCGCGGCCTCACCCTGCTGGCCGCCCTGCCCCTCCTCACCCTCGCCGCCTGCGGCTACGGTTCCGAGGCGAATGACGAGGGCACCACCAAGGTCGCCGCCGGCGCCGAGAAGATCGACGGTCTCGATTCCGTGAAGATCGGCTACTTCGGCAATCTGACCCACGCGACCGCGCTGGTGGGCAACCAGAAGGGCTTCTTCCAGAAGGAGCTCGGTGCCACGAAGGCCGAGTACGCGGTCTTCAACGCCGGCCCCTCCGAGATCGAGGCGCTGAACTCCGGCTCCATCGACATCGGCTGGATCGGCCCCTCGCCGTCCATCAACGGCTACACCAAGTCCAAGGGCACGGACCTGCGCATCATCGGCGGTTCGGCCTCCGGCGGTGTGAAGCTGGTGGTCAACCCGGACAAGATCAAGTCTCTGGCGGACGTCAAGGGCAAGAAGATCGCCACCCCGCAGCTCGGCAACACGCAGGACGTGGCGCTGCTGAACTGGATCGCGGAGCAGGGCTGGAAGGTCGACGCGGAGAGCGGCAAGGGCGATGTGTCTGTCGTCCGGACGGACAACAAGGTCACCCCGGACGCCTACAAGAACGGCTCCATCGACGGCGCCTGGGTGCCGGAGCCGACCGCGTCCAAGCTGGTCGCCGAGGGCGGCAAGGTGCTCCTCGACGAGGCGGACCTGTGGCCGGACAAGAAGTTCGTGATCACGAACATCATCGTGTCGCAGAAGTTCCTCAAGGAGCACCCGGACGTCGTCGAGGCCGTGCTGAAGGGCTCGGTCGAGACCAACAAGTGGATCAACGCCAACCCGGACGAGGCGAAGGCCTCCGCGAACGCGCAGCTGAAGATCGACTCCGGCGCTGAGCTTCCGGCGAATGTGCTGGACCCGGCGTGGAAGTCCATCCAGATCCTCAACGACCCGCTGGCCTCCACCCTCAACACCGAGGCGGACCACGCGGTGAAGGCGGGTCTGCTGGAGAAGCCCGACCTTACGGGCATCTACGATCTCACGCTGCTCAACAAGGTCCTCAAGGCCGAGGGCGAGAGCCCGGTCGACGACGCCGGTCTCGGCGTCAAGTAAGCCCGGTACCCGATGAGTTCCCAGGAGGTGACGACCATGGCCACGACACTCGCCAAGGCTGCCGACGGCGCCGAAGCGGTGGAACACGCCACCCGTATCGAGCACGTCTCGAAGTCCTTCGCCGGGCCCGCCGGGCAGCAACTGGTCCTCGACGACATCACCCTCGATGTCGCGCCGGGCGAGTTCGTCACCCTCCTGGGTGCCTCGGGCTGCGGCAAGTCGACGCTGCTGAACCTGGTGGCGGGGCTCGACGCCCCGTCCGCGGGCAGCATCTCGACGAACGGCCGCCCGGCCCTGATGTTCCAGGAGCACGCGCTCTTCCCCTGGCTGACCGCGGGCAAGAACATCGAACTCGCCCTGCGGCTGCGGGGTGTTGCCAAGACCGAGCGACGCGAGAAGGCCGAGGAACTGCTCGAACTCGTCCGTCTCAAGGGCGCGTACGGCAAGCGCGTGCACGAACTGTCCGGCGGTATGCGCCAGCGTGTCGCGCTGGCCCGCGCCCTCGCCCAGGACAGCCAACTGCTCCTGATGGACGAGCCGTTCGCGGCTCTCGACGCCATCACCAGGGACGTACTGCACGACGAGCTGACCCGCATCTGGCGTGAGACGAACGTGTCGGTGCTGTTCGTGACGCACAACGTGCGCGAGGCGGTTCGGCTCGCGGAGCGCGTCGTCCTGCTCTCCTCGCGTCCGGGGCGGATCGCGCGCGAGTGGACGGTGGAGATCCCGCAGCCGCGCCGCATCGAGGACACCGCCGTGGCGGAGCTTTCTGTCGAGATCACCGAAGAACTGCGTGGGGAGATCCGCCGTCATGGCCAGCACTGAGACCAGGACCGACGCGGTCGTCAAGGACACCCACGACCTCGCCGGTCTGGAGGCGGGCCTCGACGCCCTGGAGACGACCCACACGAGCCGTACTCCCTTCCGGCAGACCTTCGTACAGAAGATCCTGCCGCCGATCATCGCCATCGCGCTGGTGCTGGTGGTGTGGCAGGCACTGATCTCGTTCAAGGTCGTCACCGACCCGAGCAAGCTGCCCTCACCGGGCGCCGTCTGGGACCAGATCGAGCAGGCCTGGCTGGAGGGCAAACTGCTCGGCTACATCTGGACGAGCGTGTCGCGCGGCCTGGCGGGCTTCGTCCTCGCACTCGCCATCGGTACCCCGCTGGGCCTCCTGGTGGCGCGCGTGAAGTTCGTCCGGGCGGCGATCGGCCCGATCCTCTCGGGCCTGCAGTCCCTCCCCTCGGTGGCGTGGGTCCCGCCGGCCGTGATCTGGCTGGGCCTGAACAACTCGATGATGTACGCGGTGATCCTGCTCGGCGCGGTTCCCTCGATCGCCAACGGCCTGGTCTCGGGCATCGACCAGGTGCCTCCGCTGTATCTGCGCGCGGGACGCACGATGGGCGCGACGGGTCTGCGCGGCACCTGGCACGTCGTCATGCCCGCCGCACTGCCCGGCTATGTGGCCGGACTGAAGCAGGGCTGGGCGTTCTCGTGGCGCTCACTGATGGCGGCGGAGATCATCGCGAGCTTCCCCGATCTGGGCGTGGGCCTCGGCCAGTTGCTGGAGAACGGCCGCAACAACAGCGACATGGCGACCGTCTTCCTCGCCATTCTGCTCATCCTGTTCGTGGGAATCGCCATCGACCTGCTCATCTTCAGCCCGCTGGAGCGGTGGGTACTGCGCACCCGCGGTCTGCTGGTGAAGAGCTGAGCCGATCATGCGCCATCAGCCGGTCCTCCTGGTCATCGCCCACGGCAGCCGCGACCCGCGGCACGCCGCGACGGTGCATGCCCTGGTGCGGCGGGTACGGGCACAGCGACCCGGCCTACGCGTCGAGACCGGGTTCCTGGACTTCAACATCCCTTCGGTGAACGGGGTGTTGGAGTCCCTGGCGGCCGAGGGCGTACGGGACGTGGTCGCCCTCCCGCTCCTGCTGACCCGCGCGTTCCACGCGAAGTCGGACATCCCGGCGGTCCTGCGCGCCGCACCGCGTCGGCTCCGCATCCGCCAGGCGGAGGTGCTCGGCCCCTCGCCGCTGCTGCTCTCCGCTCTCGAACGCCGCTTGTACGAGGCCGGGTTGACGCCCGCCGACAGGTCCTCGACCGGGGTCGTACTGGCCTCGGCGGGGTCCACGGACCCGGAGGCGCTCGCCGTGATCGCCGAATTCGCGCGGGAGTGGCGGCACACCGGCTGGCGTGCCGTGCGACCCGCCTTCGCCTCCGCTTCGGGTCCCCGCACGGAGGACGCCGTACGCGAGCTACGTGAACTGGGCTGCGCCCGGGTCGCGGTGGCACGCTATGTCCTCGCACCGGGTTTCCTGCCGGACCGCATCGCACGGGGGGCGGCGGACGCGGACGTACTCGCCGCGGTGCTCGGTCCCGCACCGGAGGTGGCCCGGGTGCTCCTCGACCGGTACGACGAGGCCTCGCGGCCGGCGCTGGCGGCGGTGGGCTGAGTGCCGGTACCTGCCGCGGCCGGTTGAGCACATGCTCGAGGAAGCATTCGACGTCGGCGGGGAGCTGCCGGTACGACGGCTCGGCTATGGCACCGCTCAGCTGACCGGCCCCGGCTACTGGGGACCGCGCGGCGATGCCCGGGACGCGGTGGCCGTACTCCGGCGGGCCGTCGAACGCGGGGTCACGCTGATCGACACCGCCGACAACTACGGTCCGTCGATCGCCGAGGAACTGGTCGCCGAGGCCCTGCACCCCTACCCCCAGGGCCTGGTGATCGCCACGAAGGGCGGTGTCGTCCGGACCAGTGAGAGTGCCTGGCACATCGCCGGACGGCCCGAGCAACTGCGGGCCATGTGCGAGGCGAGTCTGCGCAGGCTGCGGCTCGACACGATCGACCTGTACCAGCTGCACCGACTGGACCCGCACGTGCCGTTGGCCGAACAGCTGGGCGCGCTCGACGAGTTGCGCACGGAGGGCAAGATCCGGCACATCGGCCTCGACAGCATCACCGCCGAACAGCTCGAATCGGCACGGGAGTTGACCGACATCGCCTCCGTGCAGAACTGCTACAACCTGCTCGACCGTTCGTCGGAGGCTCTGCTGCACCTGTGCGAGGCGCACGGCATCGCCTTCCTCCCGTGGTTCCCGCTCGGCAACGGGTCACTTACCTCCGACCCGGTGTGCGCCGAGATCGCCGCAGACCACGGAGCGACACCGGGACAGATCGCACTGGCCTGGCTGCTGCACCGCTCCCCGGTGCTGTGCCCGACGCCGGGTACCGGTTCTCCCACCCACCTGGAGGAGAACCTGGCCGCAGCCGCGGTTCACCTCACCGCCGAGAACATGCGCCACCTGTGCGCGCTGGGTTGACCGAGCCCCGGGGCGGACTTGAGGATGCCGGTCATGGACAGGTCGTACGAGTCGTGCAGGACCTGTGGGGGGGGCCGACACCGAGGACGACCTCGCCCTGATCGACGCCGTAGCCGACGCCAACTCCGACGAGCAGCTACGGCGTCTCTCTGCGGACCCGCGCCTCGCCGTCCGGGACGAGATCACCTCGTACACGACGTACGGCGGCGAGCGGAAGGTCACTCTGCGGCGGCGGTCAGCTCCTCCAGTTTGACAACCGTGTTCCAGTTGCGGGTGGTGGCGGTGATCCCCTTGAGGAGTCTGGGCCTGGCGAGGGCCTCCGCCAGTTTGGAGCGGCCGAGGCCGTCGGGGGCGTACAGGTAGAGGACACGGTCGCCGAGGCGGAACTCCTCCGGCAGGAAGGCCTCTTGGCCGACCGCGGCGAAGCGCTCGGCGTCGACGGGGGCGGAGAAGTACGTGGCATGCAGTTGCTTGCCCTCCAGTTCGGCGGCCGGGAACGGGCACGCCTCCCGGACGGCCTTGAGGTAGGCGTGGTCGCGCACCAGGACGCCGACCGTGAAGCCGAAGTGCTTCTCGACGGCCACCGTCAGCTCGACGGCGAGGGACTCCTCGTCGCCGTGGCCGGCGGTGAAGACGGCGTTGCCGCTCTGGAGATACGTGCGTACGCCGCCGTACCCGAGCCCTTCCATCAGGGTCCGCAGCTCGGCCATCGGCACCTTCTTGGCTCCGCCCACGTTGATCCCGCGCAGCAGCGCCGCGTACGTCGTCGTCATCCGCACACCATAGAGCGAGCGGCCGCCCTGATCACGACCCCCGAGAAGCCCGCGGCGACCATCGGCGTCCCGGTGGCCAGCCTCTCCTGGCTGCCACCCGCCCCGGCGTGCGTGATGAACACGTCGGCCCGGCGGAGGACCGAGAGCTGCGGCACCCACTGGTGCACCTCCACGCTGCCGGGCACCTCGCCCAGCTCGGCAGGGTCGACGAACTTCCCGATCTGCAGGACGACATGCCGGCCCGGCAGCTCACGCGAGACGACACGCCTCGTGCAGTTTGATTTAGGCCCCGGGCGTCCGCACCGTCGAAGGTCCCTCGGCTCATCTCTGGTAGCGGGCCAGCACCAGGTTCCCGTCCTCCACCAATCGCTCTCTCAGCTCGTCCAGCCCGATCGCCCCGCTGTAGTACTCCTGGAACGCGGGGGTCGCGACCTTGTCCTTCCACTCGGGGTAGCCGCGCACGGACTGGGCGGGCGCCGAGCGCAGGTGGGCGGCGAGCGCGGTGCCGGTCGCCCAGTCGTCCTTGGTGGTGTGCAGAGCGGCGTCCTTGAGTGCCTCGGTGCCCGTGGGCAGCATCCAGTCGCCGAGCGCGAGGCGGACCATGTTCTTCGGCCGCAGCAGGAAGTCGATGAACTCGGCGGCCTGCTTCTTGTACGGACTGTCCTCGGCGACGGAGAGGGTCTGCGGACTGACACCCTGGGCAAGGCCGTCCGCGCCGGCCGGGGCGGGCAGCACCTGCCAGTCGAAGCCCTTCGGCGCCTGCTGCACGATCTGCTGACGGTAGGAGAAACCGAGCGGGACCATCGCGTACTTTCCGCCGAAGAACCCGGGCAACGTGTCGGAGCCGCCCATGCCGAGCGTGGTACTGGAGGCGCTCCCGTCCGTGTTCACCTCGTCGTGCACCGTCCTCGGCACCACCTCGTCGGCCGCGTCGAAACGGACCGTCACCCTGCCGTCCGCGCCCCGGTGGAACATCTGCCCGCCGGTGGAGAGGGAGAGGTTGAGGGTCGCGGAGACCGGTTCCTTGAGCGGCCAGGCGACCCCGTACCTTCCGTCGCCGCTGAGTTCCTTCGCGATCGAGCGGAACTCCTCCCACGTCCAGGGGTTGTCCGGCGTCGGAATACGGACGCCCGACTCCTTGAGCCAGTCGGCGTTGGCGATGAGGACGCGCGGCTCCTGGAGGAACGGCACGCCGTAGATCCCGTCCCCGAAGGTCGTCGTCTCCCAACTGCGCTGCGGGATGTCGGACTTCAGCCGGGCGGGCAGCAACTCGCTCAGATCGGCGAGGTAGCCGCCGTACGCGAAGTCCGCGAGGTCGTCCGAGGCGTCATGGATGATGTCCGGCGCCTCACCGCCCTCGAAGGAGGTGAGCAGCTGGTCGTGCACGCTGTCCCAACTTCCCTGCACGTACTCGACCTTGACGTCCCGGTGCGCGGCGTTCCACTCCCGCACCAGCTCCTTGTTGGCGTCGACGGACTCCTGCTGCCAGGCGAGGGACTGGAAACGGAGAGTGATCCGTCCGTCGGAGCCGCCGTCGTCCGAGGAGCAGGCGGTGAGCAGCAGCCCCATGACCAGTGCGAGGATCCATCGCGTACGCATCAGCTCTTCACCGCCCCGGCGAGCATGCCGCCCGTGATCCGCTTCTGGATGATCGCGAAGATGACGAGTGAGGGCAGCGTCGCGAGGAACGCCGCCGCGGCGAGCGGCCCGAGGTCCGCGACCCCCTCGGCCCCGATGAAGTGCGTGAGGACGACCGGGAGCGTCTGTTTCTCCGGGGTCTTGAGGAGCACGAGTGCGAAGAAGAACTCGTTCCACGCGCTGATGAACGCGAACAGTGCCGTCGCCACGATGCCGGGCGCGAGCAGCGGCGCCGTGATGGAGATCAGGGTGCGCAGTCTCCCCGCCCCGTCCACCGCCGCGGCCTCCTCCAACTCGGTGGGTACGGCCCGTACATAACCCACCAGCATCCACAGCGCGAACGGCAGCGCCCACACCACGTACACCATGACCAGACCCGGCAGCGAGTTGATCAGCCGGAGGTTCTTGAGGACCAGGAACAGCGGGATGATCACCAGCACGAACGGGAACGCCTGGCTGACCACGACCCACCCGGTGGCGGCCTTCGCGAGCCGCGTGCGATGCCGTGCCATGACGTACGCCATCGGGGTCGCGATCAGTACGGCGATCACCGCCGCGCCGAACGCCGCGATCAGCGAGTTGAGCGCGGCCCGCAGCAGTGGCTGCTCGTCGAACGCCTGCCGGAAGTTGGCGAGGGTGGGGTCCTCGGGGATCCAGGTGGGGTGCAGGTTCGCCAGCTCACCCGGGGGTTTGAAGGCGGTGGAGATCAGCCAGAGGAAGGGGAAGGCGAGGAAGACGAGATAGCCGAGCAGCGCGAGGTACTGGCCCGCGCGGGCACCCTTACCGGTCCTCATGCGTTCGCACCTCCCCTCAGCCGGCCGACGAGGAAGACGGCGAGGAGGACCGAGATCAATGCGACCATCACGCATCCCATCGCCGCCGCGTAGCCGAACTGGCCGTAGCGGAAGGCCTCTTCGTAGGCGAAGAGCATCGGCAGCCGCGTACGGCCGCCGGGGCCGCCGTTGGTCAGCACGTAGACCAGCGCGAACGAGTTGAAGTTCCAGATGAAGTTGAGCGCCGTGACAGCGAGCGCGACCGGTCTCAGCGCGGGCCAGGTGACCGTCCGAAAGCGGCGCCAGGCGCCGGCGCCGTCCATCGCGGCCGCCTCGTGCAGTTCGCGCGGGGTGTTCTGCAGGCCGGCGAGCAGGGCCACCGTCGTCTGGGGCATGCCCGCCCAGACGCCGACCACGATGACGGCGGGCAGGGCCGTCGCCAGGCCGCTCAGCCAGTCACGGCCGTCTCCGAGGCCGAGGTCGCGCAGCGTCTCGTTGAGGATGCCCGCGTCCGGGTTGTACACGATGCGCCACATGACGCCGACGACGACCTCGGGCATCGCCCACGGGACGATCGCGAGGGCGCGCGCGAGCCAGCGCAGGCGGAGCTCCTGGTTGAGCAGGAGGGCGAGTCCGAGCGCGAGGAGGAACTGCGGCACGGTCACCCCGACCGCCCAGAGCAGCCCGATCCGGAACGAGTCCCAGAACAGTGTGTCGCGCAGCAGGTCCTGGAAGTTGAGCACCCCGATCCACTGCGTGGACCGCGTCCGTCCCGACTGCGAGTCGGTGAACGCCAGCGCGATGCCGTACAGCAGCGGTCCGACACTGAGCACCAGGATCGGGATGAGCGCGGGCAGCACCAGGAACCAGGCGCCGTGGTCGGCGGAACGCCGCTCCGCGCCCGCGCCGGGCGCCCGCTTCGTCGACCGCTTCGCCGACCGCTTCGTCGACCGCTTCGTGGCACTCGCCGATGTCACGTATTCGACTCCTTTGGGCGGCTGGTGGGGTTCTGGCCGCCCAGGCGGCCCCCGTCATCGTGCTCAGGAGCTGACTTCGCGTCAAGGCAGCGCGCAGCCCCCTTTGTGACCGTCCCACCAGTGCGAATGCGACACTGACCGACGTAACTGGCGTGATCGTGACGCCGTGTGCGGGAGTCGGCGAAAGCCATGGGAGGCGCGGGATGGACGAGGCACTGGCGCGGAACGTACTGCGCGCGGCGGGTGTGCTGCCGGAGCCGGTACCCGAAGTTGCTCTCCTCGCCCTGGGCGAGAACGCGGTGTTCGCGGCCGGTGACCTGGTGGTCAAGGTGGGGCGCGACGCCGAACTCCTCGACCGCGCACGGCGGGAACTGGACATCGCGGCCTGGCTCGCCGACGCAGGCGTCCCGGCGGTGCGGGCGGCCGAGACCGAGGCGCGGCTGGTCGACGGCCACCCGGTGACGGTGTGGCACCGGCTGCCCGATCCCGTACGTCCCGCGGAACCGCGAGACCTGGCCGAACTGCTACGGGTCGTGCACGCACTGCCCTCCCCTTCCTTCGCCTTGCCGCCCCGCGAACTGCTGGGCGGTGTGGAGCGCTGGCTGCGCCTGGCGGGCGACGCGATCGACCCCGCGGACGCGGCGTATCTGCGGGCTCGGCGAGACGGTTTCGCGACGGCTGCGGCCGCCCTCGCCCCGCACCTGCCGCCGGGCCCGATTCATGGCGACGCGCTGCCCCGCAACGTCCATGTCGGCCCCGAAGGACCGGTCCTGGTCGACCTGGAGACCTTCTCCGCCGACCTGCGTGAGCACGACCTGGTGGTCATGGCCCTGTCCCGTGATCGCTACGGACTCCCGGCCGAGGCGTACGACTCGTTCACCGGCACGTACGGCTGGGACGTCCGCGAGTGGGAGGGCTGCTCCACGCTCCGGGGAGCACGGGAGACCGCGAGCTGTGCCTGGGTCGCCCAGCACGCGCCGGCCAACCCCAAGGCGCTGGCCGAGTTCGAGCGCCGGGTGGCGTCACTGCGGGACGGCGACGAGAGCGTGCGCTGGTACCCCTTCTAGAGGCTGGTGCCTTTCCGCTTCTGGAGGCTGGTGCCTTTCCGGGAAGCTGGCGCCCCTTCTGGAGCCGGCGCTCTGCAGGCAGGCTCAGACCCGCTCGTCCGCCAGGTCCCGCAGTGGCCATATACCGTCCACCACCGCGTCCGCGTCGCCCTTGCGGCGCAGGAAGCTCTCGAAGTCGGCCGCCCATTCGGCGTACCACTCGATCTGACGGCGGTGCAGCTCCGCCGGGCCGAGCGCCGCGACCTTCGGGTGACGGTCGGCTATCGCACAGGCCAGCCGGGCCGCGGCGAGCGCGTCGGCCGAGGCGTCGTGGGCCGTGTCCAGCGACACCCCGTACTCCGTGCAGACCGCTTCGAGGTTGCGCTTGCCGCGACGGTAGCGGTCCACCGAGCGGTCGATCGTGTACGGGTCGATGACGGGCGCCGGGTCCACGCCGCCGAGACGCTCGCGCAGGGACGGCAGACCGTACCGCCGAAGCTCGGCGGAGAGCAGGGTCAGGTCGAAGGCCGCGTTGTAGGCGACGACCGGGACACCCGACTGCCAGGAGGAGACGAGGACGCCTGCGATCGCCTCGGCGACCTGATCGGCCGGCCTGCCCTCGGCAACCGCCCGTTCGTTCGTGATCCCGTGCACCGCCACCGCGTCCGCCGGGATCTCCACCCCCGGATCGGCCAGCCACTCGCGGTGCCCTTGCAGACTTCCGTCCTTGACCTCGACCACGGCCCCCGTGACGATGCGCGCCTCGCGCGGATCCGTCCCGGTCGTCTCCAGGTCGAAGCCGGTCAGCAGCTCCTGGTGCCAGCCCATGGGCGGCCCCCCTTCTTTGTGGTGCTTTCCCCCAGTGGTCTCCACGATCCCATGCACCACTGACAATCCGAGGGCCGCATTCCACTTCCCGGCCGTGGGGCACCCGCAGGGTCAGGAGACCGGCCGCGAATCCGCCCAGGCCACCTCGAACTCCTCGCGGTATGTCGGGAAGAGTCCCTCCTCGTCGAGCTCGTCCGGTTTGACCACCCGGCCCACGCCGCGCAGTACCAGCACCGGCGCCTCCATGCCCCGCGTCCGGCGCAGATAGGACTGCACGACCCCTATGCCGTCCGAGCCGTCCCCGTCCACGAGGTACGCGGTGAAGCGTGGTGTCTCGTCGTAGACCTGGATCTCGAAGGCGTCCGGGTCGCGCAACTTGGACCGCACCCGGCGCATGTGCAGGATGTTCATCTCGACAGCTCGGCTCAACTCGCCTCGTTTGATGCCGAGTTCACGCTCGCGCCGCTTCACCGCGCTGGACGCCGGATTGAGGAACAGCAGCCGCACCCGGCAGCCCGACTCCGCGAGCCGCACGAGCCGCCGGCCGGAGAAGTTCTGCACGAGCAGGTTCAGGCCGATGCCGATGGCGTCGAGGCGGCGGGCCCCGCCGAAGAGATCCTCGGCGGGGAACTGGCGCAGCAGCCGCACCCGGTCCGAGTGCACGCCGACCACGTCCGCGTACCGGTCGCCGACGAGGTTCTCCACGGCGTCGACGGGCAGCCTGCGTGCGGAGGGCACGTCGCTGCCGGCGCCGAGCATCTCCAGGAGTTTCGACGCGGCCCGCTCGGCCTGCGCGAGGACCGCCTCGGACAGGGCACGGTTGCGCGAGACGACGTTCCGGGTGACTTCCAGTTCGTCCAGGGCGAGTTCGACATCGCGGCGCTCGTCGAAGTACGGCTCGAAGCACGGCCAGTGCTGCACCATCAGCTCGCGCAGCTGCGGAAGGGTCAGGAAACTGAGCACGTTGTCGTCGGCGGGGTCGAGCAAGTACCCCTTGCGGCGGCTGACTTCGCGTACGGCGACCGCGCGCTGCACCCACTCCTGTCCGGCTGGTCCGGCGGCGGCGACCACCCATTCGTCGCCGTGGACGGGTTCGTAGATGGGACGGAGAACAGCGGCCACGACCGCGCGCAGCCGTTGTTCGACCAGGTTCAGCCAGATGTAGGCGCGCCCGGCCCGCTGGGCGCGCGTACGCACCTCGCTCCAGGCGTCGGCGCCCCAGTCCAGTTCCGGTCCGATAGATCCCATTTCCATCGGCCGTGCCAGGGACACCGCACCGGGTGGGACATCTGTGGAGTTCCCCTCGTGACCCTCGTCACCAGGAGGCAACTCCAGCCCTCCCGAGCCCACCCGCGCACCGCCTTCCGCTCCCCCGAGCTCTCGCGTGGAGCAAGCCCCCACTCAACGATCAAGGAAGGGTACTCCGGGAGCGGTCAGCGGTGCAGCCCGATGGACAGGTCGTTTCTCAACTACCGTTTTCCGCTTGCCCGTTCTGGTTGGCAAGGGCCGGCGGAGTGAGCGGATTCATAGCAGTGACATCGCGCGGGGCGATGGAGAAGCCCTGCCAGTGAACCGGCATGGGCTGCTGGTCCTCGTCGCGTGCGACGTGGTGGAAGCCCACGTTGACCCAGGCGACGGGGTGGGTGAGCGTCTGTCCGTTGACCCACTTGTCGACGGAATTACCGGCTCCGGTACCGCAGTTGCCCGGGTTGTTGCTGGCGAACTGTTCGCACTGCTTGTACTCGGTGAAGTAGATGTCGTGCTTGGTGAAGCTGCGCCCCGGGTACTTGGTGGTGGCGCCGGGGACGATCTCGTACGAGCGCGCGTGCCGGTCCTTGTTCTTGCCGATGTCGCTGACGACGCGCCACCAGCGCATGTTCTTCGCGTCGCCCGCGAGTTCCTTGGTGACCTTGGTGAGGGTGGTCTTGTTGGTGGGCCCCTCGTTGGCGTTCGCGGGCGGGCTGACCACGGAGTCGTACTGCTCGACCTTGTTCTTGGCGGAGCCGTCCAAGGCGAACTGGAGCCGCCAGAAGACGTTGTGGCTGTGGCTGGTGGCGTACGACCTGGCTCCCGTGCCGATCGGCCAGCCGCGGCCGTCGCCCGCGTTGTAGTCGCCGGGCGAGAGGCTGCCGGTGGCGCCGACGTTCATGTTGACGGTGCCGTCGTCCTGGAAGCGCCACTCGGTGATGTACTCGTACCAGCCGACCTGGTTGACGGTGTAGATCAGCAGGTCCTTGCCCTGGGCCTGGTAGACCTT
This sequence comes from Streptomyces sp. NPDC005808, assembly GCF_042871385.1. NCBI lineage: Bacteria > Bacillati > Actinomycetota > Actinomycetes > Kitasatosporales > Streptomycetaceae > Streptomyces > Streptomyces sp. NPDC005808. Next base: position 114,890 of record NZ_JBIAIK010000021.1, on the reverse strand, counting down.
GCTCGCCGTGTCGCCCTGCATGCGGTAGGCGTGGCCGCGCGTACGGGTCGTGGTGCACAGGCCGTTGGCGGTGGGGTGCTCCGGGTCCCAGGCATTGGGGATTTTGACCGTCTTGATGGTGCCGCCGGGACACTCGCCCGGGGCCAGATTCATCAGGCCCTGGCCGAAACCGGCGCCGGTGAGGTCGTCGTACTCCGCCTTGCCGTCGTCGTAGGGGACGTGGATCTGTGCGAGCTTGGCGCTGGTGAGGACCTTGATCGGGCCGGCCTCGCCCTTGGGCTGGTACGAGATGTCCTCCAGGACGAGCCCGGCCTCACTCTCGTAGTGCCAGCACATCCGCCAGGTGGTGCCGGTGGAGAGCTTCTGCTCGATCCGGTAGGCCGCACTGCAGTCGGCCGCGGCCACGGGAGCGGCCTTGGGCTGGGCGACCGCGGGTCCCGCGGTGGTGGCCGCGCCGACGAGCAGTACGGCCGCAGAGAGGCCGACCGCCGTCCGGCCGTGGGCACGGCTGATTCCCCGCGGCTGGACGCCGCTGAGCAAACCCTTTACGCGCATGACGAAGTGACTCCTTGCGACAGCAGAAAAGGAGGTGAGTGGGAGAAAGGAGGTGAGTGGGAGAAATGAGCTGGTGGCGGCGCCGGCTAGCCGAGCTTGACGGCCCTGCGGGCGCTCAGGTCGATCACCAGGTCACGGGTGTCGATCCAGGGGCCGTTCCTGACCTTCGGGAAGAGCCGCACACAGCGGTGCGTGCCGCAGTCCGCGAGCGCGGCGGGCCGGGCGCCCGGGGCCGCGCGGAAGACCATGCTGTTGAGGATCAGCTGGTCAGGGGAGGTGAGTTCCTTCCCCGTGGCGTCCCGGTAGTCGGCCTTGAGGCCCGAACCGAGCGGGTCGGCGATGAGCAGTTGGGCGGCTTCGGTCATCTCGTCGCCGCTGATGGGCGGCTGGACACCGTGCTGGGTGCCGGTCCGCTCGACCTCGCCGGTGTCGATATTGACGGTCTTGGTGACCAGCGTGTCGTCCTTGTAGTCGTAGAACCGGACCTCGGCACGGCGCGGCGCGTTCGCGTCGTCCAGTTCATTTTCAGCCGGTTCGGCGAGGTCGACGCCGATCCGCTGCGGGCCGCGGTCCCCTTCCACGTCCTCGGCGGACCTGAGCAGCTGCTGGTTCAGCGCGATGCGCTCGACCCGCTCGGTCTCGTCGTCGGTCAGCGGGTCGCGGCCGATGCCCTCGTCACCCTCGTCCGGCACCTGCTCGACGACACCCGGCTGCACGGCCGCCTGCTCCTGCTGCCCCGTCTCCTGTACGGTCCGACCGCTCGCACCGCTTCCCCCCGAGTCGTCGGCCCCCGCCGAGCCCGGCAGCGTGATACCGATCATCACCGCTGTTCCGGCCACCGCGACGGCCGTACCCGCCACCACCTTGCCCAGATGGCGGCGCACTGTCCTGCGCACATGTCCCCCTACTCCCCTGGTCCGTCCAGGAGTGTTTTCGAGCCCCACTGGTGCGGCACACGACGTATGCCTGGTCATTGGGTAAGAGGGACGTAAGTCATAGGAGGTTCCGCCACTTTCGGGGAGACTCGGCTCGGAGCAGCCCTGCGGGGCACAGCACTACTGGAAGAGTCATATCCATGCAGGTCTGGCCTGGAGAGGCATATCCACTCGGCGCCACGTACGACGGTGCCGGTACCAACTTCGCGGTCTTCTCGGAGGCCGCCGACCGTATAGAGCTGTGTCTGCTGCACGACGACGGCTCGGAGACCGCGGTGGAGCTGCGCGAGAGCGACGCGTTCGTGCGGCACGCCTATCTGCCCGGCATCATGCCCGGACAGCGCTACGGCTTCCGTGCGCACGGGCGGTACGCGCCCGGGCAGGGGCAGCGCGTCAATTCCGCGAAACTGCTGCTCGATCCGTACGCGCGCGCCATCAGCGGTGCGGTCGAGTGGGGCGAGGAGGTGTACGGCTACCACTTCGGGGAGCCCGACAAGCGCAACGACCTGGACTCGGCGCCGCACACCATGACGTCGGTGGTGGTCAACCCGTACTTCGACTGGGGCGACGACCGGCCGCCGCGCACCGAGTACCACCACACGGTGCTCTACGAGGCCCATGTGAAGGGTCTCACCATGCAGCACCCGGAGCTGCCCGAGGAACTGCGCGGCACGTACGCGGCGCTCGCCCACCCCGCGATCATCGAACACCTGACCAAACTGGGTGTCACCGCGCTGGAACTGATGCCCGTACACCAGTTCGTGAACGACCACCGTCTGGTGGACATGGGCCTCAACAACTACTGGGGCTACAACACGATCGGCTTCTTCGCCCCGCACAACGCGTACGCCTCCTGGGGCGACCGCGGCCAGCAGGTCCTGGAGTTCAAGTCGGCGGTCCGGGCACTGCACGAGGCCGGCATCGAGGTCATCCTGGACGTCGTCTACAACCACACGGCCGAGGGCAACCACCTGGGTCCGACGCTGTCCTTCAGGGGCCTCGACAACGCCTCGTACTACCGCCTCGCGGAGGACCAGCGCTACTACACGGACACCACGGGCACCGGCAACTCCTTGCTGATGCGCTCCCCGCACGTGCTCCAGCTGATCATGGACTCACTGCGCTACTGGGTCACCGAGATGCACGTCGACGGGTTCCGCTTCGACCTCGCGGCCACCCTGGCGAGGCAGTTCCACGAGGTGGACCGGCTGTCGTCGTTCTTCGACCTGGTCCAGCAGGACCCGGTGGTCTCCCAGGTGAAGCTGATCGCCGAGCCGTGGGACGTCGGCGAGGGCGGCTACCAGGTGGGCAACTTCCCGCCGCTGTGGACCGAGTGGAACGGCAAGTACCGCGACACCGTACGGGACATGTGGCGCGGCGAGCCCCGCACGCTGGCCGAGTTCGCGTCCCGCCTGACGGGCTCCTCCGACCTCTACCAGGACGACGGCCGCCGCCCCCTCGCGTCCATCAACTTCGTGACGTGCCACGACGGCTTCACGCTGAACGACCTCGTCTCCTACAACAACAAGCACAACCACGCCAACGGCGAGGACAACCGCGACGGCGAGAGCCACAACCGGTCCTGGAACTGCGGTGTCGAGGGCGAGACCGACGACGAGTCGGTCCTGGCCCTGCGGGCACGCCAGAGGCGCAACTACGTCGCCACGCTGATGCTCTCCCAGGGCGTGCCGATGCTCAGCCATGGCGACGAGTTCGCGCGTACCCAGCGCGGCAACAACAACGGGTACTGCCAGGACAGCGAGCTGTGCTGGGTGCCCTGGCCGGAGGAAGGCGGCGAGCTGCTGGAGTTCACGCGCGCGATGGTGTGGCTGCGGCGCGACCACCCGGTCTTCCGGCGCCGCAGGTTCTTCCACGGGCGCCCCGTCCAGGGCACGCACGACGAGCTGTCCGACATCGCGTGGTTCACCCCGGAGGGCGGCGAGATGACCGAGCGCGACTGGGGATCGGCGCAGGCCCGCGCTCTGTCCGTCTTCCTCAACGGCAACGCGATCTCCGAACCCGGCCCACGCGGGGAGCGCATCACCGACGACTCCTTCCTGCTGATGTTCAACGCCTCGCCGCAGTCCCTGGAGTTCGTGGTGCCGGTCAACCACGGGCGCCAGTGGCAGGTGATCGTCGACACGGCACTTCCCGGGGGAGTGGCGCCGGGAACGGGCGCGAAGGTCGAGGCCGGCGACCGGCTGACACTGGTCGACCGGAGCATGGCGGTGCTGCAGCGGCCGGCCTAGACGGTCGCGTTGCCGGTCCCCGCGGGCACGCGCGCGTGGCGAGTTGCTTCCCGCCGACGCGGGGGTGATTCGCAGGTCGCCCGCGGGCACGCGCGCGTGGAGAGTCCTTCGGGGCACGCGCGCGCGTGCCCGTTTGCGTGCGTCGATGACACGAAATGCGGCAGGGCGGGTACGTAGGTCTCCATGACACCTGAGCGTCCAGAACCGGCGGCTCCCGGGCCCGGGGCCGAGCCCGTGGTTCCCGTCGTGCCGACCGCCACGTACCGGTTGCAGCTCCAGCCGGAGTTCCCCTTCGGGGCCGCCGAGGCGGCCGTGCCGTATCTGGCCTCGCTCGGCGTCTCCCATCTGCACCTCTCCCCCGTCCTGGAGTCGGTCCCGGGCTCCACGCACGGCTACGACGTGGTGGACCACGCGCGCGTGCGGGACGAACTGGGCGGGGAGGACGGCCTGCGCTCCCTGGCGCGCACCGCGCGGGAACACGGTCTCGGTCTGGTCGTGGACATCGTGCCGAACCACATGGCGATGTCTCCACGTCACAACCACCCCCTGTGGGAGGTGCTGCGCGAGGGGCCCCGGTCGCCCTACGCGCGCTGGTTCGACATCGACTGGGACGCCCAGGGCGGGCAGCTGCTGCTGCCGGTGCTCGGAGGCCGGCTCGGCACGGAGACCGGCCATCTGAAGGTGGACGGTGACGTCCTGCGCTACTACGACCACGTGTTCCCGCTGCGCGAGGGCACCGCGAACCTGCCCCTGCCGCAGCTGCTCGACGCGCAGTGGTATCGCCCGGTGTGGTGGCGGCTGGCCCGCACCGAGCTCAACTACCGCCGGTTCTTCAGCATTTCGGAGCTCATCGGAGTGCGTGTCGAGGACCCGGAGGTGTTCGCGGCGACCCACGCGAAGATCCTGGAGCTGCTCGACGAGGGCGTGGTGGACGGGCTGCGCGTCGACCACCCGGACGGCCTCGCGGACCCGGACGAGTACCTTCGCCAACTGCACGAGGCGACCGGCGGGCGCTGGACGGTGGTCGAGAAGATCCTCGCGGACGGCGAGCCGCTGCCCGCGGCGTGGCCTGTCGCGGGCACCACCGGCTACGACGCACTGCGGCATGTCGACGGCCTCTTCACGGACCCGGCGGGCGCCGGTGACCTCCTCGGCCAGTACCGGCGTTTCGCGGCCCCTCAGAGCGACCGTGGCGGCCACTGGGAGGCGACGGTGCGCCGGGCGGCGTACAAGGTGGTCACGCACGAGCTGGCCACGGAGGCCGACCGCCTCACGCGCGAGGCGAGCCGGCTGTGCGCCGCCTCTCCGGACCCGGCGCTGCGCGACCACGCCACCTGGGCGCTGGCCACCGCGCTGCGGGAACTCCTCGTCCGGCTTGAGGTGTACCGGCCCTACCCCTCCTCTGACGCCGCCCTGGTGATCACCGAGGGAGCCGCCGCCGAGGCCCGGGCGGTCTTCACGGTGCCCGAGGAGGCGCATGCCGTGGACGTCGTACGGGACCTGGTGCTCGGGCGGGCCGGTGACGGGCCCGGGCAGGCCGAGTTCCGGGCCCGGTTCGCGCAGACCTCGTCCGCGCTGCGGGCCAAGTCCATGGAGGACACCGCGTTCTACCGCTATGTGCCGCAGCTGTCGGCGAACGAGGTGGGCGGGAATCCCGGGAGCCCGGCCGTGTCCCCGGAAGACTTCCACGCCTACTGCGCGCGCGTGCAGCGCGACTGGCCCGCCACCGGAACCGCCCTGTCCACGCACGACACGAAACGCAGCGCCGACGTCCGCGCCGCCCTCTCCGTGCTCACCGAGTGCCCAGAACAGTGGGCGGACGTCCTGGCCGAGGTGACCCGCGACGGCGGCGGCGTGCCCGACCCGCAGGTGGCGTGGGCCGCGTGGCAGACGGTGTTCGGACTCGGCCCCGCGGACACTGAGCGGGTCCAGGGAGCCCTGTTGAAGCACATCCGGGAGGCCGGACTGCACACCGCCTGGACCGAGCAGGATCCCGCGTACGAGGACGCGGTGGCGGCGTTCGTCGCGGAGGGGCCGTGCGGGGCGTCCGGGCGGCGCGTGGCCGACTTCCGGGCCACCCTCGCGCCCCATGTGCGGGCGAACGTCCTGGGGGCCGCTCTGGTCCATCTGACGATGCCGGGGGTGCCGGACGTCTACCAGGGCACCGAGGGCGAGTATCTGGCGCTGGTGGACCCGGACAACCGGCGGCCCTTCGCGCCGCAGGAACAGGTGTCGGCGAAGACCGCGCTGACCACGGGGGCCCTGCGGCTGCGCGGGCGGCGCCCGGCTGTCTTCGGCGACTCGGCGACGTACGCACCGCTGACGGCACAGGGCCCCGGTGCCGCGCACTGTGTGGCGTTCGTACGCTCCGGGGAGGTGGTCACGGCCGTCACCCGGCTGTCCCTGCGGCTGGCGGAAGCGGGCGGCTGGCGGGACACCGTGCTCCCGCTCCCCGAGGGCCGGTGGACCGATGTGCTTTCCCCTGGGCGGGAGTTCACGGGGCACGCGCGCGTGGCCGAGCTTTTCGAGCAGTTGCCCGTGGTGCTGCTGGAACGGGTCAGCGCAGGCGCACCGGAAGGCTCCGCGGTGAGCGGCTGATCAGGCCCTGCGAGGTGGGCCGGAAGCCCGGTACCCACCGGAGGTCCGGCAGGACCGTCAGCAGGGCGCGCAGGCCGTGTTCCGCGGTGAGCCGGGCGAGCAGGGCGCCGGGGCAGAAGTGCCGTCCGGAGCCGTGGGCGAGCTGTCCGGGGTCGGTGCGGAAGGCGTCGTAGCGGTCCGGGTCGGCGAACCGTGCGGGGTCCCGGCCCGCGGAGCCCACCAGACACGCCACCGTGGCGCCCACGGGTATCGCGCCGACCGGCTCGAGGGCCCGCCGCAGCACCACGTGCAGCGGCGGATCGCGGCGCAGCGACTCGGCCCAGGCACCGGCCGCGAGCGCGGGACGGACGCGGACGACAGCCAACTGGCCCGGGTGGTCGAGGAGGTTGGCGAGGAACGACGCGAGGCCCCGTGCGGTCGCCTCACCGCCCGCGCCGAGGAGGGACCCCGCCAGACCCGCCACGACCTCGTCCGACAGCGGTCGTCCGCCGGCCCGCGCCGTGCACAGCGCCGACAGCAGGTCGGGACCCGGGTGAGCGCGGCGGCGGGCGATGTACGGGCGCAGGAAGGCGTCGATCTCCGGGTGGTGGCCGCCGAGATGGTCAAGGCCCGTTCGGCACCACTCATGCACGCGCGCGGTGTCCTCGTACGGCAGCCCGAGCGCGGCGACGGCCGCCGCGGTGGGCAGCCACTGGCAGAACTCGGTGACGAGATCGGCCTCCTGACGGGCGGCCAGGCGGCGGGCGAGGACGAACGCCGTGCGTGCGACACCGGCGGTCAGGGCGGCCAGCGCGGCCCCGCGGAACGCCGGGGAGACAACTGCCCGGTGGGCACTGTGCGTGCCGCCTTCCAGGTGGGCCAGGGTGCGTCCGGGCGGCATCGCGACGAGCCGCGGGTCCGCGAGGGCCGCGCGCACATCGGCGTACCTGCTGACCAGCCAGGCGCCGAACAGCTCGTCGTACACGAGGGGGTGGCGCTCGCGGAGGACGCGGTACAGCGGGTAGGGGTCGTGCGCGGTGCCGTCGGCGAGGAGGCTCGGGGACGCCGGTGGGTTCTCCGGCCACAGGCCCAGCAGCGCGGACGAGTTCCCCGGCCACAGACCCAGCAGCGCGGACGAGTTCCCCGGCCAAGGGTTCCGGTGCGCAGTCCCGGTACCAGGAGCCGACGGCGTCCCCGGCGGGTGGGACGCCGGTGCGCCTTCGCCGGGAAGGCCCGGCAGACCGGGAAATCCGTGGTGCCCGGAAAAGCCGGAACGACCGGGAGGACCGTGGGGACACAGCACCGCCGGCCTCCCGACTGGGGTCTGCGCGCTGGACCGCGCGATTGCTCCCAGCCGACCACCGCGACGCCCGGACCGCAGGCCTCGTACACCCATACGAGTGAACTCGGTGCCCCTGCCCGGCCCGACGCGGTCGGCCGGCCGTTTCCTGACACTCGCCGGTCGAAACCTGCATCCACACCGGATTCGCCTCCTGTCGGTGCACACCGGATTCACCTCCTGTCGGTACACACCCCCCGCCAGCGGTAAATGCCTTTTGGCGCCCCCTGGAGCCGCCCCTCCGTCTCCTTGACAGTTCACTCAGTCCGTGGAGTACTGCGGAAAGCGACGCAGGGCAGACAAGTCGGGGGTGAGTCTCCTGCCGGAGTTGCGCTACCCCACCGTGACCGAAATCGTCTCGTCCGCAAGGGCGTTGGCGGCTCACCGGCCCGGCCTGTGCGCGCTCAGGCAGGTCGGCGTCTCACGCGGGGGCAGACCTCTCCATCTGCTGTCCATGGGCCATGCCCCACGCGGCGTCCTGGTCGTGGCGGGCGCCCACGCGAACGAACCGACCGGCGGTTCGACCGTGCTTGCAGTGGCCGAACAGGTCATGCACGACCGGGAGTTGCGGGCCGACACCTCCTGGCACTTCCTGCTCTGCGCGGACCCGGACGGGGCGAGCCTGCATGTGACGCCGGCGCCGCGGACGCTGCTCGACTACCACCTCGGCTTCTTCCGCCCGGCCGGGCCCGAGCAGCCGGAGTGGTCCCCGTCCGTCCTGCCGCCCGACCGGCTGCCGCCCGAGACCCGCGCCCTCATCCGGGTCATCGACGAGGTGCGGCCCTACCTCCAGGTCAGCCTGCACGGCACCGATCTGGGCGGCAGCTGGGTGCAGTTGACCAAGGACGTCCCCGGACTCGCGGAGCCGTTCGCCAAGTCCGCGGCGGAACTGCACATCCCGGTGGAGACGGCCGCGTCGGACGCCGCGGGCTGGCCCGCCTCCGGGCCCGGGGTGCATGTGATGCCGGCTCCCGGCCTGGACCCGGCGTACCCGAGCATGCCCGACGACGCACGGCACAGCACCTGGTACCACGCCCACCGGTACGGCGGTCTCACCGCGGTCGTCGAGGTGCCGATGTGGGCCAGCGACCTGGTGGACGACCCGACACCGCACCCGGCCCCCGCGGCGGCGATGCGCCGGCTGGCGCGCAGGCTGCTGCGGGACACGCTCCAGGTGGAGGCGGTACTCACCGAGGCGCTGCCGCGGCTGCGGGGCCCCGACGGGCCGCTGCTGCGCGCCGCCAAGTGGGCGCTGGAACTGGTGCCGGGCCTGGCCGACGACTGGGTACGGACACCGCCTCCCGACACGACCATGGCGTACGTCGGCAGTGTCGACGCGTTCGGGCGCCGGCTTCCGCTGCGGGCCGCCGCGATGCTGCTGCGGGTTCTCAGGGAGACCGGTGACCGCGAGGCGCCGCACCTCGAACGGCTCGTCGCCGCCTGGAGCGGCGCCTTCGCGGACCGCTTCCGGGCCCGCTGGGTTCCGCTGGACCACCAGGTCGAGCACCAGGCCCGTACGGTGATCGCGGCCGCCCGCCACGCGCGCGACGCCTCGGCCTGAGGAATCAGCCCGCGAAGCCGCCGGAGCCGCCGATGCCTCCGATGCCTCCGACGCGCCCGGGATCCCCGAGGGCGAACACCGAGCCCGTCTCGACTCCCATCATGCAGCTGTTCGAGAAGGTGCGGGTGTACTCGGTCCGTCGGCCGTTCCACTCGCCACGCGCGGAGGCGGTGACCGGTGCGTAGACCATGGGGCAGAGGACGTCGGCCCTGACCGGGATCCGGGTGATGTCCCCTTCGGCGGCGCGGAGTTCCTCGCATGCCTGTGCCGCGTGGGCGTGCCCCTGGGGCGGGTCGCAGAGCAGGAGCGTGCCGTGTGTGTCGCTGGAGCGGGCATCGCCGCTGCCGACCGTGAGGTACAGCCAGTTGCCCGGGACGGTCTGCTGCGGCGTCACCTGAGCCGGGGCCGCCGGGGCCGCGCCCACGGTGAGGAGGGCGACCGCCGCGAGCAGGCCGCCCCGTACCGCCTGAGTGGTTTTCGTCATTCCCGATGCATCGGCACGGCGGCCGGCGAACCCCACCCTGTCTCACCCGAACGGGACCGCACGCGCGCGTCCCGCTCCGCGAGGTCGAACACGGCGAGCACCACGCGCGCCTGGTACTCGACCTGCCGTGCGACCGGGATCCAGCGCGCGCCACAGCCGTCCCGGTAGTCGGCGCACCACTCGTCGATCAGCCGGTCGAGCTCCGGCAGCACTCCGCGCGGATCGTGTCCCGAAGCGGTCACGAGTTGGTGCAGCAGCCCGGCGGTGCGCAGGGCGACACGGCGTCCGGCGAGCCGCAGGGCGGTGAGGCGGGCGACGGTGAGGGGCGGCAGAGGGCGCGTTCCACCTTGGCGCAGGTCGGGATCCCACGAGTCGGCGAGACCTGGGCCGACCAGTAAATAGTCGTCCACGGGGGCGAGGAGGCGGGCCACGTCCGGGGAGCAGCCGAGAAGGGGACGCACGCGCGCGAGGATTTCTTCCAGGAGCCGGGTGTCGTCGCGCAACGTGTGGCTGACGGTGCGCAGCGCGGCGTCGGCGTCGGCGGGCGGTGTGGGGTCCTCCACTGCGGCCACGCCCCACATGGGGGCTTCGACGACCGCTGTCACGGTGCCGTACGGGTGGGGGTGGAACCAGGTGGACTCGACCGCGGCCTCGGTGATGGCGGCTGCCAGGTCTCCTCGGCGCGGCGGCGGGATGCGGTAGACGGCGGGTCCCAGCGTCGGCCAGTACAGGGTGTCGTACGGGCCGAGTTCGCGCGGGATGCCGAGGCGGTTCGCGGTGCGCGCGACGCGCTGCGCGATGCCGGGCAGCTCACGGGTGAGTTCGAGGAAGGCGCCGCCCACGTCGACGCCGTGCAGGGAGCACTGCAGAAAGGGCCGCAGTTCGTCCTGGAGGTCGAGGAGGGCACGGGTCTCGGGCAGGGTCGCCCCGTCCGCGCCCTCGGGCAGCCACTCGGGCTGCTCCAGGAAGCCGGGCCGGAAGAAGTGCCTGAAGTAGTTGCCGAGGGTGTACGGGCCTGACAGCCAGGCCTCGTTGCGGCGGGCGCCGTCGGGGTCGAGGCAGAGCAGCAGGTTCCAGGTGGCGTCCGCGCCCTCGCACAACCGGGGGTCGGCGAGCGCCCGTTCGGCCAGCCGCAGGACCGTGGCACCGCCCACGGGTTCGTTGGCGTGCGGCCCGGCGACGACGAGGGCCTGCCGGCTGCCGTGCCCGACGGACAGGAGCCACAGGGGTGTTCCCGCCCGTGACGTGCCCACTCGGCGCAGGCGGGCGTCGCGAGGATGACGGGCGACGAGGGCGGCCGCACGGGCTCCCAGCTCGTCCACGGTCGGGTAGCGAGGGAGCGGCGGCAGGGCGCACCTCCACATATGTGGTGCCGTCGGTTCACCTGATGTGCATGGTGTACGCACAGTCAGTCACGCCTCTAGGGGTACGTCAACACCATGGAAGGTAAGGAGAGTCGAGGAAAACGGTGTGGGAAACCCATGCCAGAGGCCAGTCAGCCGCCATGCCGGATGCGAGTCGGCCGCGAGGGTCGGCGGCCTCCCGAACCATCAGTCCGACGCAAGCCGGAACGTCATCCGTCCGAAGCCGATCTGGTCGCCGTCCCGGACGACGGCGGCGCCGATGACGCGCCGCCCGTTGACGGTCGTGCCGTTGGTCGAGCCGAGGTCGCGCAGGACCCACAGGCCGCCCTGCCGGCTCAGCTCGGCGTGCACCCGGGACACCGTCTCGTGGTTGAGCCGCAGGCCGCTGGCGGGGTCTCGTCCGATCCGCAGCGGGTACATGCCCGCGGGGTGCGGCAGCAGCAGCTTCGGGAGCTTCTCCGCCTGCCAGGCCCTGCGCACCCTTACGGAGAAGCCGGAGACCGCCTCGACGGTGCCGAACACCACCTTCGACCAGCGGTTCTCGGTGGGCAGGTCGGCGGTGAGCACGGCCAGTTCGTCGGACCTCCGGGCGGTGAGCGCCAGCTCCATACGCCGGATGAACGTGTCGTGCGAGAGCCGCCCGAGGGCGGCGCCGTCACGGAGCGCCTTCAGCGCCCGGTCGCGCTCCGCGTCGGACAGCCGCGCGGGGTACGTGTGGAACTCGAAGGACGACGTCACGTTGGTGATTGTCGGGCAGCGCGGGCGGGGTGTCCAGAACACACGGAAACGGCCGCTGCGGCCGACCGGACCGTTCGCGGTGGCGGACACGCGGCAAAACGGGAGATTCGAAAGCGAATTGATCTCGCGTCAAGCACCATGTACGAGCTACGTCACGGAATGCAGATCACAAAGCAGATCACAAAGCAGATCACGGTGAGCGGACAAGGGGGCAACGTCTGTGCGGTTCGAGGTGTGGGCACCGCAGGCCGAGCGGGTGACACTCCACTGCGAGGGCGCCACGGGCGCGTTGGAGCGCGATCCGGAGCGTGCGGGTTGGTGGGCGGGTGACGCGGAGGCGCGGGACGGGACGCGGTACGGCTTCGCGCTGGACGACGGCCCCGTGCTGCCCGATCCCCGCTCGCGGCGACAGCCGGACGGCCCCGACGGGCTGAGCGCGGTGGTCGACCCGGAGCGCTACGACTGGCGCGCGCCCTGGGCGGGCCGTCCGCTGCCGGGCGCGGTCCTGTACGAGCTGCACGTGGGGACATACACCCGTGAGGGCACGCTGGACGCGGCCGCCGAGCGGCTCGGCCATCTCCGGGAACTGGGTGTGACCCACGTCGAGTTGATGCCGCTGTGCCCCTTCCCGGGGCGGCACGGATGGGGATACGAGGGTGTGTCGCTCTGGGCCGTGCACGAGCCGTACGGCGGCCCGGAGGCGCTGAAGCGCTTTGTCGACCGGGCGCACGAACTGGGCCTGGGCATCGTCCTCGACGTCGTGCACAACCACCTCGGTCCGTCGGGCAACTACCTTCCCGCGTTCGGCCCTTACTTCACGGACACCCACCAGACGCCCTGGGGATCGGCGGTGAACCTGGACGCGCCCGGCTCGGACGAGGTGCGCGCCTATCTGGTCGGCAGCGCGCTGGCGTGGCTGCGCGACTACCGGCTGGACGGGTTGCGTCTTGACGCGGTGCACGCGCTGCGGGACACGCGCGCGCTGCACTTCCTGGAGGAGCTGTCGACGGCCGTGGACGGCCTCGCCGCCGATCTGGGCCGGCCGCTCTTCCTGATCGCCGAATCGGATCTCAACGACCCCCGGCTCATCACCTCCCGCGAGGAGGGCGGCCTCGGACTGCACGCGCAGTGGAACGACGACTTCCACCACGCGCTGCACACCGCGCTGACGGGTGAGGCGCAGGGCTACTACGGGGACTTCGCGCGTGCCCCACTCCCGGCGCTCGCGAAGACGCTGACGTCCGGCTTCTTCCACGACGGCACGTACTCGAGCTTCCGCGGGCGGTCCCACGGCCGCCCGCTCGACCGTACGCGCGTCTCGGCGCACCGCCTGGTCGGCTATACGCAGACCCACGACCAGATCGGCAACCGCGCCCAGGGAGACAGGCTGTCGGCCTCCCTCTCCCCCGGTCTGCTGGCCTGCGCCGCCGCGCTGACGCTCACCGGGCCCTTCACGCCGATGCTGTTCATGGGCGAGGAGTGGGCGGCGGGCACGCCGTGGCAGTTCTTCACCGACCACACCGATACCGAGCTCGCCGAGGCCGTACGGCGGGGCAGGCGCCGGGAGTTCGCGGCGCACGGCTGGGCCGAGGAGGATGTTCCGGACCCGCAGGACCCGGCCACCCGGGACCGCTCCTGTCTGGACTGGTCGGAGCCCGAAAAGGCCCTCCACGCGCGCGTACTGGCCTGGTACCGCGACCTGATCACCCTGCGCCGACAGCAGGCAGACCTCTCGGACCCCGACCTCGCCGCGGTGAAGGTCGCCTACGACGAGGAGGGCCGCTGGCTCGCCCTGCGGCGCGGTGACGTCCGGGTGGCCGTGAACCTCGGCAAGGAGACCGCGACCATCCCCCTCGGCGTCCGCAACGCGCGCGTGCTGGCCGCCTGGGAGCCGGTCCGGGCGCCGGACGAGGACGGAGTACTGAGCGTGCCGGGCGAGTCATGCGTGGTGCTGCGGCAGGGATGAGCCGGCGGCAGCCCAGTGAGGCTGTGGGGAGCCGGTGACGGCCCAGTGAGGCTCTGGAGAGCCGGTGACGGCCCAGTGAGGCACTGGCGAGCCGGTGACGGCCCAGTGAGGCACTGGCGAGCCGGTGACGGCCCAGTGAGGCACTGGCGAGCCGGTAGCGGCTCAGTCGTCGCCCGTCAGTTCCGTGACCCGTTCCAGCAGGATCGCCTCCCAGGCGCGGCGCAGCTGCGTACGCAGGAGGGTCACGGGGCTGTTGCCGCGCCCCTGGAGGCGGTCGGCGAGACGGATCACGGTGTCGCAGCGGGCCAGCCACAGGCCGCGCAGACAGGGGCGGGCGCCGTACCCGGCGAGGGTGGCGGCGCGTACGGCCGCGGGGGCGCCTACGGCGATGGCGAGCCCCGCGATGTCCTCGGTGGGGTCGCCGAGCACCGCGTCCGTCCAGTCGAGGACGCCGCGCACCCGGCCCTCGGCGCTGACTACGAGGTGTTCGCCCCTGAGGCCGTGGTGCACGAGGACGGCTGCTCCGGGCTGTCCGGTGAGCTGGACGGCGGCAGCCGCGGTGAGCTGGGCGAACCGGGCGGGGTCGAACTCGTCGGCGGTGGCGAGCTGTTCGGCGGCCCCTTCGGCGGCCGTCCGCAGCGCCTCCAGGGAGCGTGGCGCGGTGCGCGGAACGCCGAGTGCCTCCGCCTGGCGTACGGGCACCTCGCGCAGCCCGGTGAGCAGCGCGGCGAGGTCGGCCTCGCCGATGGCGGAGACGCCCTGTTCCTCACTGGTGACGCCGGCCAGTCTGGTGTCCAGGGTGTAGCCGAGGCCGGCGGCCCACTCGCCGTGCGCGACGCTCACCGGGACCGCGACCCCGACGTACGGGCGGATCAGATCGCGCAGTCGCAGTTCGCGGCGCCGGCGAGCGGAGGCCTCGCGGTCCGGGGCGAGCCGCAGCACATGGCGCGTACCGACCCACCAGGTGGAGTGTTCGCCGTCCTCGTCCTCGGCGACGGGCCGCACGTCGGGTCCCGGGCCCGCCGTGGGGGCGTCGGTGAGCAGGGAACGGACCAGTCGGCGGACGGTGTCCGCGGTCGGTGTCGGTGCCTGGGTCATGGTCGCGCCGCTGTCGTTCGGGGATGTGGGGTGCCGGACGGGTCGGGTCGGGTCGGGTCGGGTCGGGCGAGTGGAGGTGGTGGTCAGTCGACGATCACCAGCTCGCGAGAGGTGGTGTTGAGGCGGCGTCCGCCGTCGTCGGTCACGGTCACGATGTCCTCGATGCGCACTCCGAAACGGCCGGGCAGATAGATGCCGGGCTCCACGGAGAAGCACATTCCGGGGACGAGCGGCTGCTCCTCGCCCTCGATCATGTAGGGCGGCTCGTGCGTGGTGACGCCGATGCCGTGCCCGGTGCGGTGGATGAAGTACTCGCCGTACCCGGCGTCGGTGATGACGGCGCGGGCCGCCCGGTCGACGTCCTGGCAGGCGGCACCGGGCCGCACCGCCCGGAAGCCCGCCTCCTGGGCCTCGCGCACGATGTCGTGCACCTTGCGCTCCTCGTCGTCCGGTTCACCGACGTGGACGGTGCGGGAGGTGTCGGAGCCGTAGCCGTGCTTGAGGCCGCCGAAGTCGAGGACGACCATGTCGCCGCGTTCGATGACGCGGTCGCCGGCCTCGTGGTGCGGGTTGGCTCCGTTGGGCCCGGAGGCGACGATGGTGAAGTCGACCTGGGAGTGCCCGAACTGTCGCAGCAGGGCGGCGACATCGGCGGCCACGTCCATCTCCCGGCGGCCTGCGAAGGGAACCTTCCGGATCTCCTCGTACGTCGCGTCCGCGGCGGCGCCGGCGGCCGCGAGCCGGTCCAGTTCCGCCGCGTCCTTGACACCCCGCAGCATCGGCAGGGCCTCGGTGAGGGCGACGTAGCCCGTGTCCGGCAGCCGCTGCTGGAGGCCGAGCAGGTGGAGGGCCCAGGTGTTGTCGCTGACGCCGAAGCTACCGGAGCCCGCCAGGAGGTCGCCGGTCGCCTCGTAGGGGTCCTTGCCGTCGGTCCAGTCACGGAGAGTCAGCGCGGGGGCCGCCGCTGCCGCGTCCGGAGCCTCCAGGGTGGGCACGACCAGGACGGGATCCCGGCCGGGGCGGAGCACCAGCACGGTGAGCCGTTCGGTCTCCACGGGCCGGTAGCCGGTCAGCCACACCAGATCGGGCCCCGGCGCGACCAGGACGCCGTCCAGCCCTGCGTCGGCGGCGGCCTCGGTCGTGCGCCGCATACGGGCCTCGTAGTCACCGACGGTGAAGGGCGCGGGCGTGCCGGTCATCCATGCCTCCGTCTGTCCCGGGTTCCTCAGGGGGCTACGGGCAGCATCCTGCCCCTCCGACGGGACGGGCGCGAGCCGGTTACCGCCGTCACGTCACCCGGCCCACTCCCAGAAACCCGAAACCAATGGTCAGCCTCCACCTTTCCATGAGATCCAATGGTTTCCAACGGGTTCCAATGGGGTGGATCCCAGCAATTCGTTACGGCGGTGGCCGGTAGCCAGGTGGGCCGCTCAGGTCACGACCCCAGGGGTCGTGGACAGCTGCTGCTGGTTGCCGTTCGCGTGCCGCACCTGGAGGGTGACGGCGGTTCCGGGCTTCGCGGCGGCGACCGCCCGTGCCAGGTCGGCAGCCGCGTCGATACGGGTCTCGCCGAAGGCGAGCAGGACGTCGCCGCAGACCAGGCCGGCCGTGTAACCCGGCCCGGGGACATGGACGCCGACGACGAGTGCGCCCGTACCCTCGGGGACGTCGACGGCCTCGACGCCGAGCGTTGCCCGCACGGACTCCTTGTTCTCCGGTTGTTCGTCCGGCTTCTCCGGTTGCTCCGGCGGCTCCTTCGCCGGGGTCGAGCTCCCGCCGCCCGGCGCCGACTTTGACCCGGTCGGAGGCGGGGCCGCGGCCGCCTGCTTCTGCAGATCCGCCAGCTTGCTCATCCCGATCACGGTGGCGCCCACGGTGCCGAGTCCGACGCCCGACAGCACCAGGACGATCCCCACGAAGAGGCCGAAGAGGAGAGTCACCAGTCGTTTGCCGCGTCGCCGCGCGGCGTGCGGACGCCGGTTGGCGCCGGCCGGACGGCCACCGCCCCGCTCCTGACCGGGCATCGGCTTGGGACGCAACGCGGTCTGTTCCATGGATCGCCTCCGGCAGCTGCTCTGTGGATCGCCCCCGGCTGTTGCTCTACCCGGCGTCCGGGCACGCGACGATCCACGAACGAGTGAGACTGCCAAGGACGTTCGAGAGAGGGGGCCGCCCCAGCGGAGCCGGCCGCGACTCAGACCGCCCCGGAGATGCTCCTGGAGCTCTCCGAGGCGGCACGGCTGAGGCGTCAGACCGATGCGGAAAGCGCGGTCCCCGACCAGTTGACCGGGGGCGCGGGTACCTGGTCAGGCACGAAGCCGTGGGCGCGGCGGGCCAGGTCCGCGTCGCCGTAGCGGTGGCAGTCCTGGTGCCATTTCAGGATGCCGGCCATCCAGTTCTGCAGCTCCGTCACATAGCCCTGCATGATCTGGCGCACCTCCTCCGAGAGCTTGAAGTCCTCGTAGAGGATGGGCAGTTCGTGGGTGGCGACGTGCTGGAACTGCTGCATGCGCTGGGTCATCAGGTCGTGGATGACGGTGAGCGCGGTCGGGTAGTCGCAGCCGAAGAAGTTCTGCACGACGAGGATTCCGTTGTGCACCTCACCCTCGTACTCGATCTCCTTCTGGTAGGAGAAGACGTCGTTCAGGAGCATCGCGTAGTCCATGGCCGCGTTCTCCAGCGACCGGACGGGGCCGCTGCGGTAGACCTCCGGCGGTACCTTCCTGCCGTGGCCGATGCGGCACAGGCTCATGGTGAGTTCGGAGCCGAAGGTGGCGCGGCGCATCTCCAGGTAGTCGACCGGGTCGGGGATGCGGTGCTGGATCTGGTTGGACAGCTCCCACAGCCAGCTCTCCGTCATCACGTCGACCGCGGCCCGGAACTGGCGCCGCTCCTCGGGGGTCATCTCCGCGGCGGTGCGCCGCCAGAGATCGATGAGGCCGCGCTCCATACCGTTGAGAGGGACGGGGACCTCCTCGCCGTCGATGGGCATGCAGGCCGACAGCCGCGCGGTGACCAGCTTGGCGGTGGCCAGGTCGCGGCGGTTGCCGAAGACGAGCGGGTAGTAGTCGTCGCCGTAGGTGCCCCAGGCCAGCCACTGGGAGCTGACGTCGAGAGCCTCCGGCGTCGCGTCCGGGTGGATGCCCGCCGCGCACAACGGCAGGTCGTAGGCGAGGAGTTTGTCCTCGTCCCAGACACCCTCCTGGAGCATGCCCATGTCGTGCGTCCAGCCGGTGAGCCGGTCCCGGGCGCCCGCCAGATGCGGGCTGAGGGTCACCTCGAACGGCATGAAGAATTCCGGGAGTTGCGAGGGTCCGACCTTCTGGAAAGGGACATGGGTGTACGAGCGCAGCCGCTCCGCACCGGCAGCGGAGAGCAGCGCGCCGATGTCGACGGCGGAGGTCCCGAGCCCGGCGGCGCCGAAGGGCTCTCCCGCCGACAGGGCCCCTTCGTTCATGTAGCGGCTGGACCGCAGGTGCCATTCATGGCCGCCGGACTGCCAGTCCTGGAGCCCCTGTGTGTACGCGGCGACCGCCGCGACCTCATCCGGAGTGAGTCCCTTCTCCAGGGCCAGCGCGGGCACTTCGGTGAACGCCGTGTGCTCGAACTGGTGGAGCCGGGAGGTGAGCACGTCGTTGACGGTCTCGGCAGCCTCCTGGGTCGTGCAGCCGAAGAAGGTCTCCAGGACGAGAACTCCGTTGCTGAGCTCGCCCTCGTCCTCGACCTCCCGCTGGTACGAGAAGAGGTCGTTGCGCAGATGCACCCCGTCGGAGAACGTCTCCATCAGAACCCGCAGCGGCCTCGACTCGGCTACGGCGGCGGGCACTTCACGGGTCGCGTACTCGACGAGCCCCGCCGACCAGGGGGCGCCGCCCACCTTCCGGCGCATCTCGATGTACTCGACGGGGTTGGAGATCCGCCCTTCGTTGATGTTGGAGAGCTCCCACAGCGACTCGTTCAGCAGGTGCTCGGTGGAGACCGCGAACCGCCTGCGCCACTCGACGGACATCGAGGGCACCGTGCGCGCCCACAGGTCGGCGAGCCCCGCCTCGACGGGGTTCTCCGGCTCCGGTACGGGAGTTGACAGGTCGAGCGGCATGAAGAGCGGCAACCGGTCGAGGTAGGCCTTGCCGCCGTCGCGGTCCTGGCTGCGTTTGAAGGTCTCCAGGAAGTGGTCGTCGAAGAAGAACACCCACACGTACCAGTCGGTGATCAGCGAGAGTGCCGGGCCGTCGCAGTCGGGGTGCGTGTACGCGCACAGCAGCCCGTAGTCGTGCGCGTCGAGGTCGGACTGTTCCCAGATGCCGGAACCCTCCAGCATGCCCATTGTGCGGGCCCACTCGACCGAGTGTGCCCGCGCCTCGTCGAGATGGGAATTCAGCCGTGCGGGATACGGCATGTAGAAGTGCGGGAGTTGGAACGGCTGCGTCATGGCCCGGCCCTACCCAGGGCCCTCCGGGGGCATCCACGGGCCGGGACATGATCACACCATCGCGTGAACCAGCGGGTGAATGTACGCCATACCGGCAAACGCCGACTCCCTTGTCCAACGGGATCTTCTGGCCCACGTCGGACAGCCCCGTGCACCGGCTCGTCGGGAACGGCACCACCGTGCCGACGTCCGACCACCGGCTCGGGTGGCAGGACGTGCGCGTCGACTGACCTGGACGGGGGCGGGCCTTTCTGGGCCCCGCCCCCCCTTCGGCCCCGGGCCTCAGCTGCCGGAAACCACCGGCAGCACTTCCTCCGCCACCCACGCGAGCGCGTCCGGCAGCGCCTGCGTCGTCACCGGAAGCCATAGCGAACAGACGGCGAGACCGGCCTCCGCGAGCTGGCGAAGCTCGTCGTTCACACTGTCGGCGGTGGCCGCCTTCCCGCCGAGTGGCCGCCACGGCATGTCCACCGCCGGTGAGAAGCCCGGCGGCACCAGGAAGGCGCCCGACGTCAGCGCGAGGGTGCCGGGATCGCGCCCCGCCTCCTTGCCGAGCGTCGCAAGCCGTTCCCGTACGACGGTCAGGGCGGCCGCGTCGACTCCCGAACCGTGCCACCCGTCGCCGTGGCGCAGCGCCCTGCGCAGGGCCGCGTCACTGTCTCCGCCGATCCACACGTCGGGGCCGCCGGGGGTGCGCGGCCGTACTCCGAGCCGCATCCCCTCGGCCCGGTCCTCCCACAACTCCCGCATGACAGCGAGCTGTTCGTCCATCCGCTTGCCGCGTCCGGCAAGGGTGGCCCCCGCCGCGGCGAACTCCTTCCCGTCCCAGCCGGTACCGGCGCCGAGCGTGAAACGGCCGCGGGAGACACGGTCGAGGGTGGCTGCCTGGTGGGCGAGGACGACCGGGTTGTGGAGCGGCAGGATCAGGACGCTGGTCACCACCCGGATCCGGTCGGTCGCGCCCGCGATCGCCGACAGCAGCACCAGTGGATCCGCGTTCACCCCCTGCTCGCCGGCGAGCAGATGGCTCCCGGCGATGAGGTGGTCGAAGCCCAGCCGCTCAGCCGTGCGAGCGGTTTCCAGGACCCCGTCGAGCTCACTCTCCCGACCCGGCCACAGCCGGTGCGCGCCCACTCCGATCCGCATCCCTCAGCTCCTCTGGATTCCCGTCGCACGCCGAGACGTCACGCTCCTGACACCGCCGAGACGTCAGGCCCCCGACACTAGGGCCGGGACCAACGCCACGACAGCGGTTTGTCGGGTCATCCCCTGGCTTGGATCAGCGCATGCGTGCCGCTCGTGCGCCAGCGCTGTTCCTCGGCGGCGTCGAGTGCGGCCTCGGTGTGGGCGTCGAGGCCGACGGTCACGTCGGACTTGAGGGTGCGCAGGGCGGCGACCGGGCCGGGGAAGTATGCGGTGGGGGTCGCGAAAGGTGTGGTGGCAGGCCAACGCCTGTCGCCGATGAGACGGCGGTAGTTCAGGTCGCCCTTCATGATCGTCACGTCTGCCGCGGCGAACTCCTCACGCAGGTCGTCCGGCATGTCGGCGTACGGCAGGGGTGCGCAGGAGAAGGGATGGGCACGGACCGTGAGGCGGCCGTCGGCCATGGCCGACCACAGGCGGTGACCGGACTCACCGGCGGCGCCCTTCGCGGCGGTGAGACGGCGCAGGGCGTCGACCACGTCCGCGGTCGTGGCGTCGGAGACGTAGTACGGGGACGGCTTCACGTGCAGGACGGCCCGCCCGGCGCGGCGGTGAAGGAGGAGGTGGTCGATGAGGAGCAGGTCCGGGATGAGTTCGCGGCCCGCATTGTCCGCGACCACGCAGAGGGTGCCTCCGGCGAACAGAGACCGCAGCAACCCGCTGTCATCCGCTACGAGTTGTGAGTCGACGGCCGTTCCACCGTCGGCGGCGGCCAGGCGGAAGCCGAGGTCCGCGCGGTTGCCCCACAGCGATCCGTGCAGCAGCGCCAACTCCTGGTCCTCGACCGGCTGGTGCGCGAGTTCGTCGAGCGCGGCGAGCTCCTCGTCCGCCTCCGGGGTGTCGAGCTCGGCGAGCTTGAAGGGCCTGAAGGGGTCGATACCTTGCCAGGTCTCGGTGCCGAAGTACCCCACCGCTTCAAGGAGTTGGCGGTAGAAGTAGCTCTCGGACCACAGGAAGGGCACATCGAACCAGGAGCGTCCGAAGTACTCCCGCCCCCACACCCCCCACTGCTCCCGGCCCACCGCGCCGGCACCGAGCGGCTCGATGACGCCCTCGGTGCAGTTCTTCAGCAGCGCGTCGAGCGCGCGATGCTGCTCGGGCCCGTACGGGAAGGCATCCCGCACCTTCCGGACGAGCGCCGGATGCCGCTCGGCCAGCACACTCCAGGGGAACGAGCCGGGGGTGTTACTGAGGATCACGGGTGCGACTTCGACCGCGGCATCGCGGCCGGCTGCCGACTCGGCTGCGGACTCGGACTCGGCTTCAGACATGGCGGTGCGTTCCTCCGGGGCTGGGCGGGGCCTCGGCAGGCACAGTAGCTTCCTGGACCCTCTTCACGCGCACGGCGGTCCGCCTGGCCGTCCTTGGTGCACAAAGGCCTCGCGGTGCCCCGGAATCCGGGGCACCGCGAGGCACCGTACGACATGAGACCGGGGGACCGTCAGAAGGTCAGCTTCCAGCTGTTGACCGTGCCCGTGTCCTGCGCCGCCGTGTCCTGGACGCGGAGCTTCCAGGTGCCGTTCGCGGTCTCGGTGGAGGCGTCGACCGTGTAGGTGGTGCTGACGTTGTCCGCGGAGTCCGAGGAGCTCGAGGCCTTGAGGCGGTAGGCCGAACCGTCCGGGGCAATCAGGTCGATCACCAGGTCACCGCGGTAGGTGTGGGTGATGTCGACGCCGACCTGGAGGGCGGCGGGCGCGTTGCCGGTGCGGCCGCTGACGGTGATCGGCGACTCGACGGCGGAACCGGCGTCGGGGATGGCGACGGCCGAGGTGCTGGTGAAGGTGGTGCCCCCCGTGGAGCCGCCGGACCCGCTCACCGCCTGCACCGTCTTGGCCGCGTCCGCCAGACCGGCGCCGCAGCCACCGGTGCAGGTGCCGGGCAGGGCACGGGCGTTGGTCTTGATGGCCGACTCGATCTGCGCCGGGGTGAGCGAGGAGTTCGCCGACTTCATCAGCGCGACCAGGCCCGCGATGTGCGGGGTGGCCATGCTGGTGCCCTGGTAGTACGCGTACGACTCCGTGGACGCGGTCTTCGTACCGGAGTTCAGCGTGGACAGGATGCCGTTGGCGGTACCGGTGCTGGTCTGGCCGCCGGGGGCCGCGATGTCGACGAGAGTGCCGTAGTTGGAGTACGAGGCGCGGGCGCCGGTGCGGTTCGTCGCGGCGACGTTGATGACGTTGCTGCAGCTCGACGGGGAGTAGCCCGAGGTGTTGGAGTTCTCGTTGCCGGCGGCCACCACGACTGTCGTCCCGCGGTTCACGGCGGCGGTGATGGCGGTCTGCGTGGCGGTGGTGCAGGCACCGGAGCCGCCGAGGCTCATGTTGATGACCTTGGCGACGTTGGCGTTGGCGGGAACGCCGGAAACCGTGCCGCCCGACGCCCAGGTGATCGCGTCGATGATGTCGGAGTCGTAGCCACCGCACTTGCCGAGCACGCGCAACGGGGAGATCTTCGCGTTGTACGCGATGCCCGCGACGCCCTTGCCGTTGTTGGTGACGGCCGCGATGGTGCCCGCGACGTGCGTGCCGTGCCAGGACGAGTTGCTCGAACCGGTGCCGGTACCGCACTCATCGGTCGCGTACCAGTCGCCCGGGTCGGCGGGGTTGCTGTCACGGCCGTCGCCGTCCACCGACACTGCGGTGTCGGAGATGAAGTCGTATCCGGCGACGATGTTCCCGGCGACGTCGGAGTGCGTGACGTAACCGGTGTCGATCACGGCGACCGTCACACCGCTGCCGGTGGAGGTGGCCCAGGCGCCCGGGACGTTCATGCCCGCCGTGGACTCGAACAGATCCCACTGCTTGGTGTACTCGGTGTCGTTCGGGTCCGCCTGCGGCTTGTTGAGGCGGTCCGGTACGACGTACGCGACCTGCGGGTCCGCCTGGTACCGCGCGATGACGTCGGCGACGTCCGCCTTCTTGAGCTCGGCGCCCAGGTCGACCAGGGCCGCGCCGGTGCCGAGGCGACGCTGGAAGTCGAGGTCCTCGCCCGCCTGCTCGCCCTTGGCCCGGGCGTCGGCATCGGCGGCCGTGTTGGACTTGGCCTCGGCGGCGCCGGACTTGTAGCCGACGATCAGGCGCTCGGCCGGGGCGGCGACGGCCTGCGCGGCGGGGGTTACCCCGGGGGTGGCCGCGGGGGTCTGAGCGACGGCGACCGAGGTCGTCGTACCGGCCAGCAGCGCGGCGGATATCGCGGCGACGGATATCAGCTTCCGTCTGGCGCCGCGGGAGGGGGAGGTCGAGGACGAGGAACGCAAGGGCTTGCCTTTCGGGGCCGGCTCCGGGCGGGCGATGCGAGGCGGAGCAGCGGTCGATTCGCTTCGTCGTCGAAGCGGCGGGGGGTCGAAACCAGAAAGCGGCGCGGTGGCCGGCCATGCGCAAGCGACCCGGTCAGGGGTTTCCTATGGGGTGGCTGTGGTCGAACGATAGGCAAACCGCAGGTGAGGGGGATACAGGGGAAACCCTCGATCTGGCCGGTAACCAACCCTCGGGTTCGGGCAGTTGGACGGGAACGCCCTTGTTCGCCCGAGTTGGGCATCTGAACGCGGCCCGCCTGGTTCCCGTACTTCACCGTGCGGTGCGGCCGCTCAGGTGATGCGGTGCGGCCGCACCGGCTTTCCCCCGCTGTCCCGCATCACCCGGTTCATCCGCTTACCCCTCTTGACCCGCTTACCCTCTTGGCCCGGTGACCCCTCTGGGCCCGCCGGCCCCGCGCCACCGCCCCACCCGCCTTGCCGACCCGCCGAGGAGACCCACCCGATGACCGCACACCGCACCGCCACCGCGGCCGCCATCGCCGTGGGGCTGCCCCTGATGCTCAGCGCCCTGGTCGCGGGACCCGCCCACGCACACGGCGCGCCGACGGATCCGGTCAGCAGGGTGGCGGCGTGCTCGCCCATCGGCGGGGGCAACACACGCACCCCGGCCTGCGCCGCGGCGATCGCCGCGAACGGCGCGCCCTTCACGGCCTGGGACAACCTCCGGGTCGCCGGTGTCAACGGCCGCGACCGCGAGGTGATCCCCGACGGGCAGCTCTGCAGCGGTGGCCTCCCCGAATACCAGGGTCTCGATCTCGCTCGCGCCGACTGGCCCGCGACAACCCTGACCCCTGGCGCGTCCTTCACCCTCACGTACAGCTCGACGATCCCGCACACCGGTACCTTCAAGCTGTACCTGACGAAAGCGGGTTACGACCCGAGGTCTCCCCTGAAGTGGTCCGACCTGCCCACGCAGCCGTTCGCCACCGCCACCGACCCGGCTCTCGTCAACGGCGCCTACCGCATCAAGGCCACGCTGCCTTCCGACCGGACCGGCCGCCAGATGCTCTACACGATCTGGCAGAACTCCAGCACCTCCGACACCTATTACTCGTGCTCGGACGTGGTCTTCCCGGCGAAGAGCGCGGCAGCAGGCGAGGCGGCGACGCCGACGGCGTCTTCTCCCGCCCAGCGGACACCGTCGCCGGCCGGTCCGAAGACGTCGGAACCGGAGAAGTCGGCTTCTCCGGCCGAGCAGACGCCCACACCGACGCGGACGGCACCTTCGCCGGCCAAGGAGACCGGCCCCGACGACCTCGCCCCGGTCGCCGACAGCAACTCCGGTGGCAACACCGGGCTCCCTCTGGTCGCGGGCGGAGCGGCGGCGTTCCTCCTCGCGGCGGGCGTCGCTCTCACTGCCTGGCGCCGCCGCTGAATCCGCCGGTTGACTGACCAGCCGCACCCGAGCGGCGCAACTTCCGTACGGCAAGGACAAGTTGCAGCCGCAGGCGGCCCTGCGGGGAGTGCACGTCCCAGCCGAGGATGTGCTCGGCCTGTACCAGGCGTTCCTGGAGCGTCGAGTGATGCACCGTCAGTTCGGCGGCGGCCGCGCGCAGGCTGGGCGCGGAGGCCACCGCGTGAAGTGTCGCGGCCGCCCAGGACGCCTCCGCGAGGGCGCGTTCCAGGGCGTGTTCGTCGGGGATCGGCGGGGTGTCCGGGCCCACCGCCTCGGCGAGCAGCGCCAGACCGCCGAGTTCGTCGGCGTACACCGTGCGGGGCCCGGGATCGTGCGCCGTGCCCTCGGCGGTGAGTCGGAGTGCGGTCCGCGCGGCGGCCCACGACCGCGGCAGCTCGGCCGGTTCCACGGCGGGCCCGACACCGGCCCGCCGTGCCTCGGTCTCGGGCCGCCCGGCGGGCACGATCTCCGCGCCGCCCCCTTGCAGGGCCACCGCGCGCACCGACTGGCCCCGTTTCAGGCCCAGTTGCGCTGCGGCACTGGTACGCGTGGCATCCGGTGCGGAAGCGTCGAGGACCACCTCGACCAGCGCGGGGTCGGGGGCGGGTGCGGCCGGGGGCGCCCACCCTCGCGTCCGCTCCAGGACCGCCCGTACGGCACCCGCGGCCCGCTCAAGGATCATGGCCCGCACGCCGTCGGGCGGGCCGGGCAGCTCCAGCCAGAGGGCGGCGCCGATTTCCGGAACCCCCACATCTGCATGTGTGACCGCCGTGGGGGAGCCCACGGTGGCCGACGGCTGGGTGGCACCGGAGGTGCCGAGGGGCACCGGGGGCGGAGGGGAGGAGGAGGAGGCGAGCGACGCCGGAGCGGCCTCGGGAGTACCCGCCTGTCCCCGCGGCCCGGTCTCAGCAGACGTGGCTGGCGACACCGGGGGCGAGGCAGCATGGGTCGCGTCGACCGCCACCGAGGCCGGGGCAGCGCGAGTCCCCTCAAGCGCCGATGCCGGGGCCGTCTCCGGGGCGCCTTTTCGCCCCCGCGGGCGGCTCACGCCGGAGGAGCCGAGCGGCACCCGGGGCGGGGCGGCATGGGGCGCGTCGCGCGCGGCCGGCGGCACGCGCTCTTGGGCGACGCCGGGTGTGACGGGCGCAGCCCACGGCCGGCCGACCTCGGAGGCATCGAGCGGCGCCCAGGGCCACGCCGGATCCACCGGCCCTCCCGCATCCTCGCGCCGTCCGTCCGGTTCGACCCGAATCCGGACGCCGCGCCGCTCGTCGACCAGCCGGGCGGGGTGGCCGGAGAGTACGGCGGCACCCCGTACCAGCGCCTCCAGGCCGACCCGGCCCTCCATCAGACGGTCGAAGTACGCGATGGCCTGTAGCGCGGCACCCGCGTCCGGGTCGAGTTCCGCAAGCCGTCCTGCCAGCTCTCTCACGGACACCATCCTGCGACCGTGGGCCCGCGCTGCCAAGCGCTCGGTGCGCGGACCTCGGGTCTCGGGCCTCGGTGCGGGCCTCGGGCCTCAGGTCTCAGGCCTCCGCACTCTGGCCTCGGTGCGCGGACCTCGGGCCTCGGGCCTCAGGTCTCAGGCCTCCGCCCTCGGACCTCGGGCCTGACGCTCAGGCGCCGAGAAGCCGACGCAGCCAGCGCACCCTGGCCGCCCGGCTGTCCTGGGACAGCTGAGCCTGCGGGGCAAACTCGTCGAAGCCGTGGAAACCGCCCGGCCACACATGGAGCTCGGCGCGACCGCCCGCCTGCCACAGGCGTGCGGCGTACGCGACGTCCTCGTCGCGGAAGGTCTCCGCCGAGCCCACGTCGATGTAGGCCGGGGGCAGCCCGGACAGGTCGGTGGCCCGGGCCGGGGCCGCGTAAGGCGAGACGTCGGGCCCGCCGCTCGCCTCTCCCAGCAGCGCGCTCCAGCCCATCGCATTGGCCGAACGATCCCAGAGGCCGAGGCCTGTCATCTGGTGGGCGGACACCGAGTCGTTGCGGTCGTCCAGCATCGGGCACATCAGCAGCTGACCGATCAGCTCCGGCCCGCCACGGTCCCGGGCCAGCAGAGCGAGGGCCGCGGTGAGTCCGCCACCCGCGCTGGCTCCGGCGACGACGATGCGCTCGGGGTCGATCCCCAGCTGGTCGGCGTTCTTGGCCGTCCACACCAGCCCCGCGTAGCAGTCCTCTACCGGGGCCGGGTGCGGGTGCTCGGGCGCGAGCCGGTACTCCACCGACACCACCACGAGTCCCAGCTCCTCGGCCCACTCGAGCGCGTCGGGCACGCCCATCCGGTTGTCGCCGACGACCATGCCGCCGCCGTGCATGTAGTACACGGCAGGCAACGGTGCGCTCACCCCGTCCGGCCGGCAGATGAGCAGCGAGACGTCCGGCGCTCCCTCGGGCCCCGGCACCAACCGCTCCTCGATCTGGAAAGCGCCGCCGCGCCGCAGGACCTCGTCCGAGGCCCGCATGTGGCCGACGCCCTCCCGCAGCTGAGGAATCAGGTCCAGAGTGTAGGCAGTCGGCAACAGCTCCGCGACCAGTTCCAGGGCAGCGGCCAGCTCCGGGTCGAAGGGCGGCGCCGGAGGGACAGGACCGGTGGGTGCCGGTGGCACGGCGGGCGTCGGCTCGACAGTCATGGCGGCTCCTCGCGTTCTGGCCACCTCGGCGTGACCAGTGCGTTCATGGTGCCCCGCGGACCCACACCCATGTACGCGCCGTTCGGCTGGAATCCCCCGCCGAACGGCGGGGCGCGATCCCGTGGTTTCCCCCGCCCGCAAGCCGAAGCAACCACCCACCGCGGCTTCAGGCGGGCTGCGGCGGCCGCCCGACGAAGGAGGTGACCGCACAGCGGAGAGACCCGGCCGCACGACGAAGAAAGCGACCGCACAGCAGACAGACTCAGCCGCACGACGAAGGAGGCCGCAGCCCAGCGGATAAAACGGCCGTTCTGCGACTGAACAGCCACATACCAACCGTCCACGCCGTAACCGGAATGGCCCGGCCAACAGGTCGGGGTGGCCGCGTCGCCCATCCTCCGACGTCGCTTCGACTCCCGGACACCCTGCGGTCACGCGGAAGGGGAACGCTCCCCGCGTCCCCTCTTGCCTCGCCTTGTATCCGTCCGGCCCGCGACCGCGCGGGGCGCGACGCGGAAGGACGACGTGCGCCGTGTCCCAGATCCGGATCGACGAGTTGTCAGGGCCGCTCACCCTGACACCTCCCCCCTCCCCCTGCCCTGACCTCTCCCTTGCCTCCCCTGCCCCCTGCGTTGACCTCCCTCCCCGCTCCCCCTTGGCCCCCTCCTCGCCCTCCTCCCCCTCCTCCCCCTCCTCCCCCTCCTCCCTCGCCTCCCCCACCCGCCATCTCCGTGTGGCACTCAGCCTGGTCCCGCTGCTGCTGATCGGCGGGTGGGCCGCGGTCGACTGGCGTGCGGTGCACGACGGCACCGCCCGGCTGGCCTCCGCCAACCCCTGGTGGCTACTGGCCGGGATGGTGTTCACCTGCCTGTGCTGGGTGGGCGCCTCCGTGACCCGGCAGGGAGCCATACCGGAGCGGCTTCCACCGGGGCAGCTGCTCGCCTCGCAGTTCGCCGCCGGCGCCGCCAACCACGTACTGCCGGCCGGGATCGGCGCTCACGCCGTCACCCTGCGCTTCCTCCAGGGCCGCGGCATATCCCTCGCGCGGGCCACCGCCTCGCTCGCCCTGTACTCGCTGGTCAAACCGATCGCGAAGATGGCGCTGATCCTCGCGTTCCTCGTCGCCTTCCCCGGCACCCTGCGTATCGGTCAACTCGTCCCGGACCAAAAGACGTTGCTGCTGGCCGCCGCGGGCATCCTCGCCGGCCTCGCCGCGACGGCTGTGGTTCTGTCGGTCGTACGCCGGTTGCGTCGCCCACTGTTGGAGTTCGTCCGCACCGCTCTCACCGACGCACGGATCCTGCACACGCGGCCCAGCCGGATCCTCGCTCTGTGGGGCGGGGCGACCGTCTTCCCCCTGTTCCAGGCGGGCGTGCTCGCCTCGGTCGGTGCCTCGCTCGGCCTGCCCCTGCCCTGGCCGCACGTGGTCTTCGCGTACCTCGCGGCGAGCGCGGTGGCCGGGGCCGTACCCGCCCCGGGCGGCATAGGACCGGTGGACGCGGCGCTGGTGATCGCGCTTGTCGTGTTCGGCGCGCCGATGGCACTCGCCACCGCGAGCGTCATCGGCTACCGCGTCCTGACCGTCTGGCTGCCGCTGCTCCCGGGTGCGTTCGTACTCTCGGCGCTGGTACGGCGAAAGGTGCTGTGAGGGACAGGGCAGCGGTCACGACCGGAACCCGACCGCTCACCACCGGTACGGCGACGACGGACCCCGGCCGTACGCAGGCCGACCGTTGTCGTCCGGTTCTTGGGCGCGGGAACCCGGCTGCCCTGGCGGCGGGTTGACCGGGGAGGTGGCAGCACGTCCGCCTGATGCGGCGGCAGCACGTCGCCCTGGGCCGGCGGCCGCACGTCGACCCGGGCCGGTGGCTGCACGTCGCCCAGGGCCAGTGGCTGCACGTCGACCCGGCCCGGTGACGGCGTCTTCGCCGGGGGCGGTACGGGTCCAGTCCCCGTCGCCCAGTACCAACAGCGGGTCGAACATCACCACCACACCCGCCAGCAGCAGGAAAGTGGCCGGTCCGATGAGCATGGGGAGCAGCAGCGAGTAGGCGGAACCGCCGGCCCACGACGTGCCGGACGCGTTGTGAAGGTGCACACTGACAGCCGCCATGCCCGTGTAGTGCATCCCGGAGACGGCGACACCCATGACGAGGCTGGCTCCCAGACTCGCCATGAAGCCGCGGATCGTGACCGCTGCCCAGAGCGCGGCGGTCGCGGCACCGATGGCGATCGCCACCGACAGCGCGACGGTGACCACTTCGTAGCGCAGAGTGCCGTTCAGCTGGATGGCCGCCATGCCCACGTAGTGCATGACCGCGACGCCGAGACCGGTGAACGTACCCGCGATGACGAGGGCCGGCGCACTCCCCCCGTAGTGGCCGACCGCGAAGACGCCGAGGCCGACCACGAGAATCGCCACCGCGAGACTGAGAATCGTCAGACCGACGTCGTAGCGGATGCTCGATTCCTCGACCTGGAAGCCGATCATGGCGATGAAGTGCATCGTCCAGATGCCGCACCCGATCGATGTGGCGCCGAGCGCGAGCCAACCGGGCTTCCAGGAGCCCGAGTTGCGCAGTGATCTCGTGATGCAGCGCAGCCCCAGCGCCGCTCCCAGACATGCCATCACATAGGCGGTCACGGGTGTGACCAGCCCGTAACTGAAGCCGTCGACTGTCCCCTGCATACGCCAACATCCCCCCGGAATATGGCCGCTGTGGGGGACCTGTGTACTTGGCATGGCTACTGGGAAGCAAGCAGTTTCAGCTTATTCGCCATCAACTTCAGCCCTCAGCACCGGTCCTGGGGCTTCGGCCCTGGGGCTTCGGCCCTGGGGCGTCAGTCCTCAGGCGTCAGCCGCAGCGAGATGGAGTTGATGCAGTACCGCTGATCGGTCGGGGTCGCATACCCCTCCCCCTCGAACACGTGCCCAAGATGCGAACCGCACCGAGCACACCGCACCTCGGTCCGCACCATCCCGAGCGACCGGTCCGTGATCAGCTCGACCGCGTCGGTGTCCTTCGGATCGAAGAAGGACGGCCATCCGCAGTGCGACTCGAACTTCTCCCCGGAGGTGAAGAGTTCGGCGCCGCAGGCACGGCAGGAGTAGACGCCGGTCGTCTTGGTGTCGGTGTACTCACCGGTGAACGCCGGTTCCGTGCCCGCCTTGCGCAGCACCTGGTACTCGGCCGGGGTCAGTTCCGCGCGCCACTGCTCGTCCGGCTTCTCGATGTCGTACGACATGATGCTCAACCCCTCGCGCAACGGTGACGACTACTTCGGCAGGCGCGCCAGGATCTCGGGACCGAGGTCCGTGACATCGCCCGCGCCCATGGTGAGAACGAGATCACCTGGCTTCGTCATTCCCGCAATGACCGACGGCACGTCCGCCTTGTCGTGGACCGGCGTCACATCCGCGCCCGCCGCCCGCGCCGCCTCGATGATCAGCTCGCTCGTGACGCCCGGGATCGGGTCCTCACGGGCCGGGTAGATGTCCAGGACGAGCGAGGCGTCGGCCAGCGACAGGGCCTGGCCCATCTCCTTGCCCAGCTCCTGGGTCCGGGAGAACAGGTGCGGCTGGAAGACCACCAGGATGCGGCCGGAGGCGCCCGCGCGCATCGCCTCCAGGTCCGCCGTCATCTCGGTCGGGTGGTGCGCGTACGAGTCGACGACCTGGACGCCGGCCTCCTCGCCCTTGAGCTGGAGGCGGCGCTTCACCCCCGTGTAGGAGGCGAGCGCGGGTGCCAGCTCGGCGGCCGGGATGCCGAGCGCGACGCCCGCGGCCAGCGCCGCGACCGCGTTGTGCGCGTAGTGGCGGCCGGGGACCGAGACCGCGAAGGTCAGCTCGGCGCCGTCCAGCAGTACCGTCACCTCGCTCTTCAGCCCGTGCGGCACGACGGCGAGCACGCGCACGTCGGCGTCCGCGGATTCTCCGTACGTCACCACCTGGACGTCAGTGGCCCGCACCCGTCGGGTCAGCTCACGCGTGCCCTCGTTGTCCGCCGAGATCACCAGTGTGCCGCCCTCGGTGACGCGGTCCACGAACGTCTCGAAGGACTCGTAGATCTCGTCGAGGGACGCGTAGTTGGCGTGGTGGTCCAGCTCCGCGTTGAGGATGATCGCCACCTCGGGCGCGTACTTGTGGAAGCTGCGGTCCGACTCGTCGGCCTCGGCGACGAAGATGTCGCCCTCGCCGTGCAGGGCGTTCGAGCCGGGTGCGTCGAGGTCGCCGCCGATCGCGTACGACGGCTTCAGGCCCAGCGTCGAGAGCGACACCGCAAGCATCGAGGTCGTCGTCGTCTTGCCGTGGGTGCCCGCGACCGCGATCGGGCGCAGGCCGTCCATCAGGCGGGCAAGGGCGTCCGAGCGGTGGACCACCGGGATGCCGAGCTCGGCGGCACGGGCCAGCTCGGGGTTGTCCGCGCGGATCGCGGAGGAGACGACGACGCAGGTGGCGTCGGCGGCAAGGTGATCGGCCGCATGCCCGATGTGCACCGTCGCGCCCAGCGCGCGCAGTGCCCCGGCGGTCGCGGACTCCTTCGCGTCACTGCCCGCCACCTTCGCCCCACGCTGCGCGAGGATCTTCGCGATCCCCGACATCCCGGCGCCGCCGATGCCGATGAAGTGCGGTCGGTCCATGGCGGTAGGAAGGCCGGGTGCCATGCGTGTGTCTCCCAAGATCCGGTACGAGGCTGAGCGCCCCCACGAAAGGAGCGCGTCCCCAGCCTATTCCGTACGGCGTCCGGCACCTCGCAAGGGGCGCCCAGGTGATGCCGGAAAGGGGCGCGGGGAACTGCGCGACCAGCCACGAAGCCCCCGCACCCGAATAACACCTCACCCCCACGGTGCCCACGTGCCCACGCACCCACGCACCCACGCACCCACGCACCCACGCACCCACGGCAAACCAAACGGAAGCGCGCTTACACCTTGCTGTGCGAGAACAGCTTCAGCACCGGCACGCCCACCTTGTGGCGGGCCCGGGACGCCCAGTCACGGTGGAAGAACTCCTCCACGTAGTGGGGGTCCGTCAGCACGATGACCTCGTCGGCGTCGATCTCCTCCACCAGGGCCTTCAGGGCGTCCAGCGGGTGGTCCTCGATGAGCCGTCCCTCGGCCTGGTTGCCGGTCGAGCGCAGCGCCACCAGCGACACGTCCAGGGCCTGCTGCCCCTGCCCGGCCGCCTCGTCGCCCTCGGGGGTCTCGTCCTCGTGTGCCGCCTCGTCCAGCTCGCCGAGCGCGACGTCGTCGATGGCCCTCAGCAGCCGGTCCGCCTGTTCGCCCCGGGGCTGGAGCAACACGTGGAAGCCGACCGCCTCGTCACCGTGCAAGGTGGTGACGAACTCCACGTCAGCGGACGTCAGGGCCTTCTCGATCATCAATACGCTTGTGAACACGACAGGCGCCCTTCTCCTCCGTGGGCCGTTCCCAGGCCCCTGCGGAAACCATCCTGCCCCGTAACCGCACGGGGGCTGCGAGATTCAGTGTGCCCAGCCGAAGAAAAACGGAACGGAGTATTCCGCTGACTTGTCAGGGCCGACCGTATCGGGTGTAGAGGAACCCGGCCTCCTCCAGCAAGGACGTCAGTTCGAACCGCTTCGGGACAGTGATCGTAGGCCCTCCGGCGATGCGCTGCGCGTTCCCGACGGTGAGCATCGGGGAGAGGGCCAGGCAGAGCTCGTCGAGCACTCCGGCCGCGACGAGCTGGCCCAGCAGGCGCGGGCCGCCCTCGGTGAGCAGCCGGGTCATGCCGAGCTCGCCGAGCGCACGCACGGCCCGGGCAGGCTCCACACCCATGCCGTCCCCCGCGATCACGACCTGCGCGCCCGCCTTCTCGGCGGCCGCGACCCGCTCCGGGGCCGCCGCGGCACCGGTCAGGATCAGCGTGGGCACCAGGGGCGAGGTGAAAAGCGGCAGCGAGAAGTCCAGGTCGAGACTGGCCGTCACGATGGCGATCGCGGGCGCCGGCCCCTGTCCGGCCGCCTCCCTCTGCTCCGCGAAGTCCGCACGCGCGCGCGCCGGACGGTAACCCTCTTGGCGTACCGTTTCCGCGCCCACCAGGACGACGTCCGCCAGCGCGCGCAGCACACCGAAGATCCGCATGTCGGTGGCGCTGGAGATGGGCCGGGAGCGCCCGTCGTGCTGGGCGGCGCCGTCCAGCGTCGACACCATGTTGGCGCGCAGCCAGGGCTCCCGGACGTCCGGATAGGCGTACGCCTCCGCCAGCTCCTGGAGCCCCCACTCGCGGTCCGTCAGCTCCGCGTCCGTCGCCCCGTCGGGGGCTTGGGCTGCTGTTTCGTACGTCACAGGGAACAGGCGTCGCATGATGTGCAGTGTGGCACGGCCCTTAGAGTGGGTAACTGTGTCGACCTCCACCGCCTCCGCCGGGTTCGGCCCGATAGCCGAAGCGACCCCGCTGTCCCTGTGCGCCCGCGAGCCGCACGTCCCCGCGGACCGGCTCGTCGCCGAGATGGTGCCGCCGCCGCGCTTCGACTCGGTCCGCTTCGCCACGTACATCCCGGATCCGAACCAGCCGAGCCAGCCCGAGGCCGTACGCGTCCTCAGCGCCTTCGCGGCCGGTCTCCATGCACCGCACTCCACGAGTTCGGGCAGGCGTGGGCTGTTCGGTTTCGGCAAAGCCCCCAAGAAGGCCCCCGCCGGTCCCCGCGGCGTGTACCTGGACGGCGGCTACGGCGTGGGCAAGACCCATCTGCTGGCCTCCCTGTGGCACGCGACTTCGGCGGAACCCGAGCTCAAGGCCTTCGGCACGTTCGTGGAGCTGACGAACCTGGTCGGCGCGCTCGGGTTCCAGAAGACCGTGCAGACGCTGAGCGGCCACCGGCTGCTGTGCATCGACGAGTTCGAGCTGGACGACCCCGGCGACACCGTCCTGGTCTCCACTCTGCTCGGCAAACTGGTCGACGCGGGCGTGGCACTCGCGGCCACCTCGAACACACTGCCGGGCAAGCTCGGCGAGGGCCGGTTCGCCTCCGCCGACTTCCTGCGCGAGATCCAGGGCCTGGCAGCGCACTTCCGCCCGCTGCGCATCGACGGCGAGGACTACCGCCACCGCGGGCTGCCCGAGGCTCCGGCGCCTTTCTCGGACGAGCAGGTCACCAAGGCTGCGTACGCCACCGAAGGCGCGTCCCTCGATGACTTCCCGCATCTGCTCGACCATCTCGCACGCGTCCACCCGAGCCGTTACGGCGCCCTGACAGGCGATCTCAAGGCCGTCTGCCTCACCGACGTCCAGCCGGTACCGGACCAGTCGACGGCGCTGCGGCTCGTGGTGCTCGCCGACCGGCTGTACGACCGCGAGGTGCCGGTCCTCGCCTCCGGAATGCCTTTCGACCGGTTGTTCAGCGAGGAGATGCTGAACGGCGGCTATCGCAAAAAGTACTTTCGCGCGATTTCCCGGCTCACCGCACTGGCGCGGGATGCCAAAGGGCTCGTAAAGGGCGCGTAAACTACTAGCTCCCCCTCAAGGGGCGCGGCCTGGCGAAGAGCCCAGGCCCCACAAGGGGTCGAATCACGCCACACACCCCTTCAATTCAGGCT
Source organism: Streptomyces sp. NPDC005808 (assembly GCF_042871385.1). Taxonomy (NCBI): domain Bacteria; kingdom Bacillati; phylum Actinomycetota; class Actinomycetes; order Kitasatosporales; family Streptomycetaceae; genus Streptomyces; species Streptomyces sp. NPDC005808. The sequence continues at coordinate 79,487 of NZ_JBIAIK010000021.1, read as the reverse complement.
CACTTCAGGGTGAAACGCAAAGTTAACCTTGCAAACAACTTGCCGAGTTAACATGGATGTTGACACTGATTGTTGACGTGTGTGAACAGTCGGAAGGGGGCTCATGTTTCGAGGTAAGACGGTCCGGACCCTGTTCGTCGTATTCGCCGCCGTCCTGATGAGCCTTCAGTTCTTCACTCCCACACAGGCGTTCGCTTCCCCACAGAAGAGTGAGGTCTCCTCCTGCGGCGAATCCGAGTACCCGCAGAAGCAGAAGGTGGCGCCGCCACTCCGGTCCCGTGACCGGAGCCGTGAGGAGGACCTCGTACCCGAAGAGCCCTCCCGCGCCCTGTTGGAATGCGATCCGGCGGCCGGTCACCCCCTCGCCACCCCGGATCCTGCCTTCCTGCGCACCTCGTCGAGATCCTCAACCGCCCTCTCCCCGGCCACACTTCAGGTCTTCCGCTGCTGAGCTGAGCGCTCCTCTCCCCCCACGCTTCGCTCTTGTAGGCCGACGCGCCATCTGAGGCGCGCCAGGAGGAACTGACAGATGCAGCCCCTCATCGAACACGCTCGCGCGCACGGAAAGCGCCCCGAGCAGTTCGCACAGCTGGCCCAAGGCCAGTCCCCCCAAGTCCTGTTCATCACCTGTTCCGACTCCCGTGTCGTCCCGGCACTGATCACCGGCGCCCGACCCGGCGAGCTCTTCGAACTGCGCACCGCGGGCAACATCGTCCCGCCCTACGCCCCCGGACGGCCGTCCGCCGAAGCCGCCACCGTCGAGTACGCGGTGGACGTGCTCGGTGTCACCGAGATCGTGGTCTGCGGACACTCGCACTGCGGCGCCGTCGGCGCGATGGTGCGGGGCGACGACCTGACCGCCGTACCCGCCGTACGCGACTGGCTGGCGCAGGCCGAACCCCCGTCCGACGCACCGGACGACGACCCCGCCGTAGCCAACGCGGTACAGAACCACGTCCGCGCGCAACTCCTCAGGCTCCGCGCGTACCCCTGCGTGGAACGGGCCCTGGCGGCAGGTCAACTACGCCTGCACGGCTGGTACTACGAAGTCCACACCGGCGCCGTACAGGTGCACAGTGCGGACACCGGCACCTTCGAGGCGCTGTGAGCCGCGCGATGAAACTCCCCCACCTGCGGCAGGACTTCGCCGCGTCCGTCGTCGTGTTTCTCGTCGCCCTGCCGTTGTGTGTGGGCGTCGCCGTCGCCTCCGGAGTCCCGGCCGAACTCGGCCTGGTCACCGGCATCGTGGGCGGTCTCGTCACCGGGCTGATGCGCGGCAGCAGCCTCCAGGTCTCGGGGCCGGCCGCGGGCATGACCGTGCTGGTCTTCGAGGCCGTGCAGGAGTACGGCCTCGCCGTACTCGGTGTCATCGTGCTCGCCACCGGAGTACTCCAACTCCTCATGGGTGCCCTGAAGTTGGGGCGCTATTTCCGGGCCATCTCAGTGGCCGTCGTCGAAGGAATGCTTGCCGGGATCGGCCTCGTGCTGATCGCGGGCCAGCTCTACGCGATGGCGGGCCTGAAGTCACCGGCCTCCGGGCTCGACAAGATCGCAGGGCTGCCGGCGGCACTCGTGGACGCCGTACGCAGCCCCGACGCCCTGGCATCGGTCGCGGTCGGCGCGGGGACCATAGTGGTTATCGTGCTGTGGAAGCTGCTGCCGCAGCGAGTGCGTGCGGTGCCGGGGGCACTCGGTGCGGTCGCGCTGGCCACCCTCGTCTCGTGGGGTTTCGGACTTCCGGTGGCGAAGGTCGAGGTGCAGGGGCTCCTGGGCTCGATCCAGCCTCCGTCCCTCGACGCCTTCGGAGAACTCGCGAGCGTGGGTGTGCTCGCCACGATCCTCGCCTTCACGCTGATCGCCTCCGCCGAGTCACTGTTCAGCGCGGCGGCCGTGGACCGGTTGCACGACGGCCCGCGGACCCAGTACGACAAAGAGCTGATGGCGCAGGGCGCGGGTAACACCATCTGCGGGCTGCTCGGCGCACTGCCGATGACCGCGGTGATCGTACGCAGTGCGGCGAACGTCCAGGCGGGCGCGCGGACGAAGGCGTCCCGGGTGCTGCACGGCGTGTGGCTGCTGCTGTTCGCGGCGCTGCTGCCCGCCGCGCTCGGCGTCATTCCGCTGCCCGCCCTCGCGGGCATCCTGGTGTACGCGGGCTGGAAGCTGATCCCGCTGCGGGAGATCGTGTCGCTGTGGCGTGCGCACCGGGGCGAGGCGCTGATCCTCATCGTCACCGCGGTGTCGATCGTCGCGGTCAGCATGTTCGAAGGCGTGCTGATCGGGATCGCGCTGGCCGTCGCGAAGACGGCCTGGGAGGCCTCGCATGTACGCCTCGACGTCATAGACAAGGGAGCCGGGCCCGTCCAGGCTTATCTGTCGGGCAACGCCACATTCCTCCGGCTCCCGAAGATCCTCGACAGCCTGGAAGCACTGCCGCAGGACCGGCCCATCGAGCTGGATCTCTCCGGCCTGCACCACCTCGACCACGCCTGCCGGACCGCACTGGAGAACTGGTCGACCCGGCACAGCTCGGCGGGGACCGAGCCGGTGAAGGTCACGTCGGGGTCCTGACACGTCCTGACGCGTCCTGATGACCAAGGGCTGGGCCCGCTTCGCCGCGGGTCCAGCCCTTGGTCGTACAGTGGACATACTGGCCATACTGGGCGGCTCGAAAGGGGGTCGTCATGCTCCAGGAGCTGCTGATCGCCGGCGTGGCGGTCGGTTCCGCGGGGTTGGTGTACGCCGGGGCGGCGGCCCGGGTCATCAAGCAGTACGAGCGAGGCGTGGTCCTGCGCCTCGGGCGGCTCCGCGGTGAGGTGCGCGCCCCCGGGTTCACGATGGTTGTCCCTGGCGTGGACAAACTGCACAAGGTCAACATGCAGATCGTGACGATGCCGGTGCCCGCGCAGGACGGCATCACCCGGGACAACGTCACCGTCCGGGTGGACGCCGTCATCTACTTCAAGGTGATCGACGCCGCCGACGCCGTCATCCAGGTCGAGGACTACCGCTTCGCGGTCTCGCAGATGGCGCAGACGTCGCTCCGCTCGATCATCGGCAAGAGTGATCTCGACGATCTGCTCTCCAACCGCGAAAAGCTCAACCAGGGCCTGGAGTTGATGATCGACAGCCCGGCGATGGGCTGGGGTGTGCAGATCGACCGCGTCGAGATCAAGGACGTGTCCCTGCCGGAGACGATGAAGCGGTCGATGGCCCGGCAGGCGGAAGCCGACCGCGAGCGGCGGGCCCGGATCATCAACGCCGACGCGGAACTTCAGGCGTCCAAGAAGCTGGCCGAGGCCGCCGGGGTGATGTCCGAACAGCCCGCCGCGCTCCAACTACGGCTGCTGCAGACAGTGGTGGCGGTCGCGGCCGAGAAGAACTCCACGCTCGTCCTGCCCTTCCCGGTGGAACTGCTGCGGTTCCTGGAGCGGGCACAGCCGAACCAGGGGCCGGCGCCGGATTCGGCGCCCGCACAGCCGCGCGCCGCGGCCCTTCCGGCCGACGTCGGGCCCGCACCCTTGTCCCGTGACGCCGAGGCGGAGTCCCTTCCGCCCGGTGACGCCGGGCCCGGGGACGGTGGATGACACGTGCGGTTCGTCTACGGGAATGGCCGGCAGGAAAAGAAGGCCCGACCGCGAGTAGCGGCTACCGGCCGCTCCCCCCACCATCGAGGGACACGGCCGGAAGGGACGCACAGTGGCAAAGAAGGACGGCAAGAAGCACGGCAGCAGGAGCAGTGGCAAGGACAGCGAGCGGCAGCGCAACGGCAAGGCTCCCGCCCCGCTCCGTGAACTCCTGCGCATCCCGGGCGGAGCGAAGATCGACCTCTCCTCCTACCCGGCCGGGGCCACGCCCACCGGTCCCCAGGACAAGGCCGCCGGTCTCGCCGCCACGGCCCAAATGAGCGAACACCTCGCCGACCTGCAAGAACGGCTGTGGGCCGCGAGCACGGCAGGCGACCGGCGGCGCCTCCTTCTGGTCCTCCAGGGCATGGACACCAGCGGCAAGGGCGGCACGGTCAAGCACGTCATCGGGCACTTCAACCCCTCCGGCTGCCGCATCCGGTCGTTCAAGACCCCGACCGCCGAGGAGCGGAAGCACTCTTTTCTCTGGCGGATCCGGAGGGCACTGCCCGAGGCCGGCGAAATCGGCATCTTCGACCGCTCGCACTACGAGGACGTCCTGATCGCCCGGGTCCGCGAGCTGGCCTCGCGCAAGGAGATCAACGACCGCTACGGCGAGATCAACCGCTTCGAGAAGTCGCTGGCGGACGACGGCGTCACCGTCGTGAAGGTCTTCCTCCACATCTCGTACGACCAGCAGCGCCGCCGTCTCCTCGAACGCCTGGACAATCCCGACAAGCACTGGAAGTTCAATGTCGGCGACATCGACGAGCGCGCGCTGTGGCCGGCTTACCAGCGGGCGTACGAGATCGCCCTCGATCGTTGTTCCACTGCCGAGGCGCCCTGGTACCTGATCCCCGCCGACCGCAAGTGGTACCGGAACTGGGCGATCAGCAAGCTCCTCCTGGAACACCTCGTGGCCCTTGACCCGCAGTACCCGAAGGCGGACTTCGACGTGGAGGAGAGCCGGAAACGACTGCTCGCACAGAATCTGACCTCACCCACGGGGCTCTAGGTGGGTGACTTCGGGGGCGCATCCCCGCGGCACACGCAAATGATACGTAAATAGCCATATTCGCCCCGATAACTTCATCGGGTGATCATTCCAGTAACACGCTTCGCCGCGGTCTGCGCCCTGGGCGCTGTGCTCGCCGCCTGCGGGGCCCCCGACACCCCGGCCGCCCCACGCAAGGAGCGCCCCGCACCCGCCGGCGCCGCGCCGTCGCTGCCCCCGACGCTCGCCCCGGGCCCCACCGGCCTGACGCCCGTCTTCAAGAACGGCCCGCGAACGCGCGACAAGACCGTCGCGCTGACCTTCGACGCGGACATGACCGCGGATCAGGGGCCAAGGGCGGCGGCCGGGGAGCACTTCGACAACCCGCGGCTCATCGCCACCCTGCGGCGTTTCAAGGTTCCGGCCACCGTGTTCATGACGGGAAGGTGGGCCGAGGAGTACCCCCAGGAGGCCAGGTCCATCGGGCGCGACCCCCTCTTCGAGGTGGCCAACCACTCGTACAGCCACTACGCCTTCACGGACGACTGCTACGGCCTGCCGACCGTGCCCGAGGACAGGATGCGGGCGGATGTGGAGCGTGCGTACGCCTCCTTCAAGAAGGCGGGCGTGCCCCGTGCGATGCCCTACTTCCGCTTTCCGGGCGGGTGCTACGACCAGCGGGCGCTGCGGACGCTGAGCACGGCCGGGGTGACCGCGGTGCAGTGGGACGTGGTCAGCGGGGACGCCTTCGCCACGGACGCTGACGCGGTGGCCCAGGATGTGCTGGACGGCGTACGGCCCGGTTCCGTCGTCGTCATGCACTGCACGCGGAGCGCGGCTCCGACGACCGAGCGGGCACTGCGGACGATCGTGCCCGAGCTACGGAAGCGGGGTTTCCGCTTCGTCAAGGTGTCCGAGCTGATCGGGACGGCGGCCCACCGCCCGTAGGCAGCCCGGTCGTCCGTCCTACGCTGGAACCATGAGTGACGACTACTGCGGCACCCGTGCGGACCCGGCCCCCGCCGAGGAGGGGCCGCCGTTCGCCGAGTGCGTGCTGTGCCGGAAGCCGACGGAGTACCCGGAGTCGTACAAGGGGATCACCCTGTGCCCCGTCTGCGAGTGGCAGGAGGCCCAGCGCACGGCCTGTTCGGGCTGACCGGTCGGAGCGCGAAGTCGTGCGCGGCCCCCTGCGAAGACGCACCGGCACCCTCGGATGAACCGATCTTCCGCCTGGCAGACTGGAGGACGTGAGCAGCGACCCGACCGCAGTTGATCCGGCCCCGACGGGCGACAGCCCCTTCCGTTCCGAGCGCACCGCGCGCGACGAGGCACCGCAGTTCGTACTGCCCCTGGTCGTACGCATCGAGAAAACCGCTCCCCCGGCCCGTACCGACGCGCTGGAGACCGCGGCCCGCGCCGTGCTGACCATCCTCAGCGACGAACGGTCCCTCGGGGAGGGCGAGAGCGCGGGCGAGTGGGCGCAAGCGATCCACGACTGGCAGGACGCCCGGATCCGCAAGGTCGTACGGCGGGCTCGTGGCGCCGAGTGGCGGCGAGCCGGGGAGCTGCCAGGGATCACGGTGACCGGGAAGTCCGCCGAGGTGCGGGTCTTCCCGCCGGTTCCGCTGGACGGCTGGCCCAGGGAACTCGCCAAGCTCCAGGTCTCCGGCACCGACCTCGACGACCCCGAGCCGCCGGCGGACGCCGACCTGACGGGGCCCGTGCTGTGGCTCAACCCCGACCTCGACATGTCGGCCGGCAAGTCGATGGCCCAGGCGGGCCACGGCGCCCAACTCGCCTGGTGGGAACTGTCCGACGAGGAGCGCGCGGCCTGGCGCGACGCCGGTTTCCCGCTGAGCGTCCGCACCGTCGACCCGGCCCGCTGGCGCGAGCTGACCACCTCCGGGTTCCCGCTGGTCCGGGACGCGGGCTTCACGGAGATCGCGCCCGGCACGACCATCTCGGTCGAAGGAGTCGACCGCCTCCAGGCACTGCCGGACACGCGACGTACGTGACCGGGGGTGCGTCCCCGTGCTGAAGAACACCCCCGCGTGGGGCACACACCGCCGCCCCCACGGCTCCGCCAGGCGCACAGAACCGGCAAGATGGGGCCATGAGCGTAGTCAAGATCAACGTGCTGACCGTCCCCGCCGAGCAGCGGGAGACGCTGGAGAAGCGCTTTTCCGCCCGTGCCCACACGGTGGAGAGCTCCGACGGCTTCGAGTGGTTCGAGCTCCTTCGCCCCGTCGAAGGCACCGACACCTATCTCGTCTACACGCGGTGGCGTGACGAGGAGGCTTTCCAGGCCTGGGCGGAGGGCCCCATGAAGGCGGCCCACCAGCACGGTGGCGCGCAGAGTGGTGAGCGTCCCAAGCCGGCCGCGAGCGCGTCCACACTGTGGTCCTTCGAAGTCGTGCAGCAGGCGGCGCCGAAAAGCGAGTAGACAGGTCGTCGCGGGGCCAGGCAGTCAGTCGAGCATCCGACGGGCCGAGCCGATCCCGAGCCGGGGCAGCCGGATCACCGATCGCTGATCGCTGATCGCTGATCGCCAAGAGGTTTGAGTGGACGTTGAACAACACATCCGCCCCGCACGTACCTCTTGGCGCTGGCCAAGTACAGATACTCAACGAACAGTTGGGTTCCCGGGAGGCTCAATATGCGGCGTATCAACGGTACCGTCCTCGTCTTTGCGGCACTCATCGCCACCGTCGGCGCGCTCGCGTTCCCCGTATGGTCGTACGCGGACCGCTCAGGTACCGGACAGGCGAACGTGGCGGCGGGCACCGTGAACACGCGCTGGGGTCCGCTGACCGCCCAGGACCGCGACCTGATCGTCCGCGTACGGCTCGCCGGTCTGTGGGAACTGCCCGCGGGCCAGCAGGCGCTCGAGCGCGCGCCCTCCGAGGCGATCAAGGAGGTCGCCGACCACCTCATCGTCGGCCACACCGACCTCGACAAGCGGGTCCGGATAGTCGCGGCCCAGCTCGGCGTCGCACTGCCGAACCAGCCGAACGAGGCGCAGACCGGCTGGCTCCAGGAGATGACCGCGGCGACCGGCACGGACTACGAGTACAAGTTCGTAAACCTGCTGCGGGCCGCACACGGAAGCATCTTCCCGGCCATCGGCACCGTCCGGAACACCACCCGGAACACCCTCGTGCGCCAGCTCGCCTCGGATGCCAACCAGACCGTGCTCGACCACATCACGATGCTGGAGAAGACCGGGCTGGTCGACTTCGACGCCATCGCCAACGCCGCGGTGGCCACCTCCACCGCCAGCCCGACCGGCCCCCCGCCGCCGGTGCCCGGCCAGCTCGCACCTTCGGCCCCCGCCGCCGAGGCCACCGGCGACGTCTCGACCACATCCCAGCCCTCGCCCGGCGAACCGGGCACCGTCAACACCGCCCGGCCGGATCCGGTGGACTCGGACGGCGTACTGGGCTAGCCGCCGCCTGCTGCCCCCCCCCCCCCCGGCGTCCGGATCCGAACCTCAAATGTTGCTCTGAACGTGACGAGCGCGGGGTTCGGAACCGGACGCCGGGGCCATACCCCCGTCACACCGGAACAGCGGACCGTCGACGCAGACGGACACAGCCGAACCCGGTGAGCCGTGCACGCGGGGTGGAGGAGGGGACGATGGAGCGACTGGGGACGGGCATCGGATGGCGGCCGGAGATAGCGGACGCCGTGGAGCGCATGCAGGGCATCGACTGGGTCGAGGCCGTGGCCGAGAACCTCTGCCCCGGGCATCTCCCCGAGTCGCTGCTGCGGCTGCGTGAACGCGGGGTCACGGTGATCCCGCACGGTGTCTCCCTCGGCCTCGGCGGCGCGGACCGGCCCGACGAGGCACGCCTCACGGCTCTGGCCGAGCGGGCCGAGGCGCTGGCCTCGCCGATCGTCACCGAGCACATCGCCTTCGTCCGCGCGGGCGGGCCCTTGACCGCCTCCGCCCGTCTGGAGGCGGGCCATCTGCTGCCGGTCCCCCGCACCCGGGACGCGCTGCGCGTCCTGTGCGAGAACATCCGCATCGCGCAGGACGCGCTGCCCGTCCCCCTCGCCGTGGAGAACATCGCCGCACTGATCTCCTGGCCCGACGAGGAGATGACGGAAGGCCAGTTCCTCTACGACCTCGTCGACCGCACCGGCGTACGCCTCCTCATCGATGTCGCCAACCTCCACACCAACCACGTCAACCGCGGCGAGGACCCCGTCAAGGCCCTCGACGAACTCCCCGTCGAAGCCATCGCCTACATCCATGTCGCCGGCGGCTTCGAGCGGGACGGCGTGTGGCACGACAGCCACGCCCACCCGGTCCCGCAGCCGGTCCTCGACATCCTGTCCGAGCTCGCCTCCCGGGTGACCCCGCCGGGCGTCCTCCTGGAACGGGACGAGAACTTCCCCGAGCCCGGGGAGCTGGAGCGGGAGTTGGCAGCGATTCGAGGGACGCTGGAGAAGGCCCGGGGCCCGGTCGAAACGGTGGGACCCGCCCTGCGCGCGCCCGCCTCACTCGGCGAAACCAAACCCGAACCCGAGACCGACCCCGAGCCCGGAACCGACCCCGAGACCGACCCCGAGCCCGGAACCGAGCCCGGAACCGAACCCGAGACCGACCCCGCCCGCCAGCGCCTCTCCCTCGCACAGACCGCGCTGCTCTCCGCCCTCGTCGCGGGAACCCCCGTGCCCGAGGGGTTCGACCGCGTACGGCTCGGGGTGCAGGCACGGGCACTGGCCGCCAAGCGGGCCGACGTAGTGGCGAAGGTCGCGGAGGAGCTGCCGGAGATCCTGGCGGCGACGTACCGGCCCGCGTTCCTCGCATACGCACAGGGCCGTCCGATGACCGGCGGCTACCGGCGGGACGCTCTGGACTTCGCCGAGCAACTGCTCCTGGCCGGCCGCCCGGAGGACGCGGAGACCCGGCGGCGGCTGCGCCACTGGTGGCTGGAGCGCTCGGGCCCCGCCCCGCTGTCGGGTCACCCCGCGGCCCGCCTCGCCCGCGCCACCCGCCGGGTGCTGCTGCGCCGCTGAGTACGGGCATGGCGGCCCCGCACCGCCGCAGAGTGTGCGCGGATTAACACGCCCCTCTGTGAAGGTGATGTGCGCGCCCGGTTTCCCCGCCTTTGAGGCGGTCTGCCGTGCACCCGAACCATCACATCCAGCGCGTTCCACCCACCCCTCAACCCTGGCCTCCTGCACGTCAGTTGGCGCGGCACCCGCAGTAGCATGCCAATCTGCACGCGGAACGCACTCACGTGTTGTGCCGCAACAGGAGGCACCATGCGATCCATCAACCGCACCGGACTGGTCAGTGGAACAGGGCTCATCGTCACGGCCCTCACGGCCACCGTGGCAGCACTGGCGTTCCCGATCTGGTCGTACGCGGACCGCTCGGGAACCGGCCTGGCCACGTTGAACGCCCAGACCGTGTCGACGCAGTTCGGTCCGTTGTCGGCACAGGACCGGGATTTCATCACCAAGGTCCGGCTGGCCGGGCTGTGGGAGCTGCCCGCGGGCCAGCAGGCCCAGGAGCGCGGCACCACCGAGGCCGTACGGACCGCCGGAGAGCACCTCATCGCGGGGCACGCGTTCCTCGACGCCCGCGTCCGCAACGTCGCGGCGCGCCTCGGCCTCGAACTGCCCAACCAGCCGACCGACCAGCAGCGCCAGTGGCTGACCACGCTCGACCAGGCGCAGGGCGTGGACTACGACCGCGAGTTCGCCAACATCCTCCGCGCCGCCCACGGCAAGGTCTTCTCCCTCGTCGCCCAGGTCCGCGCCAACACCCGCAACTCCCTCGTGCGCGACCTCGCCGACGATGCGAACACCACCGTGCTCGACCACATCAAGGTCCTGGAAGCCACCGGATACGTCGACTTCGACGCCCTCGCCCGGGACGCCGCCACCGCCGCCCCGCCCCCGATCACCAACACCCCGGCCCCGCCCGGCCCCACACAGTCCCCGGACTCACCGGTCCCGGTGGTCCCGTCGCCGGGCTACACGCTCCCCCCGGCCGTCTCCCGCGACGCCACGTCCTCGAATCCCTAGCCGCACGGGAACTTCCTGGCCGCACGAGAACTCTCTGGCCACACAAGCGGAAAGCGGACCGTCACATACCGGTAACGCTCCGTCCATCATGTGAACAAGCCATGGCGCTCACCCGGTCCATCACATAGAAAAATCCCATGTTCTGGGTACTTCTCCTGCTCCTGGCCTGGGCCACGGCCGGCACCGCCTGCATACGCCTGTGTCTGGCGGCCCTGCGCACGGCGGCGTTCGACGCGAAGGCGGCCCGCGATCACAGCCTCACGCTGTACGAAGCGGCGTTCCTGTCCGGCGGCCCGGCCCGGGTCGCGGAGCTGACCCTGGTGTCGATGGCCCGCCAGCGCCGCCTGCTGCTCGCGCACACCGGCTGGGCGACCGTCGTGGACCCGCGCGGCCACGACGAGATGGAGCGCTCGGTGCTCGGAGCGATCGGCCCGGAGGGGCAGTCCCGGATAGCGCCCGTACGGGCGACGGCGGCCGCCGCGGATTCCGTACACCGCCTCGCCGACCGCCTTGTCGCCGCGGGACTCGCCGTGCCCGACGGGGAGCGCGGCACCGTCGCCGCCGCCGTCCGCCAGGTCCAGGCAGCCGCGGCCACCGTCCTCGTCCTGGGCGCCGTGGCCCTGCTGATGCCCTCCCAGGCTCCGGCGGCCGAGTACGAGGTGCCGGTGGCCGTCTGGTTCGCGCTCCCACTCACCCTCACGCTGAGCTGCCTCGCGATCGCCCGTATCGAGGTGCACCCCTACTCGCGCTGGGCGTCCCCGGCCGGACAGCGCCTGCTGGGCACCCTCGCGCGGCGCCCGGACAGCAACGGCGACGACCGTACGTACCTCACCTCCGTCGCCGTACGCGGCATCCGCGCGATCGGCGAGCCGGACCTGCGCGCCGCCTTCACCCACCAGGACCGGAACGCGGAACGAGGGGGCTGACCGGCGCGCCGGGGGGCGCATCGGGGTCATTGGAGCCGACACTGCGGCCTGGTCCTTTACTTCACCAACCGCCGAACGAAACATCCCCTTTGTCGCTGCCGTGCGCTGAAGGGATACGCGATGAGAGCTGCCGTCCTCTACGGAACCGCAGGATCCTTGCTCCTGTCCGCCCTCGTCACCGTCCCCGCGGGCGGCGAACCCCGCTGGCCCGGCGACCCTCTCGGGCCGGCAGCCGACACGCGCGGCACCGCCGTCGCCGCCGAGCGCGCCGCGGCCGCCGGTGTCCGCTTCGGCACCTGCGCCAAGGCGGAGGACCTTCCGGACAACGTCCGGTGCGGCACGGTCACCGTGCCCCTCGACTACGCGCACCCCGACGGCAAGCAGATCAAACTGACCGTCAGCCGGGTGAAGGCCACCGGCAAGGACGCGAAGAACTCGAAGCGGAAGGTCCCGCGCCAGGGCGCCCTGGTCTACAACCCCGGCGGCCCGGGCGCCTCCAGCATGTTCTTCCCACTGATCGGGTTCCTCCCCCAGTGGAAACGCATCTCGGCGGCGTACGACCTCGTCGGCTACGCCCCGCGCGGAGTTGGCCGCAGCGCCCCGCTGTCCTGCCAGGATCCGAAGCGGCTCGGGAAGGGGCCCACCCAGTCGCCGACGTTCCCTTCGGAGTCGTACAAGAAGGAGCGCATCGCGGAGGCGAAGGCGTACGCGCGCGGCTGCGTCGAGCGCTCCGGCGAGGCCGTCCAGCACTACACCTCGCTCAACAACGCCCGGGACCTCGACGTGCTGCGGGCCGCGCTCGGCGAGCGGCGGCTGACCTTCATGGGCGCTTCGTACGGCACGTACTTCGGTGCCCTGTACGCGACGCTCTTCCCCTCCCACGTGCGCCGGATGGTCTTCGACTCGGCGGTGAACCCCGACCCCGACCAGATCTGGTACCAGAACAACCTCGACCAGTCCGCGGCGTTCGAGATCCGCTGGGCGGACTTCCGCGCCTGGGTCGCCCGGCACGACAAGGTGTACGGGCTGGGCGCCACGCCCGAAGAGGTGCTGCACAGCTACGAGAAGGCGCGGGCGCGGCTCGCCGCTTCGCCCGCGGGCGGCAAGGTGGGTCCCGGGCAGTTGCAGGGGGCGTTCCTCCAGGCCGGGTACTACGACGACTACTGGCCCTACCGTGCCCAGGCACTGTCCGCGTATCTGAAGGGCGACCCGAAGCCGCTGATCGAGCAGGCGGGACCCTATCCGGAGGCGGCCGCCGAGCAGGAGAACGGCAACGCGGTCTACACGGCCGTCGAGTGCAACGACGCGCCCTGGCCGACCGACTGGCGCACCTGGGACCGCGACAACACGCGCCTCGCGCGCAAGGCGCCGTTCGAGACCTGGGACAACGTGTGGATGAACCTGCCGTGCGCGTACTGGCCCGTGCCGCGGCAGCAGCCCCTGGACGTACGGACGTTGCCCGGTGAACTGCCGCCGACCCTGATCCTGGCGGCCGAGCGGGACGCGGCGACGCCGTACGAGGGTGCTCTGGCGTTGCAGCGGCGGCTGTCGGGCTCGGTGCTTGTGACCGAGTACGACGCCGGGACGCACGGGATCGGCGGCGGCCCCAACAAGTGCGTCAACGGCTACCTCGACGCCTATCTCCTCGAGGGCAGACTCCCGGTGCGGCGCGCGGAGTGCGCGCCGCACGCGGAGCCGAAGCCGGTGGCGCCGGACAGTCGTTCGAAGGGCGCGAGGAGCGACGTGAAGAAGGACGTCAGGAAGGTCTCCTGAAACCGTCCGGCGCTTCCGGATTCGCTCAGGCGAGGCCCGCGACGAGCTCGGAGATGTCCTTGCGGCGGCCCGTGTAGAACGGGACTTCTTCGCGGACGTGCATACGGGCCTCGGAGGCGCGCAGGAGGCGCATGAGGTCGACGATGCGGTACAGCTCGTCGGCCTCGAAGGCGAGGATCCACTCGTAGTCGCCGAGGGAGAACGAGGCGACCGTGTTGGCTCGCACGTCCGGGTAGCCACGGGCCATCTTGCCGTGGTCGGCGAGCATACGGCGGCGGTCCTCGTCGGGCAGCAGATACCAATCGTACGAGCGCACGAACGGGTAGACGCTGATGTAGTCGCGCGGCGTCTCGTCGGCGAGGAAGGCCGGGATGTGGGAGCGGTTGAACTCGGCGGGGCGGTGCAGCGCCATGTTGGACCAGACCGGCTCCAGGGCGCGGCCCAGCCTGGTGCGGCGGAAGAGGTTGTACGCCTCCTGCAGCTGGTCGGCGGTCTCGGCGTGCCACCAGATCATGAGGTCGGCGTCGGCGCGCAGCCCCGACACGTCGTACGTGCCGCGGATGGTCACGTCCTTCGCGGCGAGCTGGTCGAAGAGCTCCTGGACCTCGTCGGCGTAACCGGCCCGGTCCTCGGGGAGCACGTCCTTCAGCTTGAAGACGGACCACAGGGTGTAGCGGATGACCTCGTTGAGGTCCTTGGCCTTCTTGCCGGCGTTCGGAATCTTGGCGGGGGCGTCGTCACTCATGGGGCTATTCTCCCGCGCCGCCGTGCGGGCTCCGCACCGGGTTCGTGATCAGCGAGTCCGGTCCGCCGCGGTCGCCGCCGAGCTGGTCGACGGCTGCGTACGCGCTCGCGATGCACGCGGGGATGCCGACCCCGTCGTAGGCCGCGCCGCAGACGGCGAGTCCGGGCAGCTTGCCGACGTGTTCGCGGATGCGGGCCACGCGCGCGTGGTGCCCGACGGGGTACTGCGGCAGCCCGTCGTCCCAGCGCGTCACGCGGGTCGCGACCGGCGCGGCGTCCAGGCCGGTGGCCTCGCGCAGGTCGTGCCGGGAGACGTCCACGAGCTCGCCGTCCGCCCGTCCGAGCACCTCCGTCTCGCCGTGACGCCCCACCGAGGTCCGCAGGACGAGCAGGTCGGGGTTCTCGTCGGCGATCCAGCCCCACTTCTGGGAGGCGAAGGTGGAGGCCTTGATGGTGTGCCCGTCGACAGGAGGCACGAGAAAACCGCTCCCTTCGGGGAGGGCGATTTCGCTGCGCCGGTAGGCGAGGGTGACGAGCGCCATGGAGGCGTACTCCACGGTGGCCAGCTCGGCCGCGGCGGCGGGTGCCTCGGCGCGCAGCAGGGCGGCGGCAGCGGGGGCGGGCAGCGCGAGGACCACGGCGTCCGCCTGGAGGACCTGGCCTTCGGCGACGACCCGCCAGCCGGTGTGCGCCTCCCGGCGCAGCTCCGTCACCGGCGCCCCGGTGACGATCTCGGCGCCCCGCGCGCGCACGGACTCGGCCACCGCGAGCGGCAGTTGGCCGATGCCTCCCCGGATGCCCATGAAGACCGGTCCCGCTTGCTGGTTCTGTGCGGCCCTGGCCTGGATCTCGCGGACGGCCTCCGTCAGGGAGTCGTGGGTCCGGGCGGCCTCGAAGAGCTGGGGAACCGCGGACCTCAGGGAGATGCGGTAGGCGTCGCCCGCGTAGACACCGCCCAGGAGGGGCTCGACCAGGCGGTCGACCACTTCGCGGCCCAGGCGGGCCGCCACGAACTCCCCCACCGCCACGTCGTCGCCGACCTCCGTACGGGGCAGCTCGGCGTCTTGCTCGATACGGCGCAGGCCCTCGTCCGAGAGGACTCCGGAGAGGGCGGAGGCGGTGCCGGGCACGCCCATGACATGTCCCTTGGGCATGGGGCGCAGGGCACCGCGGGTCCAGAGCGAGGCCGTCGCGGTGGCGGGCGGCTGGAGTTGGTCCCCGAGCCCCACCTCGCGGGCCAGGGTGACTCCCTCGGGGCGGCGCGCGAGCATCGACTCGGCACCCAGATCGACGCGGGCGCCCGCGATCTCGCCGGGCAGCAGCTTGCCGCCGACGCGGTCCGTGGCCTCCAGTACGGTCACGCGCACGCCACGGTCCAGCAGCCGGTGGGCGGCGGCCAGACCCGCGATCCCGCCCCCGATGACAACGACGTGTCCCGTACCCGTACGAGTGTCCTGTGCGCGCATGTCTCCACTTTCGCAGACACCACTGACACCCCCACCGGTCCCCCGGTGTCCTCCACGAGTCCGGACCGTGACCGCATCGGGACCGGATCCCCCCAACGTCGCACCGCTTCCCGGCGTCGAAGGAACGTCAGTCGTCACGACCCTCGGGGGGATGCCCAACATGCGCACACAGAGCTCCGTACGATCCGTACGATCCGTACGCGCCGCACAGCCCGCACGCCCCGTTCAGCTTCTGGCCGGGGTTCTGCTCGCCGCCGCCCTCGCGCTCACCGGCTGCTCAGGCGCCGGTGACAGCGGCTCGTCCAGCGATTCCGCCGCCGGTGCGCAGGACAAGTCCGCGGTCCAGGAGGGTGCGGCGGGCGATGATTCCGGCAAGGGCGGGGCCCAGGCTCCCAGTCAGGCCCCGGACCTCACCGCGAACCGGATCATCCACACCGCCTCCCTGACCGTGCAGGTCAAGGACGTACCCGACGCCCTGGACCAGGCGCGCACCACCACGGCGAACGCCGGCGGCTTCGTCGGCAACGAGACCACCACCCGGGACGAGGAGGGCGACGAGCACACCCGCGTCGTCCTGCGCGTGCCCACCGAGCGGTACCACGAGGTGCTCGCCGACATGGAAGGCACCGGCAAGCTCCTGGAACGTACGGCCGAGGCGCAGGACGTCACGGACCAGGTCGTCGACGTGGAGAGCCGCATCAAGACGCAGCGGGCCAGCGTGGCCCGGATCCGCGAGCTGATGGACCAGGCCACCAAGCTCAGCGATGTGGTCACCCTGGAGGGCGAGTTGAGTACGCGTCAGGCCGACCTGGAGTCCCTGCTCGCCCAACAGGCCTCCCTGGAGGACCGCACCAGCCTGGCCACCATCACCCTGACCCTGTCCGAGACCCCGGTGAAGCAGGCGGAGAAGGACGACGATCCGGGCTTCGTGGACGCGCTCACGGGCGGCTGGGACGCGTTCGTCACGATGCTGCGCTGGATCGCCGTGGCGTTCGGCGCGATCCTCCCGTTCGCGGCGGGCGCCGCGCTGCTCCTCGCGCTCTGGGTGCTGTGGGTACGCCTCCTGCGCACTCGGCTGCCGCGCCGCCCGGCTCCGGCCGCGGCTTCCCCGGCCGGCACGCTGCCGGTCGGCCCGCCCGTCCGGGAGCCGGAGGAGGGACGCGAGCAGGACTGAAATGCCCCGCCCCCGTAGCGTGTTCGCATGAGCATGAACCGGACGAGCGGTACCACCGGCGGGGCGAGAGAGCGACTGGTCGTGATCGGCGGTGACGCGGCGGGCATGTCCGCCGCGTCCCAGGCGCGTCGGCTGCGGGGGCCGGACGAGCTGGAGATCGTGGCGTTCGAGCGGGGGCACTTCACCTCGTACTCGGCGTGCGGCATCCCGTACTGGGTGGGCGGTGACGTCGCCGAGCGTGACGAGCTGATCGCGCGGACGCCCGAGGAGCACCGGGAGCGCGACATCGACCTGCGGATGCGTACGGAGGTCACGCAGATCGACGTCGCGGGCGCCCGGGTCCGCTCCGTCGACCTCGAATCCGGCGCCGAGGAGTGGACGACGTACGACAAGCTCGTGATCGCGACCGGCGCGCGCCCGATCCGCCCCGACCTGTCGGGCGCGGACGCGCCGGGCGTGCACGGCGTGCAGACCCTGGACGACGGACAGGATCTCCTGGACACGCTGGCCGCCACGGAGGGCCGCCGTGCGGTGGTCGTCGGCGCGGGCTACATCGGCGTGGAGATGGCGGAGGCGCTGATCAACCGCGGGTACGAGGTGACGGTCGTCAACCGCGGCAAGGAGCCGATGTCGACGCTGGACCCCGACATGGGCCGGCTCGTGCACACGGCCATGGAGGGCCTGGGCATCACCATGGTGAACGACGCCGAGGTCACCAAAGTGCTCACTGCCCAGGACGGGCGGGTACGGGCGATCGCCACGGAGGACGCGGAGTACCCGGCGGACGTGGTCGTGCTCGGCATCGGCGTACGCCCCGAGACGACGCTCGCCCGGGCCGCCGGGCTGCCCCTCGGGGAGCACGGCGGGCTGCTGACCGACCTCGCGATGCGGGTACGCGGGCACGAGAACATCTGGGCGGGCGGCGACTGCGTCGAGGTGCTCGACCTGGTCTCGGGACGCGAACGGCACATCGCCCTGGGCACGCACGCGAACAAGCACGGTCAGGTCATCGGCGCCAATGTGGGCGGCGGTTACGGCACGTTCCCCGGCGTCGTCGGCACGGCGGTGAGCAAGGTCTGCGACCTGGAGATCGCCCGCACCGGGCTGCGCGAGAAGGACGCGCACAGGGCGGGCCTGCAGTTCGAGACCGTCACCATCGAGTCGACGAGCCGCGCGGGCTACTACCCAGGCGCTGACCTCATGACCGTGAAAATGCTCGCCGAGCGCCGCACGGGGCGGCTGCTCGGCGTGCAGATCGTCGGACGGGAGGGCGCCGCGAAGCGCGTCGACATCGCCGCGGTGGCGCTGACGGCGGGTATGACCGTGGAGCAGATGACAGCGCTCGACCTGGGCTACGCGCCGCCGTTCTCACCGGTGTGGGACCCCGTCCTGGTGGCGGCGCGCAAGGCGGTGGCGGCGGTACGCGCACGGGGCGCGTGACCGGGCGGCGCGCTGCGCCGGGGCGCCAGCGCCACGCCGCCTCGTGGCCGGGTTCACCACGCCGTCTTGTGGCGGTTCTCTACGCCCTCTTGTGGCGGTTCTCTACGCCGTCTCGTGTCCGGGCATCGTCCCGTTGATCCGGTCTATGGCCTGCCGGGCCTGCTCGGCGGGCGGCCGCCCGGGCAGCGAGGAGACGGAGCCCGAGGAGGCGACGGCCGCGGGCTGCGCCGTGGGCTGCTTGGCGTGCGTGGCGGCCCGGGCGGAGCGCAGCCGGTGGCTGACGGCCTCGTCGAGGGTCACCGGACGCTGCATCCGCGCCGCGAGCCGGCCTGCCTCCTGGCCGAGCGCGGCGAGATCTTCCCAGGGCAGGTGCAGCACCAGGGCGATCTCCGCCTCGCCATCGGGCAGGGCATGGATCGGAGGATTGACTCGGTCGTTCATCGCCTGTGTCCTCACGTCTTCCTCGCACGCGTCTTCGTCGCGGCTCGGGCGGTTGAGGAGAGATACGCACGAGGCTGTGGAGGTGTTCAGCGCCATGGATGCGCGCTTGTCGAACAGCACCGACGCGCCCCGCCGGCGCTCGGATTCACCCGCCCCGTCGGGGGCAGTAGTTCTTCGTGGTCATCCCCGTCCATGACGTGAACCCGGTACGGCGCACGCCCTACGTGACGTACGCGCTGATCGCCGCCAACGTGCTCGTCTTCCTCTTCACGCCCGGCATGGCCGGCTCGGTGTCGGGTGGCAGCGGTCTGGCGCAGTTCTGCCATCTGCAGGCGTTCCTGGACCAATACGCCGTGGTGCCGCAGGAGCTGATCCACCACCGGATGCCCAGGCTTGTGCCCACGGGCGAGACCGGCGTCGGCCCGCAGGGCACCGGCTGTGTGGTGGCCCCGCCGGACTACGACAAGTCACCGGCGCTGTCGGTGCTCACCGCGATGTTCCTGCACGGCAGTTGGCTGCACCTGCTGGGCAACATGCTGTTCCTGCTGATCTTCGGCAACAACATCGAGGACCGTCTGGGGCATGTGCGGTTCACGCTGTTCTACGTGGTCTGCGGCTACGCGGCGGCCTACGGCTTCGCGCTCCTGAACGACGACTCGGGCGACCCGCTGATCGGCGCGTCCGGAGCGATCGCCGGGGTTCTGGGCGCGTACCTCGTGCTCTATCCGAAGGCCAGGGTGTGGGTCCTGGTCCCGTTCCTGGTCTTCCTGCCGCTGCGGCTGCCCGCCTGGATGGTGCTGGGCTTCTGGTTCGTGCTCCAGGCGGTGTACTCGTCCGGCGAGGGCGTATCCGACGCCGGGACGGTGGCGTACGCGGCCCATGTGGTCGGCTTCCTCGCCGGGATGCTGCCGGCCTGGCCGCTGCGCGCGGGCACCCCGGCCCCGCCGGAGCCGCGCCGCCTGCTGTGGGGCAGACAGGCGCGGCACACCTAGAAACCAGAAGCTCAGCGCGCGGTGTGCGTGTGCACGTACTCCACGAGGCGGGTCAGCGCGTCCGGGTCGGTGGTCGGCGGGACGCCGTGGCCGAGGTTGAAGACATGGCCTTCGAGGCCCGCGGCCGCGTCGAGCACCTCGCGGGTCTTCGTCTCCACGGCCTCGGTCGAGGAGAACAGGACCGCCGGATCGAGGTTGCCCTGAAGGGCCTTGCCGGGGCCGACGCGCGTGGCGGCCACGTCGAGCGGGACACGCCAGTCGACGCCGACGACGTCCGCGCCCGCCTCGCCCATGAGGCCGAGCAGTTCACCGGTGCCGACGCCGAAGTGGATGCGCGGCACGCCGTACGACGCCACCGCGTCGAAGACCTTCGTGGACGCCGGCATCACCGAGCGCCGGTAGTCGGCGGGTGCCAGGGCGCCGACCCAGGAGTCGAAGAGCTGGACGGCACTGGCGCCCGCCTCGATCTGCACCTTCAGGAAGGCGGAGGTGATCTCGGCGAGACGGTCGAGCAGGTCGGCCCAGAGCTGCGGGTCGCCGTACATCAGCGCTTTGGTGTGCTCGTGGTTCTTGGACGGGCCGCCCTCCACGAGGTAACTCGCGAGGGTGAAGGGCGCGCCGGCGAAGCCGATGAGCGGGGTCGAGCCGAGCTCTGCCGTGAGCAGACCGATCGCCTCGGTGACGTACCACACGTCCTCGGGAGTCAGGTCGCGCAGTTGGGCCAGGTCGGCGCGGGTGCGGATCGGCTTCTCGACGACCGGGCCGACGCCGGGCTTGATTTCGAGGTCGATGCCGATGGCCTTGAGCGGGACGACGATGTCGCTGTAGTAGATCGCCGCGTCCACATTGTGCCGACGCACCGGCTGGAGCGTGATCTCGGCCACCAGCTCGGGCCGCGCACAGGACTCGAGCATGGGGATGCCCTCGCGCACCTTGAGGTACTCGGGCAGCGAGCGGCCGGCCTGGCGCATGAACCACACCGGCGTGTGCGGCACGGGTTCGCGCCTGCACGCCTTGAGGAAGGCGGATTCGTAGGTGGCTCGCGGCTGCTGCCCGTCAGGGCGGTCGTTGGCACTCACAACGGAAAGTCTCGCACGCCCCGCCGACAGCCAGGTCCCGGGCACCCGGTGCCGGACAGGTCCCGAGAACCCCGTGGAGCCCCCGGGATCGGCGCTCACGAAGGCATGTTCGTGCGGCGTGATCCGGACAGTGGTCCCACGCACGGGTGTCTCTCCCTGCGCGAAGGCTTCGTTCCCCTTAATCTTCCCCGCATGGCTGCGGCTCAGGGACGACTGTCGGACGGCGCTGGCGGAATGGACGACTCGAAGGAGGGGAACCGAGATGCGATGGCGACGGCTCCGCCGCCCTTCCGGGCCGCCGTCGACGCGCTGAAGGGCGCGCGGCTGCGGCCGGAGATCGAGATCGACCCGACGCCTCCGCCGAAGCGGCTGGCCCCCCACGCGTACGCGCTGGAAGCGGCGGTTGTCGCCGCCGACGAGGATCTGGCCGACGGCCGCCTGGTGCTGCTGCACGACCCCGCGGGTCACGACGCCTGGCAGGGCACCTTCCGTCTGGTGACCCTGGTCCGCGCGGAGCTGGAGCCGGAGATGGCCGCCGACCCGCTGCTTCCCGACGTCTGCTGGTCGTGGCTGACCGGCGCGCTCCAGGCCCGCGGCCTGTCGTACGGCGAACCGAGCGGCACCGTCACGCGCGCGAGTTCGCACTACTTCGGCGGCCTCGGGGAGCGCCCTGCCGCGTCCCAGATCGAGATCCGGGCGTCCTGGACGCCACGGGAGGGCATGGGCGGCGTGCCGGACGCGGCCGCGCATCTCGCCGCCTGGTGCGATCTGCTGTGCCAGGTCGCCGGGCTTCCGCCGGTGACACCGGGCGACGCGTCGGTGGTCAGCCTGCCGCAGCGCCGGGGGCCGCAGTCCCGCTGAGCACGCGGTCCCTGTCCTGCAAGCGGTCCGGTTCAGTCAGCTTCCGCGCCCGGCCCCATTCAGGGGACGGTCCGGTTCGGCACGCCGTCTCCTTCCGCGCACAGTTCACGATGCTTCTTTGTCGATACGCCCACTTTCGGGCGCGTATTGACGAGGAATGACGGCGAGCGACTCGGTTCGATCTTCGGATGATCGATCGCGTGTCCGAATTGCACGGATTGTTACTCACCAAATCGTGATCATTCTCTAAAGGCGGACGGGTTTGATGCCGAAGACGTCTGTGACCTTGAAAGCACGGTTCGTCCCGGCTTCATCCCCAGAGCCGGTACCGTCCCGCACCCCCCAGGAGGCCTGGTGTCCGTTCTCCTCGAGCAGCCCGCAAGCCTGGTCGCCTACCGCCCGAACAAGCCGACTGCCATGGTGGTCGTGGCCGACCCCCGGGTCCGCTCCACCGTCACCCGCCATCTGTGGGCGCTCGGAGTGCGCGACGTCATCGAGGCGTCGTCCGTCGCGGAGGCCCGTCCCAGAATCGGCAATCCACGCGACATCTGCGTCGCCGATGTCCATCTGCCCGACGGCAGCGGGCTCACCCTGCTGTCCGAAACCCGTGCCGCGGGCTGGCCCAACGGGCTCGCCCTCTCCGCCGCCGACGACATCGGCGCCGTACGCAACGCCCTCGCGGGCGGCGTCAAGGGCTACGTCGTCACCGGCACCCGCAACAACGTCGGGCTCCCCACCCGGCCCGGTGTCGCGCCGATCGGTTCGGCCGCCGCCCGGATGCACCGTCGCCCCCCGGGCTCCCCGAGCCACCCGGGCGGCTACCGCGAGCTCTCCGGACGCGAGGTCGAGGTGCTCCGGCTGGTCGCGGAGGGCCAGTCGAACAAGGCCATCGGTGTTTCGATGGGCCTGTCCGCACTGACCGTCAAGAGCCACCTCGCCCGTATCGCCCGCAAGCTCGGCACGGGCGACCGCGCCGGGATGGTGGCGGTGGCCCTGCGCACGGGGATCATCCACTGACCCACACCGCTCACCACTGAACCGGACCTTTCACTCACCTGGCCTGGTTCACGACCCCGGCGCCCGTCGACTGGACATCAGTCGACGGGCGCTTTTCAACTGCCAGGGGCTCACAGCCGGGGTGACATTCCGGGCCCGGGCGGGGGTCGTGGGAGCCCGATCGCGACACGCCGGGGACCCGATCGGGGTGCGCCGGCGATACCGGACAAGCAGCGCCTGGCGGCCATGAGATCCACTTGAGCAGCGTTTTCGCAGGTAAACCGACCAATGACTGGAAGATGCAGGTCAGCCGCTCGAACATCCCGATACCCTTGACATGTGACCGACGCCCAAGAGACCGCAGAAGACAGCTCACTGCGAACCACCGGAGGCGCCCCTCCGGACGACGTCGAACCGGCGCCGATCCCTTTGCTTGAGCCCCGCGACGGTATTCCGCCCGTCGTCGCCGACGACGCCTCGCTCGCCGAGGTGATCGCCGCCTTCGCCGCCGGATCCGGCCCCGTCGCCGTCGACGCCGAACGCGCGTCCGGGTACCGGTACGGTCAGCGCGCCTACCTGGTACAACTGCGCCGCGAGGGCGCGGGCACCGCGCTGATCGACCCGGTGGCCTGTCCCGACCTGTCGGGCTTCGGCGAGGCGATCTCCGGTGTGGAGTGGGTACTGCACGCCGCCACCCAGGACCTGCCGTGTCTCCGCGAGATAGGCATGATCCCCTCCCGCCTCTTCGACACCGAGCTGGCCGGCCGGCTCGCCGGGTACCCCCGGGTGGGCCTCGGCGCCATGGTCGAGGGCGTGCTCGGCTTCGTCCTGGAGAAGGGGCATTCCGCGGTCGACTGGTCGACACGTCCGTTGCCGGACCCGTGGCTGCGGTATGCGGCCCTGGACGTGGAGCTCCTTGTCGACCTGCGCGACGCGCTGGAGAAGGAGCTGGAACGGCAGGGCAAGCTGGAGTGGGCCTGGCAGGAGTTCGACGCGATCGCGCAGGCCGATCCCGCGGCGCCGCGCAAGGATCCCTGGCGCCGTACGTCCGGGATGCACAAGGTGCGTCGGCGCCGGCAGATGGCGGTCGTCCGGGAGCTGTGGGAGACCCGCGACCGGGTCGCGCAGCGACGGGACGTCTCGCCGGGCAAGGTGCTCGGGGACGCGGCGATCGTCGAGGCCGCGCTGTCCCTGCCCGCCAATGTGCACGCCCTGGCCGCGCTGAACGGCTTCGGGCACCGCATGGGACGCCGTCAGCTCGAGCAGTGGCAGGCCGCCGTCGACCGCGCGAGGGAGTTGCCGGATTCCGAACTGCCGCAGCCCGGCCAGCCGGTGACCGGTCCCCCTCCGCCGCGCGCCTGGGCCGACAAGGACCCGGCCGCCGCGGCCCGGCTCTCCGCCGCGCGTGCCGAGGTGTCGGCGCTCGCCGAGAGGCTGAACATGCCCCAGGAGAACCTGATCACCCCGGACACCGTGCGTCGGGTGTGCTGGGAGCCGCCGGCCGAGCCGGACGCGGAGTCCGTGGCCGCGGCGCTCGCCGGTCACGGGGCGCGGCCCTGGCAGGTCGAGCAGGTCACCCCGGTGCTCGTGACGGCGCTCACCCCGGCCAAGGCCTGACTGCTGGGGCGGCACCGGCGGAGGAGGCCGGTCAAGGTCGGGCGATCGTCACTCGCCGGGCCGGCGGGGGCCGCCTTCGGCCCTGCCGACGGCACACGCGACGTCGAGATCACGCCAAGATCACCGGCGGAGACAGTGCGGTGGAGTGGGTGGAAGTCGGCGTAGACCGTGACGTCCCGGGCTCCCCCGGGGCCCCTCCCACACCTGTCCCGGATGTGACCTTCGCCGCTCCCGCCTCCGGGACTGGGCAGCATGGTTACCCGCAAGTAGCATGAGAGGTGAGCGCGCGCTCAGGGCGTGTGTGTCGCGCAGCAGTGCCATCCCGCATCTGGAGGAGAGCCATCGTGCCTCGTACCGTCAGGGACGTCGTCTTCGTCGACGGCGTCCGCACCCCGTTCGGCAAGGCGGGCCCGAAGGGCATCTACCACGAGACCCGTGCCGATGATCTCGTCGTGAAGGCCATCCGGGAGCTGCTGCGCCGCAACCCCGGGCTCGACCCCAAGAAGATCGACGAGGTCGCCATCGCCGCGACCACGCAGATCGGTGACCAGGGTCTGACCCTCGGCCGCACGGCCGGTATCCTCGCCGGGCTCCCCCAGTCGGTCCCGGGCTACTCCATCGACCGGATGTGTGCGGGCGCGCTGACCGCCGTCACCGCCACGGCCGGTTCGATCGCCTTCGGTGCGTACGACGCCGTCATCGCCGGTGGTGTCGAGCACATGGGCCGCCACCCGATGGGCGAAGGCGTGGACCCGAACCCGCGGTTCGTCAGCGAGAAGCTGGTCGACGAGTCCGCCCTGTTCATGGGCATGACCGCGGAGAACCTGCACGACCGCTACCCGCACATCACCAAGCTGCGCGCCGACGAGTACGCCGTGCGCTCCCAGGAGAAGGCCGCCAAGGCGTACGCCAACGGCAAGATCCAGCAGGACCTGGTGCCGATCTCGGTGCGCAACACCAACCCGGAGGTCGGTGAGACGGGCTGGGGCCTGGTCACCGCCGACGAGCCGATGCGCCCGGGGACCACGCTGGAGAACCTCGCCGGTCTGAAGACGCCGTTCCGCGTCCACGGCCGGGTCACGGCCGGTAACGCCGCCGGTCTGAACGACGGCGCCACCGCGTCGATCATCGCGTCCGAGGACTTCGCGCGCGAGAACAACCTGCCGGTCAGGATGCGCCTGGTCTCGTACGCCTTCGCGGGCGTCGAGCCCGAGGTGATGGGCTACGGCCCGATCCCCGCGACCGAGAAGGCGCTCGCCAAGGCCGGTCTGTCGATCGAGGACATCAACCTCTTCGAGATCAACGAGGCCTTCGCCATCCAGGTCCTCGCGTTCCTGGACCACTACGGCATCGCCGACGACGACGCGCGCGTCAACCAGTACGGCGGCGCCATCGCGTACGGCCACCCGCTGGCCTCCTCCGGCGTCCGCCTGATGACGCAGCTGGCCCGCCAGTTCGAGGAACAGCCGAACGTCCGCTACGGCCTGACCACCATGTGCGTCGGCTTCGGCATGGGCGCGACGGTCATCTGGGAGAACCCGCACTTCGAGTCCGCCGGAGGCAGCAAGTGAGCACCGCTGAGCTTTTGAAGGGTGCGGCCGAGCTGTTCCCTGACGAGGTCGTGACGTCGGCGAACGTACGCCACCTCGACCTTCCCTTCGGCGCCGGGCGCTTCGCGCTCATCACGCTCGACAACGGCTTCGACCACTCCAAGCCGACCACGTTCGGCCCGGCCTCGCTGGCGAAGCTCGACCTCGCCATCGACCAGGTGGAGGCGGAGGCCGCGGCCGGCGAGATCGTCGGTGTCGGCGTCACCGGCAAGCCGTTCATCTTCGCGGTCGGCGCGGACCTCAAGGGCGTGGAGCTCCTCAAGAACCACGACGACGCGCTCGCCATCGGCAAGGGCGGTCACGAGGTCTTCAAGCGGCTCGCGGCGCTGGCTGTCCCGACCTTCGCGTACTACAACGGCGCGGCGATGGGCGGTGGCGTCGAGGTCGGTCTGCACTGCGCGTACCGGACCGTCTCCAAGGCGCTGCCCGCCTTCTCGCTCCCCGAGGTCTTCCTCGGTCTGGTCCCGGGCTGGGGCGGCTGCACGCTGCTCCCGAACCTGATCGGCGCCGAGCGTGCGGTGAGCGTCATCATCGAGAACTCGCTCAACCAGAACAGGCAGCTCAGGGGCCAGCAGGTCTTCGACCTCGGAATCGCCGACGCCATCTTCGAGGGCGCCGACTTCCTGGAGCAGTCGCTGACCTGGACGGCGTCCGTCCTCAAGGGCGCCATCACGGTCGAGCGCCCGGAGATCGACCGCGGCGAGGCCTGGGACCAGGCCGTCGCCAAGGGCCGTTCCATCGCCGACAGCAAGGTGCACGGGACGGCTCCGGCCGCCTACCGCGCGCTGGAGATCATCGCCGGCGCCAAGGACGGTGACCTGCAGAAGGGTTACGACGCCGAGGACGTGGCGCTCGCCGACCTGATCATGGGCGGCGAACTGCGCTCCGGCATCTACGCCTTCAACCTCGTCCAGAAGCGCGGCAAGCGCCCGGCGGGCGCCCCGGACAAGTCCCTGGCCCGTCCGGTCACCAAGGTCGGCGTCGTGGGCGCGGGTCTGATGGCCTCGCAGCTCGCCCTGCTGTTCCTGCGCCGCCTGGAGGTGCCGGTCGTACTCACCGACATCGACCAGGAGCGCGTCGACAAGGGCGTGGGCTACGTCCACGCGGAGATCGACAAGCTGCTGCTGAAGTCCCGGATCAACCAGGACAAGGCCAACCGCCTCAAGGCCCTGGTCACCGGTGTGCTGGACAAGGCGGAGGGCTTCTCCGACGCCGACTTCATCATCGAGGCCGTCTTCGAGGAGATCGGCGTCAAGCAGCAGGTGTTCGCGGAGGTCGAGGCGGTCGCCCCGGCGCACGCGATCCTGGCGACCAACACCTCCTCCCTCTCGGTGACGGAGATGGCGTCGAAGCTGAAGAACCCCGAGCGGGTCGTCGGTTTCCACTTCTTCAACCCGGTCGCGATCCTCCCGCTCCTGGAGATCGTCCGCGGCGAGCAGACCGACGACGCCTCCCTGGCCACGGCCTTCGGTGTCGCCAAGAAGCTCAAGAAGACGGCGGTTCTGGTGAAGGACGCCCCCGCGTTCGTCGTCAACCGCATCCTCACCCGGTTCATGGGCGAGATCCAGAACGTCATCGACGAGGGCACGCCGGTCGAGGTCGCCGAGAAGGCGGTGGAGCCCCTGGGCCTGCCGATGTCTCCCCTCGTGCTCCTCGAGCTGGTCGGCCCCGCCATCGGTCTGCACGTCTCGGAGACCCTCAACCGGGCCTTCCCGGACCGCTTCACGGTCTCCCCGAACCTCGCGGCCGTCGTCAAGGCGGGCAAGCGCGGCTTCTACGTGTACGACAGCGGGAAGCCGGAGCTGGACCCCGAGGTCGCGGCGCTGCTGAAGCAGGGTGACGTCGTCCTGACCGAGGAGCAGGTCCGCGACCGCGTCCTCGGCGCCGTCGCCCAGGAGATCGGGCTCATGCTCGACGAGGGTGTCGTCGCCGAGGCGCAGGACATCGACCTCTGCCTGATCACGGGTGCGGGCTGGCCCTTCCACCTGGGCGGGATCACGCCGTACCTGGACCGTGAGGGCGTCTCGGAGCGGGTGAACGGGAAGCGGTTCCTGGCGCAGGGCGTGGCCAGCGTCCCCGCGTAAGCGGATCTCGTACGTACGGTGCCCGGCACGCCAGTTGGCGTGCCGGGCACCGGTGTTTGCGCCGGCTGCCCCGCCTTCCCTTGCCCCCGCCACCAGGACGCCTGGCAGCGGGGCTGCCGGTAAGGTCCGCCCAGGCGTGGAAAGGTAACCCCGTGACGACACTCGTGATCATTGACGCCGCCAATGTCGTCGGGTCCGTTCCCGACGGGTGGTGGCGGGATCGCCGGCGTGCCGCGGAGCGGCTCCGGGACCGGCTCGCGGCGGACGGTATCCCGGGCCGTGCGGGGGCGGTGGAGATCGTCCTCGTGGTCGAGGGTGCCGCCCGTGGCGTGGAGTCCGTGCCGGGCGTACGGGTGGAGTCGGCGACCGGGAGCGGGGACGACCGGATCACCGAGCTGGCGGCCGCCGCGGCCGGGCGCCCTTGCCTGGTTGTCACGGCGGATCGCGAACTCCGGCGCCGGGTGGGTGAGTTCGGGGCGGAGGTGGTGGGTCCGCGGGCGGTACGAGGGGACTCGTGAGGGATGTAGGAATCAGTTCCGTTCGCGCACGTACAGCACCGCCCCGTCCACCGTCCCCGCCTCCTCGTACCCGCCTGCCAGCAGCCGCCGCAGCGACGGGACCCGGTTCGGTGCGTACGGCTTGTCGCGGGAGTCGTCGACAACGAGGGCCGGCGGATGGGCCGCCATTTCCGCTCGGAAAACCGGCCAGGCTCCCTCGACGGCGTACTTCTCCCCGACCTGGGGGCCGTTGCGGCCGCCGCTGTAGTTGGTGAGGAGGCCGGCGGTGAGGAAGCGGCTGGCCGGGGTGCGGTCGGCGAGCCAGTAGATCTCCGGGTGTATGCCCCACACCAGGACCCGGTCACCGGGGTCCGTCCGTTGGGCCACCGCGGCCGCGAGTCGCTGGGCGTGCTGGAGGTCGGGGCGCGGGGCGAGCAGACCCCAGGTGAGGAACAGGGTGCAGCAGCAGACGGAGGTGAGGACGGCCCGCGCAAGCCGGTCGCGGGGCAGGATCTGGAGCGCGGCTGTCGCCAACAGGGCGATGGGCGGGATGAGTTGCAGGTAGTAGTGGCCGAAGAAGTGGAAGCCGAGCAGTACCGCGGCCGCCGAGGAGGCCAGCCACAGCCAGAGCTCCGCCGAACCCGTGCGGGCGATGCGCAGGACTCGTACCACCGGAGGGACCAGGCCCGCGCAAGCCACCGCCAGGATCGCGGTGTTGGCCAACCCCCGGCCCAGGACATGGAGTTCGGAGCCGGTGAAGGAGGCGTACGCACCTGATCCGGTGACCGTCCAGAACAGGAATCCCGCCGGGTCGGTGACCAGCGCCGCACAGAGGACGGGCAGGACTGCTCCAACTCCGAGACGCACCAGGCCCGTTCGTCGTGCGCCGTGCCGGTACAGCAGCCACACCACCGGCACCAGCACCGCCCCGCCCGTCTGCTTCGCGAGAAACGCGCACGCGACGGCGGCGCCGGCCGCGCCCCATCTGCGCCGGTCCGCGCACCACATCGCCGCGGCCGTGCACGGCAGTATGAACACCTCGAAGGTCGCGGCCTGCGCGTCCTCGGGGTTGAGCCCGATGGAGACCAGCAGATACAGCACGCCCGCCGTGCGGCCCGCCCCGTCGCCCCAGCGGCGCCGGGCGAGCGAGGCGAGCAGGAGGGCCGTGGACAGCTGGGCCACGACCGCGAGGACCCGTACCGAGGTCAGCGAGCCGGAGCCGGACACCGCGAAGGCCGCCTCGTACAGCCACGGCACGAGCGGTGGCTTGCGGTCCACGACGGTCGTGTAGAGCTCTCCCCCGGTCGCCAGTATCCGCGCCTGTACGGCGAGATAGCCCTCGTCGGGGTTCCACAGCGGACGCAGGAAGGAGGGGGCCCGGGTGACGCAGGCGAGCAGCGCCAGCGCGGGCAGGAGCCGTCTCCAGTAGCCGCGGTCCGGTCCTCGCGACTCGGCTACGGAGCGTGGTGATTCCAGGAGCTCGGCGAGCATACGGTGCACGCTATCCGGCCCCGCAGCCTCCGCCTAAGCGAGACATACGGGGCCGGATCACCAAAAAATGGGTTCTGAAAGGGAGTTACCGGGAGTCGCCGCGCGGCGGCTTCAGTACCTCGCCCACCGTGGTCTCCCCCTGCAGGCCGAGACGGCTGTGCGAACGCCCGTACAGGAAGTAGATGAAGAAGCCGATCGCCATCCAGATGCCGAACCTCAGCCAGGTCTCCGCGGGCAGGTTCAGCATCAACCACAGGGAGGCAAGGACGGAGACGACGGGGAGGAAGGGCACCAGGGGGGTGCGGAAGGAGCGATGCAGCTCAGGGCGGGTGCGGCGCAGGACGATCACACCGATCGCGACGACGACGAAGGCGAACAGCGTGCCGATGTTCACCAGTTCGGCGAGTTCACTCAGGCTGGTGAATCCCGCGAGGATCGCGATGATGACGCCGAGCAGGATGGTCGGCCGGTGCGGGGTCCTGAAGCGCGGGTGGACGTGCGAGAAGAACCGCGGCAGCAGTCCGTCGCGGCTCATCGCGAAGAAGACCCGGGTCTGGCCGAGGAGCAGGATCATGCAGACCGTGGTGAGGCCGACGGCGGCGCCGAAGCTGATGAAGCCCGCGAACCAGGGGTGCCCGGTGGCCTTGAAGGCGTCGGCGAGCGGGGCGTCCACGGACAGCTCGGTGTAGTGCTGCATACCGGTGACGACGATCGCCACCGCGACGTACAGCGCGGTGCAGATGATCAGTGAGCCGAGGATGCCCCGCGGCATGTCCCGCTGCGGGTTCTTCGTCTCCTCGGCGGCCGTGGCCACGACGTCGAAGCCGATGAAGGCGAAGAAGACGACCGAGGCGGCGGTGAAGATGCCCATCACGCCGAAGTTGGAGGGCGCCCAGCCGAACATCAGCTGGATGAGCGGGGACTGGAGGTCGGCGCCGGCCTCCACGGGCTGCGCCTTCGGGATGAACGGGTCGTAGTTGTCGGCCTTGATGAAGAAGGCGCCCGCGACGATCACGACGAGGACGACGGTCACCTTGATGGCGACGACGAGCGAGGTGATCCGCGCGGAGAGCTTCATGCCCAGCACGAGGATGCCTGTGAGGACCAGCACGAGGGCGGCGGCCAGGATGTCGAAGCCGAAGCCGTCGGCCCCTTCTCTCCCGCTGAGCGCCGCCGGCAGATGCCAACCCGCGTTGTCGAGGAGCGAGGCGACATAACCGGACCAGCCGACGGCGACCACCGCCGTGCCCAGCGCGAACTCCAGCACCAGGTCCCAGCCGATGATCCAGGCGGGCAGCTCGCCGAGCGAGGCGTACGAGAAGGTGTACGCCGAGCCGGCCACCGGGACCGTGGACGCGAACTCGGCGTAGCAGATGGCGGCAAGCGCGCAGACGACCCCGGACACCACGAAGGCCAGGGCGACGGCGGGGCCGGCGTTGTTCTTGGCGACCGTGCCGGTGAGCACGAAGATGCCGGTGCCGATGATGACCCCGACGCCGAAGACGGTGAGATCCAGGGCGGACAGCGACTTCTTGAGTGCGTGCTCCGGCTCCTCAGTGTCCAAGATCGACTGTTCGACCTTCTTCGTTCTGAAGACGGTGCTGCTCACGGGTGTACCTCCACGCTTGACGTCCTCGACATGATCGAGGGGGCGTGTGCTGCGCATGCCCCGGCGCGGTCATGTTCACGCGAATGGGCCGGTTTCACCACCCCTTCAGAGTGATGGAACCGGCCCAAGGGGCCCCCGAGGTACGTCAGTCGCGCGCGGGCTGCACCGCGTCCATGGCGTCCACGGCTTCCGCGGTGGTGCGCTCGAACCGCCCGTCGAGCTTGGACACCAGGCCGGTGACCTGGCGGGCGATGTCCGGCGCGGTCAGGCCGATCTCCGCCATGACCTCCTTGCGGGAGGCGTGATCGAGGAAGCGCGGCGGGATGCCGAAGTCACGCAGCGGTACGTCGACTCCCGCGTCGCGCAGGGCCTGCGCGATCGTCGAACCGACGCCTCCGACACGGGAGTTGTCCTCGACGGTGACGACGACCCGGTGCTGCTCGGCGAGCGGGGCCATGGCCTCGTCGACGGGCTTGACCCAGCGCGGGTCGACGACCGTCGTGGAGATGCCCTGCTTGTCGAGGAGTCCGGCGATCTCCAGGCACATCGGCGCGAGGGCGCCGACCGAGACGAGCAGGACGTCCGGGGTGTCGGTGCCCGGCTCGCGCAGCACGTCCATGCCGCCGATGCGGCCCAGTGCGGGGACGGCCGGGCCGACCGCGCCCTTGGAGAAGCGGACCACGGTCGGCGCGTCGGTGACCTCGACGGCCTCGCGCAGCTGGGCGCGGACCTGGTCGGCGTCGCGCGGCGCGGCCAGCCGCAGGCTCGGTACGACCTGCAGGATCGACATGTCCCACATGCCGTTGTGCGAGGCGCCGTCGGTGCCGGTGACGCCCGCGCGGTCGAGGACGAAGGTGACACCGCACTTGTGCAGGGCCACGTCCATCAGGACCTGGTCGAAGGCGCGGTTGAGGAAGGTGGCGTAGACGGCGAAGACGGGGTGCAGTCCGCCGGTGGCGAGGCCGGCCGCGGAGACGGCGGCGTGCTGCTCGGCGATTCCGACGTCGTAGATGCGGTTCGGGAAGGCGTCGGCGAACCTCTTCAGGCCGACCGGCTGGAGCATCGCGGCGGTGATCGCGACGATGTCCTCGCGCTCCTTGCCGAGGGCGACCATCTCGTCGCCGAAGACGGAGGTCCAGTCAGCGCCCGAGGCCTTGATCGGCAGGCCTGTGTCGGGGTGGATGGGGCCGATGCCGTGGAAGCGGTCCGCCTCGTCCTGGAGGGCGGGCTGGTAGCCGCGGCCCTTCTCGGTGAGGCAGTGCACGATGACCGGGCCGCCGAAGCGCTTGGCGCGGGCGAGGGCCGACTCCAGGGCCTCGATGTCGTGGCCGTCGATCGGGCCGACGTACTTGAGGCCGAGGTCCTCGAACATGCCCTGCGGGGCGATGAAGTCCTTGAGGCCCTTCTTGGCGCCGTGCAGGGTCTCGTAGAGGGGCCTGCCGACGACCGGGGTGCGCTCCAGGAGGTCCTTGCCGCGGGCCAGGAACCGCTCATAGCCGTCGGTGGTGCGCAGGGTCGCCAGGTGGTTCGCGAGACCGCCGATGGTCGGTGCGTACGAGCGTTCGTTGTCGTTGACGACGATCACCAGGGGGCGGTCCTTGGCGTCGGCGATGTTGTTGAGCGCCTCCCAGGCCATGCCGCCGGTGAGGGCGCCGTCGCCGATGACCGCGACCACGTGGTCATCGCGCTCCAGGACCTGGTTCGCCTTCGCGAGGCCGTCGGCCCAGCCGAGGACGGTGGAGGCGTGCGAGTTCTCGATGACGTCGTGCTCGGACTCGGCCTGTGAGGGGTAGCCGGAGAGGCCGCCCTTCATCTTCAGCTTCGAGAAGTCCTGACGGCCGGTGAGCAGCTTGTGGACGTAGGACTGGTGGCCCGTGTCCCACAGCACCCTGTCCCTGGGCGACTCGAAGACACGGTGCAGGGCGATCGTCAGCTCCACGACACCGAGGTTCGGCCCGAGGTGGCCGCCGGTCTTGGAGACCGCGTCGACGAGAAAGTTCCTGATCTCGCCGGCCAGCTGGTCCAGCTGCTCCAGGCTGAGCCGGTCCAGATCGCGCGGTCCCCTGATGCGGGTCAGCAGCGGCACCCGTGCCTCCTTGCGATAGAGCTGTTCGAGCTTTGCCGGGTCTGTCGAGTCTAATGTTCCGCCTTTCATGTCGGCGTCCGGGCTGTGCGTTGTACGTCACGCGAACGGCTGTAAATCGTCGTACGGGTGTTCCCTCACCGGGTCCACGTGTCCGGACATAGAAGTGCCCGGTACCGCCATTGGTACCGGGCACTTCGATCAGGGGTACGAACGCTAGGCGCGGCCCGCCGACTTCTGGGTACGGCGCGAGACCGAGTCCAGGACGACGGCGGCCAGCAGGACCACTCCGGTGATCATGAACTGCACGGCCTGGGTGGAGCTGCCGCCCATGTACAGGCCCGTGATGATCGACTGGATGACCAGGATGCCGAGCACCGCCGACCAGGGGGTGCCCCGGCCGCCGAAGAGGCTGGTGCCACCGATGACGGCTGCCGCGATGGACATCATCAGGGTGTTGCCGCCGCCGAGGGTGCTGTCCGAGACGCCGGACTGCGAGGCGATGAACAGACCGCCGAGGCCCGCGAGGAACCCGGAGATGGTGAACACCGAGATGCGGATCCAGGCGACGTTGATACCGGCGCGGCGGGCGGCCTCGATGCCACCGCCGACCGCGAAGATCTGCCGGCCGTAGCGGGTGCGGCGCAGCACGAAGCTGGAGATCACGACGATGACCAGGAAGATCGTGATGCCGAGCGGCAGACCGCGGGCCTGGTTGAAGACGGCGGCGATGCCGAAGGCGAGCGCCGCGACGACGCCGGAGCGCAGCGCGATCTCGCTGAGGGGGCGGTACGGCAGGTCGACGGCCTTGCGCCGGCGCTGGTCGCTGAGCTGGGACAGCGCGTGGACGGCGACCGCGACGACGGCCGCGGTGTTGGCCCAGGCGACGTTGGAGAAGTAGGTGTTGTTCAGCGAGTAGATGACACCGTCGGCGATGTTGTTGAGCGAGAGCGTGTTCCCCAGGACCTGGAGCTGGAGGCCGCTCCAGCCGAGGAAGCCGGCCAGGGTGACGACGAACGCCGGGACGCCGATCTTGGCGAAGAAGAAGCCGTGCAGCGCGCCGATGGCGGCCGCGGCGAGCAGCGCCAGGATCACGGCCTGCGTTTCGTTCATGCCGTTCTTGACGGCCATCACGGCGGCGAGCGCCGCGGTCAGACCGGCGACGGAACCGGCCGACAGGTCGATCTCGCCGAGCAGCAGCACGAAGACGATGCCGGTGGCGATGAGGCCGGGGCCGACGATGTACTGCGCGATGTTGCTGAGGTTCGCCGGCTCCAGGAAGCGGCCGGTGGTCGTCTGGAAGATGGCCATGATGATGATCAGGCCGCAGACGACCGGGACGGCGCCGAGCTCGCCACCGCGGAGCTTGCGCTTGAACTCGGTGAGGTAGCCGGCGAGTCCCTCTTCACGGACGAGCAGCCTGGGGTCGACCGCGGTGTTGGCCCCCGCGGCGGCCTCCGGGTTCTCGACGACGTGGTCGTCCTGAGGCGTGACCGCCTCGCTCGTGTCGGTGGCCCCTGGCGTGGAGGTCTTCTCGGTGCTCACTTCTGAACCTCCCCGTTGCTACGGGCCGCACGACGGGTCACGGCGTTGTCCGTGGCGCCCGTGATGGCTGAGATGATTTCTTCCTGGGAGGTGCTCTTCACTTCGAAGACACCGTTGTTGCGGCCGAGCCGCAGAACCGCCACCTCGTCGGCGACGGCCTTCGCATCAGCCATGTTGTGGGTGATGAGGATGACGGCGAGGCCACGCTCGCGCAGTCGCTCGACCAGGTCGAGGACCTGCGCGGTCTGCTCGACGCCGAGAGCCGCGGTGGGCTCGTCGAGGATCACGACCTTGGGGTCGCCGACCAGGGCGCGGGCGATCGCCACGACCTGGCGCTGGCCGCCGGAGAGCGAGGCGATCGGGATGCGCACGCTGGGGATGCGGATGGAGAGGGTGTCCAGGAGCTCCTTGGCCCGCTTCTCCATGGCGACCTCGTCGAGCACGGCGGCCTTGCCGAGCTCGCGTCCGAGGAAGAGGTTGGCCACGACGTCCAGGTTGTCGCACAGTGCGAGGTCCTGGTAGACGGTGGCGACGCCCAGGTTCTGGGCGTCATGCGGCCGGCCGATCGAGACGGGCTTGCCCTCCCACTCGATGACGCCCTCGTCGATCGGGTGGACACCCGCGATCGTCTTGACGAGCGTCGACTTACCGGCGCCGTTGTCACCCACCAGGGCGACCACTTGGCCTGCGGAAACATCCAGATCGACATCGGTGAGTGCCTGAACCGCACCGAACCGCTTGGACACTCCGCGCAACGCCAGCACGGGCGTAGCGGACACGTGAACCATCTCCTTCGCCGCCTGACCGGCGGGGATACCGCGCGCTGGACGAGCAGCGCCCGGGAACGGGGCTGGTGGTCAGCACCAGGAACGGGACTACGTCCGCATCAACGCGCGAAAAACTGAGTTGTGCAAGAGCCGCGGGGGGTTGCGGCCCTGTGGGGGGGGTGGAATCACCGGCCGCGCGGCTCCCTGGTCGGGGCGGCGGCCGGTGGTGAGGATCCGGCAGTGGGTAGGGCGCCCCGCCCCGTTCGCGGGGCATGCTGAGGAAGCGGGGCGCCGTACCGGTCTGCGGATTTACTCGATGCCGGCTGCCTTGCAGGCCGCGGCGTAGTCCGGGGTGCAGATGTCGGACACCTTGTAGAGGTTGTCCGCGATGACCGTGTCCTTGATGTTGGCCTTGGTCACGACGGTCGGCTGCAGCAGCGACGACGGGATGCCCTTGTTGCTGGGGCTGTCGCTCTTGCTGTCGGCCAGCGAGTCGATCGACTTGCCGTTCAGGAGGTTGACCGCGATCTCGGCGGTCTTCTCGGCCTCCGGCTTGTACGGCTTGTAGATCGTGAACGACTGGGTGCCGGCGAGGATCCGCTGGAGGGCGGCGAGCTCGGAGTCCTGGCCACCGACCGGGATGTTCTTGATGCCGGCCGACTCGAGGGCGGCGATGATGCCACCGGCCATGCCGTCGTTGGCGGAGTAGACGGCGTCGAAGCCGTCCTTGCCGAGCGAGGTGATGGCGGCGCCGACCTTCTGGCCCGCGATGGCCGGGTCCCACTCACCGGACTGCTCGTAAACGATCTTGCCGACCTTGGTGTCGAGGACCGAGTGCGCGCCCGCCTTGAACAGCGCGGCGTTCGGGTCGCTCTCCTTGCCGTTGATCATCACGACGTTGGCGGTGGCGGCCTTGGCGCCCAGCGCGTCGACCAGGGCCTGGCCCTGGAGCTCGCCGACCTTCTCGTTGTCGAAGGAGACGTACGCGGAGACCGGGCCCTCGGCGAGGCGGTCGTACGCGACGACCTTCACGTCCTGGTCCGCGGCTTCCTGCACCCACGCCTTGGCGGACGGGGAGTCCACCG
Source organism: Streptomyces sp. NPDC005808 (assembly GCF_042871385.1). Taxonomy (NCBI): domain Bacteria; kingdom Bacillati; phylum Actinomycetota; class Actinomycetes; order Kitasatosporales; family Streptomycetaceae; genus Streptomyces; species Streptomyces sp. NPDC005808. The sequence goes on along the minus strand of NZ_JBIAIK010000021.1, from coordinate 42,545 downwards.
TGTCAAGGATGATGACCTTCACGCCGGCGGCGATGAGGTCGTCGAACTGCTGCTTCTGGGTGGAGACGTTCTCGCTGGCGTTCTTGTAGTCGATCTTGCAGTCGGAGCAGAGCTCGGTGACCTTCGCCTTGATCAGCGGGTAGTCGAACGACTCGTAACGCGTGGTCTTGCTCTCGGGGAGCAGCAGACCGATCGTCTTGTTGTCGCTGGACGAGCTGCCGCCCCCGGCCTCGCCGCAAGCGGCGAGCGACGCTGCCATCGCGGTGGCGGTGAGAGCCACTGCGGCACGACGCGCGAACGTGTTCATTTGGTGAAACCTCCCTGACGAGGCCGCGTCGTTGCGGCCGAGGTGGCTCGAAGTCAACTCGGCCATGCGTGCGACGTCAAGAAGTAAATACTTAACGAGATGGCAACGGCCCCCTGCGTTCTCTAAGTGAAGACGGGGCTCGCGGCGGTCAGCGACCCGTCCAAAAGGTTTGAATCGCCCATCTCGCTGAGCGCGAGAGCGAGCGCCCCGAGGACTTCCGCACGACCCCCAAGGGCCCCTGGCAGCACCGTGAGTTGACGTGCGGCACTGGGGATCGCGTACCGGCCGACCGACTCTCTTATGGGCCCCAGAACCAGCTCCCCGGCCTCGGCGAGATCGCCACCCAGGACCACTCGGCTCGGGTTGAGCAGATTGCACAGGTTCGCGACGCCGCTGCCGATATGGCGGCCGACGTCGGCGATCACCCGGCGGCAGCCCGGATCGCCGTCCCGCGCCAGCCTGACGACGCCTTCCATGCTCAGATCCGTGCCGTGACTGGACTGCAGGAGCGGCAGTACGTAACGGGCGGCCGTGAAGGTCTCCAGGCAGCCCCGGTTGCCGCAACGGCAGACCGGACCGGACTCATCGAGGGTGATGTGCCCTATTTCCCCGGCCGTGCCACCAGGGCCGCGGTAGATCTTGCCGTTGATCACCAGCCCGGCGCCGACACCGCTCGCGACCTTGATGTACGCCAGGTCCTTGACCCCGCGCCCGCCGCCCCAGACCAGCTCCCCCAGCGCGCCCAGGTTGGCGTCGTTGTCCACGTGCACCGGCACCCCGAGGCGTCCGCCGAGCTCCTCGGCGGGCTTCGTACCGGTCCAGCCCGGCAGGATGGCGGTGGAGCCGAGGGTCCCCGACTCGACGTCGATCGGCCCCGGCACGCCGAGGCCTACGCCGGCGATCTTCGAGCGGTCCACCGCGGTCACCGCGATCAGGCGGCTGACCAGCTCTTCCGCCCGGTCGAAGCCTTGCGCGGCGGAGGCGTCCACATCGAGCGGCTCGGACTCCTCGGCGAGCACCTGATGGGCGAGGTTCCCGATCGCGACGCGCAGATGCGTATGGCCGAAGTCGACGCCGATGACGATGCCCGCGTCGCCGCTGAGACTGACGCTGCGGGCCCGGCGGCCGCCCGCCGAAGTCGGTGTGACCTCGACGGTTCCCCCGCCCTTGAGCTCCCGGACGATGTTGGAGACGGTCGCCGCGGACAGGCCCGTCGTCCTGGCGATCTCCGCCTGCGTGAGCGAACCCGCCAGGCGCACCGCACGCACGACGCGCTCGAGATTGGCTCGGTGCAGCGACGACTGCGACCCCGGAGTCTCCATCGACTCATCCACTCCTGCCCTAAGCGGGCGGCCCCGATGCCGCCCATGTGATCCGGGTCACAGCAGCGGAACCCGGGTCACTACAAGTTGTGAACTCCAAGCTCCGCTGAACGGGTTACCGCAGTCAAGTCCTTGACGGAAATCGGGGCAGCCCGGCCCCGTTCCGTTTCCGTCACCCTGCGGACACATTCTCGCCACTCCCGGGTCGGAGGCGACGAACACGAAGGGGACGGGAAGGTCGGTGGCGTGACCCTGCTGCTGAAGCCGGAGTTCCGGCCCGCTACTTGAGAGCGCCTGCCGTCAAGCCCTGCACCACCTGCCGTTGGAAGATGATGTAGGCAGCCAGCACAGGCAGCATCGCCATCACCAGACCGGCGAACAGGCCCGACCAGTCGCCCTTGTATCCCTGGCTGGTCGCCAGCTCCACGAGGCCCTGGGACAGCACCTTCCTGTCCGGGTCGGTGTTGAGCACGGTCGGGAGCATGTACTGGTTCCACTGCCCCAGGAAGTTGAAGATGCCGACGCTGACCAGACCCGGCTTGGCCATCGGCAGCATGATCTGGAAGAACGTCCGGGTGTGCGAGGCCCCGTCGACGAAGGCCGCCTCGGCGATCGAGGTCGGCAGCGTCCTGAAGAAGGAGGTCAGGAAGAACACCGTGAACGGCAGCGAGTAGGCGATGTAGACGAGGATCAGGCCCGGCAGGGTGTTCAACAACTGCATGTTGTTCAGTACGTAGAACAACGGCACCAGCGCGAGCATGACCGGAAAGCTCATTCCTCCGACGAAGAGGAAGTAGATGAAGCGGTTGCCGGGGAATTCGAAGCGGGCCAGGACGTACGCCGCCATCGACCCGAGCACGAGCGTGCCGGCCAGCGAGAAGCCCACCACGATCAGCGTGTTGCCGAAGTAGTCGCTCATGTGCGCCTGCGACCAGGCGCGCGACCAGTTGTCGAAGTGCAGCTTGTCGGGCAGTGACCAGGGCGAACTGAAGATGGCGTTGTCATCCTTGAAGGACGTCATCACCGCCCAGAGCAGCGGCAGGACGACCATGATCGCCCAGATGACGAGGATCGCGTGCGAGAAGACGTTGAGCACCCCGCCCTTGCCACTCCTGGCCTTCACCGGCGCGGCCCGCGTCTTCACCACCTCGGGACGGTCCTCGACCGGGTCCACGGGCGGCGTGATGTCGGTGGTCTTCATCAGTACTCCAGCCGCTCGCGCCGGCCCAGTCGCATCACGATCGCCGCGAACAGCAGCGTGACGACGAGGAGGGCGACACCGATCGTTGTCGCATAGGCGGCGTTCGCGTCTCGGAACGCCGATTGGTACACGTAAAGAGGAAGGACCGTGGTCGAGTAGTCGGGCCCGCCGGGGCCCACGGTCATGATCTGTACGGCGGCGAATGCCTCGGCGCCGAGTGACAGGATTCCCATGTAGACCCATCCCGACTGCACAGTGTCCCAGAGCAGCGGAAGGGTGATTCTGAAGAACGTGGTGAATCGGCTCGCGCCGTCGAGAAGTGCGGCCTCGTAGAAGTCCCTCGGAATCGAGGCCATCCCCGCGGAGAAAAGGACGACGAAGAATCCGACCGTGCTCCACAGGAGTACGGACATCACGCACCACAGGGCGAGATTCGGATCGCCCAGCCAGTCCGGCTGAACGCTGTTGAGGCCGATCGCGTTGAACGTCCCGTTGATCACCCCGTCGTTGGGGTTGTACGCGAACTGAAAGAGCAGTGCGACGATCGCGATCGAAAGCACCTGCGGAAAGAAGTAGGCAATCTTGTAGAAACCCGAGCCGCGCACTCCAGTGATGGCGGCGCCCTTTCGGTGCCGCCCACCGACATTGAGCATGAAGGCGAAGAAGAGCGCGAGCCCCAGTGTCACGAGCGGCAGCAGCAGAGCGAACAGCAGGCTGTGCTGCAACGACCTCCAGAAGACGTCGTCGTCCAGCATTCTGGTGTAGTTCGCGAAGCCGACCATCTTGAAGTCGGGGCTCAGACCGGTCCAGTCCGTGAACGAGTAGTAGATGGCCTGGATGAACGGCCAGATCACGAAGATCCCGTACAGCGCCAAGGGGGTCGCCAAGAACCCCACAATGAACCGGTACTTGCCGTGTTGCATGGTTACCGACCCCGATCGTTTCGCGCCTGCCACCGCTGGTGACCTGTGGGCACGTACCGCTACTGGTGCTTGTAGTGCTTGATGGACTCGTCCTTGGCCGCCGCGTCCGCATAGCCCTGGATCTTCTTGACGGCCTCGGCCGGGGTCAGTCGCCCTGCCATCATCTCGCCCAGGCCTGCGACACCGATCTGTTCCTTCTGAAGCTTCACGTACCAGTCCTGAAGCCTCGGGTTGACGACGTTCTCGCCGGCCTTGTCCAGGGCCGCGACGCCGGACTTGAGGCCGGGGGTCAGCTCGACGCCCTCGGTACCGCCGTTGAAGGCGGTCAGCGACTTCACCTGGGTGGTGAAGTTCTTCGACGAGGCCTCGCTGAGCATGATGCGCAACTGCTCCATACCGCCGGTGGGGTTCGCCGCCTTGGCCGGGACGATGAAGGGCTCGCCACCGGAGGCCCAGATGGTGCCGAACGGCATCGCGTCGGAACTGTCAAGGCCGGAAGGACCGCTGACGGCCAGGTTGAAGTCGGCGGGGATGACGTTCGCAGACTCGTTCTCGACCCAGGAGCCGTTCGGGATGAAGAGCGCCTCGCCCTTGGCCCAGGCGGTCTGCGACTGGATGTGGTCGATTCCAGGGGTGCCCTTGAGGACGTAGCCCTTCTTGAAGAGTTCGTAGTACGCCTCGAACGCGGACTTGACGGCCGGGTCCTTCCAGGCGTTCGGCTCCAGGTTGTCGATCCTGTCGAGAACCTCACGGCCCCCGATCTTGGCGATGAAGGGGTAGAGCGAGAACGGCAGGTAGTACGGGTACTTGCCCGCATACGTCCAGCCGGCGATGCCCTGCTTCTTCGCCTTCTCGCAGAGCGCGAGCATGGCGTCCCAGTCCTCGGGATACGTCGCGTCGAGCCTGTCGAGAGCGGTCTGCGAGTACCAGACGCCGTAGACCGTGTACGCGTAGTACATGATCCAGACCGGGTCTCCGTCGAACTGGCCCATCTCGACGATGCCGGGGCGCAGCGTGTCGCGGACCTTCTTCGCCGGGTCGTCGATGGACGGCGCGTCGAGGAGCGGAGTGAGGTCGGTGAGCTGCTTCTTGCCGACCAGCACGCCCATGTCCATCTGCTGCGCGCCGGAGTTGTCGATCAGATCCGGCGGAGTGCCGCCGTTGAACTTGGGCTGGAGTTCGGACTGGATCTTCTGGGTCTTGTGAAAATCGATCTTGGCCTTGGGGTACGCCTTCTTGTATTCGGCGTTGGCGTCGGTCGCGTACTTCGTGCCGAATCCACCGTCGAAGATGACGACCGACAGCGTGGCCGTCTCATTGACGCCCAGCGGGTTCTTCGTCGTCTTCTTGCCGGCCTCGGCCTGGCCTTCCGACCCGCTGTCACTACTGGCACAGGCGGACAAAAAGCTCATCGTCGGTACGGAAATCAGGCCGAGCGCTGCCGACCGCTTGATCAGATCGCGCCGTCCGACACCCTCGGGGTTGCTGTTCTCGGCGGAAGTGGATCCCATGCTCAAGTCCTCGCCTTCTTCAGGACTCAGGCGGTGAACCGGATCCTCCCCGGCACCGCGGTTGGGTCAAGCTGGGGTCGTGCATGAGGGATTCAGTGGAACGACGTGGCGATCGGTGTAAGTGACACAGTCCACCGCCTCCAGATTTCCCCCCGTGTCGCGCCTGTACACAGCCGATGAACAGGGGCAGACGCCGACAGGTATAGTCCACTTCACACCAAAGGGGCAAGATCGAATGCATATTTGACTGTTGGTCTTTTCCGAGTTGAGACCTCTCGGAAATGTGGGGCAGCCACGCGTTCCTCCCGAGAAGATCCACAGGGTGCCAACCTCCCACGATGGGAGCAATGCGCGGCTTGTCGTGCGATATTCACCACGGACGCCACATTCAACACCCTTGACATCACTGACAACTTGACTCCCTACTGGTCCTGCGCAGCGATTTTGACAACGTTGTCCAGGTGTAGGGAGGGTGCTCGGATATGCAGCACGGAGCTCGGTACAGACGGGGTTCTTCGGCAAGACACAGGTGGAGTTCCGCCACGGCGGTGGGAGTGGCCGCCCTCTCCCTGCTGGTTGCCTCACAGGGCGTGACGGTCGCCCAGCCGGCCCAGGCGGCGGCTCCCGACCGGGAGTTCGCGTCCTCGTTCGAGGCGGACGATCCGGCCCCCGACTGGCTGAGCACTGTCGACACGGCACCCGACGGCACAAAGCGGTCGTCCGGCGTCGACGGCGGCTACAGCTCGGGCATCCCCGGCAATGTGACCGACCAGGTCACCGATGTCCGGGCCAGCGCCGAGAACACGGGCGGGGGTGAGGTGAAGGAGAACCTCGCCGATCTCGAACCGAGCACCAAGTGGCTGGTCTTCGAGTCCAGCGGCTGGGCGGAGTTCGACCTGAGCGCGCCGGTCAAGGTGGTCACGTACGCGCTGACCTCGGCCAACGACCACGACGAGCGTGACCCCCAGGACTGGACCCTGCAGGGCTCCACGGACGGCAAGGACTGGAAGACCCTCGACACCCGCGCCGGCGAGTCCTTCGCCGAAAGGTTCCAGACAAAGTCGTACGACATCGCCAGTCCTGTCGAGTACCAGCACTTCCGGCTCGACATCACCAAGAACCACAGCGGCGACATCCTTCAGCTCGCCGACGTCCAGTTCTCCACCGGCGCCACCCAGGACCCGACGCCCAAGGACATGCTCACGCTGGTGGACCGCGGCCCGAGCGGCTCCCCGACGGCCAAGGCGGGCGCGGGCTTCACCGGCACACGGGCCCTGCGGTACGCCGGTACGCACAAGGTCGACGGCCAGGCGTACTCGTACAACAAGGTCTTCGACGTGAACGTGGCCGTCGGCCGCGACACGGAGCTGTCGTACAAGATCTTCCCGTCGATGGCGGACGGTGACCTGGACTACGACGCCACGAACGTGGCCGTGGACCTGGTCTTCACGGACGGCACCTATCTGAGCGGCCTCAAGGCCCTGGACCAGCACGGGTTCGCGCTGACACCACAGGGGCAGGGCGCGTCCAACGTCCTCTACGTCAACCAGTGGAACAGCGTCTCCTCACGGATCGGTTCGGTCGCCGCGGGCAAGACGGTGGACCGGATCCTGGTGGGGTACGACTCTCCGAAGGGCCCGGCGAAGTTCCGCGGCTGGCTCGACGACGTGACGCTGAAGACCGTCGCGCCCGAGAAGCCGAAGGCGCATCTGTCGGACTACGCCTCGACCGTCCGCGGCACCAACTCCAGCGGCGGCTTCTCGCGCGGCAACAACTTCCCGGCGACGGCCGTCCCGCACGGCTTCAACTTCTGGACGCCGGTGACCAACGCGGGCTCGCTGAGCTGGCTCTACGACTACGCGCGGGCCAACAACGCCGACAACCTGCCCACCATCCAGGCGTTCAGCGCGAGCCATGAGCCGAGCCCCTGGATGGGTGACCGGCAGACCTTCCAGGTGATGCCGTCCGCGGCGTCCGGCACCCCCGACACCGGCCGTGACGCGCGCGAGCTCGCCTTCCAGCACGAGAACGAGGTCGCGACCCCGCACTACTACGGGGTCACCTTCGAGAACGGCCTCAAGGCCGAGATGACACCCACCGATCACGCCGCCGCGATGCGGTTCACCTATCCCGGTGACGACGCGAGCGTGGTCTTCGACAACGTCACCGACCAGGCCGGGCTCACGCTCGACGAGGAGAACGGGATCGTCACCGGCTACTCGGACGTGAAGTCCGGGCTGTCGACGGGCGCCACCCGCCTCTTCGTGTACGGGGTGTTCGACGCGCCCGTCACGGAGGGCGACTCCTCCGGAGTCAAGGGCTACCTGAAGTTCGACGCCGGCGACGACCGGACCGTCAACCTGCGTCTGGCCACCTCGCTCATCAGCGTCGACCAGGCCAAGGACAACCTGCGCCAGGAGATCCCCGAAGGCACGTCCTTCGAGACGGTCAAGGCGGGCGCCCAGCAGCAGTGGGACGACATCCTCGACACGGTCGAGGTCGAGGGTGCGACGCCGGACCAGCTGACGACGCTGTACTCCAGCATGTACCGGCTGTACCTGTACCCGAACTCCGGCTTCGAGAGGGTCGGTTCGAAGTACCAGTACGCCTCGCCGTTCTCGCCGATGCCGAACCCGGACACCCCGACGCACACCGGCGCGAAGATCGTCGACGGCAAGGTGTACGTCAACAACGGCTTCTGGGACACCTATCGGACGACCTGGCCGGCGTACTCGCTCCTGACGCCCGATCAGGCGGGTGAGATGGTCGACGGGTTCGTGCAGCAGTACAAGGACGGCGGCTGGACCTCGCGCTGGTCATCGCCCGGATACGCGGACCTGATGACGGGTACGTCCTCGGACGTGGCGTTCGCCGACGCGTATGTGAAGGGCGTCGACTTCGACGCGGAGTCGGCGTACGACGCGGCGGTCAAGAACGCGACCGTCGTCCCCCCGTCGTCGGGTGTGGGCCGCAAGGGCATGGCCACCTCGCCCTTCCTCGGTTACACGAGCACCGACACCCACGAGGGCCTCTCCTGGGCTCTGGAGGGCTATCTCAACGACTACGGCATCGCCAAGATGGGCGAGGCCCTCTACAAGAAGACGGGCGAGAAGCGATACAAGGAGGAAGCCGCCTACTTCCTCAACCGCGCCCAGGACTATGTGAATCTCTTCGACTCCCAGGCCGGCTTCTTCCAGGGCAAGGACGCGAGCGGCGACTGGCGGGTCGAGTCGTCCGAGTACGACCCGCGTGTATGGGGTTACGACTACACCGAGACGAACGGCTGGGGATACGCCTTCACCGCGCCGCAGGATTCAAAGGGTCTCGCCAACCTGTACGGCGGCCAGAGCGGTTTGGCGGACAAGCTCGACACGTACTTCGCCACGCCGGAGACGGCTTCGCCGGAGTTCGTGGGCTCCTACGGCGGGGTCATCCACGAGATGACGGAGGCGCGTGACGTACGGATGGGCATGTACGGGCACTCCAACCAGGTGGCCCACCACGTGAATTACATGTACGACGCGGCGGGCCAGCCCTGGAAGACGCAGGAGAACGTCCGCGAGGTCATGTCCCGCCTCTACGTCGGCAGCGATATCGGGCAGGGTTACCACGGCGACGAGGACAACGGCGAACAGTCGGCCTGGTACCTCTTCTCCGCGCTCGGCTTCTACCCGCTGGTGATGGGAAGCGGCGAATACGCCATCGGCTCACCGCTGTTCACCAAGGCGACGGTCCATCTGGAGAACGGCAAGGACCTCGTCGTCAAGGCTCCGAAGAACAGCACGAAGAACGTGTACGTGCAGGGCCTGAAGGTCAACGGCAAGAAGTGGACGTCGACTTCGCTCCCCCACTCGCTCATCTCCAAGGGCGCGGTGCTGGAGTTCGACATGGGGCCGAAGCCGTCCACCTGGGGTACCGGGAAGAACGCGGCGCCCGTGTCGATCACCAAGGACGACAAGGTGCCGGCGCCGCGCACGGACGCTCTGAAGGGTGCGGGCGCGCTGTTCGACAACACCTCGGCGACGGCCGCGAGCGTCGAGTCGGTCGAGCTGCCGACGTCCGCCGCCACCAAGGGAGTCCAGTACACGCTGACGTCCTCGGCGGACCACACGACGGCGCCGACGGGCTGGGTCCTGCAGGGCTCGACCGACGGCACCACGTGGACCGACCTGGACAAGCGCTCCGGTGAGTCCTTCACGTGGGACAAGCAGACCCGGGCGTTCTCCGTCGCGAAACCGGGCTCGTACACGCACTACCGCCTGGTCCTGAGCGGCGAGGCGACGCTGGCGGAGGTGGAACTGCTGGCCTGACGGACCCCCATGGGGAAGGGCGGGCGCGGAGTCTGACTCCACGCCCGCCCTTTCCGTTCCCGGGGTCAGTTCACCGCGAGGGTGAAGACGTGGAGATCAGTGTTGTCGGGCAGCCGCACGCTCGTGATGGTCTTGCCCGACGGGGCCGTGAAGGGTTTGGTGGCGAAGACGTACGTCTTGACCGGGTCCTTGTCGGCGCCCGCGACGTTGCGGTACGCGGCCACGGCCACGGTCTCGTTGCCGTACTGGACGGTGCCGCCCCCGCCGCCGACGGTCCAGTCGGTGAAGGAGAGGTCGACGGGTTCGGTGGTGCCGTCGGTGTAGGTGACGGTCGCCTTGGTCTGCTGGTTGCCGTTGACCGCACTGCCGATGAAGGACAACTGGGTCGCGGGATCGGCGAGTTCGATGGTCTGGCCGGTCGCCGAGGCGTTGTCGGGGCGGCCGGACGGTGAGTCGGGCCAGGTGTAGTCGAGGCCGCCGGACAGCGTGCCCTGGTGGCCGGCGGTCAGCCCCGCGTCGGCGAGGGCCTGGCGGGAGTAGCTCCAGCCGCCGCCGTCGTAGTCGCCCTCGTCGTGATCGCCGATGTCGTCCGTGACGCCTGTGTTGTTGTACGCGGCGAGGAGGGATCCGGTGGCGGCGACGGTGAGGGACACCGGCTGCTCGTACGAGGTGTCGGCCGATGTCACCGTGACCTTGACGTCGTAGAAGCCCTGCGTGGCGTCCGGAGCGGCGGACAGGGTGATCGCCTGCGCGCCGTCGACGACCGTGCCCTCGGCGGGCGTTGCCGTGACCCCGTCCGGCACGTCGACGGTGAAGCGGACGTCGGGGCCGGTCCCGCCGCTCAGGGCGAGGGCGCGGATGTCGAGCTTGGTGCTGCCGCCGGGTGCGAGTGTGGCCGTGGTCGGGCCGACGCCGATCTGGTAGGGCTGCTCGCCCTCGCGGAAGGAGGGCGGGGCGGCGGCCTCACTGCTGCCCCACTGCTCGTCGGGGGTGGCGCCCAGCGTGTAGTCGAGCGTGCCGCCGTTGCGGACGAACGACGCCGGGAGCCAGGCACGGTCGCTGCTACGGCCGTTGACCTTCAGCGACTGCACGTACGGGGTGTCGGCGGAAGCTCCCGTCGCGCGGATCTTGATGTCGGCGCCGCCCGGGCGGTCGATCTCGACCCTCGGGAACAGCGGTGAGGCCAGGGTGAGTTCGGCGCGGGAGGGCACCTGGGGGTACATGCCGAGCGCGGAGAAGACGTACCAGGACGACATGGCGCCGAGGTCGTCGTTGCCGGGGATGCCGCCCGGCCCGGTCGACCAGAGCTGGTTCATGGCCGCGCGGACGGTCTCCTGCGTCTTGTAGGGCTCGCCCGCGTAGGCGTACAGGTAGGGCACGTTGATCGACGGCTCGTTGTCGAGTTCCGACTTGTCGCCGCCGCTGCCCGTGAACGCCCAGCTGCCGTCGGCGTTGTGGAAGAAGGTGTCCAGACGGTCCAGGGCCGCGTCCGTGCCGCCCATGGCAGCGAAGAGGCCTGCCGGGTTGTGCTGCACCATCCAGGTGTACTGGGCAGCCGTACCCTCGACGAAGCCGTTGCCGGTCGCCGGGGTGAAGCCGGTGACCCAGCTGCCGTCCGCCTTGCGGTTGGCGATGTAGCCGCCCGTCGGGTCGGCGGCGATGTTGAAGTTGTTCTGCCACCACTGGGAGCGGATGGCGAACTCGGCCGCCGTCTCCTTCTCCCCTGCCGCCGCGGCCAGTTGGGAGATGGCGAAGTCCGCGCCGGACATCTCCAGGGTCTCGGCGGCGCCGCCCCAGGCGTTGGACACGGACGGCATGTACTGCTGTTCGAGGTACTTGTCGAGGGACGGCCGCTGGCCCACCGAGAGGACCGGCTTGCCCGCGGACGAGAGGTCCTGCTCGGTCGGTACGGTCGCCGCCTTCACCAGCGAGTCGAGGGCGCCGTCCAGATCGAAGTTGGTGCCGCCGAAGGCCAGGATGCCGGCGAGTGCGGCCGGTGAGGGGTCACCGTTCATGACGTGCGTGCCGCTCGCCCCGTGCAGCCAGCGGTCCCAGATCCCGCCGTTCTGCCCTGCCAGTTCGAGCAGTGACTGCGCGATGTCGGAGCCGGTGTCCGGGCTGACCAGGGTCAGCAGCTGGACCTGGGAGCGGTAGACGTCCCAGCCGGAGAAGGTGCCGTACTGGGCCTCGTGGCCCCGGGTCACCGTATGGACCTTGTCGTCGCTGCCTCTGTATCTGCGGTCGGCGTCACTGATGACGTTCGGGTGCAGGAGGGCGTGGTAGAGCGCGGTGTAGAAGGTGGTCCGCTCGGCGTCGGTGCCGCCGCCGACCTTGATCGCGTCGAGCTGGTCGCGCCAGGCCAGGTGGGCGGCGTCCTTGACCGAGGCGAAGGAACGGGACGGCGGGTTCTCGGCCGCGAGGTTGGCCTTGGCGCCCGCCTGACTGACGTACGAGATACCGACCTTGACGTTCACGGGGCCGGTGCCGGGCTCGAACTCCACATAGCCGCCGGCGCCCTTGCCCGCGACCGGACGGCCGCCGGTGGCGAACCCGCCGGTGCCCCCGGTGGCCTCCGTGGACCCCGGGCTCAGTTGGTCGTCCTGCCAGGTGCCGGTCGACTTGAAGTCGCGGTCGAAGCTGGCGGTGAAGTAGAGGGTGTAGTAGGCGCGTTGGCCTTCGGGGTCGAGGTATCCGCAGAAGTTCCCGGAGGTGACGGAGCCGGAGACCGTGCGGGTCGCCGGGTCGATGTGGAGGTCCGAAGTCGTGGAGCCCACTTCGGAGTTGGCGGTGCGGATCAGCATGGAGGCGGGCTGGTCGGCGGGGTAGGTGAACTGGCCGGAGCCCGTGCGCGTGGTCGCCGTGAGGTCGGCGGTGACGCCGGAGTCGAGGCCCACCTTGTAGTGGCCGGGCTCGGCGCTCTCGTCGGCGTGCGAGAAATCGGCGGCGTAGACCGCGTCCTTGGTGTCGCTCGCCGGGGAGGAGGTGACCTCACCCGCGTACGGGAAGAACGGGATGTCCCCGCTGCCGCCCGCGCAGCCCGTGCCGGACATGTGGGTGAGGCTGAAGCCCCGGATGCGGGTGGCGTCGTACTGGTAACCGCCGGGTGCGGCCGTGCTGGTGGCGCTGCCCCGGGTGTTCTCGGGGCTCCAGGAGAGCATGCCGAAGGGCACGACGGCGCCGGGGAAGACGTTGCCGAGGTTCTTGGTGCCGATGAGCGGGTCTACGTAGGCGGTGGGGTCCCGGACGAGGTCCGGTGCGGGGGCGCTGGCGGCCACCGCGGGGGTGATCCCACCGGCCGCCAGGGCGACGGCCAGCAGGATGGATGACGGACGGAAACGCATGACGCGGCCCCTCCTCCTTCGGACGGGTCGCGCACCACAGGTCGCACAAGCCGCTCGGACAGTAGCGTGCGCCACGCGTACCACGGAAGACCGTGTAAAGAGCTGCAGGCTCACCCTGCCGCCACCCCGACGGCTCAGCAGGCGCCCTGGTGCCCGTCAAGTGGCTTGACATCGTTGTTCGTTGACGCGGTAGAGTCATGCACAGATCAATAGACAACGTTGTCGCGCACCACGATCGGCACAAGCCACGTACAAGCCACGCCCACACACCGCTCGTGCGACGCGGGAAGCGACGCACGAAGCGACACACACACCGACACACACACGACACCGAAGCGACAAGCAGGCCATGCACCAGCCCGGCCGGGCATCCCCCCGTGCCCTGCCCGGACTGGCAGCCGGGTGGGTCCCCAAAAAGCCCACCAGCGGGTGGGGCCCGAAAAACGCACCCGGCCCGCCCCCAACAGCACACCGTGGGCTGCGCGAGCACCTCGGCCATGGGCCCGGCTCGGACATGGGCCCCGCCGGCTACGGACGGCCGTGCGCGGACGACTCAGGAGCGGCGACCCTGGCCACATCCGAGTGGACCGGAGCCAGCGGGTCCGATAGAGCGGCAGAGAGCCGGGCGACCGGATTCGACCCGGCCGAGACCAGCGCCGGACGGCCCACAGCCGGCAGGAAGATCGCGAACTCCGTGTGCCCCGGCTCGCTCTGAACCTCGATCAGGCCACCGTGCGCCGCCGTGATGGCCTCGACGACGGCGAGCCCGAGACCGGAACCGCCGTCCGCGGGGCCGCTGCGGGCACGGGAGACATCTCCCCGGGTGAACCGCTCGAAGACGGTGGGAAGCAGGTGCGGCGGGATGCCGGGGCCGTCGTCGCGGACGCGGACGACGCAGTACGCCTCCGCGGCCTCCACCGAGGCGACGACCGTGGTGCCCACAGGCGTGTGCACACGGGCGTTGGCCAACAGGTTGGCCAACGCCTGTTGCAGACGTGCCTCGTCCCCGAGGACGAGGGCCGGGGAGTCCACCAGCAGCCCCAGTTGCCAGTGGTGGCTGTCCCCGGCCGCCCGCGCGTCCCACACCGCCTCCGCGACGAGCGCGGCGAGGTCCACCTCGGTCGCCTCGAGAGGCCGGCCCTCATCGAGCCGGGCAAGCAGCAACAGGTCCTCGACGAGCCCGGTCATCCGCGCCGACTCGGCGGAGACCCGCCGCCAGGCCAGGGTCGCTTCGACCCGCTCGGTGCCGCGGTTCATCAGTTCCGCGTATCCGGCGATCGACGCGAGCGGCGTACGGAGTTCATGGCTGGCGTCCGCCAGGAAGCGGCGCATGCGCTCCTCACTGCGCCGGCGTTCGGTGAGCGAGGACTCGACGTGGTCGATCATCCGGTTGAGGGCGGCGCCGACCTGGCCTGCCTCGCTGCCGGGGTCGGTGTAGCGCTCGGGCACCCGGATGAGACCGGTGACCTGGCCGTGGGCCAGCGGGGAACGCGACACCTCGACTGCGGTCGCGGCGACCCGGCCGAGCGGACGCAGCTGACGTCTGATGACGACGGCGCAGACGCAGCCGGCGACGACGAGTCCGGCGGCCGCCACCACGGCCTCGAGCAGGACCAGATCGCTGATCATCTCCTGTACGTCCTCCATCGGGAGGCCGGTGAGGACGGGCCGCCCGTCGCCGTCGACGGCGGTGACCCGGTAGGTGCCGAGGCCAGGGATGGTCCGGGTGTGCAGCGAGCCGTCGGGGGTGAGCCCTTCGAGGGCGGCGCGCTGGTCGGCGGTGAGCGTCTCCTCCTCGCCGGCGCCGGTCACGACCTCGGCGGCGAGGACGTTCCCCTTGTCGTCGAGCCGGGCGGCGACCGTACCGGCAGCCTGCCCCTGTTCCCTGAGGAAACCGAGGTCCGTGTCGCTACCGGGGCCGACCTGGGCCCCGCCCGCACTGCGCTCGGCGGCGTTCCTGACGCGCTGGTCGAGGCTGCCGAGCAGGTAGGCGTGCTGCGCGAGGACCGTGGTCAGGGCCATGGCCAAGCACACGGTGATGAGTGTGGCGCTGATGCAGACAAGGAGCCGGGTGCGCAGGGACCGCCCTTGCAGTCGCCTCCACAGCGACCGCTTCGGCAGGCGTGCCCGCGGTGACGACTCCGGCGCCCGTGCCCGTATGCCGGTCATCTGCTTTCCTCCGCCGGCCTGTTGGCGCAGCCCACCCCGCGAACGGTGCGGATCGTGGAGGGCGTACGGCCCTTGTCGGTCTTCCGGCGCGGGAGCGAGAAGGGCTTCGTCACGTGGTCGTCGGCGCCCGCCTCCGGGCCGTGCAGGCGGCACTCCAGCGCGTCCCGAGCGGTCAGCACGAGGAAGGGCGGCTTCGGCTTCTCGTGGCGCAGCCGCCGCGGTACCTGGAGCCCGTCCAGGTCGGGCAACATCCCGTCGAGCACGGCGGCGTGCGGGCCGCAGCCACGCGCCGCACGCAGCGCGCTCTCGCCGTCGGCCGCCGGACGGGGCCGCCGGCCCGCCTCCGTGACGGCCACGGAGAGCAGTTCCGTGAGGCCGGGTTCGTCATCGACGAGCAGCACGCGCACACGGTCGCTTCGGGTGCCAGACATGTGACGATCCTGTCCCGGTCTGCTGAGGGAATCCTGTGTTCCGCCTGAGATGAGCCCATGTCCCCAAGTCGTGATACGGGGGAAATGACAGCGGGCCGCACCCCCGTCGCCGGGGATGCGGCCCTCAACTGCCTTGCCGTACCGCTTACTTGACTGCCTACGTGACCGCTTACTTGCGGATCAGGCTGCGCAGCACGTACTGCAGGATGCCGCCGTTGCGGTAGTAGTCGGCCTCACCGGGGGTGTCGATGCGGACGACCGCGTCGAACTCCACGCCGGTGTCGGTGGTGACCTTGACCGTACGGGGGGTGGTGCCGTCGTTCAGCTCGGTGATGCCGGTGAAGGAGAAGGCCTCCTCGCCGGTCAGGCCGAGGGACTGGGCGGACTGGCCCGCCGGGTACTGCAGCGGGATGACGCCCATGCCGATCAGGTTCGAGCGGTGGATGCGCTCGTAGGACTCGGCGATGACGGCCTTGACGCCGAGCAGCGCGGTGCCCTTGGCGGCCCAGTCGCGGGACGAGCCCGAGCCGTACTCCTTGCCGGCCAGGATGACCAACGGGGTGCCCTGCTCGATGTAGTTGCGCGAGGCGTCGTAGATGAACGACACCGGCGCGTCCGGCTGCGTGAAGTCGCGGGTGTAGCCGCCCTCGGTGCCCGGCGCGATCTGGTTGCGCAGGCGGATGTTGGCGAAGGTGCCGCGGATCATGACCTCGTGGTTGCCACGGCGCGAGCCGTAGGAGTTGAAGTCGCGCCGCTCGATGCCGTGTTCGGTGAGGTACTTGCCCGCCGGGGTGTCGGCCTTGATGGCGCCGGCCGGGGAGATGTGGTCGGTGGTGACCGAGTCGCCCAGCTTGGCAAGGACGCGGGCACCGGTGATGTCGGTGACCGGGGACGGCTCGTGCGCCATGCCCTCGAAGTACGGGGGCTTGCGGACGTAGGTGGACTGCGGGTCCCACTCGAAGGTGTTGCCGGTCGGGATCGGCAGCGCCTGCCACTGGGCGTCGCCCGCGAAGACGTCGGCGTAGGACTTGTTGAACATGTCCTCGCCGATGGCGTTCGCCACGACGTCGTTGACCTCGGCCTCGGTCGGCCAGATGTCTTCCAGGTAGACCGGCTTGCCGTCCTGGTCGGTGCCCAGCACGTCCTTGGTGATGTCCACCTTCATGGATCCCGCGAGGGCGTACGCGACGACCAGCGGCGGGGAGGCCAGGTAGTTCATCTTGACGTCGGGGTTGATCCGGCCCTCGAAGTTGCGGTTGCCGGAGAGCACCGCGGCGACGGCCAGGTCGTGTTCGTTGACCGCCTTGGAGACCTCCTCGGGCAGCGGGCCCGAGTTGCCGATGCAGGTGGTGCAGCCGTAGCCGACGAGGTTGAAGCCGACCTTGTCGAGGTAGGGGGTGAGCCCCGCCTTGTCGAAGTAGTCGGTGACGACCTTGGAGCCCGGCGCGAGGGTGGTCTTGACCCACGGCTTGCGGGTCAGGCCCTTCTCCACGGCCTTCTTCGCGACGAGCGCGGCGGCGACCATGACGTACGGGTTCGAGGTGTTGGTGCAGGAGGTGATCGCGGCGACGGTGACGGCGCCGTGGTCGATCTCGTACGTCGAACCGTCGGGGGCGGTGACGGTGGTGGGACGCGACGGGACGCCGTTGGTGGAGGCCGGGGCGTCGGAGGCCGGGAAGGACTCCTTGCCCGCCTCGTCGTCGTCCTCGACGTAGTTGCGGACGTCCTGCGAGAACTGCTGCGCGGCGTTCGCGAGGACGATCCGGTCCTGCGGGCGCTTGGGTCCTGCGATCGAGGGGACGACCGTGGCGAGGTCGAGCTCCAGCTTCTCGGAGAAGTCGGGCTCGGCGGCCGGGTCGAGCCAGAGGCCCTGCTCCTTGGCGTACGCCTCGACGAGCGCGACCTGCTGCTCGTCACGGCCGGTCAGGCGCAGGTACTTCAGGGTCTCGTCGTCGATCGGGAAGATCGCGGCGGTGGAGCCGAACTCCGGCGACATGTTGCCGATGGTGGCGCGGTTCGCGAGGGAGGTGGCGGCGACACCCTCGCCGTAGAACTCGACGAACTTGCCGACGACGCCGTGCTTGCGCAGCATCTCGGTGATCGTGAGGACCAGGTCGGTGGCGGTCGTGCCGGGGGTGAGCTCGCCGGTCAGCTTGAAGCCGACGACACGCGGGATGAGCATCGAGACCGGCTGGCCGAGCATCGCGGCCTCGGCCTCGATACCGCCGACGCCCCAGCCCAGGACGCCTAGGCCGTTGACCATCGTGGTGTGCGAGTCGGTACCGACGAGGGTGTCGGGGTAGGCCTGGCCGCCCCGCACCATGACCGTACGGGCGAGGTGCTCGATGTTGACCTGGTGGACGATGCCGGTGCCCGGCGGGACGACCTTGAACTCGTCGAAGGCGGTCTGGCCCCAGCGCAGGAACTGGTAGCGCTCCTTGTTGCGGCCGTACTCCAGCTCGACGTTCTGCGCGAAGGCGTCGTTCGTGCCGAACTTGTCGGCGATCACGGAGTGGTCGATGACCAGCTCGGCCGGGGCGAGGGGGTTGATCTTCGCCGGGTCACCGCCGAGCTCCTTGACGGCCTCACGCATGGTGGCGAGGTCCACGACGCAGGGCACGCCGGTGAAGTCCTGCATGATCACGCGGGCGGGGGTGAACTGGATCTCCTGGCTGGGCTGCGCCTGGGAGTCCCAGTTGCCGATGGACCGGATGTGGTCGGCGGTGATGTTCGCGCCGTCCTCGGTGCGGAGGAGGTTCTCCAGCAGCACCTTCAGGCTGTACGGAAGGCGAGCCGAGCCTTCCACCTTGTCCAGCCGGAAGATCTCGTACGACTCGTCGCCCACCTGCAGCGTGCTGCGGGCGTCGAAGCTGTTCGCCGACACGACAGTCTCCTTCATGCATATATGTGCGCTTGCTACCGCATCCTGCCGCCACGGCGTCTCGACGATCCGCTAAGGTAAGGCTAAGTTAGGCATGCCTTACTGGAGTGGCGGCTTTCGGTGCGCCTCGGCAGATATCTCGATGTCGAGATAACTCTAGTACATGGGCGTGCGCTGGTCATGCCCGGCCTCTTTCGGGGTACCCGGTGTCAACCGGGAACCACCCGGCGTAACCGCCACAAAGAGGGGGCACCCATGCCGCTTACGTTCCGCAAGAGTTTCCGAATCTTTCCCGGAGTGCGGCTGAACATCAACCGCAAGTCGATGTCCATCACCACCGGCGAAGGCCGCGGGCCCCGGCACACCCGCAGCACCACCGGGCGCCGGACCACCTCGCAGAACCTGCCGGGCCCCTTCGGCTGGCGGCGCACCAGGAGCAAGCGGGATCACTGACAGCTGGGCCGCGGGCCAGCGGGCAGCAGGGCCGGCGCCGAGGCTGCGGAGCGCGCACGCCGGTGGGCGGGGGGCCGAACTCCCGCATCCTCGGCCCGTGATGGGCCGACACTCGGATGGGCGCGCTCCGTTTCTTTTTATCTCACAAGAGATATACGGTCGCGCCATGGCAGACGACTACCTCGTACGCATCGGCAAGCTCATCCGTGACGCCCGGCAGCACCGGGGCTGGACACAGTCGCAACTTGCGGAGGCGCTCGGCACCAGCCAGAGTGCCGTCAATCGCATCGAACGCGGCAACCAAAACATCAGCCTTGAGATGATCGCCCGAATCGGTGAAGCCCTGGACAGTGAGATCGTCTCTCTGGGCTATGCGGGTCCGATGCATCTGCGCGTGGTCGGCGGACGTCGTCTGTCCGGTTCGATCGACGTCAAGACCAGTAAGAACGCGTGCGTGGCACTGCTGTGCGCGACGCTGCTCAACAAGGGCCGCACGGTGCTGCGCCGGGTCGCCCGCATCGAAGAGGTGTACCGCCTTCTGGAGGTACTCGGCTCGATCGGCGTCCGCACCCGCTGGATCAACGACGGGGTCGATCTGGAGATCGTCCCGCCGAGCGAGCTGGACATGGAGGCGATCGACGCCGCGGCCGCCGTCCGGACGCGGTCCATCATCATGTTCCTCGGTCCGCTGCTGCACCGGATGGACCACTTCAAGCTGCCGTACGCGGGCGGTTGCGACCTGGGGACGCGGACGATCGAGCCGCACATGATCGCGCTGCGCCGCTTCGGACTCGACATCGCCGCCACCGAGGGGATCTACCACGCGCGGGTGGACCGCTCGGTCTCCCCCGGCCGCCCGATCGTGCTGACCGAGCGCGGCGACACGGTGACCGAGAACGCGCTGCTCGCCGCCGCCCGCCACGACGGCGTGACCGTCATCCGCAACGCCTCCTCCAACTACATGGTCCAGGACCTGTGCTTCTTCCTGGAGGCCCTGGGCGTACGGGTCGAGGGCATCGGCACCACGACGCTCACCGTGCACGGCGTGCCGAACATCGATGTCGACGTGGACTACTCGCCGTCCGAGGACCCGGTCGAGGCGATGAGCCTGCTGGCCGCCGCGGTGGTCACCGAGTCCGAGCTGACGGTGTGCCGGGTGCCGATCGAGTTCCTGGAGATCGAGCTCGCGGTCCTGGAGGAGATGGGCCTGGACCATGACCGCTCGGCGGAGTACTTCGCCGACAACGGCCGTACGCGGCTGGTCGACCTGACGGTGCGGCCCTCCAAGCTGGAGGCGCCGATCGACAAGATCCACCCGATGCCGTTCCCCGGCCTGAACATCGACAACGTCCCGTTCTTCGCGGCCATCGCTGCCTCCGCGCAGGGCAAGACGCTGATCCACGACTGGGTCTACGACAACCGTGCGATCTACCTGACGGACCTCAACCGCCTCGGTGGCCGGCTCCAACTCCTCGACCCGCACCGGGTCCTGGTCGAGGGCCCGACCCGCTGGCGCGCCGCCGAGATGATGTGCCCGCCCGCGCTGCGCCCCGCCGTGGTCGTCCTGCTGGCCATGATGGCGGCCGACGGCACCTCCGTCCTGCGGAACGTGTACGTCATCAACCGCGGCTACGAGGACCTGGCCGAGCGGCTCAACTCGATCGGCGCGCAGATCGAGACGTTCCGGGACATCTGAGCTGCCTGGTCGCCTGAGCTGTCTGTCCGCCGCACCCCCTGTCGGGAAGGGGTGCGGCGCCAGGGCTTCAGCTCAGCAGCAGTGATCTGGGCTGGGCGGAGAGAGCCCGGTCCAGGACCAGGGAAGCCGCTCCCACGGCGGCGACGTTCTCGCCGAGCGTGGTCGAGACGACCGTCGTCGGATGGGTCGCCTGCACGAAGGGGGACCGCGCGACCATGGGCGCGATGGTGGCCAGGAGCCGGTCGGCGAGCAACTGCCAGGTCGGTCCGCCGAAGACGACGGTGTCGACGTCCAGGAGCGTCGCCGCCGCGCAGACGCCCCGGCCGATACGGATCGCCAGGCGCTCGATGATGCCGTCCGCCAGTGTTTCCCCGGCTGCGGCGAGCGTCGCCAGCTGCTCCAGTCCCCGCTGGGCGTCGGCCGGATTCGTCACCGTGTACTCGGCACCGAGTACGCCCAGCGCGATGGCCTCCTCGACGAGCGTCCGCGTCGAACAGGCTGCGCCGAGGCCGCCGACCTCACCCGCGTTCCCGGAGACGCCGCGCAGCACGGTGTCCTCCACCACGAGGCCCATCCCGGATCCGGTGCCGAGGTAGAAGAAGAGCAGGTTGCGGCTGTCGTTGGCCGCTCCGTTCCAGCGCTCGGCGACAACGGCGGCCGTGACGTCCTTGTCGAGGAGCGCCGGGAATCCGGTCGCCTCGCTGAGCTTGTCGCGCAAGGGGTAACGGCCCCAGCCGCGCAGCTCGGGAGGGTCCACGACCCAGCCGGCGGTCGCGTCGATGGGCCCCGGTGCGGCGATGCCGAGGCCCAGTATCCGCTCACGGTCGGCACCCGACTCGGCCACGATCGCGGACACCGAGGCGGCCATCCCCGCCACGGTCCCGTCGGTGTCGCCGCCACTCGGTGTTCCTTCGCTGCGCTGTGCCACGACATTGCCGAGCAGATCCACCAGGACGCAGGTGATGACCGCCGGGTCGAGGTGCACACCCACCGCGAAGCGGGATGCCGGGACGATTTCGAGGAGGGTGCGGGGCTTGCCGCTGCCCATGCTCTGCTTCCCCGACTCCCGCGCCACGCCCTGGTCGAGCAGCCGCCGGGTGATGTTCGAGACGGTCTGCGCGGACAGCCCGGTGGCCTGGGCGAGTTCCACCCGGCTCAGCCCCGCGGAGTGCCGGCGAATGGCGTCCAGGACCACCGACTCGTTGAAGTCACCGACGCGCGGCAGGTTCGTGCCGCGCCGGATCATGGACTTTGCGGTACCCGCCGTCGTGCTCGTCAACGTATTTCTCCCTGCCTCGGGCGGCGGCACCCCGCTTCCGCCTCTCCGACGCATTCCATTGGCTGAATGCTATGACAAACCGGTATGCCCTGGGCGGACCTGCCCAGGACATCCGCGCTGTGGATCAGGCGCTTCCGTGCCTCCCGTCGGCCGGGCGCAGGCGCAGCGTGCGGATCTGGAAGGGCCTGAACCTGAGGCCGGTGGCCGCCTCGCCGGGCACGAGAGCCAGCTCCCGTTCCGGCTGCTCCAGCAGATCGCAGTCGAATACGGCGGCAAGCGCGAACCCCGCCGACAGACGCGCCGAGGCCGCTCCCCCGCACGCCTCGTACAGGCGCACCACGACATCGCCGCTACGGTCGTCCGCGAGCTTGACCGACTCGACCAGCACATCGGTGCTGTCGAGGACGACCAGGGCTGGAGCGTCGGCCGGGGCGGGCCGCAGGGGCAGGTTGAGCGCGTAGCCCCCGGCGATGGCCTCCTCGATCCCGGCACCGGCGA
The DNA here is from genome assembly GCF_042871385.1 of Streptomyces sp. NPDC005808. Lineage (NCBI taxonomy): Bacteria > Bacillati > Actinomycetota > Actinomycetes > Kitasatosporales > Streptomycetaceae > Streptomyces > Streptomyces sp. NPDC005808. The sequence goes on along the minus strand of NZ_JBIAIK010000021.1, from coordinate 20,223 downwards.
GCAGCGCGTAGCTGAAGCTGTGGCTGCCGCGGTCGGCCTCCGGGTCGGGGCTGTGCGGCGCCCGGAGCAGCGAGAGCCGCACCGTCGTGGTGGTGCCGCCCTCCTCCCGGGTGTCGCGGCGTACGTCGTGACCGTAGGTGGAGTCGGTGACCAGGGCCGCACCCCAGTGCCGCTCGCCCACGTGCACCCAGCGGTGCGCCCACAGTTCGAAGCGTGCCGCGTCCCAGCTGGTGTTCTCGTGGGTGGGCCGCTGCACATGGCCGAACTGGATCTCGGCGCTCTCGCGTTCCGCGTGCACGTCGAGCGGCCAGGCCGCCTTCAGCACGGTGTCGCGTTCCTGCCAGTCGATGTCGTTGCGGACGGTCACCTGCCTGCTCTCGGCGGCGAGTTCGACGTACTGGACGAACCGGGAGGATCCATGGGCGCGCTCGACCCGTACCGTCGCCAGCAGCGGTCCTTCGTCCACGAGGGTCACCGACTCGGCCTCGTCCAGGTCGGTGACGGTGTCGCGGTAGTACGTGTCGATGTTCCACGCCGACCACAGATTGGGGTCGTCGGGGTGGAGTTGGAGGAGGTTGCCGACGGTGCCGGGAGCGATGGACTCCCGCTGAGCGGTGTGGTCGTACACCGAGGTGAGCAGGCCGCGGCGGTCCACGACGACGGTCAACACCCCGTTGTCGAGGACGAATCCACCGTCCTTCGCCTCGGCGGTGACAGCCTCCCGGGGCGCCTCCACGGTGCCGCCCGAGGCGAGGGGGCCGACCTCGGCGAGGACGGCGGTACGGCCGTCCGACAGGCGCTGCCCACCGGCGGATTCGGGTACGGCCACCACCTCGCGGCGCGCCAGCGGCCCGGCGTTGAGGAGCGCAGGGCCTCCGGGGAGCCGGCCCATCGCGTCGGCGATCACCGTCTCCAGTTCGGCGTGGATCTCCGCGTACTCGCGCTCGGCCTGCCGGTGCACCCAGGCGATGGACGAGCCCGGCAGGATGTCGTGGAACTGGTTGAGCAGCACGCGCCGCCACAGGGATTCCAGCTGCTCGTACGGGTACGGTGCGCCGGCCCGGACGGCGGCGGTGGCCGCCCAGAGTTCGGCCTCGCGCAGCAGTGCCTCAGCGCGCCGGTTGCCACGCTTGGTGCGGGCCTGGCTGGTGTAGGTGCCGCGATGGTTCTCCAGGTACAACTCACCGCGCCATACGGGGAGTCGGTCACGCTCGGCACGGGCCGCCGCGAAGAACTCGTCGGGCGACTCGACCACGACCTTGGGTGAGCCTTCGAGGTCGCGCAGACGGCGCGCCTTCTCCAGCATCGAGCGGGTGGGACCACCACCGCCGTCACCGTGGCCGAACGGGGCCAGCGAACGGGTGGCCACCCCTTTGTCCGCGAAGTTGCTCTCCGCGTGGGCGAGTTCACGTGCCGTGAGGGATGCGACGTAGCTGTCGACGGGCGGAAAGTGGGTGAAGACGCGGGTTCCGTCGATGCCCTCCCAGTCGAAGGTGTGGTGCGGCAGCCGGTTCGTCTCGTTCCACGAGAGTTTCTGGGTGAGGAACCACTCGGCGCCGGCCAGCCTGGCGAGCTGCGGGTAGGCGGCGGTGTATCCGAACGAGTCGGGCAGCCACACGCCCTTCTGCTCGACGCCGAACTCCTCCGCGAAAAAGCGCCGCCCGTACACGAGTTGACGTGCCAGCGCCTCGCCGCCAGGGAGATTGCCGTCGGCCTCGACCCACATCCCGCCGACGGGCACCCAGTTGCCGTCGGCCGCCGCCTTCTTCATACGGGCGAAGATCTCGGGCCGCTGCTCCTTCATCCACGCGTACTGCTGGGCGGAGGAGCAGGCGAAGACCAGCTCGGGGTACTCCTGCGCCAGCGTGGTCATGTTGGTGAAGGTGCGCGCGCACTTGCGTACGGTCTCCCGGACCGGCCACAGCCAGGCCGAGTCGATATGGGCGTGGCCGACCGCGGCGACCGTGTGCGCGGAGGCGTGCGCGGGCCGGGACAGCGCATCGGCCAACAGGTCCCGGGCCGCCGCCGCGGTGTTCGCCACGTCGGTCGGGTCGACCGCGGCGGCGGCCCGGCGCAGGGCATGCAGGATCTCGTGGCGCCGGGAGGAGCCCACCGGAAGCTCGTGCATCAGCTCGTCGAGCACCTCGATGTCGTGGATGAGGTGCCATACGTCGTCCTCGCGCACCGCGATCTCGGCCTGTTCGAGCCGGTAGATGTGCGCGGTGCCCGCCGTCTCCGGCGAACCGTGGTGGATGTGCAGGCCGGCGCTGGCGACGATCGGTGGGTTGGCGGCCAGTTCGACCAGCAGGTCGACCCGGTCGCCGCCGGTGGCGGAGTCGGCCAGCAGCACGCTGCGGCTGTAGGGGTGCAGGCCCTGCATCGGCGAGCCCTGGGCGTCGTGGACCAGGCCCTCCGCCTGTCCGCCCGGCCCCTTGGTCAGGTCGAAGCCCAGATCGAAGACGGCCTCGACGCGGCGACCCGACCACTGCGCCGGGATCTCCGCGCTCGCCCGCATCCAGGTCGTCGCCCAGGGGCCGCCCCAGGTCGTGCCGAGCGTGAAGGGCTCGTAGTCGGCGTGCAGCGCGTCGGCCACGGGGACCGGTTCGCCGTCCACGTACCAGGCGCTCAGGTCGAGGGGGCGTACCGCGCTGTAGAGGGCGGGGCGGATCACCCGGTCCAGCAGCTTGCGGATCCGGGCCTCGATGATCCGGCGGTCGTCATGCACCGTGCTGGTCCTTCCAGGGGTCGTGCGCGGGATCGGGAGCCGGAAGTCGGATGGTGTCCCGTGTGCCGTCCGGCCAGGTCACCTCCGCGAGCAGGGTGGTGCCCTCTGCGCCGGTGTGGACCTGGGGCAGGCCGGTGGGGTCGGTGCCCCCGAGGTGGATGAGGGCGACGTGGGCGGTGCCGTGGGCGACAGGGCCCTCCGTCTCCACGACGGGGGTGGCGGATGCGGCACCGAGGGCGTTGCTGTCGGTGCCGGCCAGCACCAACCCGCCGGGCAGCCGGTGCGCGCCGACGACGACGGACACCAGCCCGTCGGCGCCCTCGACACGAGCGCGAACGCCGCCGCCTGTCACACCGGCCGCGGTCTCAGGCGGGGTGGCACCGCCAGTCACTCCGACCGCGGCCTCAGGGGCGCCGGTACCTGCCACGCCGGTACCTGTCACGCCGGCCGCTGGTTCGCCCGCGGTGGCCCCGTCCGTCGTACCGAGCACGGACTCACGAGCGGTGGCGCTGTCCGTTGCGCCGGACGCGGGCCGCGGATCGACTGCCAGCGCCCAGCCGCCGACGCGCAGGACGTGTTCGGCCGGGTCGTCACCAGCGGCAGGGTCGACCCGTACGGCCCGCACCTCGACCGAGCCGCGCAGTGCGGAACCGACGGTGATCCAAGGGCCGAGCGTGCAGCCGGTGTCAGGGCCGCCGAACGGATCCCAGGTCGCGTCCCGGAGCCAGTGCGCGCGGGAGCGCGAGACGGCCGTGGCACCGTCCAGCGAGACTCTGGTCGCCGGACGCCGGTGGGAGGCGCGTCCCGCCCTGTCCAGCAGGACGACCGCGTTGTCGAGCGGATCGGCGCCCGCGCAGGCGCCGTTGCCCGCGGTGGGATCGCCCGGGGTCTCGGGCGCCGTATGCGTCGAGTAGGCGAAGCGCGCGTAGCAGGGATCGTCCGCGTGCGGGCGTGCCGGGTCGGCATGGTCCCCGCCATGGTTGACGACGCGGACGACGCCGTCGGCCGAAGTGCCGGAGACGAGCCAGCCGGGCGCGGCCAACGCCCTGGTGAAATCGGCCTGTTCGACGGCGAGGGGGATCGCCTCCTCGGTCCACACCGGATGGCCGGGCGGCAGTGCGAGACCGATGAAGCCCTTGCTCGCCCAGTACGGCGAGGCGGGCCCGGAGTACACCTGGAGGATGCCGCGGTAGGGCCGGTGCCAGCCCAGCGTGAGCAGGCCCGCTTCGTCGGTCGCCCCGTGGTCCGTGAAGTGGTCGAGCATCCGGCTCGCGATCGCCCTGGTCTCCCCCGGCGCGAGCGGCGTGGCGTCGAACAGGGCGCCGGTCCACAGCGGGGCGAGCGCGGCGTGCCGGTAGGTGAGCGAGCGGCCCTGGACGAGCGGCGAGCCGTTCGCACCGACCAGCAGCCGCTGGTCCTCCAGGAAGCGGTGGAGCCGCGCCCGGTAGCGGTCGAGAAGGCCACTGGGTGCGGCGTCGCCGAGGATGCGGCAGAACCACAACGGGTAGAGGTGCATGGCCCAGCCGTTGTAGTGGTCGAAGTTGCGCCGCTCGCCACCGGTGAGGCCGTCGGAGTACCAGCCGTCGCCCGCGTACCAGCCGTCGGTCAGCGCGATGACACGGTCGAGGTCCTGTTGCCGCCACTCCCCTCCGACGGTACGGGCGAACGCCTCGGTGACGCCCTGGAACCAGATCCAGTTGTTGCCGGGCATGGGATCGCCGACCATCGGGGCGAGCCAGTCGAGGACCCGCTGCTTGACCTGGTCGTCGAGGCGGTCCCAGATCCACGGCCGTGTCTCGTGCAGCGCGAGGGCGATGGACGCGGCCTCGACCTTGGCCTGGTTGCGCTCCGTGAAGGTGGGCCAGCGTTCCGGGTTCTTCGGGTCGGTGCCGGCGGCCAGGCCGGACGCGTACCACCCGGCCAGGTCGTGCGGGTCGGCTCCGCCCGCCCCTGCCAGCCGGAAGCCGGCCAGCAGGAACGTACGGGCGAAGCCTTCGAGTCCGTCGCTGTGCACGCCGCTGTGGCTCGGCACACCGGGCAGCTGGATCAGGGCGTGCTCGGCTGTCGCGTACGGCCGTACGGCGAGCAGCAGTTGGTCCGCGGTCCGCTCCCAGTGGGCGCGGTCCTCGGCGGGGGTGCGGGTCATGAGTTCCTGGTCTCCCATGCCTGTTCGAACTCGCGGCGGATCTGGTCGCCGCCCTCCTGGCGCCAGCGCTTCATCGCGTCGTCCCAGTCGCTGAGCGGGAGGCGCCCCTGCATGATGCCCTTGCGGGTGTCGTCCAGGAGGGGGCCGAACAGCTTGGACTTCTTGGAGTCGGTCGGCGAGTACAGCGGCTCGGCGGGGTTGGGGATCAGCACCTTGACGGCTTCCTTCTGGAAGGCGTACTGGGTCGGCACGATGTCCGGCTTGGCCGAGTAGTACAGCGTGAACGGCGCATCCGTCGCGAAGATGGTCGGCAACGTGGCCTCGGCCTGGCCCTGCGGGGTGAGGACCGGGTCGGTGCCCTCCAGGGTGTGGTCCGGGCCCCGGACACCGTACTTGCGCAGCAGGTAGGCGTCGGTCCCGAAGGGGGCCGCGAGCGCGTTCATCGCGCGCAGGATCTGCTGGATACGGGACTTGGACGCCTTCTTGATGATCAGCGTGGCGTAGTTGGCCGAGCCCTGCCACTGACCGCCCTCGCCGCCGTCGAAGCCCGGCGCCATCATGTATCCGAGGTCGAAGCCCTCCGTGGCCGGGGCGTAGTTGGTGTAGTAGTCGTTCCACGCGGCGGGGGAATCGGGGTTCATGACGGTCTGCCCGCTGCCGAACCAGTCCTTCACCTTGCCGAGCACGCTGTACGTGTCCGGGTGCATGACGCCGGCCTTGGTGAGCTGGTTGACCGCGTCCAGGGACTGCTTGGCCTCCTCCGTCTCGTAGTACCAGGTGAACTTCCCGTTTTCCTCACGCCAGTTGTTGGGGGCCTTCAGCATCTTCATGACGAATTCCCACGCGGTGACGCTGTCGCCCAGTGCGTACTGGTTGGCCTTGGGATCGGTGACGTCCTTGCACAGCCGGACGAACTCGTCCCAGCTCTGCGGATTCGGGTCGAGTCCCCGCTTGTTGAACAGATCGAGCCGGGTGTACATGGGGCCGCCGGAGAGCGGGCGGGGCATGGGCAGCGCGTAGATACCGCCGTTGCGCACGCAGGGCGCCCAGGAGGCGGTCGGGATGTTGGCCAGGAACGGGTAGTCCCGGATGTTGTCGCCGGACAGATGCGGGGTGAGGTCCTCGAAGAGGGTGTCCAGCATGTCCGGCGTGGCCGTCGAGTTCTGGTCCGGCCTGAGCATCAGCATCGCGTCGGGCAGATCGCCGCCCGCGATCGTCACGGCGAACTTGGCCGGGTAGTCGCCGACCGGCGTGATCGCGAAGTTCAGGTCGCAGCCCACGCTGTCGTTCAGGTTCTGCCACAGGACGTTGCGTCCCTCCGGCGGCGGCACCGGATTGAAGATCAGCGTCATGATGTCGATGCCGGGCCCCTTGGCGGGCGGGCCGCCCGGGAAGGCCTTGACGGGGTCGGCCGGGTAGTTCAGATAACCGGGCGCGACACCGTCCGCGGTGGCCGGCATCGATGTCGTCACGCTTCTGTAGGGGATGTACGTGGGCAACTGGGCCTGGGCGTTGGCGTCCCCCGTGGTGGCGAGGCGGTAGTCCCCGCAGCCGGCCAGGGTCAGGCCCGCCGTGACGCCGACGGCGGAGGCGAGAAAGCCACGACGGCTCAGTGCTGGGCGCGGCTGGGGCTGCTTGGACTGCAGTGGCTGCAGTGCCTTCATCGGACCGTTCATCCCTTCACCGCCCCGATCATTACGCCCTTGTTCATGTGCCGCTGCAGGAAGGGGTAGATGACCACGATGGGCACGATCGACAGAACCAGGATCGCCGCCTGCAGCGACTGGGCCGGCGGCAGCGGCGCCCCGGCCGCGACATCCACCTGACCGCCGCTGAGCTGCGCGTTGTTGATGACGTACGTCCGCAGCACCAGCTGCATGGGCCACTTCGACGCGTCGTTGATGTACAGCAGGGCGTTGAAGAACGCGTTCCAGTACGTCACCGCGTAGAACAGGCCGATGACGGCGACCGAGGCCTTGGAGAGCGGGAGCACGACCTTCGTGAGGATGTTCACCTCGGACGCGCCGTCGATGCGGGCCGCGTCGATGAGTTCCTGGGGCACGCTCATGAAGAAGGACCGGAGCACGATCACGTTGAACGCGTTGATCATGGTGGGCAGGATCAACGACCAGTAACTGTTGATCAGGCCAAGCTGCTTGACCATCAGGTAGCTGGGGATGACACCCGGCACGAACAGCATGGACATCAGCAGCAGGAGCAGCACGGGCTTGTGCCCGAAGGACCCGGGCCTGCTCAGGCCGTAGGCCAGCATGATGGAGGAGACCAGGCTGAGGGCGGTGCCGACGACGGTGATCCCGACGCTGACGAGCATGGCCTTGGAGACGATTCCGCCGTTGAGCAGTGCCTGGTACGCGGTGACGGTGGGGTGGTCGGGCCACAGGACGTAGCCGCCCGCCTTGGTGACCTCGGCGGAGTCGGCGAGCGAGGTCGAGACGATCGCCACGAACGGCAGCAGGACGAGGATCACGCAGATCAGCAGGATCAGCGACTTGACGGAGCGCCAGGGCAGCGAACCCGGGGTCTCCCCGGGGATGGCGCTGTAGCCGCGGCGCGGTCCGCGGCGCCCTGGACGGGTCGGCGACAGGGTGGTCATGACCGGTAGACACCTTCTTCCCCGAAGAGATGGGCGATCTTGTTTGCGCCCAGCACGAGCACCACACCGACCACGCCCTTGACGAGACCGACGGCGGCGCTGACGCCCCAGTCCCCGGCGATCACGCCGTGGTTGTAGACGTAGGTGTCCAGCACCTCGCTGTTGTCCAGGCCGACGCCGGTCTGCTGGAGCAGGATCTGCTCGAAGCCGACGGACAGCGCGTCACCGAGCCGGAGGATCAGCAGCAGGATCACCAGCCCGCGCAGCGCCGGCAGGGTCACGTGCCAGGTCTGCCGCAGGCGGCTCGCACCGTCCATGGCGGCGGCCTCGTAGAGGTTGCTGTCGACGCGGGAGAGGGCCGCGAGAAAGAGGATCGTGCCCCAGCCGGTGTCCTTCCAGATGACCTGGGAGGTGAGCAGCGCCTTGAACAGCTCGGGGTTGCCGATGATGTTCCAGGTGCCCATCTCGTGGGCCTGCAGGAACAGGTTGACCATCCCGGTGCCGCCCAGTAGCTGCTGGAACAGGGAGACGACGACCACCCAGGACAGGAAGTGCGGCAGGTACAGGACGTTCTGCACCCACTTCTTGACGCGTTCGCTGACCAGGCTGTTGAGGGCGAGTGCGAGGAGGATCGGTGCGGGGAAGACGAACACAACCTGGATCAGGGTGAGTTCGAGGGTGTTGACCAGCGCGTGCAGGAACTGCTCGTCGCCGTTGAACAGGACGTCGAAGTTCTTCAGCCCGCTCCACGGGCTGTGCATGATGCCGATGTACGGCTGGTAGTCCTGGAACGCGATGACGTTGCCGAGCAAGGGGATGTACTGGAAGAGCAGCAGCACCACGAGACCCGGTATCAGGAACCAGAAGAGAGCCATGTCCCGGCGGCGGCGCGGACGCGATGGCCGCAGACGGCCCGTGGTCGGCGGCCCGCCCTCCTCGGCCGGACGGGCGGCCGATTGTTCAAGCGTTGTCATGAAGCAAAGCCCTTTCACCATTGGTCGGGCGTTGTCCGGCCACCCCCCAGGAACCGGCAGAAGTATGTAAATCCAATCGATTGGCTAACGTCAATGCTTCCGACAGGCAAAATCACGCGACGTTTTTCCTGTGCGACCCGGATCCGCCTCGGCCACCGGTAAGCGCTTGCCCGAATTGGGCTGATGCCGTACGAGGCACGGGCACCGCCCCGGCCGAAGGGGACTTCGGTCGGGGCGGTGCCCGGTGGGCCGGTCCGGAGGCGGTACTCCGCGCTCGACCGGTCGTGTATGACCCGGTTGTGCCCCGGTCAGGCCAGGTGTGCGAGCGCCTGACGGGTGACCTCGCCGAGCAGCGGCTCGCCCGCCACCCATCGCTCGGCCTCGGCGACCGCGTACTGTCCGAGCCTTCGCACCTCGCGCCCCTGCGCACCGGCGATGTGCGGCGTGACCAGCACGTTGGGCATGGACAGGAGTGGGTGGCCGGACGGCAGGGGTTCGGGGTCGGTCACGTCGAGATAGGCCTCAAGACGGCCGGACGCGCATGCGCGGGTCAGCGCCTCCGTGTCGACGATGGCGCCCCGCGCGGTGTTGATCAGCACGCCACCGTCAGGGATGAGCCCCAGCATCCGGGCGTCCAGCAGGCCGGTCGTCTCCGGCAGGAGCGGCGCATGGACACTCACCACCGCCGATCGGCGGCACAGTTCGGCGAGTTCCACCCGCTCCGCGCCCAGGAGACGTGCCTCCTCGTCCGTCACGTACGGGTCGCTCAGCAGCAGCCGGTGGCCGGCGTCGGACCGGCGCAGTCCGGCCAGCACGCCGCGACCGATGCGCGAGGCGCCGACGATGCCCACGGTGCTGCCGTCGGCGCCCGAACGGCTGCCGAACGCCGGCCAGCCGGCCTCGTAGCCGGCCGCCAAGGACAGCGTGCGCCGCGCGGCGAGCGTGATGAGGGCCAGCGTGTAGGAGACGACGGGGCCGGCGTTGGCATCGGCCGCCGACGACACGACGATGCCGCGTTCCCACACCGCCTCACTCACCAACGACTTGACGCTGCCGGCGGCGTGCAGCACGGCACGCAGCCGGGGCGCGCACGCCAGGACGTCGGCCGTGAGGCGGGGACAGCCCCAGCCGCTGATCAGGATCTCCGCCTCGGCGAACGCGGTGGGGAACTTGCCGGGCGGAGGCGGAGTCATCTGGTCGGGGGCGAGCTCCACCAGCGCGGAGAGCCGCCGGCGCAGTTCCTCGGGGAGCACCTGATCGGCTACAGCCGGGTCCATGACGCACACGGCCTTGAGCCGGCCGGGACCACGGTTGAGACGGTCTCGGTGTTCAGGACGCTCGGGGCGGTCTGTCATGCGGTGTTGTCCTCCTTCGGTCCGTTCGGATGGGCCCGGGACCGGCTGCAGCCGGTCCCGGGCTGGCCGAGGACACCGCACATGGTGACCAGGGCGCCGCCCACCCCCTTGTGCCGAGTCGCATCGAATCGTGTCGTCAGGCTCGCGGCAGGCGCAGAGTCACCATCTGGAAGGGTCGCAGGGCCAGTACGACACCACCTTCCACCTCCCTGGGCCGCTCGGCGTCCGCGAGCGGGCGCTCCAGCAGATCCGTCAGCACGGCATGTCCGGCGGCGAAACCGTCGGCGCGGACCGTGGCACGGGCGCGTCCTCCGTGTGCCTCGTAGACACGCACCACCAGGTCGCCGCCGCGATCGTCGGCCAGCTTGACCGCGCTCACCACCACGGCGTCGTTGTCCACGGTCACCAGCGGTGCCACCTCGCCGACGGTCCCGCTGACCCGTCGCTCGGGCAGGTTGGCCCGGTGGCCCTCGCGCACCGCGTCGCCGATCGTCGCCCCCGGCACCAGCGCGTGCCGGAACCGGTGGACGCCCTGGTCGGTCTCCGGATCCGGGTAGCGCGGGGCACGCAGCAGCGAGGCCCGTACGGTCGTCGTCGTGCCGGCGTCGGCCCCGGTCCGTACCGAGCGGGTCACGTCGTGACCGTAGGTGGCGTCGTTGACGATCGCGACGCCCCAGCCCGGCTCGTCGACGTACAGGAAGCGGTGGTTGCACGCCTCGAACTTGGCCCACTCCCAGCTCGTGTTCTGGTGGGTCGGCCGGTACACATGCCCGAACTGCGTCTCGGCTGCGTACCGGTCGGCCTTCACGTCCAGCGGGAAGGCGAGCTTCAGGAAGCGTTCCCTCTCGTGCCAGTCCACCTCGGTGTCGATGTCGAGCCGCTTGGCGTCGGCCGGCAGCGACAGGAGCTGGCTGACCCGGGAGTCGCCGAAGGCCCGCTCGACGCGCACCGCGGCGCCTTCGACGCTCAGCTCGGCCACGTCGGTGAGATCGCTTCCGACATTCCGGTAGAAGGCGTCCACGTCCCAGGCGTCCCACTGGTTGGGGAAGTCGGGGTGCAGCTGGAGCAGGTTGGCCGCCTGCCCCGGCGCGATCGCCTCCCGCTCCGCGGCGATGTCGTACGCGGAGACCACCAGCCCCCGTCCGTCGATCTCGGCCCTCAGCAGCCCGTTGTCCAGGACGTACCCGCCTCCTTCGCGCGGCACGGGGACCACGGCACCGCCCGCACCGTCCGCACCGCCCGCAGCGGCCGCAGCGGCCTGCGCCGAGGCGCCGCCGGCCGGGATGCCTCGGCGGGCGTGCGGGGCCGAGTTGAACACCAGATCCCGCGTCCCCTCCCCCGCCAGGGCACGCTGCGCACCCGCGATGATGCCTTCGAGTTCCCCGGCCAGCCGTGCGTAGGTCTCGCGCGCCTCGCGGTGCACCCAGGCGATGGAGGAGCCGGGCAGGATGTCGTGGAACTGGTGCAGCAGCACCGTCTTCCAGATCCGGTCGAGTTCCTCGTAGGGGTAGGGGCTGCCCGTGCGCACCGCTGCCGTGGTGGCCCACAGCTCGGCCTCCGTCAGCAGGGACTCGCTGCGCCGGTTGCCCCGTTTGGTGCCCGCCTGGCTGGTGAGCGTGGCGCGGTGCAGTTCGAGGTAGAGCTCGCCGACCCACACGGGCGGGTCGGGGTATTCCGCCTCGGCCTTGGCGAAGAAGTCGGCCGGGGCCTCCCACTCGACGGCCGGCGCGCCCTCCAGGCTGTGCATCCGGGCCGCCTTGGCGACCATCTCGCGCGTGGTACCGCCCCCGCCGTCACCGAAGCCGGTCGGCGCGAGGGAGCGGGTGGCGACGCCCTTCTCCTTGAAGTTACGTGCTGCGTGCGCGAGTTGACGGCCTGTCATTTCGCAGTTGTACGAGTCGACGGGTGGGAAGTGGGTGAAGATGCGGGTGCCGTCGATGCCCTCCCAGTTGAACGTGTGGTGCGGGAACCTGTTGGTCCGACTCCAGGAGATCTTCTGGGTGAGCAGTCGCTTGGAGCCGGCCGCCCTGATGATCTGCGGCAGGCCCGCGGCGAAGCCGAAGGTGTCGGGCAGCCAGGCCTCGTCGTTCTCGATGCCGAACTCTTCGAGGAAGAACCGCTTGCCGTGCACGAACTGACGGGCCATCGCCTCGGACCCCGGCATGTTGGTGTCGGACTCGACCCACATGCCGCCCGCGGGCACGAACCGCCCGTCGGCGACGGCCTTCTTGACCTTCGCCCACACCTCGGGCCGGTGCTCCTTGAGCCAGGCGTACTGCTGGGCCTGCGACATGGCGAAGACGAAGTCGGGCTCGTCCTCCAGCAGGGCCGTCATGTTCGACGCTGTGCGGGCGACCTTGCGGACCGTCTCGCGCAGCGGCCACAGCCACGCCGAGTCGATGTGCGCGTGCCCGACGGCGCTGATGCGGTGGGCCGTTGGGGCGGCGGGCGTGGCGAGCACGCCGGCCAGTTCGTCGCGGGCGGCCTGTGCCGTGCCGTTGACGTCCTGGAGGTCCACGGCGTCCAGCGCCCGGCCGACCGCGCGCAGGATCTCCCAGCGGCGCCCGCCGTCGAGGGGCAGTTCGGGCATCAGCTCGCCGAGCACCTCCAGGTCCATGACCAGGTTCCACACCGTCTCGTCGAAGACGGCCAGCCGCATGTGTCCCAGCACGTATTGGAGCGCGTCGCCCGCGGTCGCCCTGTCGCCCATCGGGGTCGGCCGGAACGGCACCCCACCCGCGTCGAGGTCGGGGTTGGAGGCGGCCTCGATGTGCCAGCGCACCGGCTCTCCACCGGCCACGGGTGACCCGACACGGACGTACGAGTTGCGCGGGTGGAGCCCCTTGACGGGCGTGCCGTCGGATCCGTAGACGAGTCCCTCGCACTGGAAGCCCGGGGTGCGCGGGGTGAAACCGAGGTCGAGTACGGCCTCGACGGTACGGCCCGACCACTCTGCGGGAACCGTGCCCGTGACCGTGAACCAGCTGGTCCCCCACGGCGTGCCCCACGCGGTGCCCGGGGCGATGGGCCGGGTCGGCGCCGCCAACCCCTCGGTCACGGGGACGGGTTCGCCCGGGGTGGACCAGATCTCCACGTCGAGCGGCGTCGACTCGGGGTGGACGGCGGGGCGGATGCGTTCCCTGAGGACGCGCTCCAGGCGTGCCTCGACCAGGGTCCGGTCGTCGTGCATGCGGCTTTCTCCTGTTTGCTGCGGGCGGGCGCGGGCGGGGAGCCAGGGTCTCGGACGGTGGCGGTCAGCGGTCGGCTCCGGCCACCGGGGCGGGACGCTCGCAGGTGGTGGTCACCGGGAGAGCGCGGCCCTCGTCCGCCGCGTCCATGAGGGTGAGCATGATGTCCAGGACATGCGCGGCGAGTTCGGCCGATGCGCGGTGCGGACGCCCGGCGATCAGCGCATCCGCGAGATCGGCGAGGCCGGTGCCCCGCCCCGCGTCCGGATGGCCGGCCGACACCGGCAGGGTTTCCCAGCCGTCACCTCGGTGGATCTCGACGGGACCGTCGAAGTTGTTCGGGTCGGGCACGGACAGCGAGGCAGAGGTGCCGTGCACCTCGATGCGCGGCAGCCGCGCGGCGCGGATGTCGAAGCTCATGACCAGGGTGGACAGGGCTCCGCCGGCGTGCTCCAGGACGCCGGTGATGTGGGTGTCCACCTCCACCGGGAAGTTGTGCCCCGCCCGGGGGCCACTGCCGATCGTCCGCTGCGCACGCGGTCGGGAGGACGCTCCGGTCACCCGGACCACCGGACCCAGCAGATGGACCAGGGCCGAAAGGTAGTAGGGCCCCATGTCGAGCAGCGGGCCGCCGCCGGGCTGGTAGTAGAACTCCGGGTCCGGGTGCCACTTCTCGTGGCCCGCGCTGGTCATGAAGGCGGTGGCCGCGACGGGCCGGCCGATCAGACCGTCGTCGACCGCCTTGCGCGCGGTCTGGGTTCCGGTGCCCAGGACGGTGTCGGGCGCGCAGCCGACCCTCAGTCCCGCCTCACGCGCCGCCGCCAGCACGGCCTCGGCCTCCTTGCGGTTGGCCGCGAGAGGCTTCTCGCCGTACACGTGCTTGCCCGCGCCGAGCGCCACGAGGGCGATCTCCGCGTGCGCGGCGGGAATCGTCAGATTGAGTACGGCGTCCACGTCGTCCCGGGCCACCAGGGCGGCGACGGACGGCTCCACAGCCACCTCTCCCTCGGCCTGGGCCTGCTCCGCGACCGACCGCGCGCGGCTCGGGTCGAGGTCGGTGACGGAGGTCAGCCGTACGGAACTCAGCCGCGCCAGCGTCGAGAGGTAGGCGCCGCTGATCTTCCCCGCGCCCACGATGCCGATGTTCAAAGGCTTCAGCGACTCGCCCACAGCAGTCCCCTTTCGGTCAACGTGCGGACCTCCGGCACGTCGAAGTCGTCGGTCTTGTGCCCGATCGTCGAGACGAAGACCCGCCCCGCACCCCAGGTCCTGGTCCATACGGCGGGCATCACCGCGGGCCGGTCGCGCAGTTCGTCGGGCGGGAAGGTGGTGGTGGCGAGCACCTCGATGTGCGGGTCGGTGAGCACCCAGTACTGCTCGGTGTGAACGGCGAAGTCGTCGAGGCCCGCGACGACGGGATGGTCGGCGCGCTCGGGCAGCACATGCACGGTGTGGTCGTGGAAGCCGGGCGGATGCATCAGGAACTGCCCGCCGGTCAGGAGCTGGTAGCCGACGTCGGCGCGGAAGGAGTCGACGATGCCGCCGTGCCAGCCCGCGAATCCGGTACCCGCGCGCACGGCGGCGGCGAGATTGGCGCTCTGCTCCCGGGTGATCGTCCCCATCGTCCAGCACTGCACGATCAGGTCGGTGGCGGCCAGGCGCTCCGCGTCCTCGTAGACCGCGAGGTCTTCCGAGGTCTCGACGGTGAATCCCTGCTCCTTGAGGAACGGGACGAATCCGTCGCTGATCGCCACGGGCTGATGCCCGTCCCAGCCTCCGCGGACGACGAGCGCCCGCCGGGTGTCAGTGGTCAAAGTGGTTGCACGCTCCCATCGTCGCCGCGCGGCAGGGCGCGACGGTTCGGGGTGGTTGTGGGTAGTTCGGCGTGGTACCGGTGCGTGTGGCTTCGGCCGACCGGTCGACCGATCCTGGGATTACCGCAGCTCGGGCGCTGTCACACAAGTGCCCATGCGAACTTAGGAACCAGTCCCGAAGTTTGTCAATATGCTGGATGAATTCGGGGACGAGGCGGCCTGAACCCCGATTCACCACGGGTCCGACAGGTGGCGATCACCGCGACGACGAGGTGTGGACCAGCCATCCGCGACGAGTTGCGGTATCCGGCCGACCGGGGCACCCCCGGAAGCCCGACCGGCCCTGCCGGAACTTCACCACCGGCCGCCACCTCACGTACCTGCCCCACAGCCCCGCGCCAGCCGGACCCCCGAAACAGACATCCGACATCGAACCACCTCATTCAACGAGAAACACAAGGTCCGCCCGCTGCGCTTGCATTCGAACCGTCAGACGCATTGACTAACGAAACTTGATAGATTTACATGACGGCGCAGCCGGACCGTCAGTCGCACCTGCAATTCCCCCCCCACCCCCCGTACATGATGCTCGGCATACCCCAACATGCCCGCACATTGAAGTACTTGCGCGACATGACGGCTTCGACACCTTCACTGACAACACGTCAGACCTCCGACAGAAGAGCTGCTCTTGCTCGCGGCGCGTTGATCCGCCCTGTCGCCAACCCCACACAGAGGTGAAACATGCACAGAAAAGTCCGACGAGTCTCCGTATGGCTTCCCGGCGTCGCCGCACTTGTCGCCGGCGCTCTGTTCGTTTACCCAGGCACCGAAGGTCACGCGGAAACGACTTCGGGCATTGATGCCGAGGCGGTTGCCGCGGCTGGTGCCACCACACCCTTCGTCACGGTCGAAGCCGAAACCGGGACGCGTGCCGGTGGCGCCACCCTCCGCGCCCTCACTCCGGGAGCAGCGGCACCGACCGCGGCCTCTTTGGAGACGGAGGCCTCGGGCTACTCGCTGGTCGAACTGAAGGCCACCGGCGCTTCGGTGACGATAACGAACAACACGGGCAAGAGCGCCAACACCCTGGTGGTCCGTGCCTCGATTCCGGACGCGGCCGCGGGCGGCGGCATCACCGCGTCGCTGAACCTGTACGTGAACGGCGTGTACCGCCAGGCGATCTCGCTGAGTTCCAAGCAGGCGTGGAACTACCGCGACGCGACCACCAACCCGGACGATCCCAAAGCCGGCGGGTCGCCCTACCGCTTCTACAACGAATTCCCCGTCTGGGTCACGGGTACTCCCATCGCCGCCGGCAGCACGATCAAACTCCAGAAGGACGCCGCCAATACGGCTGCCGTTTACGACATCGATTCCGTCGATCTCGAAAACGTCGGGGCTGCGGCGGCCCAGCCGGCCAACTCGCTCTCGGTCGTCACTTACGGCGCGGATCCCAGCTTCGTGAAGGATTCGACGGTCGCGATCCAGAACACGGTGAATGCCGCCAAAACGCAGGGAAAGTCGGTGTGGATCCCGTCGGGTAAATACCTGACGAACAGCCTTACGGCCACAGCGTTGAACTTCACAGGCGTGAAGGTACAGGGCGCCGGCATGTGGTACACCACCATCTACCGGAAGGTTCCGCTTCCGACCCCCGCCGGGTGGCGTTCGCAGATCCTGGTGGGCTCCGGCACCACGGTGACGGACCTTCAGATCGATGCCAACGCCACCTGGCGGGGTGTCGGTGGCAACGGTGGCTCGGACTACGGAATCAACGCCAGTGGTGCCGGCGGCTGGCTGATCGACCGGATCTGGACGCGCCACATCGACGCCAACTGGCTGTCGGGCACCAACGGCGTCATCCAGAACAGCCGGACAGCGGACACCTACGGTGACGGCTTCAACGTCAACAACGGCGCCTCGGCGACCGGCGACAAAGCCGGCAAGAACATCACGGTGCAGAACAACTTCGCCCGCAACACCGGTGACGACTCCTTCGCCAATTACTCCGACGCCGGCCCCGACGGCACGAACCCCCAGGTGTCCGGCACGAAGATCCTCAACAACACCGCGATCGCACCCTGGTGGGCCAACGGGATCCGGATCGCCGGCGGCCAGAACATCGAGGTGAAGAACAATCTGGTCAACAGCGTGTCATCGAACAGTGCCATGGACCTCGGAGTGTTCGGCGACACCGGGAACCCGTTGACGTCCGTCACGATCTCCGGAAACGTCCTGAACGGCGGCGGTGGCTGGAACGGCACGCGGCACGGAGTGCGGATCAGCTCTCCCTCCAGCACCTCGCTGTTCCCGACCGCTTACTCGACCGTGACCATGACCGACAACATCATGAACGGATCCCTGCGCGCGGGCATCTACGTCGACAAGACACGCGTCAACCTGACGCTGACCAACAACACGATCAACCGTCCGGCGAAGCAGGGCATCTGGATCCCCGCCGGAGTCACCGGCACCGGAACCTTCACGGGTAACACGGTGACGAATCTGTTCTCGGGTCAGGTCGCGACCCAGAACGACTCGGCGTCCACGTTCAAGATCACCGGCTGAGCGCACACCTGACATCCAGGGCGGCACCCTCCACCGGGCCACGGGCTCAGTGGGGGGTGCCGAGGTGTCCCTCCTGGAAGCCGGCAGCCGGGGAGCGGCACGGCAAGGACGGCCTCGCCGCACCGCTCCCCGGCTGCGGCATCCGGACCGGGTCAGCTCTCGGTGAGGGAGATGTCCTGCTGCTGCCTCGCGTGGAAGGCCGGCAGCGGCAGGCCGCCCACACCGGGGCGCAGTTCCATCAGGGTGGCCTCGACATGGGCGGCACCGGGGGTGAGGGTGCCCGGTGTGCGCTTCTCCGAGTTGGTCCAGGGGTGCACCGCGCCGTCGCAGACCGCCGAGGTACCGCCGATGCCGTGGCGTACCCGGGGGTCGCCCTGCGAGACCGAGGAGGACACGAACACGGGGCCGGTGCTGCTCAGACAGCGGTAGGTGCCCGAGAGGCTGACGGTTCCGTCGGCCGCGACGTGACCGGTCGGGTCGACGGTCACCTGGTCGTAGGGATCTGACAGGGCGGCGGCGGATGGGGCGACGGACAGGAGCAGCGCGGCGGCAGCAGCCGCGCCGAGGGCCTGACGCACGGACATGGGAGTACCTCCTGGAACGGGAGCCTGCAAGGGCTCCACAGGTACCGGTCCGGGGCCCCGAGGGCGGCGTCCGGCACCCCGAGGGCGGTGATCATCACCCCTTTGGTGGCGAGTCGGCGCCGTGCGTCATGTCGGCGCCGTCCGTCATGGGGACGTCCAAGTGTTGTCCGCGTGTTGTCACGCTTCACGGCGGGCTGTTCCGATGAGTTCGCCGCGCGAGCATGGTCTATGTATGCGAGGACGGCGACGACGCCGTCGGCACTCATCGCATACGACGTGGAGGTGCGCCATGTGTTCCCACCAGTCTTCGTCCCCGTCCCTTGACGGCAACGCCCCGCACATCGTGGCGGCCCACCCCGAGCAGGGTTGGAACCTCCTGTGCGACGGAGCGATCGTCTTCGACGACAGCGGCGAACTGCACCCCGACGGCAGCGTGATCGCTCCGCGCCGGGCGTTCGTCGAGCAGTTGGCCGTCGCCGCCTGACTCCGGCCGCGGCCGACCGGGTACGGACGGGACGCGGGACGCTGGACGCTGGACGCGGGAAGCCATCGCGAGTCCGTCGTGCCGGGCCAGGTCCGCGGGCGGCGATCCTAAGTGATCTTCGCGGACTAGAGTGATCAACGTGTCAGAGCAACACGCCCCCCGGTCCCTCATCGTCACGTTCTACGGCGCGTACGGCCGTTTCATGCCCGGCCCTGTGCCGGTGTCCGAGCTGATCAGACTCCTTGCGGCGGTGGGCGTCGACGCATCCTCCGTACGGTCGTCGGTGTCCCGGCTCAAGCGTCGCGGCCTGCTGGAACCGGTACGTACGCCGGCGGGCGCGGCCGGGTACGCGCTGTCGCAGGACGCGCGGCAACTGCTCGACGACGGCGACCGGCGGGTGTACACGGCGGTTCCCCCCACGGACGACGGCTGGGTGCTCGCCATTTTCTCCGTACCCGAGTCCGAGCGGCAGAAGCGGCACGTGCTGCGCTCTCGGCTCGCCGGTCTGGGTTTCGGAACGGCCGCCCCAGGCGTGTGGCTCGCCCCGGCACGACTCCACGAAGAGGCGCGGCACACGCTGGAGCGGCTGCGGCTCGACCCGTACGTAGAGCTGTTCCGCGGGGAACATCTGGGCTTCGCCCCGACGGCGGAGGCGGTGGCCCGCTGGTGGGATCTGGCCTCGATCGCCAAGCAGCACGAGGAGTTCCTCGACGAGCACGCGCACGTGCTGCACGAGTGGGAACGGCGCGCGGACACCCCTCCTCAGGAGGCGTACCACGACTATCTGCTCGCCCTGGACTCCTGGCGGCACCTCCCCTACGTCGACCCAGGACTGCCCGCCGCGCTGCTCCCCCAGGACTGGCCGGGCGCCCGCTCCACCGCCGTCTTCCGGGCACTGCACGATCGGCTGCGGAACGCGGGGGCGGCCTTCGCCGACGTACCCGAGCGGGATTAGTTGTGCGACACCGTGGCCTGTGACCTCAGTTGCAGGATGGATCGCTAAGGGAACCCTCAGCCTCTTCCGTCCCCCTTCTCAGGTTTCTTACCTAGCGTCGTGAGCCGCACGACGCCAGGACAGGAAGAGGGCTGCACGTATGACGACCACGGCACGGGCTCAGGGAGCCACCGTCTGGCTCACGGGTCTGCCGAGCGCCGGCAAGACGACCATCGCCGGCCTTCTGGGCAGCCGCCTCAGAGCCGAGGGGCACCGTGTCGAGGTTCTCGACGGCGACGAGGTCCGCCGTTTCCTCTCCGCGGGCCTCGGCTTCTCTCGGGAGGACCGCAACACGAACGTGCAGCGGATCGGCCTGGTCGCCGAGGTACTCGCGCGCAACGGTGTCCTCGCCCTGGTCCCCGTCATCGCGCCCTACGCCGACAGCCGCGAGGCCGTCCGCAAGCGGCACGAGGCGAGCGGGACGCCGTACGTCGAGGTCCATGTCGCCGCGCCGGTCGAGGTGTGCGGCGAGCGGGATGTGAAGGGGCTGTACGCCCAGCAGGCCGCGGGCCGGATCCGCGGGCTGACCGGCGTCGACGATCCCTATGAGCCGCCGGGCGATCCGACTCTCACGCTGGAGACGCACTTGCAGACCCCGGAGGAGTCCGCGGCCTCCGTGTACGCGGCACTCGCGACGAGGGGGCTCCTATGACCTGGGTGACGACCGAGCGGGCCTTCACGCTGTCCCACCTGGATGCGTTGGAGTCGGAGGCGGTGCACATCTTCCGCGAGGTGGCGGGCGAGTTCGAACGACCGGTGATCCTCTTCTCCGGC
>NZ_JBIAIK010000020.1:0-141020 GCF_042871385.1 Streptomyces sp. NPDC005808 | reverse complement strand
GAACGGGGCGCCACCCGCGCCGACGACAAAATGTCCGAAGCCGCGATGGAAGACCGCAAGCGCGAGGGGTACTTCTAGACATGACCAGCACCACCACCGCCATGGTCGGCGCACCCACCACCATCGACACGCTGCGGTTCGCGACGGCCGGCTCCGTCGACGACGGCAAGTCCACCCTCGTCGGACGTCTGCTGCACGACTCCAAGTCGGTCCTCACCGACCAACTGGAAGCCGTGGAACGCGCCTCCGCCAGCCGCGGCCAGGACACCCCCGACCTCGCCCTCCTCACCGACGGACTACGCGCCGAACGTGAACAGGGCATCACCATCGATGTCGCCTACCGCTACTTCGCCACCGCACGCCGCCGCTTCATCCTCGCCGACACCCCCGGCCACGTGCAGTACACCCGCAACATGGTCACCGGCGCCTCCACCGCCGACCTCGCCGTCGTCCTCGTCGACGCCCGCCACGGCGTCATCGAGCAGACCCGCCGGCACGCCGCCGTCGCCGCCCTCCTGCGCGTCCCCCACGTCGTCCTCGCCGTCAACAAAATGGACCTCGTCGGCTACGAGGCGAAGGACTTCGACCGCATCGTCGAGGACTTCGCGGGCCACGCCGCCGAGTTGGGGCTGCCCGGCTTCACGCCGATCCCGGTCTCCGCGTTGTGCGGTGACAACGTGGTGGAGCGTTCGGCGCACATGGGGTGGTACGAGGGGCCGGCGCTGCTGGAGTTCCTGGAGACCGTGCCGGTCGGTTCCGACGCCGGGTCCGCGCCGGCTCGCTTTCCTGTGCAGTACGTGATCCGGCACGACGAAGTCCGCCACTACGCCGGCCAGTTGGTGTCCGGCACGCTGCGGGTCGGCGACCGCGTGACGGTGCATCCGTCAGGGGAGAGCTCCGAGATCATCGGCATCGACGTACTCGGCAGGGACTCGGACCTCGCGTACGCGCCCCAGTCGCTGACCCTGCGCCTGGCCGACCAGCGCGACGTCTCGCGCGGCGACATGATCACTGCGGGAGCGGACGCGCCCACCCTCACACAGGACGTCCGAGGCGCCGTCTGCCATCTGTCCGACCGGGCGCTGCGCGTCGGGGACCGGGTTCTCGTCAGGCACACGACACGGACCGTGAAGGCCGTCGTCAAAGATCTGGGCGACGCGGCCGAGCTCACGGCGAACGACCTCGGCACGATCACCCTGCGCACGGCCGAGCCGCTCGCGCTCGACGACTATGCCGAGGTCCGCCGCACCGGCGCATTCCTCCTGATCGACCCGGCGGACGGCTCGACCCTGACAGCGGGAATGGTCAAGCTTCCCGCGTAGGGCCCGCAGGACCTCGAAGGAGCTTGTAGAGCATCGTCCGAAGCCCCCGCCCCCGAGCACCCGGCCCGCGCCGAGGCGCTCGGGGCTTTCGTGCGTTCGGCACTGTCGAGGGCGAGCGCGCGGCGCTACCTTGTCAACCTATGCCTCTCCTGTCGCTTCCGTCACGAGCGCGCGATAGAAGCACGGCAGAACCGTCACTGAGTCACGGATCCTCGATGGCCCCGTAACGGCGGGAGCACCACGTGGGACGCGGGCCGTTCGCCTGGGTACACAGCCTCGTACACAGCCTCATGCCGGGCCGAAAGTCCCGGGACAGGCCCGCCGGGAGCCTCTGTCCGGACGAGTCGTACCATTTCTAAAGTTGAAAGCAGGACGACCTGCTCAATGAACGGACCCCTTTTGCCCGACACCCCCGCCTCCGCCTCATGGCGCATCGCACTGCCGCACACCGCCGCGGCAGTGCCGGTCGCGCGTGCGCTGGTCCGCACGGCGCTGGCCGACCTGGAGCACGCGGCTGACAGCGACACCGCCGAACTGCTCACCGCGGAACTGGTCGCCAATGCCGTGAAGCACACCGCGGGGGATGGTCCCATAGAGCTGGTCGTCGAACTGTTGCCGACCGGCTGCCAGGTCGAGGTGCACGATCCGGATCCCGCGCCGCCCGGCGATCTCACGGTCCCCGACCCGGCCCGCGCGCCCGACCCCTGGCAGGAGCACGGGCGCGGTCTCCTCCTGATCCGCACCCTCAGCTCGTCCTGCGGCCACCGCCCGGCCGGCTCCGGCAAGGCGGTCTGGTTCAGGCTGCCCGTCGTACCGCCGCAGCGACGACGACCGGTGTAACCCCCGGCAGCAGGCCGCCGTCCGGTCAGGCGAGCGTCGCGACCAGGATGGCCTTGATCGTGTGCAGCCGGTTCTCGGCCTCGTCGAAGACGACCGAGTGTGCCGACTCGAACACCTCGTCGGTGACCTCCAGCGAGTCCAGGCCATGGCTCTCGTGGATCTCCCGCCCGACTTTCGTGCCCAGGTCGTGGTAGGCCGGGAGGCAGTGCAGGAACTTCACGTCCGGGTTGCCGGTGGCGCGCAGGACGTCCATCGTCACGGCGTACGGGGAGAGTGCGCCGATCCGCTCGTCCCACACGTCCTTCGGCTCGCCCATGGAGACCCAGACATCGGTGGCGACGAAGTCGGCGCCCTGGACTCCCTCGGTGACGTCCTCGGTGAGCGTGACGCGGCCGCCGGCGCTCTCGGCGAGCTTGCGGGCCCTGGCGACGATCTCGTCGGCGGGCCAGTACGCCTGCGGAGCGACGATGCGGACGTCCATGCCGAGCAGCGCGCCGGTGATCAGATACGAGTTGCCCATGTTGAAACGGGCGTCGCCGAGATAGACGAAGGCGATCTCGCCGAGCGGCTTGTCGCTGTGCTCCGTCATCGTGAGCACGTCGGCGAGCATCTGGGTGGGGTGCCAGTCGTCGGTCAGGCCGTTGTAGACGGGCACACCGGCGTACGCGGCCAGCTCCTCGACGGCGGCCTGGCTGTCACCCCGGAACTCGATCGCGTCGAACATCCGCCCGAGCACCCGCGCGGTGTCCTTCACCGACTCCTTGTGGCCTATCTGCGAACCGGACGGGTCGAGATACGTCGTCGAGGCGCCCTGGTCCGCCGCCGCGACCTCGAACGCGCAGCGCGTACGCGTCGAGGTCTTCTCGAAGATCAGCGCGATGTTCCTGCCCCGCAGGCGCTGGGTCTCGGTCCCGGCCTTCTTGGCCGCCTTGAGCTCGGCGGCCAGCTCGATCAGCCCGCGGAACTCCTCTGCCGTGAAGTCCAGCTCCTTGAGGAAGTGGCGGCCTGCGAGGGCGTTCGGAACTGTCGCCATGAGAGCGCTCCAGGATCAGGGGCAGGGAGAGGAGGACTCTGGAATTCTATACGATGATTGGCATTTCTATACAGCCAGCACGATGTCTATACGGCCCCTCGTTCGACCGGACAGCTCATACACCGCGGCCCGCCCCTCCCCCGCCCCAGCTCGCTCCCCGGAATCTCGATCACCTCGATGCCCTGCTTGCGCAGATGCGTGTTGGTGGTCGCGTTCCGTTCGTAGGCGACCACGACCCCCGGTTCGACGGCGAGGACGTTGCAGCCGTCGTCCCACTGCTCACGCTCGGCGGCGTGCACGTCCTGGGTGGCGGTGAGGACCCGGATCTCACTGAGGCCCAGTGCCGCGGCGATCGCCCGGTGCATGTGCTCCGGGGGATGGTCGGTGACCTTCAGCTCCTTGTCCCCCACGCCCGGTTCGATGGTGTACGAGCGGAGCATGCCGAGGCCCGCGTACTGCGTGAAGATGTCGCCGTCGACCATGGTCATCACGGTGTCGAGGTGCATGAAGGCCCGCCGCTTGGGCATGTCGAGCGCCACGATGGTGCTCGCGGACCCGGCCTCGAACAGCTTGTGCGCGAGCATCTCGACGGCCTGGGGCGTCGTCCGCTCACTCATGCCGATGAGGACCGCGCCGTTGCCGATGACGAGCACGTCACCGCCCTCGATGGTGGACGGGTAGTCCGCCTGCCCCTCCGACCACAGGTTGAAGGTCTCGTCGCGGAAGAGCGGATGGTGCCGGTAGATCGCCTCGAAGTGCACGGTCTCGCGCTGCCGCGCCGGCCAGCGCATGGCGTTGATGGAGACCCCGTCGTAGATCCAGGCGGAGGTGTCCCGGGTGAAGAGGTGGTTGGGCAGCGGGCCGAGCAGGAAATCGTCGAGGTCCATGACATGGAAGCGCACGGAGGTCGGCTCCATGTGCGCGTCCAGGTACTCCCGCTTCGTCATGCCGCCGACCAGCGCGGCCGCCAGTTCCGGGGCCGGCAGGGTCTCGAAGGAGGCCCGTAGGTGGTCGGTGGCGAGTGGCCCGTACTCCTTCTCGTCGAAGACCCGGTCCAGGACGAGCGATCTGGCCGCCGGGATCTCCAGGGCCTCGGTCAGCAGGTCACCGAAGAGATGGACGGTGACCCCGCGATCGCGCAGCACGTCCGCGAACCCGTCGTGCTCGGCGCGCGCCCGGCGCACCCACAGCACGTCATCGAAGAGCAGGGCGTCCTTGTTGCTGGGGGTGAGCCTTTTGAGCTCGAGGTCCGGCCGGTGCAGGATGACGCGGCGCAGCGGCCCGGCCTCGGAGTCGACATGGAATCCCATGCCTCCATCCTGACCATCCGGACGCGTGTTCACCCACTGATCGCGCCGACCCGCCCCGTTTCATTTCGTCGCCTTGACGATAATCGACCGTCGCCTTGCCGACAGCTGACCGGCACAGCCCCGAACGCCGGCTGGGCTGGAGATCTCCGGCCCAGCCGGCGTCTGCCTCTCACAGCCTCGGGTCCACCGGCTCCGATTCCAGGGCCAGTACCGCGAAGACCGCCTCGTGGACGCGCCAGAGCGGTTCGCCCTCCGCCAGGCGGTCCAGGGCTTCGAGGCCCAGGGCGTACTCGCGGACGGCGAGGGAGCGCTTGTGGTTGAGGAAGCGGCCGCGCAGCCGGGCGAGGTTCTCCGGGCGGGTGTACTCGGGGCCGTAGATGATCCGCAGGTACTCCCGCCCCCGGCACTTGACGCCGGGCTGCACCAGTCGCCCGTTCTCGCCGCGGACCAGCGCGGCGACCGGCTTGACGACCATGCCCTCGCCCCCGCGTCCGGTCATCTCCAGCCACCAGTCGACGCCCGCCCGCACGGACTCGGGATCCCCCGTGTCCACGAACAGCCGCCGGGTCGTCCGGAGCAGTCCGCTGCTGTCGTGCTCGACAAGGCGGTCGAGCAGAGCGAGCTGCTCGTCGTGCGGGAGGCCGGCCAGGCTGCGCCCCTGGACCGCGAGGATCTGGAAGGGGGCGAGGTGCACGCCCTCCAGTCCGTCCGTGGTCCAGCAGTACCGCCGGTAGGCGTCGGTGAACGCCGCCGCGTCGGCCGCCCTCTCCCGCTGCTTGTCCAGCAGTTCCCGTACGTCGACGCCTCGGGCAGCGGCTCCTTCCAGCGCGGCCAGCGCGCCGGGGAACACGGCCCCGGACGCGGCGCCCACAGCGGCGTACTGCGTGCGCAGCAGTCCGGACGCCTTCAGCGACCACGGCATCAACTCGGCGTCCAGCAGCACCCAGTCGGTCTCCAGCGACGCCCAGAGTCCCGCTGCGTCCACGGCAGCCCGCAGTCGCCCGAGGATCTCCTCCGTCACCTCGGTGGAGTCGAAGAAGGGACGCCCGGTGCGCGTGTACAGCGCGCCCGTGGGGCCTTCCGCGCCGAACCGCTCCCGCGCGGCCTCCGCGTTCCGGCACACCAGCGCCACCGCCCGCGAACCCATGTGCTTCTCCTCGCACACGACCCGCTCGACCCCGTCCGCCTCGTACTGCGCGAAGGCCTCGGCCGGGTGCTCCAGGTAGCCCTCGACGTGCGAGGTCGCGGTCGGTGCCATGGTCGGCGGCAGATACGGCAACAGCCGCGGGTCCACGGCGAAGCGGCTCATGACCTCCAGGGCCGCGGCCGCGTTCTCCTCACGGACCGACACCCGGCCCGCGTGGCGCGTCTCGACGACCCGCCGGCCGTGCACGTCCGCGAGGTCGAGCGGCCGCCCCTCGTGTCCGCCGGGCGC
Source organism: Streptomyces sp. NPDC005808 (assembly GCF_042871385.1). Taxonomy (NCBI): domain Bacteria; kingdom Bacillati; phylum Actinomycetota; class Actinomycetes; order Kitasatosporales; family Streptomycetaceae; genus Streptomyces; species Streptomyces sp. NPDC005808. The sequence goes on along the minus strand of NZ_JBIAIK010000020.1, from coordinate 135,080 downwards.
CTCGGAGGCGAGCGGCTTGGCGGGCTCGTACCAGACCTGTTCCGCCGGTACGTCGACGAGCTCGCGCTCGGGCCAGCGCAGCGCGGTGAGCTTGCCGCCGAAGACCGCGCCGGTGTCGAGGCAGATCGTGTTGTTGAGCCACGTGGCGGTGGGGACGGGGGTGTGGCCGTACACCACGGCCGCCCGGCCCCGGTAGTCCTCCGCCCACGGGTACCGCACGGGCAGCCCGAACTCGTCCGTCTCGCCGGTGGTGTCCCCGTACAGGGCGTGCGAGCGGACCCGGCCCGACGTACGGCCGTGGTACTTCTCGGGCAGGCCGGCGTGGCAGACGACCAGGCGTCCGCCGTCCAGGACGTAGTGGCTGACGAGCCCGTCGACGAACTCCCGTACGCCCGCGATGAATTCGTCGCTCTCGCCCGCCAACTGCTCGACGGTCTCGGCCAGTCCGTGGGTGTGCTGCACCTGACGGCCCTTGAGGTGGCGGCCGAGCTTGTTCTCGTGGTTGCCGGGCACGCACAGGGCGTTGCCGGATCCGACCATGGACATCACACGCCGTAGTACGCCGGGGGTGTCCGGGCCGCGGTCGACGAGGTCGCCGACGAAGACGGCCGTACGGCCCTGCGCGTGCACCCCGTCGACATAGCCGAGCTTGCCGAGCAGGGTCTCCAGCTCCGAGGCGCAGCCGTGGATGTCGCCGATGATGTCGAAGGGGCCGGTGAGGTGGGTGAGGTCGTTGTACCGCTTCTCCGTGCGGATCTCGGCGCTCTCGGCCTCCTCCACACCCCGCAGGATGTGCACCTTCCGGAACCCTTCGCGCTCCAAGTGCCGCAGGGACCGGCGGAGTTCGCGGGTGTGGCGCTGGATGACGCGGCGCGGCATGTCGGCGCGGTCGACGCGGGCGGCGTTGCGCTCGGCGCAGACCTCCTCGGGCACGTCGAGCACGATGGCGATGGGCAGCACGTCGTGCTGCCTGGCGAGTTCGATGAGCTGCTTGCGGCCCTCCTGCTGCACGTTCGTCGCGTCGACGACCGTGCGCCTGCCCGCCGCGAGCCGCTTGCCCGCGATGTAGTGCAGCACGTCGAAGGCGTCGCCGCTGGCGCTCTGGTCGTTCTCGTCGTCGGCGACCAGGCCCCGGCAGAAGTCGCTGGAGATGACCTCGGTCGGCTTGAAGTGCCTGCGGGCGAAGGTGGACTTGCCCGAGCCGGACGCGCCGACCAGGACCACGAGGGAGAGGTCGGTGACGGGCAGGGTGCGCCCCTTGGTGTCGGTCATGCTGCCTTCTCCTCCTTCGTGGTGAGCGTGCCTGCGCTGATCGTGAACGTGGCCAGCTGGGTCGGCGGTCCGACTTCCGGGTCGTCGGGACCGACGGGTGTGAACTCCACGCTGTATCCGTGCCGTTGGGCTACGTGTCCCGCCCACGTCCGGAACTCCGCCCGGGTCCACTCGAAGCGGTGGTCGCCGTGCCGGGAGTGGCCGGCCGCGAGGGTCTCCCAGCGGACGTTGTACTCGACGTTCGGCGTGGTCACGAGCACGGTCTTGGGGCGTGCGGAGCCGAACACCGCGTACTCCAGGGCGGGCAGCCGGGGCAGGTCGAGGTGCTCGATGACCTCGCTGAGCACGGCGGCGTCGTAACCCTTGAGCCTCTTGTCGGTGTACGCGAGCGAGCCCTGGACGAGCTTGACGCGCGCGGCCTGCCGCTCTCCCATGCGGTCCAGCTTGAGCCGCCGAGAGGCGACGGTGAGCGCGCGCATCGACACGTCGACGCCGACGATCTCGTCGAACCGTGTGTCCTTGAGCAGCGCCTGCACCAACTGGCCCTGCCCGCAGCCGAGATCGAGCACCCGTGCCGCGCCGGACGCGTGCAGTGCGGCGAGGATCGCGTCCCGCCGCTGGACGGCGAGCGACACGGTCTTCTCCTCCTTCTCCTCGGAGTTCTCGGCGTCGTCCGCTTCCGTCTCCGCGCCCACCGCGTTGTCGATCTCCTCGACCGCGCTGTCGTCGGCCTCGGCGAGCCGTACGAGCTCCAGCCGCTCCATCGCCTCACGCGTCAGCGACCAGCGGCGCGACAGATACCGGCTGGTGATCAGCTTCTGCTCCGGGTGGTCGGGCAGCCAGCCCTCACCCGCCCGCAGCAGCTTGTCGACCTCGTCGGAGGAGACCCAGTAGTGCTTGGCATCGTCGAGCACCGGGAGGAGGACGTAGAGGTGCCGCAGGGCCTCGGACAAGGTCAGCCGCGCCGACTCCAGTACGAGGCTCACGTACCGCGAGTCGCCCCACTCGGGGAACTCCGCGTCCAGCGCCACGGCTTCGACCGTCACCGTCCATCCCAGCGGCTCGAACAGCTCTCGTACGAGATCCGCGCCGCCGCGTGCGGGCAGTGCGGGCACCTCGACACGGAGCGGGAGGGGCCGCGCGGGCAGCTCGGGCCTGGCGTTGCACTGGCCCTTCATGGCGCTGGAGAACACCGCGCTCAGCGCCACGGCGAGCAGCGAAGAGGCCGCGTACGGACGGTCGTTGACGTACTGCGCGAGCGCGGCGTCGGGTGCGCCGCCGCGGCCCTTGCCCTTGCCTCGCCGGACCAGCGCGACGGCGTCGACCTCAAGGAGCAGCGCGGCCGTGCACCGCTCGACGGACGCCTCGGGATACAGGACGTGGGCCGTGCCGTAGGACGTCGAGAACGCCTGCGCGTTGTCGGGATGCTTGTGCAGCAGGAAGCCGAGGTCGGTCGCGGGGCGCTCGGGGGTGCCGGTTGCGGTGATCGTCAGGAACACGGTGGGTTGCCTCGAAACCTCTGCTGAGCTGCGGATACTTGGCCTAGGGACCGGCGCGGCGCGCATGCTCAACGTACATCGAACTCACCGGCAGGGCCCAGGAATTTCCGCGCCGCCCGGCGTCTCAGAGGCGGTGGTCGCGGCGTTCCCGCAGGAGCAGCCAGGCGAGGTAGATGCCGCCGGCCACGCCCGTCACCACACCGACAGGCAGCAGGGCGGAGCCGGTGATCCGCTGGGTGGCCAGGTCCGCGGCGGAGACCAGGAGCGCGCCCATCCACGCCGCGGGCAGGACGTTCGGTCCGGCTGCCCTGGTCACCCGGCGGGCGAGCTGGGGCGCGGCCATCGCGACGAACGGGATGGGGCCGGAGGCGGCGACCGCCATCGCAGTCAGCCCCGTGCCCGCGCACAGCAGCAGCAGGCGGCTGCGCTCGGGCGGCACACCGAGCGCGGCGGCCGTGTCGTCGCCCATCTCCAGCATCGTCAGCCGCCGCCCGTACACCAGGACGACGGGGGCGAGGAGCACCAGGCTCAGGGCGCCGATCCGGACCTCGTTCCAGTCGCGGGCGTTGAGCGAACCGATCATCCAGCTCGCGGCCTGCGCCGCCTTGCCGATCTCGGCGCGTACGTAGAGGAAGCTGGTCGCCGAGCCGAGCACCGCGGACGCGCCGATGCCGACGAGGACGAGCCGGTACCCGTGCACACCCCGCTTCCAGGCCAGCACATACACCGCGGCGGCCGTGGCGAAGCCGCCGGCCACCGCGCCGAGTGCGGTCTGGGGTGCTCCCGCGTCGAAGATCATGATCGCGACGAGCGCACCCGCGGAGGCGCCGTTTCCGAAGCCGATGATGTCCGGGCTGCCGAGCGGGTTGCGGGTCAGCGACTGGAACACCGCGCCCGCCATGCCCATCCCGAAGCCCACCAGGAGTGCCACCAGGGCGCGCGGCAGCCGCAGATCGAGCACGATGAACTCGGCTCCGGGAGGGCCGTTCCCGGCGAAAGTGCGCACGACCTCCACGGGCGAGAGCTGGTAGGTGCCGGTGCCGATGGAGAGCACCGTCACGCACGCGGCCAGCACCGCGATGACGAGGCAGACCAGCAGTGCGCGCGTGTCGTACCGCAGCGACCAGCGGCCGGTACGCAGCAGACCGTGCCGCAGATCGGTACGGACCGTCCCCGACGGGCGCCGCTCGTCCTCGATCAGGGTCACAGCTGGGCCACCTTCCGTTGCCGCACCAGATGGATGAAGAGAATCCCGCCGAGGAACGACGTGACGATGTCGACCTCGATCTCGGACGGCGGGACCACGACCCGCCCGATCACGTCCGAGACGAGCAGCAGCACCGGCGCGAGCACCGCGCAGTACGGCAGCAGCCGGCGCGGGTCGGGACCGGCGAACGCGCGTGCCGCGTGCGGGATCATCAGCCCGATGAAGCCGATCGGCCCGCACACCGCGGTCGCGCCGCCGCACAGCAGCGTGATGGAGAGGACCGACAGCACTCGCGTGCGTCTCACCTGGGTGCCCAGTGCCTTGGCGTGGTCCTCGCCCAGGGCGAGCGCGCCGAGCGGCCGGGCAAGGGCGAAGGCGAGCAGGGCGCCGGCCACGAGCAACGGCAGCACGGTGAGCAGGAGTTGGGGGTCGCGTTTGGCGAGCGTGCCCACCGACCAGTGCCGCATGGCGTCCAGGGCGCTCAGGTTCCAGAGCTGAAGCCCGTTGACGTAACCGAAGAGGGCCGCGTTGATGGCTGTTCCGGCGAGGGCGAGGCGGACCGGGGTGGCGAGCCGGCCGCCGCCGAGCGCGTTCACGGTGGTCGCGGCGACGGCCGCCCCGGCGAGCGCGAACCACAGGTATCCGGTGAACGAGGTGATGCCGAGCACGCTGATCGCGGTGATGACGGCGGCCGACGCGCCGGCGTTGACGCCGAGCAGCCCGGGGTCCGCGAGGGGATTGCGGGTCAGGGTCTGCATGACGCCGCCCGCGATGCCGAGCGCCGCGCCGACGGCGATCCCGATGAGGGTGCGCGGCAGCCTGAGGTCCCGGATGATCGCGTCGTTCTCGGTGCCCGAGGGTGCGAACAGTCCTGACCACACCTCGCCGAGCGGTATCTGTTTGGTGCCCACGGCGAGGGACAGCGCGATCGCCGCGACCAGCAGCACCAGACCGAGCAGCAGGCCCGCGGCACGCACCGAGGGCTGGGTGCGGCGCCCTTCCTTGCCGTCCACTGCCTCGGTCGGCGCGGACGTCGTCGCGGCGCTCACTGCCGTACCCCTGTGGTGTTGGCGGTCGGCTCCCGGTACTGGCCGGGATTGTCGGCGACGTCGGCGGTCCCGTGCCGCCACAGCCGGGCGTACGCGCCGTCGGCGTCCAACAGCTCGGTGTGCGTGCCCTGTTCGGCGATGCGGCCGTGGTCGAGGACGACGATGCGGTCGGCGCGGGCCGCGGTCGACATGCGGTGGGCGACGACCACCGTGGTACGCCGGTGGGCCGCCCGTTCGCCGGCGAGGGCGACGGTCTGCTCGGTGGCCGGGTCGAGTGAGGCGGTGGCCTCGTCGAGCAACAGCACTGCGGGGTCGACGAGTTCGGCGCGGGCGAGCGCGATGAGCTGGCGCTGGCCCGCGGACAGTGACCTGCCGCCCTCGCCGACGGGCTGCCGGAAGCCGTAGGGCTGTGCGGCGATCGCTTCGAGGGCACCGACAGCACGGGCCGCCGCCTCCACGTCGGCGTCGGTCGCTGCGGGCCGGCCGTAGCGGATGTTGCCCGCGATGTCGCCGCTGAACAGGTGGGCTTCCTGCGGGACATAGCCGATGAGACGGCGGTAGCCGGACACGGGCCAGCGGCGCAGGTCGGTGCCGTCGACCAGGACGCTGCCCTCGTCGGGGTCGTAGAAGCGGGCGAGCAGCTTGACGACGGTGGACTTGCCCGCGCCGGTGGTGCCGACCAGGGCGACCGTCTCACCGGCGGCGATACGCAGGTCGACCTCGCGCAGGGACGGCCGCTCGGCGCCCGCGTAGGTGTGCCCCGCGCCCCGCAGTTCGACGTCGCCCCTCAGCCGCTCGGGAAGCGGGGCCTCGTCCGCGGATGTGGGCACGGACGGTGTGATCCGCAGGAGTTCCATGATCCGGCGCAGGCCGACGGAGGCCTGCTGGTAGCTGTCGAAGGTGAGGGACAGCTGCTGGATGGGCGAGAAGAACATGCCCAGGTAGAGCATGAACGCGACCAGCACGCCGGACGACAGGTCGCCGGAGGCCACCCGGTGCGCGCCCACCAACAGGACCAGGGCGCGGGAGAGTTCGGCGGTGAGGTTGATGCTGGGGAAGTAGACGGAGGCGTAGCGCTGGGCGCGCAGGCGCGAGGCCTGGTAGGCGTCCGAGAGCTTGTCGAAGTCACGTGCGGCGCCCTGCTCGCGGCCCTGCGCCTGCGAGGTGCGCAGTCCGCTGACGTTCTCCTGGAGCGAGGAGTTCACCTCGCCGATGCGGCGGCGCGCCTCGTCGTAGGCGGCCGACGACAACCGCCAGAAGACATAGGTGGCGACGAGGATCAGCGGCAGCAGTGCGAGTGCCGCCAGGGCCAGCGGCGGGTGGACGGCGATCATGGCGCACACGGCGCCGGTGATGGTGGCCAGCGAGGCGATGGACGTGAGCAGCCCGTTCTGGAGGAAGGCGGACAGGGCGTCGATGTCGTTGACGACCCGGGTCATGATGTGGCCGCCGCGCTCACGCTCGTAGAAGTCCATTCCGAGGCGCTGGAGATGGGCGAAGGTGCGTACGCGCAGCCCGTACAGGACACTTTCCCCGGCGCGGCGCGTGATGCGGGCCTGCATGTTCAGAGCGGCCCAGCTGATGGCGACCGCGGCGGCGGCCAGCAGGACACACACCGCGAGCACGGCGCCCTCGTCGGCGGACACACCGTTGTCGAGGCCGTGCCGCACGAGCAGCGGCAGCGCGATGCCGGCCGCGGTGTCCACGGCGAGCAGCGCGAGACCCAGCAGCAGCGGTCCGCGTACGGGGCGCAGCAGTCGGCGCAGGGTGGGGCGCGGACCCGGCGAGCGGAGTGCCTGCTCGTCGAGGCCGGGGTCGCTGTCCGGGGTTTCGCCGCTCCCGGTGCGGTCGGCGGGGGGCGTGGGCCACAGCTCGGGGGTGACGCCGTCCTGCGCGGTGGCCGGCGCGGGTGCGGCGCGGTCGTCGAGGCTGCCGCTGGGGCCTGCGAGCAGTTCGCGGAACAGGGCGCAGCGTTCGGTGAGTTCGGCCTCGGTGCCGAGGTCGACGAGGCGGCCGCCGTCGAGGACGGCGATGCGGTCGGCGAGGGCGAGCGTGGAGCGGCGGTGGGCGATCAGGACGGTCGTACGTCCGTTCGCGGCGCTGCGGAGCGCGTCCTGGATGACGGCCTCGGTCGTCGGGTCGACGGCGGACGTCGCGTCGTCGAGGACGAGGATGCGCGGGTCGGTGATCAGGGCGCGTGCGAGGGCGACTCGCTGCCGCTGGCCGCCCGACAGTGCCATGCCCCGTTCGCCGACCTCGGTCGCGTAGCCGTCGGGCAGGTCGCTGATGAAGCCGTGTGCGTCGGCGGCCCGCGCCGCCGCCTCCACCTCGGCGTCGGTCGCACCGGGGCGGCCGTGCGCGATGTTGTCGCGCACGGAGCAGGAGAAGAGAAAGGGATCCTCGAAGACACTGCCGACGGCGGCGCGGAGGGAGGCGAGGCGCACCATGCGGATGTCGGTGGTCTCGTCGGCCCTGCCGTGTGCCGGTCGGGGCGGGCGCGCTGCCTGCCGGGGTACGCCATCTGCGGCGACCGGCACACCGGTTACCTCGCGGGGTACACCATCTGCGGCGACCGGCACGCCAGTTACATCGCGGGATACGCCATCCGCAGCGACCCGCAAGCCGGTTACCGCGCGGGATACGCCATCTCCCGCGCCGTGCACACCCGTTGTCTCCCCCCGTACATCGACCGCCGCGCCAGGTGCGCCGACGCGGACGCTGCCGGACTGTGGGTCGTAGAAGCGGTTGAGGAGCAGGGACACGGTGGACTTGCCGGAGCCGGGCGGGCCGACGACGGCGAGCGTCTCGCCGGGGCGCACGGTCAGGGACAGACCGGCGAGGACCGGATCGCTGGGCGCGTAGCCGAAGGTGACGTCGCGCAGTTCGATCCGCAGCGGGCCGTCGGGGAGATCCGCGGCGTGCGGGTGGTCCGTGATGTCCGGTGTGGCGTCGATGAGTTCGTGGACGCGCTCGGAGGCGGCCCGGGCCTGCTGGGCGGTGACGGTGAAGTTGGCCAGGAGCCGGGCCGGCCCGGCCAGCAGCGTCAGATAGCCGGCGAAGGCGAGGAACGTACCGACGTCGATGCTGCCGCGCAACGCGAGCCAGCCGCCCACGGCGAGTACCCCGACCTGTCCTGCCGCGGGCAGCGCGGACATGCCTGCGGTGGCCGCGGCCTGGAGGCGGGCGACCACCACCCGGCGTGTGAAGAGGGTGCGGGAGGCGCGCGCCATGCGTTCCGTCTCCGCGTCCTCCTGGCCGAAGGCCTTGACGACGCGTACGCCGGTGACGGTCTCCTCGACGTGTTCGGCGATCGTGGCGGCCTGTGCCTGTGCGTTGCGGGTGGCGGGCACCAGACGCGTGCGGCTGCGGGCCGCGGTGAACGCGAGCGCCGGCAACACGGCGAGGGCGACGAGCGTGAGCGGCGCGGACAGCCACAGCATCGCTGCGAGGGAGACCGTGAAGAGCGCGGTCACGCCGATCGGGATGGGAAGCATGCCGAGCATGATCTGGATCTGCTGGAGATCGCTGTTCGCGCGTGAGACGACCTGTCCGGTGCGCAGTTCGTCCTGTTTGACGCCGTCGTAGCGCTGGACCGATGCGAACACGGCGGTACGCAGTTGGTGCTGCACGGCGAGTGCGAGCTTGCCGGCGAAGAAGCGGCGGGTGAACTCGGCGCCGAACTGGACGACGGCCAGTGCACACAGGACGGCGACCAGGACGCCGACCCGGTGGGTGTGCCCGGCCACGGCGTCGTTCACGGCGATCCCCGCGATCAGGGGGCCGAACGCTTCGAGGCCGGTGCCGAACACGGAGCCGAGGACGAGGGCGGTCAAGAGGCGGGGGTGGCTGCGGCAGGCCGTGGCGAGCCGCCGTATTCCACCCGGTTGGGGACGCGATCCGGTGGACATGGACTTAGCTTAGGCTAACCTTACCTCTACTGTTGACGAATTCACCGACAGCCATTCTGCCCGTGCACCCATGTCCAACTCCCCCCGGTGCGCGACTCGTCGAGAAGAGGAGACATGCGCGTCCTGTTGGCAGGCCCGCCCTTCTTCGGGCTGCTGTATCCCATGGTGACGCTCGCCCACGCGCTGCGGGCAGCTGGTCATGACGTCCTCGTGGCCACCTGCGGCGCTGCCGTCGGGCACACCGAACGCGCCGGCCTCAACGCAGTCGACTGCGCGCCCGGCATCGACCCCGACGCGCTCTACGCCCGCATGGAGAAGGACAAGGGAAACCGGAAACCGCCCGCACCCGGTGAGCGCGGGGAGCCGCCGAAGGGCAAGGGATTCTCGTTCTTCAGCGACGAGATGGCCGACACGATGGTCAAGGTCGCCGAGGAGTGGCAGCCCGACCTCGTCGTCCACACTCCGCTCGGCGTGGCCGGACAGCTGGTGGCCGCCCGTCTCGGCGTCCCCTCGGTCCTCCATGCCGTGGGTTTCGGCCACACCGGGGCACACGTCCGCATGATCAACAACACCCTTGCGCCCGCCTACGAACGGCACGGGCTCGAAGGCCCCGCGCCCGTCGCCGCCTGGCTCGACATCGCGCCGCCCAGCATGAGCACCAACGCCGAGCCCCGCCGCTGGTTCATGCGGTACGTCCCCTACAACGGTGGCGGCAGGCTGCCCGACTGGCTCTCGGTAACCCGTGAGCGTCCTCGCGTCACTGTCACCCTCGGCACCGTGCAGCCCGTCGTCGGCGGGGTGTCACCGGTGAAGTGGGTGGTGGACGCCGCGAAAGAGACCGACGCGGAGTTCGTCCTCGCGCTCGGCGGCGGGGATCTCAGCGCCCTGGGCATCCTGCCCGACAACGTGCGGCCGGTGGGCTGGATCCCGCTGGGTCTTCTGCTTGCCCGCAGCGACGCCGTCGTCCACCACGGAGGTTCCGGTACCACCCTGACCGCACTCGATGCAGGGCTGCCGCAGATCGTCCTCGGCGAGGGCGCCGACCGGCCTGCCAACGCGGCCGCCGTACGGGCCCGTGGCTGCGGCCTCGTACCCGACGGACCCGGCGACCTCACGGCCGGGCTGCTCGACCGCCTCCTGACCGACGACGGTCTTCGCGCCGCCGCCAGGGAGACAGCCGGCGAGATGGCCGCCATGCCGAGCCCCGCGGAGACCGTGCCGCGGCTTCTCGAACTCGCCCGCACCCATGGAGAGTTGCGGTGAGCGCGCCGCTCGCGCGAGTGGCCGGCCCCGACGCCGCACCGCCCGACCCCCGGACCGGCGCGCGTCCGGTCCGCATCACCGGACCGCGAGTCGCACGCCTGGTGAGGGACCTGGCGGCCACCGACGACGACCGACGCGCGGTCCTGACGGAGCAGTTCTGGGCCGACGTGGAGCGCCTCGGCACCCCACTCGTCGAGGAACTGGCGGACGAACCCGGCCACCGGGCCGTCACCTTCGTGTGGCGCGGTGACGGTGCGACCCGGCAGGTGCTGTTGCTCGGCAACCGCATCATCGACCGCGAGAACCTCGCGGGCTCCCTGCTGGAGCACATCCCCGGCACCGACGTCTGGTACCTGGGGCTGCGGCTGCGCGCCGACCACGCCGGCTCCTACCGCATGGCCGCCGACATCTCGGCCGAGGAACCGCCCAAGGACCCGGACGAACTCCAGCAGCGGCTGCGGTCCCTGTCCGGGCACGCCGCACCCGACCCGCTGAACCGGCACGCCATGCCGACCCGCTGGCACCCGGCCGACAGCTCCGTCTTCGCGCTGCCGGACTCCCCCGCGCAGCCCTGGGCGGGGCGGCACGGCACCGTACCGGCCGGGCGTGTCGAACGGCACCGGGTAACGGCCACCGCGCTCGGCGGCGATCGCGACGTATGGGTCTACCTACCGCCGGACCGCGAACAGAGCGCCCCAGAAAACCCAGACGGCCCAGACGGCCCAGGCGGCCCAGGCGGCCCAGGCAGGGCTGTCGGTTCCGGCGGTGCGGACCCACTGCCCGTCCTCGTGCTCTGCGACGGCGACATGTGGTTCGGCCGGCTCGGGCTCGGGCAGACGCTCGACGCGTTGATCGCCGACGGTGCGCTGCCGCCGCTCGCCGTGCTGTCACCCGACGCCGTGGACCGGCACACCCGCTGGAACGAACTGGGCGGACGCGAGGAGTTCGTGTCCTTCCTCACGGACGAACTGCTGCCCTGGGCGGCGGGCCGTTGGCCACTGACCGCGGACCCGGGACGAACCGTCGTCGCGGGCCAGAGCCTGGGCGCCCTGACCGCGCTGTACGCCGCTCACCTGCGGCCCGACCGGTTCGGCAAGGTGCTCGCCCAGTCGGCCTCCCTGTGGTGGCGGCCCGGCCTGCCACCGGGCGTGCCCAAGACGGCGGTCGCCGGCATCCCCTGGGTCATCGACCTCTATACCGAAGCAGGCCCCCGGCCCCTCACCATCCACCTGGACGTCGGACTGCACGAGGGGCTCATGGTCGACCACAGCCGCGTCGTGTACGACGCCCTGACCTCGGCGGGCTACCGGATGACCTTCAACGAGTACAACGGCGGCCACGACTACGCCTGCTGGCACAGCGCGTTGGCCGACGGCCTGGTGCGGCTGCTGGGCCGAGGACCCGGCTGACCCGGCCCGGCTTCGCGCGCCTCCCCAAGACAGACCCGCGCCTCCCCAAGACCGACCCGCGCCTCCCCAAGACCCACCCCCGCACACCACCCATTCATGAACTCCCTTTGCCACCAAGGAGCTTAAGCAGATGTCCTCCACCCGAGCCTCCCGCAGAGCGATCCTGACCTCGGCTGCCGCCGTCATGACGGGGGCGTTGCTCCTGACGGCCTGTGGCAGTGCCGACGACAGCAGCAGCGCCGCCGCGGACTCGAGCGCGTCGGCCACGCGCACGATCACCGATGCACAGGGCCGCAAGGTCAAGGTGCCCGCAGAGCCGCGGAAGGTCGTCGCGCTCAGTGAGCCCACGCTGGACGCCGCGCTCGCCCTGGGTATCGAGCCTGTCGGCGCCACGGCGGGCCGGGGGCAGACGGGGGTGTCCACCTATCTCGCCGACAAGGCCTCGAAGGCCGAGGTCGTCGCCACCGTCGCCGAGGCGGACATGGAGAAGCTGGCCACGCTCCAGCCCGACCTCATCCTGCTCGACGAGACGACCGGCGCGAAGAGGGAGCTCGCCAAGCTCCAGGCCATCGCGCCGACCGTGGTCACCGCCAAGCTCAACGAGGACTGGAAGGTGGCTTTCACGGCCACGGCCGACGCGCTGAACAAGAAGGAGCAGGGCGAGAAGATACTGAGCGACTTCGACTCCGACGTCGCCGCCACGAAGGAGAAGCTCGGCGCCAACGCCGGCGCGACCGTCAGCGTCATCCGCTGGCAGGACAACGCCCCTTCGGTCGTCGGCAAGGGGAAGGGCCACGTGGGCTCCACCCTCTCCACGCTGGGCCTCGACCGCCCCGCGGACCAGCAGGGCGAGAGCAGCGGACACAGCGAGCCGGTCAGCCTGGAGAAGCTCACCACCATCGACGGGGACTGGCTCTTCTTCGGCACCCTCGGCGACAAGGCGGACGGGGAGAAGGCCTACGCCGAGGCCCGGAAGGTGCCCAACTTCAGCAAGCTGGAAGCCGAGAAGCAGGGCCACGTGGTGGTCATCCAGGGTTCGGCGTGGAACAGCGCGGGCGGCCCGCTGGCGGCCCGGATCGTCCTCGACGACGTGACCACGGCACTGACCGGCTGAACATCGGCCGGCAACTCACCGACCGGCTCGCCCAGACGACCGGGACGGACCCGCCCAATCGGTGAGCCGGGGGCGGCGCACTCATGGAGCGCGCCGCCCACACCCTCGCCAGGCACCCGGTTCTGGGTCCAATGCCGTTGCGTCATGGGTTTTGCGGGCCGCGGGCCCAGAACTACGTCAGCTGCGACTGAACCCGCGCCGAGATCAGTTCGAGGTGGTCGAGATCGTCGAGATCGAGGATCTGGAAGTAGATGCGCCGGGACCCGATCGCCGCGTACCGGCCGATCTTCTCGACGACCTCGTCCGGGGTGCCGGCCAGACCGTTCGCCTTCAGCTCGTCGACCTCCCGGCCGATCGCGGCGGCGCGGCGGGCGACCTCCGCGTCGTCCTTGCCGACACAGGCCACGAGCGCGTTTGAGTACGTGATGTCCCCACCGTTGCGCCCGGCCTGCTCCGCCACGGCGCGCACCCGGCCGAACTGCCGCTCGCTGTCCTCGATCGACGCGAACGGCATGTTGAACTCGTCGGCGTACTGGGCGGCGAGCCGCGGGGTGCGGACCGCGCCGTGGCCGCCGATGAGGACGGGCACCTTCGCCTGGGCGGGCTTGGGCAGAGCCGGCGAGTCGGTGAGGTCGTAGTAGGTGCCGTGGTGACTGAAGGTCTTGCCGGGCTCGGTCGCCCAGAGCCCGGTGACGATCGCGAGCTGCTCCTCCAGGCGTGCGAACTTCTCCTTCGGGAACGGGATGCCGTAAGCCTTGTGCTCCTCCTCGAACCAGCCTGCGCCCAGGCCCAGTTCCACCCGTCCGCCGGACATCTGGTCGACCTGCGCGACCTGGATCGCGAGGACGCCGGGCAGCCGGAAGGTGCCGGCGGTCATCAGTGTGCCGAGCCTGATGCGCTGGGTCTCCCGGGCTAGCCCGGCGAGGGTGATCCAGGCGTCGGTCGGGCCCGGGAGGCCGTCTGCCGAGCCCATGGGGAGATAGTGGTCGGAGCGGAAGAAGGCGTCGAAGCCGAGGTCTTCAGTGGCCTTGGCGACCGCGAGAAGGGTGTCGTAGGTCGCGCCCTGCTGGGGCTCGGTGAAGATTCGAAGATCCATGCCTCCATCCTGCACGGTCGCGTACCGGTCAACCCATCGGCCCCACGCGGCTACTCCTGTCCCCGGTCGGGTGAAATCCGTCGACCCGGCGTGTGGCGCGTCTCCGCGCCAGTGACCCGGCCCGGTGATGATCGTTGGCTCGGGCGGAGCCGGACCGCCCGGCACCGTCGCCGGCGGTCGCCGGGGCGTCACCCGCACCGGTCCCCTGTCGGGGCCACGGGCCGAGGAGGCCGTCATGTCCCAAGACGCAGTTCCACAGCAGGCAGTGCCGGCGCAGCCGAAAGGGCTGCTCCAGCAGATGGAGGAGCTGATGGCGGCGCTCAACGCCGATCTGTGCCAGCTGGACGCGGATCTTTCGGGCCCCCGGCCCGCACTCGCCGAGGAGGGCGACCGCGGCTGACGCAGGGGGCGTTTTTCGCCCCACCGCCCTCGGGACGGCACGGCGTCGTCGGCGTCGCCCTCAAACGCCGGACGGCCAGTCGTCCTCAAACGCCGGACGGCTGAAGGCACCTCACCCGGCCGCCTTGTCCTGCACCGTCAGTCGTCTCAGCATCTCCAGCACCCGGTCCCGGGACTCGTCCGCCGCGTCGATGGCCTCCATGCACTGCCAGTACGTCGCCTGGTCGTCCGACGCGCAGGCGATCCCGACGAGGGCGATCCCGACCTCGCCGAGGAGACAGCCCAGGCAGACGAGGGCCTCGCGGGCGTCGCCCAGCTCGGTGAGCCGGGCGGCCCGTAAGGCGCTGACGTCGAGGGCATGGGCGCCGAGGACTCCGCAGCCCCGGCCCGCCAGCTCGGTCAGTCCCAGTGCCTCTCCCCGGAGTTCGGGGGGACCCGAGACGGCGAACCGGCTGCCTATCGCCTGGGCCAGGGCATGCGCCTGCCACGCCTCCTCCATCACCTCCGGAGCCTCGCCGGTCCCCGCCAGGGCACGCCTGCTCGCCACTATGAGCCGCACCGCCTCCATGCGCTGTCCCCGTCTGTCCCGACGCACTCACCGCACGTCAACTCGAACTCGGCCGTCCACTACCCAGAGTGAGTTCAAGCGGGACGAAAAGCCAGAGGAAGCCCGAAATCTGTGGACACGGAGTTGTGCGTGGACAACTCGACGACTCCATAGAGTGACAATCCCGCGGATCCTTCGAGCTACTCGGACCAATCGGGCTGCCCGGACCGCCCGTACCGCCAGGACTGCCAGGACTGCCCGTACCGTCCGGCTTACCCCGAATACCCGATACCCCGATTACCCCGACTCCCCGGATTCCTGTAACACCCCGGCCGTCACGGCCCCTCCGGCGCCGGGAACCTCCGCTCGTTCCGGTCGATCTTGGCGTCGAGCGCCGCGAGCGGGTCGATGCCTAGCACCTCGCAGAACTGGAGCAGATAGGCCAGGACGTCCGCGACCTCGTCGGTGACGCGGTGAGCGGTGTCCGCGTCGTCCATCACCCGGGCCGACTCCTCCGGCGTCAACCACTGGAAGATCTCCACCAGTTCGGAGGCCTCCACGCTCAGGGCGGCGACGAGGTTCTTGGGGGTGTGGTAGGGCTGCCAGTTCCGCGCGGCCGCGAACTCGGCCAGCCGGCGCTGCAGTTTCCCTACGTCCAGTTCACTCACAGCTCACGTCCAGCTTCCGTCACAGCTCACGTCCAGCTTCCGTCACGACTTGCGTCTCGTCCCAGTACCAGACCCGCCTGCCGGCCCCCGCGACCGCTGAAGGCCTACAGCTCCACCACCGTCACGCCAGGCACCCCGTACCCCCAGGAGGCGTCGCTCACGGTGCCGACCAGCCGGATGTGCCCACGCTCGCACATCCGCGCCGCCAGCCGCACCAACTCCCCCGTCTGCCGGGCGTCCAGGCAGCGGTCGAGGCCGTCGGTCAGGACAGTCAGCGTCTGCAAGGCCGCGGGAACCTCACCGGCCTGGTCGACCGCCAGCACGCCCGGCCCCGTGAGCAGCACCAGGGCCAGCGCCAGATACCTCAACTCGCCGTCCCCGAGCAGCCCCAGCTCCGTACGAACGCCGTCGCCGCGGTCGAGGAAGGCTCGGATGGTGCCGTCGCGCAGGGTCTCGCCCAGTACATCGACGACGGAGCCCGCGCATCCGGCCTCGACCGCGGTGACCAGTTGCGCGTGCCGCCGGCCGCACTCCGCCCGCGTACGCCACAGCACTTCGGCGAGGTTGTCGCAGCCCCTCAGCAGCAGGCCGGACCCGACCGGGACGGGGGCACGCATCAGCCGGGGGCTCGGGTCGCAGGCGAAGACGGATCGCAGCGCGAGCACCATCTGCTCGGCGGCGGCAAGGACTTGGCGCTCGCCGGCCGTCCTGCCCGAGACGCGCAGCGGCAGGAGCGCGGTGCCGAGGCGGTCGTCGGGGAGCGGACCCCGGGTCACCCCGGACGAACCCCCGGTGTGCCAGGCGGCCTGGACCACAGGGCGCCCCGGGTCCCGTAGCGCCGTCTCCAGCAGGGTCAGGCCGCCCACCGTCAACCGCTCACCCACGATGCGCAGTTCGGGCTCGGCCTGGACGGCGATGTCGAGGCGGACGGGGCCTTCGGGCCCGTTGACGGTGCAGCCGATACGGAAGCCGCGCCGTCCCTGGGCGTCGGGGCGGGCACGCTCGGGCACACAGGTGACCGGCGCCGGGAACACCTCACCCAGCTCGGCGCCGCTGCCGAGCTGTGCCAGCGCCTCGTACGCCCGCAGGGCACTGGTCTTGCCGCTGCCGCTCGGCCCGGCGACGAGGGTGAGCGGTCCGAGCGGGAACCGGACGCGCCGGTGCGCGGCGAAGGCGGCGAGCCGCAGCTCGGTGACGCCCGGGCGGTCGGGGCGCACCTCCGCCACCGCGGGGGCTTCGAGAGAGGGCAGGGTCATATCCGGACGGTAGGCCTCCGCCGTCAGGCGAACCGTTCCGCCTCGAGGACCTTCCTACGATCGAGGGACGGCGCCCCGACTGGCACCAAAGCGCACCCGGGAACTACGGCGTACCGAGAAGCTCGTGTCACGCCCCAGGAATCCGCGCTCCCTCCATCAGCCCCTGGACCTCGGTACCCGGCGGCGTCAGCAGGAACACGTTCTTGTCGACCCGGTGCATGCCGCTCGCCAGCCCGAAGACCACACCGGTGCTGAAGTCCAGTACCCGCTTGGCGACTTCGGTCTCCGCGCCGGTCAGGTCGAGGAGGACGGGTATGCCTGCCATCAGGGTCTCGGCGACCTCGCGCGCGTCCGCGAACACGTTGATCCGCAGCACCATGAAGCGGCGGCGCGCCTCCGTCGGGGCCTCGGGTATCGACCGGTGGTCGACTGCCGAAGGCCAGGCGTCCCGGCCCCGCAACGGAACTACCTGGGCGAGCCCCTCCCACTGTTCGTCGGTGGCGTCGTGGCCGTTCACAGGTCCACCCCGTCCTGGCTCGCACTCGTTGTCTGCACCGGGCAATTCTTACGCATGGTCACCCGTTCGGCCCAACAGCGACACGGTCCGCGACGCGTCCGCGGGCAGTGGGCCGACGGCAAGACAGACATAATGTGCCGAACCTTCCGGCCCGCACCGCGATCGAGGCGTTCCTCATGAGTCTGAGCATCCGCAATCAACTCCCCGGCACCGTCACCTCCGTCACCCCGGGTGAGGTGATGGCGACGGTGAAGGTACGTCTCGAGGGCGGTCAGGACCTCACGGCGGCCGTCACCCTGGAGGCCGTCGAGGACCTGGGACTGACCCAGGGTTCCGCGGTCCGCGCCCTCATCAAGTCGACGGAGGTGTCCCTGGCCACCGGCCCGGTGAGCGGGGTCAGCATCCGCAACCAACTCCCCGGCACGGTCAGCGACGTCGCCACCGGGGGCGCCATGGCCCGCGTGAAGGTCGATGTCGCGGGCGGCAAGTTGACCGCCGCGATCACCAGGGACGCGGCCACGGAACTCGGCCTGGCCCCCGGTTCCCCGGTCGTGGCACTCGTCAAGGCGACCGAGGTGTCACTCTCGAACGCCTGACGGCCGCCTCCGACCGCACCTGCCTCACACCGGAATCCTGGCGACGACGGGCTCCCACCCCTGCGGATGCAGGCCGTCGGCGCACGCCGCTCCACCGGCGCCCTCGCCGAACTCCCCGTCAGTGCCCGCGATATGGGCGGCTCCGCTGCCCCCTCACCACGGGCCGGGGCAGGAGCCGCTCTTGGTTCATCGCGTCCGGCCCTACCGCCCCCTCCCCCTCCTCCTCCCCCTCCCCCGCTCGCACTCGGGTGCCGCGGCTGTTCGGCGGGTACAGGCGCGTGTTGGAATGCTGTGATGCGGGACTTCGCCAACAGAACGGGTGCCGCGTTCGTCGCCGGCGGCACGGGCGGTATCGGCGCGGCGGTCGTACGGACGCTGGCCGAGCGGGGCAGCGACGTGGCGTTCACGTATCGCGCCAACCAGGCCGCTGCCGACGCCCTCGCCGATGAGGTGAAGGCGTACGGGCGCCAAGTGCTTTCCCTGCGGCTCGACTTGACCGACGAGTCGGCCACGGCGGGAGCGGTGTCCGAGGCCGCCTCGGCGTTCGGCGGTGTCCACACCCTGGTGTACGCGGCGGGCCCGCACGTGCCGATGGTGCATCTGAGCAAGGTCACGCCGAGCCAGTACCGCGCGCAACTCGACGCGGACGCGGGGGCGTTCTTCAACCTGGTCCATGCCGCGCTGCCGAGACTGCGGGAGAGTCGGGGCAGCATCGTCGCCGTCACCACCGTGGCCACCCGCCGGTTCCCCGTCCGGGACGGGCTGTCGTCGGGCACGAAGGGCGCCGTCGAGGCGGTCGCACGAGCACTGGCCGCCGAAGAGGGGCGGTACGGGGTGCGCGTGAACTGTGTCGGCCCCGGCATGCTGACCGACGGCATCGCCGCCCGGCTGATCAGTTCCGGCGAACTCGACGAGGCGGCCCTGGAGATCACCCGGCGCAACATCCCCCTGCGCCGGTTCGGGGACGCGACGGACATCGCGGAGGCGGTCACGTTCCTGGCGTCGGACCGGGCCGGTTTCATCACCGGGCAGGCACTGGGCGTGGACGGCGGGTACAGCGTCTAGCGGGGACAACACCATGACAGGCCAACGGGAGGCAGCCAATCCGGCAATCAGCGCATGAACCCGCCCCTGCCTCCGTTCGCACGACGTCACACGCTACGACGACGCGCGGCACGCGGGTCCGGTTCCGCTCCCCACCTCCGGTTCCAGTCCCAGTCGCCGCGTCCGGTTCCAGTCCCCGCCTCCGTTCCCGGTCCCTGTTGCCGCTCCAGTTGCAGCTCCAGTTCCAGTGTCGGCCAGAGCCGAACGAGATGAACACAGGCAGTGGTACACCTGTCACGTTCAGCGACCTTCTTCGGCCGGATCCCCTCCGTCGACTCCTCTGTCCCGGTATTTCTGGACCTGATGTGCTCGACTTCGGTGGCGCCAGACACAATTCGTGTGTCGCAGTCGCCTCACCGAGGGGTTCACGCATGATCACACTCACGAAAGAAGACGGCCCGGCGGATCTGGATGGGGTGACCCACCTGACCATCGGCGCGTCCTGGGACCCGACCGTCGGGAGCAGCGGCGGCCTGATCGGCAAGATCCGACAGAAGGTCGGTACGGACCTCGACCTGATCGCCATCGCGATGCAGGGCGCGGACCCGGTGCGGCTGGCCGGCCTCGACTCCCCGGATCCGCTGGGCAACGGCTCGCTGCTGCACAGCGGGGACAACCAGACCGGCCAGGGCGATGGCGACGACGAGACGGTGACCGTCAACTTCGCCAAGGTGCCGGCCAACATCACGTCCATCGTGTTCGTCGCCGCCGCGTACAAGAAGGGCAGCAACTTCCAGAAGGCCCGGAACATCAGCTTCAAGGTGTACGACGCGACGGGCGGCAGCACCCAGCAGGTCGCCGACATCTGGCCGAGCCTGCTCAGCGCCGACAACGGCTGCGCCGTGGCCAAGGCCATTCGGGACGGCGCGACCTGGAAGCTCCAGGTCATCAACGAGACCGGGAAGATCAAGCAGGGCGACGAAAAGGCCCTGATGCGCTTCGCCGTGAGCAAGTAGACGCGCTCCGGGTCGGCGCTGCGCCCAGCGCCGACCCGGACGCCGGTCCCCCGAACACCCGAACACCCGGCTCTTGGCTCGCGGCTGGCGGCTGGCGGCTGGCGGCTGGCGGCTGGCGGCTGGCGGCTGGCGGCTCAAGCAGGTTTCCACAACCGGCCGAGAAACATCCGCACCAGACGAGACGTCACGGCATCTCGCGCATCAGGAATCACGCCAATATCGGCGTGCTTCGCCGGGCAGCCGAACCATGCCTGACTCCGCCCCGCGAGCCCCGCACCTCCTCCCCATGCCGTGCGGATATGCAGCCCAGGCACCCACTTCACACACTCGCCGCATGACCGTCACACAAGGAACACATTCGGCCGGTCCACGGTCGGCGGGCTCTTCTCGGGGCAGACGGCGCGCGCGTGGCCCGCCTAGCCTCCCGAGCCATGCGATCACCACGTATGAGACGACTGGGCCTCGCCACCCTCCTCGGTTTCCTCCTCGCCGTCTTCGGCCTGGGCACGAGTGCGAGCGCGGCGGACGCCGACCTGACGTTCGCCACCGACTCCGCCACCACGACGCCCGGCGGCACGGTGAACCTCTCGATGACGCTGACCAACAACAAGACCTACGACGTCCTGTTCGTCTACCAGACGATCGACCCCACCTGGCTGACCACCCAGCGGCCCGACCTCAAGTACAGCTTCACCGGCTGCAGTCTGACCACGGACACCGGCAGCACCCCCTGCTCCGGCACCGGGCCCACCAACCTGGGCACGAACTACGGCGCCACGATCCCGCCCGGGCAGAGCCGGACCGTGACCCTGACCCTGCAGGTCGCCGCCGACTCGGGCTGCAACGGCAACATCGGCTTCTACTCCTACTACTACGCGGACTTCAGCGACGCCACGAACACCAGCGGCGGCCCGGTCTACACACCGGAGACGCGCGTCCTCTGCGCCTGACCGCCCACCAACCGACTCACACACACCCCGCGCACGGTCCCACTGCGCGGGGTGTCCGTCAGGTCCGCCGGAACCCCGTTCGGCGACTCCCGGCTGCCGCCGCACCGTCAATCGGACCTGTGCCGGCTGTGCGGCGCGCGGAATCTCCGGGCGCCTTCCGGGCGGCGCCAGCCGGCCCTGCTGCCCGAGCAGAGCGTCACGGCGGGCCGCGGTCGGGTGGCAGCACCGCGTCTCTCCTCGCCTGCCCCAGCAGTAGCGGCATCCAAGATCCGCACGGTCGAGCGGTGGGATCACTCGATCGTGAGTTCTTCCGCTGTCGCACCCGGCGGGACGCGATCCTCGGAAGGACGGTGTGCGCCCAGGGCTCCCTGGACGTACGACGGACGAGGGGGATGGCGTGACACAAGAAGCGGGACGGCGCGAAGGCCTGGACGCACAGGCCCTGTTGCTGGCTTTCGGGCTGGCCGATCTGGCGGTGAGCACGGTGGGCTCGACCCTGGAGACGGTGCGCGGGCTGCTGCGCCGGTCGGACGCCGCGGAGTTGGCGGCCGAGGCCGAGAACGAACTCGTCGCGCGGGGGCGCCTGGTGCTGGACCGGTACGCGGCCGTGCCCCCGGCCGACTTGGAGATCCTCGCCCGGCGCGCCCTGGCTCGGAAGGCCGCCTGTGACGTCTGACCGGTGGGAGTGGGCCGCGTTCAAGGTCCGTGTGGACGAGGTGTTGTGCCGGTTCGTCGCCCGGGAGGCCGACGAGTTGGCGGTAATCGATCCGCTGCTCGGCACGGTGGCCGAGAGGCTGGAGGCGGCGGTCGCGGACGGCAAGCGGCTACGGGCGGCGTTCTGCTACTGGGGCTGGCGTGCGGTGGGACAACCGGACAGCGACGCGCTGCTGCGGGCGGCGGCGTCCATGGAACTGGTGCACGCCGCAGCGGTCGTGCACGACGACCTCATCGACGACAGTCCGCTGCGGCATGGGCGGCCCACAACCCACGTCGCCCTGCGCGGAGCCGTAGGGGCTCGTCCGGACGCCGATGCCGCCGCGCGGTCGTTGGCGATGCTGGTGGGAGACCTGCTGATGGCGCTGGCCGGGCAGTTGTTCGCCACCAGCGGTCTGCCTTCCGCGTATCTCGTCCGGGCCCGCCCGTTGTGGGCGGTGATGGCCCGCGAGCTGATCGCGGGCGAGTGTCTGGAGATCCTGCGCACCGGAGTCGGCCCGGACACCGAGGCGTCGCTGAAGGTGATCCGGTACAAGACCGCCAAGTACACCGTCGAACAGCCCCTGTTGATCGGTGGTGCACTGGCCGGGGCGGGCGCGCGGCTGCGCGAGGGCTACTCCGCTTACGGGCTGCCGCTGGGCGAGGCGTTCCAGCTCCGGGACGATCTGCTCGGGCTGTTCGGAGACCCCGAGCACACCGGCAAGGCCAATGCCGACGATGTGCGCGGTCGCCGGCCCACCGCGCTGCTGGCAGAGACCTGGCGTCTCGCCGACGACGCGGAGCGCGAGCTGTTGAACTCCCTACTGGGCCGGGGCGACCTGGACAGGGAAGGCCTGGACGCGGTGCGCGAGTTGATGAACCGGCTGAGGGCGCCCGACCGCATCGAGGACATGATCAGGGCACGGGTCGAGGAGGCTCTCGGTGCCCTCCACGAACTGGATCTACCGGCGCACGCCGCCATCGGACTGACCGCGCTGGCGCATTCCGCGGCAGTACGCCTGTCCTGACCGCTCGCATCCGGCGCGAGCGATCAGCACACCTGCCATGACCGCTGCATCTGCGCGAGCCCGTGCGCTCCCGGGCGGGCGCCTCTCCCGTCTGTCGCGGACGCCGCCGAGGAAGATGAGGAACCCTGCCATGACCTACACCGACGCATCGATGAACGCCCTGCGGCGGGCCGGCGACGAACTCGCCGATGCCACCGTCGCCGAGCTCTTCGAACGGGGAGAGGTGGGCAAGTTCAACACCCTGATGCGCTACGTCTCCACCGCCGGCGCTCCCCTGCCGGACGGACTGCCCGACGTCGCACGCGAGTACCTGGAAGCCACCCGCACCCCACCCGCCTGGGTGGACTGGGCGGAGATGGAGAAGGCCCGGCTGTTCTTCATCGACAACAACGTGCACATCTCCACCGCGCTGTCCTTCGCCGCCATGCCCGCCTGCTACCTCGTCCCGCACGTGGCGAAGCTGCTGTCGGCCACCCACGGAATGCAGTACCCGTCCAAACGGATGGCGGAGACCGGCCAGTTCACCGTCCACCTGATGCAGCCCGACGCCTTCGAGGCCGGCAGCCGGTTCATCCCCGCCGCCCAGAAGGTCCGCCTCCTGCACGCCTCCATCCGCCACCACCTCGCCCGCGAGAACCGCTGGGACACCGCGACCTACGGAACACCGATCTGCCAGGAGGACATGATCGGCGGGCAGATGTTCTTCTCCCTGCTCGTCCTGGACAGCCTGCACCGCCTCGGCATCCACATGTCGACGGAGGGCGCGGAAGCCTACTACTACGCGTGGCGCGTCGTCGGCGCCATGCTCGGCGTCGACCAGGACGCCGTCCCCCGAACCCTCGACGAGGCCCGCCAGTTCATCGACCTGTACATGGTCCGGCACATGGGCCCCTCCGAGGAGGGCACGCATCTGACCCGGCAGCTGATCGACCTCTACGAGGAGGTAGTGCCCGGCACCTTCTTCGATCCCATCGTCTCCGCCCTCATCCGCCACCTCATCGGCGACACCTGCGCCGACTGGCTCCACGTCCCGCGCACATCGTGGGACACCGTCGTCAAGGCCGTGCCCCACCTCCTCGGCGTCCTGGAGACGGTCGAGGACCGCTCTCCACTCGGCGCCTGGGCCCTGGACCGCCTCGGCCACCTCACCACGGTCCTCGAGCTGTCCTCCCTCACCCGTGGACGCGTCATGCACTACGCGATCCCCGAAACCCTCAAGAAGGACTACGGCATCACCAGCGCGGTGCCCCGCACCCACCGGTGGATCCCCCCGGCCACCACCGTCTGACGCCCCGCAAGCCCAGCGGCCACGGCTATGGACGTCAGCCTGGACCAGACCACAAGCAGAGGCAGCGGCGACAGACATGCACTGTCGAGGTGTGGGAACTCAGGAGCCATTACCCAGAACCTGCAGGTCAGACGCCCTTGGCCACCGGCTCCAGAATCGCCACGCACTCCACGTGATGAGTCATCGGAAACAGATCGAACGCCCGCAGCGTCCGCACCTTGTAGCCGCCGTCCCGGAAATACCCCAGGTCGCGCGCGAGTGCCGCCGGGTCGCAGGCGACGTACGCGATGCGGCGGGCGTCCAGCGACGCGAGGTGCTCGACGGTCTTCTTGCCGGCGCCGGAGCGCGGCGGGTCGAGGACGATCAGGTCGACCTCGGTGATTCCGGTGCGCGGGAGGACGGCTTCGACCTTGCCCTGTTCGATGCGGACGCGGTCGAAGGCGGCGAGGTTGTGACGGGCGTCCTCGACCGCGCGCTTGCCGGACTCGATGCCGAGGACCGCGCCCTTGTCGCCGAGACGGTCGGCGAGGGCGCCGGCGAAGAGGCCGACGCCGCAGTACAGGTCGAGCGCCATCTCGCCCTTGCGCGGCATCAGGCCCTGCATGACGGCCTTGACCAGGGTGTCCGCGGCCTGCGGGTGGACCTGCCAGAAGCCGCCGCTGCCGACACGGTACGTACGGCCGTCGGCGCGCTCGCGGACGAAGGCGCGGCCGTGGACGCGGTGGATGCCGCCGTCGTGCTCCTCGACGCGCATGACGGAGACGGGCTTGTCGAGCTCGACGAGGGGCAGCCGGGCGCCGGGCCTGGGTTCGAGGATCACCATGCGGTCCTGGGAGCCCGTCGCTGCGATCGCGTCGACCGAGACCATGCCGGACCAGTCACGCTCCTCGACACCGAGCTCGCTGACCCCTTCGGCTGCGATCATGCAGTGCGCGATCGGCTCGACCTCGTGCGAGCGGTGGCGGCGCAGCCCCGCGTTGCCGTCCGGATCGACGGCGTACTGCACGCGCGTGCGCCAGGCCGGGACCTCACCCGCCGGCAGCTTGTCGCCCTCGGCGGGCATCACCGTGCCGTCCCAGCCGGCCTCCTCCGGAGTGAGGCCGGCGAGCCGCTGCAGTTGCTCGGTGATGACCTCGCCCTTGAGCCGTCGCTGAGCGCCCGGCTTGGCGTGCTGCCAGTCGCAGCCGCCGCAGCGGCCGGGACCGGCGTACGGACAGGGGGCCGCCACGCGGTCCTTGGACGGTTCGAGCACGGTGACGGCGTCGGCGCGCAGGAACCGCGCGCCTTCCTCGCCCTCGGTCACCCGCGCCAGGACCCGCTCGCCGGGCAGGGTGTGCCGGACGAAGAGGACCTGTCCCTCGGCCGTACGGGCGATGCAGTGCCCGCCGTGGGCGACAGGACCGATCTCGACCTCGTACTCCTCCCCCACCAGCGATTTCTTCGGTTCTGCCTGCATGGCGGGGTGACTCCAGATGCGAAAGAGATGCGAAAGGGTGCGGAAAAACGCTGCGGAAAGGGAGAACGGCCGGACAACAGCCCACCAGTCTACGTGGCCACCGCCCGGCCGCTCACCACGAAGCCGAGGGGCATCAAGGCAGAGAGGTACACGGCCAGAGAGGCGGCATCACGGCAGAGAGGCGTCACGGCCAGAGGGCGTCACGCCCGAGGGGCGTCAGCTCTTCGTCGGCCCCGACGGCTCCTTCGGGCGGTCCTGGGCCGGACCACGCCGCACCGCCCCCGGCGCGTTCCAGTCCTGCCGCTTACGGGCCCGCTTCCGCGCGACCTCGGAGGACTCCAGCTGGTAGGGCACCGACGTCACCATGACGCCCGGCGTGAACAGCAGCCGGCCCTTCAGCCTGAGCGCGCTCTGGTTGTGCAGCAGCTGCTCGTACCAGTGGCCGACCACGTACTCGGGGATGATCACGGACACCGCGTCGCGCGGGGACTCGCGCCGCAGCCCCTTCACGTACTCGATGACCGGCCGCGTGATCTCGCGGTAAGGCGAATCCAGGACCTTCAGCGGTACGTCGATGCCGCGCCGCTCCCACTCCTCGCGCAGCGCCTTCGTCTCGACCGGGTCGACATTGACGCTGAGCGCCTCCAGAGTGTCGGAGCGCATCAGCTTGGCGTACGCGAGGGCCCGCAGCGAGGGGCGGTGGATCTTGGAGATCAGGACGACGGAGTGGACGCGGGAGGGGCGGACGCTGTCGTCGGACGGCCCGTCGGGCGCGGCCAGTTCCTCGGCCACCCGGTCGTAGTGCCTGCGGATCGCGCTCATCGTCGCGTAGAAGATCACCATGCCGAGCAGCGCGACCCAGGCGCCGTGGGTGAACTTCGTGACGAGTACGACGACCAGCACCAGCCCGGTGAAGAAGGCTCCGAAGGTGTTGATCGCCCGGGAGCGGATCATGTGGCGGCGCTTGGCCTGGTCCTTCTCGGTGCGCAGATGACGGTTCCAGTGCCGGACCATGCCGGTCTGGCTGAGCGTGAAGGAGACGAAGACACCGACGATGTAGAGCTGGATGAGTTTGGTCGAGTCCGCCCCGTAGACCCAGACGAGCAGCGCGGCCGCGAGCGCCAGCAGCACGATGCCGTTGGAGAAGGCGAGGCGGTCGCCACGGGTGTGCAACTGGCGCGGGAGGTAGCGGTCCTGGGCGAGGATCGAGCCGAGCAGCGGGAAGCCGTTGTACGCGGTGTTGGCGGCGAGGAACAGGACCAGCGCGGTGGCGGCGGCGAGTACGACGAACGGGAAGCTGCCCTTGCCGAAGACCGCCTCGGCGACCTGCGAGATCACCGGGTTCTGGATGTAGCCGGAGCCGACCGCGACACCGTTGTGGATCAGGTCGACGGCCGGGTTCTCGGCCATCCGCACCTTAGTCACCATGGCCAGGCCGATGATGCCGCAGAACATCGTGACGGCGAGCAGGCCCATCGCCGCGAGGGTGGTCGCGGCGTTCTTCGATTTGGGCTTGCGGAAGGCCGGGACGCCGTTGGAGATCGCCTCGACGCCGGTGAGCGCGGCGCAGCCGGAGGAGAAGGCGCGCAGCAGCAGGAAGACGAGGGCGAAGCCGGCGAGTCCCTGGTGCTCGGCCTCGATGTGGAAGTCGGCGGTCGGCGCCTTCATGGTGTCGCCAAGGACGAGTCCACGGAACGAACCCCACGCGATCATGATGAAGACGCCCGCCACGAAGACGTAGGTCGGAATCGCGAAGAGTTTGCCCGACTCCTTCACTCCGCGCAGGTTCATCAGCGTGAGCAGCACGATGACGCCGACCGCGCACAGCACCTTGTGCTCGATCACGAACGGGATC
Organism: Streptomyces sp. NPDC005808; assembly: GCF_042871385.1. Classification (NCBI taxonomy): domain Bacteria; kingdom Bacillati; phylum Actinomycetota; class Actinomycetes; order Kitasatosporales; family Streptomycetaceae; genus Streptomyces; species Streptomyces sp. NPDC005808. The sequence goes on along the minus strand of NZ_JBIAIK010000020.1, from coordinate 107,950 downwards.
GCCGAGCCGAGGTTCTCGATGCCGGAGGCGATCGACACGGCGACGGTGAGGACGTAGTCGACGAGCAGCGCGCTGGCGACGGTGAGGCCGGCACGGGGGCCGAGGTTGGTGTTGGCGACCTCGTAGTCGCCGCCACCGCTCGGGTAGGCATGCACGTTCTGCCGGTAGGAGGCGACCACGGTGAACATCAGCACCACGACCGCGACCGCGATCCACGGGCTGAAGTGGTAGGCCGACACGCCCGCGATGGAGAGGACCAGGAGCACTTCTCCGGGTGCGTAGGCCACGGAGGAGAGCGGGTCGGATGCGAAGACGGGGAGTGCGATGCGCTTCGGCAGGAGCGTTTCTCCGAGCCGGTCACTGCGCAGTGCGCGCCCGATGAGGATCCGTTTGGGCACGTCGGTCAGTTTGGACACGCAGAGGATCGTAAGCGTTCGAACGGGAGGCCGCCCACCCGCCGCACGACATCTGCCCTCCGAGTGAAAACGGGTGCATGCCACGTTGCGGATTCCGCAGTCACGCAGATCCGCATGCCTATATGAAAAACATCCACACTTGCCCGCTTATGGAGGTTCCATGCACACCACCGCGGAGTTCATCGGCGCGACCGCCGGGCTCATCGGCCTCGGAATCCTGACCCTTCTGAGCGTCCGCAGCATCAACCGCCGCTGATCCCCGCGCCTCCGCGCCTCCGCGCCTCCGCACCTCCGGTCGGCCGCAGCACCGCTCCGAGTACGTCGCCGCCGACAGATGTCGACTGACGGCTTCCGGTCAGTTACCTGGCGCGAGGCCGGCGTGACCCAGATCACCTGGGCGCACTCCCAGGCCACGACCCCCCGTCGATCCGTACGGCTTTGCCGCTACGGTGGAGGCTGACAAGCGATGCAGACGGCTCACACCTGCGCGGGATCACCATCAGGATTCACCGGCATGATGTTGCCCAGTGGCCGAAAACTGACCGCAGCGTGTTGCCCGGCGAGCCGAGAGAGAGCTATGAGCAGGACATTTACGCAGGTCAAAGGCCTAGCGGGGAGTGCGGGGTAAGGCCGTGCATATTGTCATCATGGGCTGCGGAAGAGTCGGTTCCGCTCTTGCCCGGACCCTGGAGCAACAGGGGCACACGGTCGCCGTGATCGACCAGGACCCCACCGCCTTCCGACGACTGGGCTCCGGGTTCGGCGGCCGTCGCGTCACCGGAGTCGGCTTCGACCAGGACACGCTGCGCGAGGCGGGGATCGAGGAGGCCGGAGCCTTCGCCGCGGTCTCCAGCGGTGACAACTCGAACATCATCGCCGCCCGGGTGGCCCGCGAGATGTTCAGCATCGAGAACGTGGCGGCGCGCATCTACGACCCGCGCCGAGCCGAGGTCTACCAACGCCTGGGCATCCCGACCGTCGCCACCGTCCGCTGGACGGCCGACCAGATGCTCCGCCGACTGCTGCCCTCGGGCGCCGAGCCGCTGTGGCGCGACCCGACCGGCGGCGTACAGCTCGCCGAGGTGCACGCATCCACCGCCTGGGTCGGTCACAAGATCAGCCGGCTCCAGGACGAGACCGGCGTACGCGTGGCCTTCCTCACCCGACTGGGCGAAGCGGTGCTGCCCAGCTCGCAGACGGTCCTGCAAGAAGGCGACCTGGTGCACGTGATGATGCGCACCTTCGACGTGGACAAGGTCGAGGCGTCCTTCGCCAAGGGCCCTGAAGAGGAAGCCGGTCACTCATGAGAGTCGCCATTGCCGGGGCCGGCGCCGTGGGCCGCTCGATCGCGGGCGAACTCCTGGAGAACGGTCACGAGGTCCTACTGATCGACAAGGCGCCCACCGCCATCTCGGTCGAGCGCGTCCCGCAGGCGGAGTGGCTGCTCGCCGACGCCTGCGAGATCACCTCCCTGGACGAGGCCGCGCTCCAGCGCTGCAATGTGGTCATCGCGGCCACCGGCGACGACAAGGTCAACCTCGTCGTCTCACTGCTCGCGAAGACCGAGTACGGAGTCCCGCGGGTCGTCGCCCGCGTCAACAACCCCAAGAACGAGTGGCTGTTCAACGAGTCCTGGGGCGTCGACGTCGCCGTCTCCACCCCGCGCCTGATGTCGGCGCTGGTCGAGGAGGCCGTCAGCGTCGGCGACCTGGTCCGCCTGCTCCGCTTCAGCCACGGCGACGCCAACCTCGTCGAGCTGACCCTGCCGCCGGAGTCCGCCCTGGCCGGCACCCAGGTCGGCGACGTGGAATGGCCCGAGGACACGTCCCTGGTCACCATCATCCGCGGCACCCGCGTCCTGACCCCTTCCCGGGAGGACTCCCTGGAGGCCGGCGACGAACTCCTCTTCGTGGCCGCACAGGCCCGCGAGGAGCAGCTGGAGGACCTGCTCTCGGTGCGCCGCGAGGACGCGAGCAGCTAGGACCTGTCCGGTACGAGGATGGGGGCGCCCGGAGATCTCCGGGCGCCCCCATCCTCGTACCGGCTGAAATCCTCGTACCGGCTGAATCCTCGTACCGGCGGAAGTGCTCACGCCTCCCGGCGGTGGCTGGTCGGCGCGGTGTCGCCGCGCTCCTGTGCCAGTGCGGCCTTGCGCTCGTTCTCCGCCTTCTCCTCGGCCTCCATCTCGGCGAACACGTCGATCGGCGCCGGCGCCTTCGCGAGGAAGACCCAGGTGAGCCAGACGGCGAGCAGGAAGGGCGGGATCTTCAGGGCGATCAGGACCCAGCCGAACTGGGTGGTGTCGCCCCACCAGTAGAGCGGGAAGAGGATGGCGCACTTGGCCAGCAGGATCAGTCCCCAGGCCCAACTGGCCTTCGCGTACGCCTTCTTGCGGCCGGGGTTGCGGGTGCGCCAGGAGAGGTTCTCCTTGAAGACCGGGCCGAGCATCAGGCCGATCAGGGGGACGCCCGCGAGGGTGGTGACGATGTAGGCGAGGGCCAGGCCGAGCGTGTAGAGCATGCCCGGCAGGTAGAAGTCCTTCGCGTTGCCCGTCATCATCGCGAAGACCACGCCGAAGGCGACGCCGAAGACGCCGCTGAAGGCGTGCTTGACGGTGTCCTTCATGGCCAGGCGGACCACGACGAGCAGCACGGACATGGCGAGGGCTGCGATGGCCGCCGAATGCAGGTCCTTGTTGATCGTGAAGATGGTGACGAAGAGGAGGCCGGGCACGACGGTCTCGACCATGCCCCGCACACCGCCGAACGCCTCGAAGAGCGCGGCCTCCGTCACCGCCCTCGAGTCCTGCTGGGGGTCTTCGGTCGGCTTGTCGAGCGACGTCACCGGCTACTCCCGTCCACGCGGTCTGAGTTCGTACTTCGGGTTGAACAGCACCCTACGGCCCCGGCTCATGGAGACGCGGCCCGATGCGATGAGTTTGCGCCCTGGCTCGATGCCCACGATGGAGCGCCGTCCGAGCCACACCACGTCCAGGGCCGCCGAGCCGTCGAACAGCTCGGCCTCCAGGGCCGGGACTCCGGCGCGCGGACGCAGAGTGACCGTGCGCAAGGTACCAGTAACCGTCACGATCTGCCGGTCGTGGCAGTCGCCGATACGCGTGCAGCCCGCGGTCTCGGAGTCCTCGCGCAGCTCCTCGGACTCCAGGTCCTCCTGGGACGAGGAGAGCCTGTCCAGCATGCGCCGGAACCGGCCCACAGACTTTTCGGAACGCGGAACAGCACTCATACCGAAAGCGTACCGGGGGCGCTGAAGGCCTCGTACCCACGAGGGTCGGCGTTCGAACGCATCCCGAGGGCCGGGGTTCGACCGTACCCCCGAGGGTCAGCGTTCGAACCGGTATCCCATCCCCGGCTCCGTGATGAAGTGCCGCGGGTGCGAGGGGTCCACCTCCAGCTTGCGGCGCAGCTGCGCCATGTAGACCCGCAGGTAGTTCGTCTCCGTGCCGTACGACGGCCCCCAGACCTCCTGGAGCAGCTGCTTCTGGCTGACCAGGCGGCCGGTGTTGCGCACCAGGACCTCCAGGAGGTGCCACTCCGTGGGGGTCAGGCGCACATCGCGACCGTCGCGGTTGACCTTCTTGGCGGCCAGGTCGACGGTGAAGTCCTCGGTCTCGACGATCACGTCGTCCTCGCCGCCCCCGGTGGGCTCCGCGCGGCGGACGGCGGCGCGCAGCCGGGCCAGCAGCTCGTCCATGCCGAAGGGCTTGGTGACGTAGTCGTCGGCGCCCGCGTCGAGCGCCTCGACCTTCTCGTCGGAGGAGTGCCGGGCGGAGAGCACCAGGATGGGCACCCGGGTCCAGCCGCGCAGCCCCCTGATCACCTCGACGCCGTCCATGTCGGGCAGGCCGAGGTCGAGCACGATGACGTCGGGGTGCCGGGCGGCGGCGAGCTGGAGCGCGGTGGCGCCGTCGGGGGCCGCGTCGACCTCGTACTTGCGTGCCTTCAGGTTGATGACGAGGGCTCGCGTGATCTGGGGCTCGTCATCGACCACGAGGACCCGGGTCATGAGGCCTGCCTTTCTGCTGATGGTGCCGACGCATCTGGTGGTACCGACGCATCTGTCGCTGGTGCTGACGCATCTGCTGCCGGTGCTGATGCATTCGCTGCTGCTGCTGGTGTTGACGCAGGTGTTGACACAGCGGTGCTCAGGTCGGGGCGGCCGGGCACCGCCCGGAGTGTGAGCACCATGGTGAGTCCGCCGCCGGGGGTGTCCTCGGCGTTCAGTGTGCCGCCCATCGCCTCCGCGAAGCCGCGGGCGACGGCGAGGCCGAGGCCCACACCGGCGCCGCGCGGGGCGTCGCCGTAGCGCTGGAAGGGCTCGAAGATGCGGTCCTTGGCCTCGTCGGGGACGCCCGGGCCGCGGTCCACGACCCGCATCTCCACCCGGTCGGCCATGGCGCTCGCCGACACCAGGACGAGTTCGTCGGCGGGACTGTACTTGACGGCGTTCTCGACGAGGTTGGCGACAGCCCGCTCCAGCAGCCCCGCGTCGACGGCGATCATCGGCAGGCTCTCCGGGATGTCCAGCTCGACGCTGTCCTCGGGTACGCCGCCGAGCGCCATCGGGACCACCTCGTCGAGGTCGATCTCGCGGACCAGCGGAGAGACCGTGCCGGTCTGGAGACGGGACATGTCCAGCAGGTTGCCCACCAGGTGGTCGAGGCGGTCCGCGCCGTCCTCGATGCCCATGAGGAGTTCCGCCTCATCCTCCTCCGACCAGGCCACGTCGTCCGACCGCAGGGAGGAGACCGCCGCCTTGATCCCGGCCAGGGGAGTACGGAGGTCGTGGCTCACCGCCGCCAGCAAGGCCGTGCGGATGCGGTTGCCCTCGGCCAGCTCCTTGGCCTGGTCGGCCTCGTGCTGAAGACGCTGCCTGTCCAGGACCACCGCGGCCTGCGCGGCGAAGGCAGCCAGGACCCGGCGGTCCGAGGCCGGCAGTACCCGCCCGGACAGCGCGAGCGCCAGGTGGTCGCCCACCGGGATGTCCACGTCCGCCTCCTCGGGGCGCACGCACGGCCTCGGGCCCACGCTCCCCGCGCAGGTCCACGGATCGACGTCACTCTCCCGCTCCAGCAGCGCCACCGACTCCATCCCGAACGTCTCCCGGACTCGCTCCAACAGCGCCTCCAGGCTGTTCTCGCCCCGCAGCACACTGCCCGCCAGGAACGAGAGAATCTCCGACTCGGCACGCAGACGGGCCGCCTGGTGCGTGCGCCGGGCCGCCAGATCCACCACCGACGCCACTGACACGGCGACCCCGAAGAAGATCGTGATGGCCACGATGTTCTTCGGATCGGCGATCGTCAGCCGGTGCAGCGGGGGCGTGTAGTAGTAGTTCAGCAGCAGGGAACCCAGGGCCGCCGAGGCGAGCGCCGGATACAGGCCGCCGAGCAGAGCCGCCCCCACCGTCAACGCCAGGAACAACAGCATGTCGTTGGCGAGGCCCAGATCCACCGTGTTCAGGAAGAGCGCGAGGACCACCGGACCGGCCACGCCGACGAGCCAGCCCCAGATGATCCGGGAACGCCCCAGCCTCGCGCCGCGCGCCACCGGCAACCCCCGCCCCTTGCCCGCCTCGTCGTGCGTGACGATGTGCACGTCCAGGTCGGAGCCCGATTCGCGGGCGACCGTGGCGCCGACGCCCGGCCCGAACACGTACTGCCAGGTCTTTCGGCGTGAGGAGCCGAGCACGATCTGCGTGGCGTTGACGCCCCGCGCGAAGTCCAGCAGGGCGGCGGGGATGTCGTCCCCGACCACGTGGTGGAAGGTGCCGCCGAGATCCTCGGCCAGAGTGCGCTGGACGGCCAGCTCCTTGGGCGAGGCGGAGGTCAGCCCGTCGCTGCGGGCGATGTACACGGCCAGCACCTCGCCGCCCGCTCCCTTCTCCGCGAGGCGTGCCGCACGCCGGATCAGGGTCCGCCCCTCCGGACCGCCCGTCAGCCCCACCACGATCCGCTCCCTCGAACCCCAGATCTTCTTCACGCTGTGATCAGTGCGGTACTCGGTGAGGTACTCGTCGACCCGGTCCGCCACCCAGAGCAGCGCCAGTTCGCGCAGAGCGGTGAGATTGCCGGGACGGAAGTAGTTCGACAGCGCCGCGTCGACCTTGTCGGACTTGTAGATGTTTCCGTGCGCCATCCGCCGCCGCAGCGCCTGGGGCGACATGTCGATCAGCTCTATCTGATCCGCCCGCCGGACCACCTCGTCCGGAACGGTTTCCCGCTGCCGTACACCCGTGATCGACTCCACCACATCGCCCAGCGACTCGAGATGCTGGATGTTGACCGTCGAGACGACGTCGATCCCGGCCGCGAGCAGCTCCTGCACGTCCTGCCAGCGCTTGGCGTTACGCGAGCCGGGGACGTTGGTGTGGGCAAGCTCGTCGACGAGGGCGACCTGGGGGTGCCGGGCCAGTACGGCGTCCACGTCCATCTCGGTGAAGACGGAGCCTCGGTACTCCAGTTCCGTGCGCGGGACCTGCTCCAGGCCGTGCAGCATCACCTCGGTACGCGCGCGATGGTGGTGCTCGACGAACGCGACCACACAGTCGGTGCCCCGCTCGACGCGCCGGTGCGCCTCGGAGAGCATCGCGTACGTCTTGCCGACGCCCGGCGCCGCGCCCAGGTAGATCCGAAGCTTGCCGCGTCCCATGGCCCCTATTGTCTTCCCGTCACCGCTGTGTACGCAGCGTCGACCTTACGGCCAATAATCCCGGCAAAAGGGACGGGAGGCTGGACGGCGGGCGTTTTGACGCAACCCTGATGGCCGGGCACCCGTGTCGCTGGTGGGCACCCGGCCGCGGGACGGTTCAGCTGAGGTCGTCCCCGTGCATCAGCTGAGGTTGTCCCCCTGGGTCAGGGTCTCCCAGGCCACGAACAGGTTGTTGGTGCCGGCCGGGCGGCTCTGCAGGGTCAGGTTCTGGGTGTTGGTCATGCCATAGCCGAGGCGGTTGTGCATGGCGTTGTAGCCGACCTCGGTGACCGGTCCGAGCCCGAGAGTGAGGGACCCACCGCACAGCGAACTCGGCACCGCCTCGCCCAGCTGGTACTTGGCGTGGAAGCCGAGCGCCTGACGCAGCCGCTCACCCACGTCGGTGGTGTACAGGTCGATGCCCTGGATACGACTGGTCTCCGCGACGTGCGAGATGGAGGAGATGCCGTACCCGGTGTGCACGAAGTCGCGGCACGTCTCCTGGCTGAGGCCGGTGGTGAAGGTCGACTGCCCCTGCCAGTAGGCGACGATCTTGGCCGTGGTGTCGAGGTTCTGGCTCGGCACGGTCTTCGGTACGGCGCCGTCGGAGGAGAGGTAGATGTAGGCGGCCGTACGCGTACGGAACTTCGCCATGGCGGAGTCCCACACCGCCTTGTCCTCGAGGAAGACGGAGATGCCGATGGCGGCCTCCATCATCGTCAGCTCCCAGTTCCCGTTGGAATTGGAGCCGTTGATGATCTCGGGCAGGTAGACGTTGCGCAGCATGGTCCCGAAGCGCGCGGAGTTGGTCCAGGTGCTGGTGTACGTGTACTTGATGATCTCGGCGGCCTTGGTCCACGAGGAGCCGGCCCAGCCGGTCTGCAGAGGCGCGTTGCTGTTGGTGTGGTCGGTGATCGTGGCCGACCAGGCGTCCATCAGCTGGATGGACTTCTGCGCGTAGCGGACATCGCGGGTGATGTACCAGGCGAGAGCCGTCGTGTACGCGGCTATCGCGTCCTCACGCTCGTCCGTGCAGCCGTTGTTGGGGTTCGAGTACGAGCCGCACTCGACGACCGAGCGCGGAAGGGGGGTGCGCGTCAGCGAGGCGTACTTGCTCGCCAGCATCTGGTCGTACGCGGCCTTCCAGGGCTGGGCGCCGGCGAGTACCTGGGTGCGGGCGAAGTCCAGCTGCCCCCTGGAGACGCCGACTCCGGGATGCACGAAGGTGGCGGGCGCGGCTTCGGCCTTCTGCTGGGTGCCGGGCAGGGAGAGGAGCGCGGCGACCAGGGCGGCGGTCGTGGCGACGGTGACGAGGAAGGCCGGGCGGCGTCTGCGGAGACGGACTGTGGGGGTTTCAGGCATGTGACGGGATCCGTTCTCATATGTGAACGACACACTGGGGACTGAACACACGCGTTGGCCGGGACCATAGGTCCAGACCAACTTTCCGTCAAGACCTGCCGAAGCACCTGCAGCTCAACCGCCCTTCGGTGAGGAGGGCTCGGGCATACGAAAGGGCCGCACCCCCTGCTGGGGATACGGCCCGACTCGTATGCCGAAAGTGGCTAGCGAACCTCGGTGGTCTCCGGTCCGCGCTGCAACTGCCCCATGCCGCCGGAGAAGCGGGACCCGGCCTGCTCCTCCTGCTGGACACCCTCGGGCACCATCTGCGCGTCGTTCGGCAGCTTCAGGACGATCGGGTCGCGGGGGGCCATCGGACCCTCACCACGCACGACGACCGTGTCCCGGAAGATCTGCTCAAGCAGACCCGCGGCCTGTGGCTGTACCGCGCCCTGTCCGGAGATCACTCCGCGCAGGAACCAACGGGGGCCGTCCACGCCGACGAACCGTACGACCTGGAAACCGCCCGTGCCGTCCGGCAGCTGCACCGGAACCTGCGCGCGCAGCTCCCAGCCCAGCGGGCCCTCGACCTCGTCGATGACACCGCCCTGCTGGGTGATGCCGGAGGCGATCTCCTCACGCACCTCGCCCCAGATGCCCTCACGCTTGGGAGCGGCGAAGGCCTGCAACTGGATGGCACTGTCCTTCAGGACGACGGTGGCCGCGACGATCGCGTCGCCCGCGACCTCCACCCGCAGCTCCATGCCGTCGACTCCGGGCACCAGAATGCCGCCCAGGTCGACACGGCCCTCGGCGGGGTCGCGCACCTCCGAGTCGTCCCAGGGTCCGTCGGGCCGCGGCTCGGGCTCGAGCCTCACCCGCTCCCGGTCCGTCCCGTCCGCCTCAGTGTCGACGTCGTCGACGACCTGCTCGGCCTCGCCCGCCGCGTCCTCGGCGGCACTGCCCTTCTTGCGACGTCCGAACACGTCACTGTCCTTCCCGGTCGGATACGACCGAAGCGTATCGATTCCCACCCGCCCCGCCGCCCACGGCGGCATGACCGCCGGTGGACCCGAAGCCCCCTGCGGCCCGCACCGAGTCGGGAAGCTCCGCGACCTCCTGGAAGCGGACCTTCTCGACCTGCTGGACGACCAGTTGGGCAATCCGGTCGAAGCGCTCGAACCGCACTGACTCGCGCGGGTCGAGATTCACCACGATCACCTTGATCTCCCCACGGTACCCGGCATCCACCGTCCCCGGGGCATTCACGAGGGCGACACCGCAGCGGGCGGCCAGCCCGGAACGGGGGTGTACGAAGGCCGCGTACCCCTCGGGCAGCGCGACAGACACTCCCGTGGGCAGAACGACTCGTTCACCCGGTTCCAGTTCACATCTCTCGGTGGTACGCAGATCCGCTCCCGCGTCACCGGGGTGCGCGTACTCGGGAAGCGGGACTTCCGGGTCGACGCGCCTGATCAGCACGTCCACTGGGTTACGGGTCACGGGTTCACCTCGAAGGCGCGTGCGCGCCGGGCCTGGTCGGGGTCGTTCATGGCCACCTGGATCTCCTCCTGGCGGCCGTTGTCGATGAAGTGGTCGACCTTCACCTCGATGAAGAGGGCGTCGGCGCGGACGGCGACGGGCCCCTCGGGGCCGCCGATCCGTCCGGTCGCGGTCGAGTAGATCTTGCGCCCGGCCACCGCGGTGACCGCAGCCTCCAGGTACAGCACGGTGCCGACGGGCACGGGCCGTACGAAGTCCGTCTCCAGCCGTCCCGTCACCGCGATGGTCCGCAGCAGCCAGTTCAGCGAGCCGAGCGTCTCGTCGAGTGCGGTGGCGAGCACCCCGCCGTGCGCGAGACCGGGGGCACCCTGGTGGGCGGCCCGCACGGTGAACTCCGCCGTGATCCGGACCCCCTCGCCCGCACGTGCTTCGAGGTGCAGCCCATGGGTCTGTCCCTCGCCGCATCCGAAACACTCCCCGTAGTGCGCGCCGAGGAGTTCACCGGCCGGGGGTGCGTCGGGGTGCCGCACCGGCATGACGGCGTCGGCGGGAGGCTTCAGAGCTGCGGAAGTACGACTCACAGCCGCAGACCTTACCCGCGCGTCAAGCCGGCAGACGCCCCGTGCCAAGCTTGACCACATGCAGCTCTCCGCCACCCCCTACGAAGAACGCCTCAACGCGCCCCGAACCTGGTGGCTGGTCTGCTTCCTGGTGGGGGTCTCGATGGCCCTGATCTTCCTCCCGTTCGGTGCGCTGCCGCTGCTGGGCGGTCTGGTCGGCGGCACCGCGGTCGCGGCGGTCGTGACGAGTTCGTACGGCTCGATCCGCATCCGGGTCGTGGGCGACTCCCTGATCGCGGGCGACGCGAAGATCCCGGTCGCGGCCCTCGGCGATGCCGTGACCCTGGACCAGGAGGAGGCGCGCGCCTGGCGCACGTTCAAGGCGGACACCCGTGCCTTCATGCTGCTGCGCGCCTACATCCCCACTGCCCTGAAGGTCGAGGTCACCGACCCCGCAGACCCGACGCCGTACCTGTACCTGTCGACCCGCGAGCCGGAGCGCCTGGCGGCGGCGCTGGAAGCCGCACGGGCAACGGCGTAGGGACCTGGTCGCCTCAGGGCGGACAGGACAGGCAGGGCGGGCTCAGTTCCCGAGCTCCTTGGGGATCTCCCCCATCCGCAGGGGGTCGGCGGGTGCGTCGAGCGGCGGGAGCTCCGGAAGGGCGTCCCACGGCACCTGGGACTTACGCAGGTCCTTGCGGATGTGCTCCGCGAGGCGTCTGGTGTCGCGGCGGTTCATGACCGCTCCGACCGCCGCGCCGACCATGAACGGCATCAGGTTGGGCAGGTCCCGGACCATGCGTTTCATGATCTGCTGGCGTAGCTGACGCTTCATGGGGCCGCCCAGCGCGGCGTTGAGCGACGCCACCTTCGTCACGTCGATCCCGCGCTCGGTGGACCAGGAGTTCAGATAGCCGGTACTGCGCTGCGTCAGGTTCCCGGGCGGCCGGACGCCGTACACCTCGTGCAGTTCGGCGATCAGCTTCAGCTCGATCGCGGCGACGCCGGTGATCTCGGCGGCGATCTCCGTGGGCATCGCGGGCGGCACCGGAAGCATGGCGGCCGCGCCGATGCCGGCGCCCACCGCGGACGTCGCGTTGGCCGCGCCCGCGACGAGCTTGTCGGCGAGCTGCTCCGCGGTCAGGCCGGGGAACTGCCGACGGAGGGTCGCGAGGTCCCGGACAGGGATACGCGGCGCGATGTCGATGATGCGGTCTGCGAGGTAGGACAGGCCTGCGCTCGCCCTGGTTCTGCCCTTGCGAACGCCTTCCTTGACGCCGTCACGGACGGCGGCCGCACGGCGCTTGGCCGCGGGCGCCGGGGTGTCCACGGGCACCAGTTCGCCGGTGGGCGCCGAAGCCCCTGCCGACGCCGTGGCGGGCGGCCGGTCGAGCGAGGCTGATCCTGGTCGGGAAGAGCCCCGCTCGTCGTCACGCACGCCTTCAGGGCCGTCTGACGGCCCTTCGTCCGCTCCCCGTCCGGAGGAGCGGCGCTTCCAGGGAGGGGTCGAGCCAGTCACGGCCGACCCCGCCTCAGTCGCAGTCGCGGCAGATCGGCTGGCCGTTCTTCTCTCGGGCCAGCTGGCTGCGGTGGTGCACCAGGAAGCAGCTCATGCAAGTGAACTCGTCCTGCTGCTTGGGCAGGACCCGGACGGCCAGCTCCTCGTTCGAGAGGTCCGCGCCGGGCAGCTCCAGGCCCTCTGCGGCCTCGAACTCATCCACGTCGACAGACGACGTCGACTTGTCGTTCCGGCGAGCCTTCAGTTCTTCAAGGCTGTCCGAATCGACGTCGTCGTCGGTCTTGCGTGGGGTGTCGTAATCCGTTGCCATGTCGCTCTCCCCCTCTGGGTGTCTGCGGTGTCTCAGCGCACGTAACGCGTGAGAGGCCGGACTTGTGCCCGACCCGAGGCGGAGATTTTGCCTCACATCAAGGTCTGTTACTCAATCGACACCCAACCGGACTCCTCAAGAGTGATCGGCTTGGATGGCGATGCGGACCGTACACGGTCCGAAGGCCGCACTTCAAAGGCGTCCACCGTGTACTTCCCGTGATCTGGACCCCCGAAAACCCGGATGTTCCCGGCTCTGCGGCAGCCTTCTTGATCACGGAGAGTAGATGGCTGGAAATTCGCCCTTGTGATCGATCACACACGAGACTCCCGGACGTGCGCCCAGGAAATTCCGCGCAAAGCGAACATCCTCGCGTGTGGGCGACATGGTCTCAGATCGGCAGGGTGACTCGCATCACGAGCCCACCTCCTTCGCGCGGCTGAGCGAGGATATGCCCCCGGTGCGCACGGGCCACCGACCGGGCGATCGACAGGCCGAGGCCCACGCCCTTGTCGCTACCTGTGCGCTCTGTACGCAGCCGCCGGAAGGGCTCGAAAAGATTATCGACCTCGTACGCGGGAACGACCGGACCTGTGTTCGACACCACCAGGACCGCCTGACCGTGCTGAACCTGGGTCGTGACCTCGACCCAGCCGTCCTCCGGCACGTTGTACCGGGCGGCGTTCTGGACGAGGTTCAGGGCGATCCGCTCAAGGAGGACGCCGTTGCCCTGGACGACCGCCGGCGCACACTCCGCGCGGATCTCGACGCCCTTGGCGGCCGCCTCGGCGCGCACCTGGTCGACGGCCTGTGAAGCGACCTCGGCGAGATCCACGGGCTTGCGCTCGACGATCTGGTTGTCACTGCGGGCAAGCAGCAGCAGGCCCTCGACGAGCTGCTCACTGCGCTCGTTGGTGGCGAGCAGGGTTTTGCCGAGCTGTTGCAGTTCCGCCGGCGCCGCGGGATCCGAGAGGTGCACCTCGAGAAGCGTGCGGTTGATCGCCAGCGGCGTCCGCAGCTCGTGCGAGGCGTTGCCCACGAAGCGCTGCTGCGCGGTGAAGGCTCGCTGGAGCCGCTCCAGCATGTCGTCGAAGGTGTCCGCCAGCTCCTTCAACTCGTCGTCCGGGCCGTCCAGTTCGATCCGCCGGGAGAGGTCCGAGCCCGCCACCGCGCGCGCGGTGCGGGTGATCCGGCCGAGCGGCGCGAGCACCCGGCCCGCCATCGCGTAGCCGAAGGCGAAGGCGATGATGGCGAGGCCGAGCAGGGCGAGCAGGGAGCGGCTGAGCAGGTTGTCCAGGGCTGCCTGGCGCTGGTGGTCGATGCAGGCGCTGATCGAGGCGTTGAACTCTGCGAGCGTCTGGTTGCCTGCGTTGACCGCGGGGCAGTTGTCGCTGGCGACCTTGATATCGGTCCCGCTGACAATCTTGAAGAGAGGCTCTGCACCGGTGTTCAACGCCTGCGCCGCGAGCAGGTAGATGATCGACAGCAGCATGATGCCGGCGATCAGGAACATGCCGCCGTACAGCAGCGTCAGCCTTATCCGGATGGTGGGCCTCAGCCAGGGGAACGGAGTCTCCACCCGTCTGGGGTCCCACGTCGGCTTCGGAGGCGCCGTGGGAGGCGCGGGGGTCGTGGTCACGGTGGATCAGATCCGGTAACCGGAACCGGGCACGGTGACGATCACGGGGGGCTCGCCGAGCTTGCGGCGCAGGGTCATGACCGTGACCCGTACGACATTGGTGAACGGGTCCGTGTTCTCGTCCCAGGCCTTCTCCAGGAGCTGCTCGGCCGAGACGACCGCGCCCTCGCTGCGCAGCAGCACCTCCAGGACGGCGAACTCCTTGGGCGCGAGCTGGACTTCCTTGCCGTCACGGAAGACCTCGCGGCGGTTGGGGTCGAGCTTGATCCCGGCGCGCTCCAGGACCGGCGGCAGCGGCAGGCTGGTACGACGTCCCAGGGCACGCACGCGTGCCGTCAGCTCGCTGAACGCGAACGGCTTGGGGAGGTAGTCGTCCGCGCCGATCTCCAGGCCCTCGACACGGTCGCTGACGTCGCCGGAAGCGGTCAGCATCAGCACGCGCGTGGGCATGCCTAGCTCGACGATCTTGCGGCAGACGTCGTCGCCGTGCACGAGGGGGAGGTCGCGGTCGAGTACCACCACGTCGTAGTCGTTGACTCCGACGCGCTCCAGGGCGGCCGCGCCGTCGTACACGACGTCGACGGCCATGGCCTCCCGGCGCAGTCCGGTGGCCACCGCATCGGCGAGCAGCTGCTCGTCCTCGACGACGAGTACGCGCACGTCGCTTGTCCTTCCTCTGTCCGCTCGCGCAGCGCCTCTTCGGCGCACGCGGGCAGGGCCTGTCGTGGGGTAAGGCCTCCATCCTGCCCTTTTCGGCCATAAGTCGGCTGTAAGACGGGGAGAGCGGGCGGGAATGCCAGATTTTCTCGTGCGGTTGAGGTTTCCACGGAAGGGTGCGGGGGGACGACAGCTTTACATCCCGCGATCACGCTCTGCTTGTGGCAAGCCACCTTGTGGTAGGTCCAACCGCTTTCCGCAGAGCGGGCGTGGGTGTCCGGCACCGTCGCCGCCCAGCCGGGCAGCGCTGGGCACCCCTTGGAGACGTGATCGCCCCTTCCGAACGGCACACCCCCGTGCCACCGACCCACGACCCAGGACGAGGGGGCGCAGCATGGACGCATTCACCGCAGGACTTCTGCAGCGTATAAGGGCTACCGAGTCCGACCTGACGCGGGCTCGCGAGACAGGCGACGACTTCCTCGCGGAGGTCGAGCAGGCCGAGCTCGACGACCTCCACCGCCTCGCCGCCGAGCACGGTGTACAGGTCGGCGCGGCACGCGTCTGATCAGTTCCCGATTTCGGCTCTGCAGTTCTTCGTCTCAGCTCTTCACCAGATCTTCCTTCGTACGAGAGCGGGCCCCGGCATCGATCCAGTGCCGGGGCCCCGCTCCGTTTCCGCCCGCTCCGTACGCGCGGTCGGCCGCGCAGTTGTACGCGCCGTCAGTCGTGCCAGGCGCCGAACTCCTCCAGGAGCCGCTGGAGGGGCTCGAAGACGCCCGGGGAGGCGGCCACCGCCAGATCGCCTCCGGGGCGCTCACCGGGGCGCCCACCGGTCAGGGCGCCCGCCTCACGGGCGATCAGGTCGCCCGCCGCGAGATCCCAGGGGTGGAGCCCCCGTTCGTAGTAGCCGTCGAGACGGCCCGCGGCGACGTCGCACAGGTCGACCGCCGCCGAGCCGGAGCGCCGGATGTCACGGAGCAGCGGGATCAACCGCTGGGCGACGTCGGCCTGGTGGGTCTTGACCTCGGTCACGTAGTTGAAGCCGGTGGAGACCAGGGCCTGGTCCAGGGACGGCGACGGACGGCAGTTCAGTCGGCGCTCGCCGACCCAGGCTCCGGTGGCCCGGGCGCCCCGGCCGCGTACCGCGTGGTAGGTCTCGCCGCGCATCGGTGCTGCGACGACTCCGACGACGGTCTCGCCGTCCTGTTCGGCGGCGATGGACACCGCCCAGGTCGGCAGCCCGTACAGGTAGTTGACCGTGCCGTCGAGCGGGTCGATGACCCAGCGGATGCCGCTGGTGCCCTCCGTGGCGGCGCCCTCCTCACCGAGGAAGCCGTCGGCGGGGCGGTGCTGGGTGATCAGGTCGGTGATCAGTTTCTCGGCGGCGATGTCCATCTCGGTGACGACATCGATGGGGCTGGACTTGGTCGCGGCGACCGTGAGGACCGCCGGACGTCCGTCCCGCAGCAGCTCACCGGCGCTACGGGCGGCCTGGTGGGCGAGCTGGAGCAGTGCGGTGTGCAGGGGCTCGATCACGGGGCTCCTCAGGCGTACGGGCTGTCGGCGCCCGCGGCGGCGGGCTTCGGGGCACGGGCCGGGCAACAGCCCGCCGGGCACAGGTCGTGACTCGCGCCGAGAGCACCCAGGGCGCAGGGTGTCACCTGCCGTCCGCTCTCGGTCGCGGCGCGCTCCACAACGAGTTCACGGATCGCCGCGGCGAACCGCGGGTCGGCGCCCACGGTGGCCGAGCGGCGCACCGGCAGGCCCAGCTCCGCCGCCTTGGCGGTGGCCTCCGTGTCGAGGTCGTACAGCACCTCCATGTGGTCCGACACGAACCCGATGGGCGCCATCACGACGGCCGGGACACCGGCGCCGTGCGACTCCTCCAGGTGGTCGCAGATGTCGGGCTCAAGCCACGGGATGTGCGGGGCGCCGGAGCGCGACTGGTAGACGAGCTGCCAGGGGTGGTCGATGCCGGTCTCCTCGCGCACGGCGTCGACGATCAGCCGGGCGACGTCCAGATGCTGCTCGACGTACGCGCCGCCGTCGCCGTGGTCCTCGACGGGCCCCGAGGTGTCGGCGGCGGCATCCGGGATCGAGTGCGTCGTGAAGGCGAGGTGCGCACCCTCCCGTACGTCCCCGGGGAGCTCGGCCAGGGACTTCAGCACGCCGTCGACCATGGGGCGTACGAAGCCGGGGTGGTTGAAGTAGTGCCGCAGTTTGTCGACCTTCGGCAGGTCCAGGCCCTCGGCCTCAAGCGTGGCCAGAGCCTCGGCGAGGTTCTCGCGGTACTGGCGGCAGCCCGAGTACGAGGCGTACGCGCTGGTGGCGAGGACCAGGACGCGGCGCCGGCCGTCGGCGACCAGCTCACGCAGGGTGTCGGTCAGGTACGGGGCCCAGTTGCGGTTGCCCCAGTAGACGGGCAGGTCCAGGCCGTGGTCGGCGAAGTCCTTCCGGAGTGCGTCGAGCAGGGCGCGGTTCTGGTCGTTGATGGGGCTGACCCCGCCGAACAGGAAGTAGTGCTGACCCACCTCCTTGAGCCGTTCCTTGGGGATTCCGCGCCCCCGTGTCACGTTCTCCAGGAACGGGACCACGTCGTCCGGTCCTTCCGGGCCGCCGAACGAGAGCAGGAGCAGGGCGTCGTAGGGGGTGGCATCGAGCACGTCTGGCATGCCTTCGATCCTGCCATCCGTCGGTGACAGGCGGACAACGGCCACCGGAAGAGCGTCCGTGGGAGTGCGTTAGGGTCACCTGACCCGTAAGCTGTATCGGCCAGATTCACGCCTTACCGGTGTTCAGGCCGCCCGTGGTGACCGGGCGGCCGAGCCGAGCCGACCGGAGTTCCGCCTTGCCCAGCCCGTACCGCGCCCTGTTCGCCGCCCCCGGCTCCAGGGGCTTCTCCGCCGCGGGCTTCCTCGGCCGGATGCCGCTGTCGATGATGGGCATCGGCGTGGTCACGATGATCTCCCAGCTCACCGGGCGGTACGGGCTCGCGGGTGCGCTCTCGGCGACGATGGCGCTGGCCGCCGCGGCGCTGGGCCCGCAGGTCTCCCGGCTGGTGGACCGGCACGGGCAGCGGCGGGTGCTGCGTCCCGTGACGCTGTTCGCGCTGTCCGCGGCCGCGGGACTGCTGCTCGCGGCGAAGTTCGGGTGGCCGGACTGGGTGCTGTTCGTCTGTTCGGCCGGCATCGGCTGCGTACCGAGCATCGGCGCGATGATCAGGGCCCGTTGGGCCGCCCTCTACCGGGGCACTCCGCAGCTGCACACCGCGTACTCCTTCGAGTCCGTGGTGGACGAGATCTGCTTCATCTTCGGGCCGATCATCTCCATCGGGCTGTCCACGGTGTGGTTCCCGGAGGCCGGGCCGCTGCTCGCCGCCTGCTTCCTCGCCGTCGGCGTCTTCTGGCTGACGGCCCAGCGCGGCACCGAACCGGTGCCTCATCCGCGCGAGCACGACAAGGGCGGTTCGGCGATGGCCTCGGCCGGGCTCCAGGTTCTGGTGGTCACCTTCGTGGCGACCGGAGCGATCTTCGGGGCCGTCGACGTGGTCACGGTGGCCTTCGCCGAGGAGCAGGGCCACAAGGCCGCGGCGAGCGTCGTCCTCGCTCTGTACGCGGCGGGCTCCTGTACGGCGGGAGCGGTGTTCGGGCTGCTGCACTTCAAGGGGGCCCCCGAACGCCGGTGGCTGCTGGGCGTATGTGCGATGGCCGTGAGTATGATCCCCCTCCTACTGGTCGGAAACTTGCCGTTCCTGGCCGTGGCGCTGTTCGTTGCGGGCCTGTCCATCGCTCCCACGATGATCACCACGATGTCCCTCATCGAACAGCACGTACCACGCGCGAAACTGACCGAGGGCATGACCTGGATCAGCACCGGGCTCGCGGTCGGGGTGGCGCTCGGTTCCTCCGTGGCCGGCTGGGTGATCGACGCCGCCGGTGCGAAGGCCGGGTACGGGGTTCCGGCGGTGGCCGGGGCCGTCGCGGTCGCGGTCGGTTTCCTCGGGTATCGCCGGCTGAACAGGCCGGTTCCGCATCAGGGAGGGACCCATGAGCAGCACAGCGAACGGGAAGAGCGGAACGTGGCGTAACTGGGCGGGCACGGTCACCGCCCGTCCGGCACGAGAGGTCACTCCCGCCTCCGTCGAGGAACTCTCCGCGGCCGTGCGCAGTGCCGCCGAGGACGGCCTGAAGGTGAAGGCCGTCGGCACCGGGCACTCCTTCACGGCCGCCGCCGCGACCGACGGCGTACTGATCCGCCCTCAACTGCTGACCGGCATCCGCAGGATCGACCGCGAAGCCGGCACCGTCACCGTGGAGGCGGGCACCCCGCTCAAGCGTCTCAACCTCGCTCTCGCCCGCGAGGGACTGTCGCTCACCAACATGGGCGACATCATGGAGCAGACGGTTTCCGGCGCGGTCAGCACCGGAACGCACGGCACCGGGCGCGACTCCGCCTCGATCGCCGCCCAGATCAAGGGCCTTGAGCTGGTCACGGCCGACGGCTCGGTCATCTCCTGCTCCGAGAAGGAGAACCCCGAAGTCTTCGCGGCCGCCCGGATCGGAATCGGCGCCCTGGGGATCATCACCGCGATCACTCTCTCCGTAGAGCCCGTTTTTCTGCTCACGGCCCGCGAGGAGCCGATGACCTTCGACAAGGTCACCGCCGACTTCGACGAACTGTTCACCGAGAACGAGCACTTCGAGTTCTACTGGTTCCCGCACACCGGCAACTGCAACACCAAGCGCAACAACCGCAGCGCGGGACCCGAGAAGCCCGTGTCGCGGATCAACGGCTGGATCGAGGACGAGTTCCTCTCCAACGGCGTCTTCCACGCGGCCAATCTGGTCGGCCGCGCGGTGCCCGCCACCATCCCGACGATCGCGAAGATCTCCAGCCGCGCGCTGTCCGCGCGCACCTACACCGACATTCCCTACAAGGTCTTCACTTCGCCGCGCCGGGTGCGCTTCGTGGAGATGGAGTACGCCGTTCCGCGCGAGGCCCTCGTCGAGACGCTGCGCGAGCTGAAGACGATGGTCGACCGGTCTTCCCTGCGGGTCAGCTTCCCCGTCGAGGTACGCACGGCGCCCGCGGACGACATCACGCTTTCGACGGCGTCGGGGCGGGAGAGCGCGTACATCGCCGTCCATATGTTCAAGGGCACCCCCTATCAGGCGTATTTCACCGCCGCCGAGCGGATCCTCACGGCGCACGAGGGGCGGCCGCACTGGGGCAAGGTGCACACCCGCGACGCCGAGTACTTCGCCGGCGTCTATCCGCGCTTCGATGAGTTCACTGCGCTGCGGGATCGGCTTGACCCGGATCGGCGCTTTGGGAACGACTACTTGCGGAGGGTGCTGGGGTCGTAGCGGTCCCGCTGGGAGCCGAGGGCTGTGCGCCGCCCCCGGTTTCCGGCGTGGCACTCGAACTCGGCGTCGGTGCGGGCGTCGTGGCGCCGTCCCCGCCCTCGGCGGCGCCCGTGCTGCTGTCGCCGGACGGCTGCTCGGAGGAGGGGGCGACCGAGGGCGTCGCACCGGACGCGGGAGGCGTACTGGACACGGGAGGCGTACTCGGCGCCGACGGGGAGTTGGAGCCGCTCCCCTTGAGGGCGTCGCCCACCGTCGTGCCGCTGCTGTCGCCGCTGAAGCTGTGGCCCGACACCAGTTCGTAGGTGGTGACGCCCGCCATGGTGACGCCGAAGACGAGCGCCGCCGCGACCACCGGCCGCTTCCAGCTCCTGGCCCGCGCGCGGTAGACGGTCCCCTCGGTGAACTCCCCCGCGGCCGGGACCTGCTGAGTCCTCGGCCTGGCCTGCACCGTCACCTCGCGTATCTGCTCGCCGGTGCGCCTGAAGAAGTGCTGGAAGACCGTGCCGCCGCAGGTGGCGACGACGCTCACCAGGCCCGCGCCCAGCATCGTCCCGTAGACCCCGAAGTAGGAGGCGAGTTTCGCGGCGACCACCGCTGCCACCGCGCTGCCCGCCACTTGGGGCACGCTCAGGTCCAGTGGCTTCTTGCTGAGCTCCTCATCGACACCCGACTCCCCACCGACATCCGGCTTTTCACGCATGCCCGGACCTTGCCTGCCTTTCCCGAACTTGATCGACCCGACCCGATTGATCAACTGACCACACTGAAAGGGACGGACAGGCGAAGCGATAAGTTCCGTTTGCGGTGATTACGTGAAGTGCGCCACTTTTCGTGGTCACAGAAACAACGCCCCCGCCGGCCAACTACCACCCCCTGATCGAAGTTGGGTGGTGTGCCGATCCGCGCAAGTGGCCCGAATGGAGTACTCTTGCGAGCCCTGGGTCCGGTCTCCCGCCAGGGTGTCCGGGGCCTTGCAGGACCGCCGGGAGGGGGCTCGTTGCACAGGGTGATGGAGTTCGTCACTTAGCGTTGCAAATAGGTAACCGTGCCATAACGGCGATCCCGGGCCCGTGCCCGACACGCCGGGCAACTCGGCAGGGTTGTGGCAGGCTGCACCCGGGCAGGCCACACTCGACTAGCGGAAGCAGCGACGCACGTGACGTCGGCAGGCACCACCCGGGAGGTCCTCATGCCGGAACTGCGTGTCGTGGCCGTCTCTAACGACGGCACACGGCTGGTGCTGAAGGCTGCGGACAGCACGGAGTACACGCTTCCGATTGACGAGCGTCTGCGCGCCGCTGTACGCGGCGACCGTCCCCGCCTCGGCCAGATCGAGATCGAGGTGGAGAGCCATCTCCGCCCCCGAGACATCCAGGCACGTATACGTGCCGGCGCCTCCGCGGAGGAGGTCGCACAGCTCGCCGGAATCCCCGTCGACCGTGTGCGCCGCTTCGAGGGGCCCGTCCTCGCCGAGCGTGCCTTCATGGCCGAGCGCGCCAGGAAGACCCCTGTCCGCCGCCCCGGCGAGAACGCCGGACCCCAGCTCGGCGAAGCCGTGCAGGAGCGGCTGACGCTGCGCGGCGCCGAGAAGGACACCGCCCAGTGGGACTCGTGGCGTCGTGACGACGGCACCTGGGAAGTACTGCTGGTCTACCGGGTCGCCGGTGAGCCGCATTCGGCGAGCTGGACGTACGACCCGCCCCGGCGGCTCGTCCAGGCCGTCGACGACGAAGCACGCTCACTGATCGGCGAGTCCGACGACCTGTCGGCGGCCGCCGAGCCGAGCTTCCCGTTCGTGCCGCGGATCGCGCGGCTGCCCCGGGACCGCCCGATGGACCGCGCCCTGGACCGGCAGTCGGAGCGGCCGGGTCTGCCCGCGCCGTCGCCGGAGCCGGTCGAGGAGTCCGAGCGGGACTCGCTCACCAGCCTCCTGGAGGCGGTGCCGAGCTTCCGGGGCGACATGGTGGTGCCCGAGCGGCCCACCGGCACCGAGCTGCCCGAAACGGAGGAACCCGACACCGAGCCCGAGGCCGAGGAGCCGCCGGCCCCCGCGGCCTCCGCCGGTGCCGGTTCCGCCTACGCGGACGTCCTCATGCCCCGCTCGGTCGGCAGCCACCGCGACCGCCTCGTCGGCTCGACCGACCGCCAGGCCGAGGCCGACGGCGTCCGCCCGGGCCGCCGTGCGGCGGTCCCGAGTTGGGACGAGATCGTGTTCGGGACACGGCGGAAGAAGCAGGACTGATCAGTCGTACGACGAGGGGGCCCGCGCCGACCTGACGCGGGCCCCCTCGCTGTTACTGCGGGTCAGGTCCCACCGCGACCGGCCGGCTGCCGTCCTGTGTCCACTCCGACCAGGAACCCGCGTACAGCGCGGCCGGAATGCCCGCGACCGCGAGTGCCAGCACCTCGTGAGCACCGGAGACGCCCGAACCGCAGTAGACGCCGACCTCGGGAGTACCGGTCGCGCCAAGGGACTTGAAGCGGTCGGCGAGCTCGGCGGCTGGCCGGAACCGTCCGTCGTCCCTGACGTTCTCGGTGGTCGGCGCGGAGACGGCGCCGGGGATGTGCCCGCCCACCGGGTCGATCGGTTCGACCTCGCCCCGGTACCGCTCACCGGCCCTGGCATCGAGCAGCAGTCCGGTACGGGCGAGCGCCGCCGCCCCGTCCGCGTCCAGCAGGGGACGCGCGCCCGGCGCCGGCACGAAGTCTCCGGGGGTGGGCGCCGGGACCTCCGACGACACCGGCCCGCTCCAGGCGGCGAGTCCGCCGTCAAGCACGCGCACCGAGGGATGACCCGTATAGCCCAGCAGCCACCAGGCGCGCGCGGCGCCCCAGCCGAGCCCGCCGTCGTACACAACGACATCGCGGTCCGCCGAGACGCCGGCGGCACGCATCGCCGCGCCGAAGACTTCGGGATCGGGCAGCGGATGACGGCCACCGGCCCCCGCCGGACCTGCGAGTTCGGCATCCAGATCGACAAAAACGGCCCCTGGAATGTGCGCCTTCTCGTAATCGGAGCGCAGACTCGGGCCACCGAGCTGCCAGCGGACATCGAGGACGACGGGAGGGTTCGGTCCGGCCAGGTCGCTCGCCAGCTCGGGCGCGGAGATGATGGCGTTCATGGGCACCATCCTTGCGCACGGGGTGGCCGCGTCGGCCATGTCGGGCTACTGTGCTCCGCCGGGCAGGTCCGATCACGAGGCGTATGGGATCGGGTACATGCTGTACAGCCGATGGACACCGTGCCGCAATGGTGCGGAAACGGACGGGAAACTGCACATCGGGCATCCTCCGCTCGCAGGCCGCCGCACGACGGCGCGGCCGGGACGCAGGGTGCTGCCGGTGGTGCAAACATCGGCACGGGACTTATGGGTACGCGATTGCGGTACGCGTGCGGGTAGGCGGAAGGTTACCGGCCACCGCGAGGGGCCGAGAAGAGAGTGACGATGACCGAGGCACGGGGGTCGGCCGGCCTGAACGGCGCAGCGGACGCTCCGCACACGCCCGGCACACCCTGCTGGGTGAGCCTGATGGTGCACGGGATGGCCACGACCCAGGACTTCTACGGAGCACTGTTCGGCTGGGAGTTCCAGCCGGGCCCGCACCAGCTCGGCCCGTACGTGCGCGCCCTGCTGCACGGCGAAGAGGTGGCGGGCATCGGGCAGTTGCCGCCCGACCGGCATCTGCCCATCGCCTGGACGCCTTATCTCGCCTCGGACGACGTCGATCTGACCGCCGAGACGGTACGGCTCAGCGGCGGCACCGTGGGGGTGGGCCCCCTGGACGCCGGCGAGGCCGGCCGTATGGCGATCGCCTCGGACCCCACGGGCGCCGTCTTCGGTATCTGGCAGACGGCCGCCCATCTGGGCACGGGCATCACCGGCGTACCGGGTACGCCCACCTGGAACGAGTTGGTGACCCGCGACACCGAGAGCGTCATCAAGTTCTACCGAGGGGTCTTCGGTTACGAGCTGGAGCCGGTCGTCTCGGCCGACTTCGACTACGTGACCCTGCACCTCGAAGGGCGCCCGGTGGCCGGCATCCACGGTGTCGGCCATGGCCTGCCCCGCGACCGCGGCCCGCACTGGATGACGTACTTCGAGGCCGGTGACGTGGACGACACCGTCACCCGTGTCACGGATCTCGGCGGGCACGTCCTCCAGGCCGCCCACGACTCGTCGTACGGGCGTGTGGCCACGGTGGCGGATCCGGAGGGCGCGATGTTCTCCGTCATCCACAGCGTCCGGTGAACGGACTCCGGGCGCCGGGGCGCCGGCCGGTCGACTGACGTCAGGCCGAGGTCATCGGCAGCACGTCCGGTGACAGGGCGCCCGCGTGCGCCGTGGCGGCCGTCA
This sequence comes from Streptomyces sp. NPDC005808, assembly GCF_042871385.1. Classification (NCBI taxonomy): domain Bacteria; kingdom Bacillati; phylum Actinomycetota; class Actinomycetes; order Kitasatosporales; family Streptomycetaceae; genus Streptomyces; species Streptomyces sp. NPDC005808. Next base: position 83,571 of record NZ_JBIAIK010000020.1, on the reverse strand, counting down.
TACGACGGCGGTGGTGCCGGCGGCACAGCACCTCGTACCCGATGTCCTCGGCCTGGTTGACATCGCCGACGACCACCTGGGCGCCCTCGACGACCATCTCGCCGCCTATCGTGCGGGCGTTGTGCGTGGCACGCGCGCCGCACCAGCACAGGGCCTCGACCTGGAGGACCTCGACGCGGTCGGCCAGCTCGACCAGGCGCTGGGAACCGGGGAAGAGCTTGGAGCGGAAGTCGGTGGTGATGCCGAAGGCGAAGACGTCGACGCCCAGGTCGTCCACCACGCGCGCCAGTTGGTCGATCTGCGCGGGGGCCAGGAACTGGGCCTCGTCCGCGATCACGTAGTCCGCGCGGCCGCCCCGGGAGAGGTGGTCGACGAGGTACCCGTACAGGTCCTGCTCGTCCGCCACCTCCACCGCGTCCGTGACCAGTCCGAGGCGTGAGGAGAGCTTGCCCTCGCCCGCGCGGTCGTCGCGCGTGAAGATCATGCCCTGCAGGCCCCTCGCCGAACGGTTGTGCTCGATCTGGAGAGCCAGCGTGGACTTCCCGCAGTCCATCGTTCCGGAGAAGAACACCAGCTCGGGCATGGCGGGTTGAGCACCTTTCGGCGAGGGGAAGGAGGAGCGGGTCAGGAGCGTACTTGCAGGAGCGGTACGTGCTGCTCCGCCGGGGTCATCGAGCCGTGGTTGCCGACCATCACCGACTCCTTCGGCTCCCGCTCGGACGCGGTGATCAGGACATCGTCCCGGGCCGCGGCGACTACGTCGCCGATCCGGGCGTACACCCGCTCGTCGATCCGCGGGCCGAACCAGCCCGCCGCGATCGCCTCGTCCCGCGAGGCCACCCAGAACTGCTCGCCGAGCACCTCGCGCCAGCAGGTCAGGACGTCCGACTCGGCGCCCTGAACGGCGTAGACATGCCGGGCGCGGCCCTCGCCACCGAGGAGGGCGACTCCGGCGCGCAGCTCCCAGTCCTCGTCGAAGTCGATGCGGTGCTGCTCGTCGAAGGGGATGTCGATCATGCCGTGGTCGGCGGTGACGTACAGGGCCGCACGCGGCGGCAGTTGCTCCGCGAGGCGCTGGACCAGACGGTCGACGTACATCAGCTGGCCGCGCCAGGGGTCCGAGTCGATGCCGAAGCCGTGGCCCTTGCCGTCCACCTCGGCGTAGTACGTGTAGACCAGGGAGCGGTCGCCCGCGGCGAGTTGTGCGGCGGCGAGGTCCATGCGCTCTTCGCCGGTCAGCCGCCCGTGGAACGTTCCGCCGCTGAGTGCGATCTTCGTCAGCGGGGTGTTCTGGAAGGCGGGCGAGGAGACCTGGGCGGTGTGCACGCCGGCCGCGTCGGCCAGCTGGAAGACCGTGGGGTACGGCTGCCAGGCGCGCGGGTCCGTCCACGGCTGCCAGCGCAACTGGTTCATCAGCTCGCCGGTCTTCGGGTTGCGCGCGGTGTAGCCGGGCAGGCCGTGTGCGCCGGGCGGCAGGCCGGTGCCGACGGAGGCGAGTGAGGTCGCGGTGGTGGCCGGATAGCCCGCGGTGATCGGGCGGCCGGTGCCTCCTCGTGAGGACGCCAGGAGTGACGTCATGAAGGGGGCCTCGTCCGGGTGCGCCTTCAGCTGCTCCCAGCCGAGGCCGTCGATCAGGAAGACGCAGTTCCGGTCGGCTCCGGTCAGTTCCGGTATGGCGGCGGTCATGCCGGGCACGGCCATGCCCGCGGCGAGCGTGGGCAGCAGGTCGGCGAGTGAGCCGGCGCCGTACTCCGGGACGGGTGCGGTGTCGAGGGCGAGGGGTTCCGGGTGGTCCCAGGCGGGCAGGACCATCAGCGCGTGATGTCCGCGGTCGCCTCGGAGAGGGCCTGCGCGAAGACGAGGGCCTGGCGCACCGTCTCCGGGCCGTCCCCGGCCTCGCTGACGCGCAGGCTCAGGTCGTCCGCCGTCGAGTTGCCCGTGTAGCCGTGGTCCGCCTCGCAGTTGGGGTCGCCGCAGGCGGCGGGCTCCAGGTCGATACGGGAGACCGCGCCCCAGCCGATGGTCAGGACGACCTCGCGGGGCAGCGTGCCCGGTGCGTACGACTCGGGGTTGGCGACGACTCGGCTGACGACGACCGAGGAGATACGGCCGAGCTTCACGGACTCCGTCGACGTGGTGGCGTACGGCGTCGGTGAGGTGGTGTCCTCGGCCTGCTCGTCGGTGTGGCTCACGATGAAACGGTTGCCCGTGAGGACGAGCACCGTGACGTGCCGACGCACTTCGTTGGCGTCGAACGTCGTCTCCTGATGAACCAGGTACGACCGGATGGTGTCGCCGCCGATCGCGGCCTCCACCGCCTCGGCCACGAGGGCCGGGTAGTAGCCACTGCGCTCGATCGCCGCTCGCAGCCCCTGGGTCGTCGTACTGGTCTTGGCCATGATGTCCATCTTACGGGCGCCCACTGACTGCGAGGCACCGCTCGCGGGGACCGCCCGGCGGAGATCGATGTTCGACGGCCCCGCGAAGGAGATCAGTGCAGGAGATCAGTAGACGGGGAGCGTCCGCGGGCCGAGGTCGTCGCGGACGGGAGCGCGGTGCAGCCGAACGGTGGCGCCGAGCGCGCTCAGGCCGTGCGGGGCGACCACCACGGGCTCCAGGGACACAGCGACGACCTCCGGGTGATCGTCGACCAGCCGGGAGACGCGCAGCATCAGCTCTTCGAGGGCCGCCGTGTCGACCGGGGCCGAGCCGCGCCAGCCGAAGAGGAGCGGTGCCGTCCGGATCGATCTGACCAGCGAGCTCGCGTCCCGGTCGGTGACGGGAATCAGCCGGTGCGCGGTGTCCCCGAGCAGTTCGGAGGCGGCTCCGGAGAGCCCGAACGAGAGCACCGCTCCGGCCGCCGGGTCGATGACGGCCCGTACGACCGTGTCGACCCCGCGCGGTGCCATGGCCTGCACGACCGGGCGCAGCTCCGCCGGCTTCCCGAAGAGCTCGGTCAACTCCGCGTACGCCCGCCGCAGTTGCTCCTCGTCCGCCAGGTCGAGCCGCACGCCGCCCAGGTCGGCGCGGTGCCGCAGATGCGGGGCGGTGGTCTTGAGCACCACCGGGTAGCCGAGGTCACTCGCGGCGCGCGCCGCGTCGTCCGGCGTCGGGGCGGGCAGGGCCGGGTGTACGTCTATGCCGTACCGCCCGAGCAGCTCGCGGCTCTCCTCGGCGCCGAGGGTCAGCCCCTCGCCGTCCCCCTCGCGCGTGAGGAGGGCGTCGATCTGCTGGGCGGCGCCCTTCTCGTCGATGTCCTCGTATTCCGGAACCCTGCCGGGTTCGGCGGCGTCCTGCCGCCACTGGGCGTATTTCACGGCTTCGGCCAGGGCCCGGACGGCACGCTCGGCGGCCGGGTAGGCGGGGATGAGGCGAGCTTCGTCGGTCGCTTCCGCCTCGGTGGGCAGGTGTTCCGCGGGGTCGTCGATTCCACCGGGAGCGGTCGGGGCTGCTTGGGGTGCGGTGCCGGCGGCGGCGGACAGGGCCTCGGCGAGCCCGCCGAGCTCGACGTGCACCACGAGCACCGGCTTGGCCGGAGCAGAGGCCGAGGCGGCGCGCAGGGCCTCGGCCAGCGCTGCGCCCTGAGCGGAGGGCTCCCCCACCGCCGGGATGGCGGTCACCACGACGGCGTCGCACCCGTCATCGGCAAGCGCCTTCGACAGCGCCCGACGGAAGTCGTCCGCCGACGCCGCCGTCGTGAGGTCCAACGGCGGCGCGGGCTGAAGCCCTTCGGCCAGGCAGGCGTCGTAGGTGAGCAGCCCCAGCGACTCCGAGTTCCCGAGGATCGCTACCCGGGGCCCGGTGGGGAGCGGCTGGCGTGCCAGCAGGAGCCCTGCGTCGACCAGCTCGGTGATCGTGTCCACCAGGATCACCCCGGCCTGCCCCAGCAGCGCGGAGACGGTGGCGTGCGGCAGCTGTGTGGCCCGTACGGCATGCCCCGGCGGTGCGGTGGAATGCCGGGCACCCTGCACCACGACCAGCGGTTTCGCCGCCGCGGTCCGCCGGGCGAGCCGGGTGAACTTGCGCGGGTTGCCGATGGATTCGAGATACATCAGGGCGACGTCGGTGTCCGGATCGTCGTACCAGTACTGGAGGACGTCATTGCCGGACACGTCCGCACGGTTGCCGGACGAGACGAAGGTCGACACGCCGGTGGTGCCGGTGACGCCGCCACCGCGCCGGTGCAGCCGGGACAGCAGGGCGATCCCGATCGCTCCCGACTGGGCGAACAGGCCGATCCGTCCGGGCCGCGGCATCTCCGGCGCGAGCGAGGCGTTGAGCCGCACCTCGGGGGATGTGTTGATGACCCCGAAGGCGTTCGGGCCGATGATGCGCATGCCGTACGTGCGGGCCTGGCGGACGAGTTCGCGCTGGCGTTCGCGCCCTTCGGGGCCGCTCTCGGCGTATCCCCCGGACACGACCACGAGCCCCTGCACGCCGCGCTCACCGCACTCCGCGACGACCTCGGGGACGTAGGGCGCGGGCACGGCGACGACCGCGAGGTCGACGGGCTCGGCGATGTCGACGATGGAGCCGTACGCGGGCACGCCGTCGATCTCGCCTTCCTCCACTGCCCTGTTCACGGCGTACAGCCGTCCTGTGAAGCCCGCGGCGCGGAGGTTGGTCAGGACGCTGCGGCCCACGCCGCCGGGCATGCGGCCGGCGCCGATGACGGCGACCGAGCCGGGCGCGAGCAGCCGGTGCACGGACCTGGCCTCGGCGCGCTGCTCCCGCGCGCGCTGCACGGCGAGCGACCGGTCGGTGGGTTCGAGGTCGAACTCCAGGCGTACGACGCCGTCCTCGAAGTGCCGCTTCTGCTGGTACCCGGCGTCCGTGAACACTTTGATCATCTTGTTGTTGGCCGGGAGCACCTCCGCGGCGAACCGCCGGATGCCCCGCTCGCGGGCCACGGCGGCAATGTGTTCGAGGAGGGCGGAGGCGACGCCGCGTCCCTGGTGGGCGTCCTGGACGAGGAAGGCGACCTCGGCCTCGTCGGCGGGAGCGGAGGCCGGCCGGCCGTCGGCGTTGATCCGGTCGTAGCGGACGGTGGCGATGAAATCGCCGCCCACCGTGGCCGCGAGTCCTACCCGGTCCACGAAGTCGTGGTGGGTGAAGCGGCGGACGTCCTTTGCGGACAGACGCGGATACGGCGCGAAGAAGCGGTAGTACTTCGACTCGTCGGAGACCTGCTCGTAGAAGCTGACCAGGCGCTCGGCGTCGTCGACGGTGATGGGTCGGATCCGTGCGGTCCCGCCGTCGCGCAGCACCACGTCCGCCTCCCAGTGGGAGGGGTACTCGTGCCGGTCCGACGAGGTCTGCATGCGCCCCAGAGTACGGCTCGCGTACGACAACGGCGCGAGGCAGTCTTGGGGGAACCGAAGCCGGATCCAGGCCGGGATCCGGCGCCGGATCCGGGACGGGAGCAAGGGTTTGTCACCCTCTGACCCGCTCCCGGCATGCTTCACCATATGGAACACTGGTCTAGACAACCTGAGCCACCTGAAGGGCAGCATCACATGGCTGAGCGCCACGTCAACGTCGGCTGGGCCGAGGGCCTCCACGCCCGCCCCGCCTCCATCTTCGTCCGGGCCGTCACGGCCTCCGGCGTCCCCGTGACGATCGCCAAGGCGGACGGGAACCCGGCCAACGCGGCCTCCATGCTCGCGGTCCTCGGCCTGGGCGCCCAGGGGGGCGAGGAGATCGTGCTCGCCTCCGACGCCGAGGGCGCGGACGCCGCGCTCGACCGTCTGGCCAAGCTGGTCTCCGAGGGACTCGAGGAGCTTCCCGAGACCGTCTGAGGGTGAGTGGCGCTCGATGGCGCTTTTCATCACTCCAAAACACCCGCAAGGGCCCGCCCGAATTATCGGGTGGGCCCTTCGCATTTCCATTGTGCGGGCAGCATGAATAATCTCCCGCGAATTACTTCTCTTTGTATACGGCGCTCTTGTTAATGCCGCAGGCCTGTCATGTTTACGGGATGTTGCGAAGTCCTCACGCGGTCCGGGCGATCGGCTCCGCCGGGAAAGCGGAGGCGGTGTGCGGCCGTCGCTCGTTCGGTGTGCAGGGCGGTGACCGCCCGCGCCCGCTCGCTGTCTCCGCGCGCGACGGCGTCCACGATCCCGCCGTGCTCCGCCCAGGACTCCGCCGGGTTGGCCGGCGCCTCGACCGTGTACATCCAGGCGATCTTGTGCCGCAGCTGGGCCAGCGTGGAGGTCAGCGCGGGGCTGCCGGAGGCCTGCGCGAGGGTCTCGTGGAACCAGCCGCCCAGCGAGCGCAGATCCTCGCTGTTGCCCCTCCGTGCCCGCTCCTGACCGAGCCTGACCAGGCCTCGGAGCACCTTGAGGTGCGCCTCGGTACGGCGTTGCGCGGCCCGTGCGGCGCCCAGCGGCTCCAGCAGCATGCGCATCTCCAGGAGGTCCGCGGCCTCCTGCTCGGTCGGCTCCGCGACACACGCGCCCGCGTGCCGCCGGGTGACCACGAAGCCCTCGGCCTCCAGCGTGCGCAGAGCCTCGCGGACGGGGACGCGCGAGACGCCGTAGCGGCGCGCCAGCAGTTCCTCGGTGAGCCGGCTGCCACGTTCGTAGACACCCGCGACGATGTCGTCGCGGATCGCTGTGCATACCGAGTGCGCAGGAACACGCATACCGGACCTCCGCTTTAATCCCCGTGAAACGCCGTCGATTGGCGCTTGTTCAGTGACTCTATTGCAGAGACTCGGAATTTCCGACGGGGGACCGGAATCCATGGATATTTTTTGGACAGCCGGTCTTCCGAAACGGTTCGAAACGACAAGGCCCCGGCTCCGTCGAGCCGAGACCTTGTGAAGTACGTGGGCGAGAGGTCAGACGTTCACACCGTGCGAGCGAAGGTAGGCGACGGGGTCGATGTCCGAGCCGTACTCGGCTGTTGTGCGGGCCTCGAAGTGGAGGTGCGGCCCGGTGGTGTTGCCGGTGGCCCCGGAGAGGCCTATCTGCTGCCCCGGGGTGACCGTCTGGCCCACGGAGACACCGATGGACGACAGGTGGCCGTACATCGTGTAGGTGCCGTCGTTCATCTTGAGGACGATCTGGTTGCCGTAGGCGCCGCCCCAGCCGGCCGTGACGACCGTTCCGGAGCCGACCGCGTGGACCGAGGTCCCGGACGCGGCGTGGAAGTCGACGCCGGTGTGGCTGCCGGACGACCAGAGGCTGCCGCCGGTCTGGTAGCCGGTGGAGATGTACGAGCCGGTGATCGGCACGACGAAGGTGTTGAGTCGCTTGCGCTCGGCCGCACGGGCGGCGCGCTCCTTGGCCTCGCGCTCCTCCTTGGCCTTCGCGGCGGCCTTCTTCTTGGCGGCCGCCACGGCCTTCTTCTGTGCGGCGGCCTCGTCGGCGGCCTGCTGCTGGGCGGCGGCCTGCGCGTCGATCTGGTCGGCGATCGTGTCGCCGATCTCGACGGCCTGGGTCAGGCCTGTCTGCTCGACGGAGTTGTCCGCGGCGAGTGCCGGGGCAGCGAGGGTGCCGAGGACACCGGTCGTGGTGAGCGCCGCGACGCCGATGGCGTTCGTGGTCGTGCGCTTCACGCGGCTCGGGCGACGATGCCTGCCTGTGCCACAGGTGAACGCCATGTAGGGGCTGATCCTTTCCTTCCCTCTCGCCTACCGGGTTAGCTGACGGGTTCGGAGCAGGAAGGTCTCCTACGGACAGCCTCCGGAGAGGGCGTCCGATTCACCCCAGGGACTGCGTGTGGGTCCCCGGCTCCCCTGGCTCGCGCCGTACGGGGACTAAGCGATGGCTGTCCGGTGCCGCGGGTGCGGCGCACTGACTGACGAACAGCCGGACCGACGCTAAACGGGACATCTTTCAATCAACAAACGGATCACGCCTTTTGTAGCGCATGCCACAGGGCAGACAGGCAACCTCCCTATCAATACGGACAAATGGGGGCCCAGGAGACTCGATGGTCTCCTGGGCCCCCATGAGGAGCTGCTGTCCTACTCCGCCGGAACGACGCTCACTTCACCGATTCCGAGAGCCTTGACGGGCTCCTCGATCTGCGCGGCGTCGCCCACCAGGACGGTCACCAGACGGTCCACCGGGAAGGCGCTCACGGCGGCCGCGGTGGCCTCCACCGTGCCGGTCGCGGCGAGCTGCCGGTACAACGTCGCCTGGTAGTCGTCCGGCAGGTGCTGCTCGACCTGGTCGGCCAGCGTGCCCGCGACGGCCGCCGCCGTCTCGAACTTGAGGGGCGCCACCCCCACCAGGTTCTGTACGGCGACATCGCGCTCGGCGTCCGTCAGGCCCTCTGCGGCCAGGGTCCGCAGCACCTTCCAGAGGTCGTCGAGCGCCGGGCCGGTGTTCGGGGTGTCCACGGAGCCGCTGATGGCGAGCATCGCGATGCCCGTACCGTCCGGCGCTGAGCGCAGCACCTGGCCGAACGCCCGCACACCGTAGGTGTAACCCTTTTCCTCGCGCAGGACGCGGTCCAGGCGCGAGGTGAGGGTGCCGCCGAGGCAGTACGTGCCGAGCACCTGGGCGGGCCACACGCGGTCGTGCCGGTCGGCGCCGACACGGCCGATGAGCAACTGCGTCTGGACGGCGCCCGGGCGGTCCACGATGACGACCCGGCCGGTGTCGTCGGCAGTCACAGGCGGCACCGGGAGCGGATCGGCGGACGAGCCGGTCCACGCGCCGAGCGTGTCGGCGAGCAGCGCGTCGAGGTCGACTCCGGTGAGGTCGCCGACGATCACCGCGGTGGCCGTGGCGGGGCGTACGTGCTTCTCGTAGAAGGCGCGTACGGCCACCGAGTCGATTCCCGTGACCGTCTCCTCGGTGCCCTGCCTCGGGCGCGACATGCGCGATGTGGCCGGGAACAGCTCCTTGGAGAGCTCCTTCGCGGCGCGGCGGGCCGGGTTGGCGGTCTCGTGCGGGATCTCGTCCAGCCGGTTGCGCACCAGCCGCTCGACCTCGCTGTCCGCGAACGCCGGTGCCCTCAGGGCGTCGGCGAGCAGATCGAGGGCCTTGGGGAGGCGCGATACGGGGACTTCGAGCGACAGGCGTACGCCGGGGTGGTCGGCGTACGCGTCGAGCGTGGCGCCGCAGCGCTCCAGTTCGGCGGCGAACTCCTCGGCGGAGAGCTTGTCGGTGCCTTCGGAGAAGGCCCGCGCCATGATCGTGGCGATACCGTCGAGGCCCGCGGGCTCGGCGTCCAGCGGCGCGGCGAGCAGCACCTCCACGGCGACTACCTGCTGGCCGGGGCGGTGGCAGCGCAGCAGAGTCAGGCCGTTGCCCAGAGTGCCCCGGTCGGGTGCGGGAAAGGCCCACGGCCTGGCCTCGCCGGCCTGCGGCTGGGGGTGGAACTCCATGGTGGCGAGCTCGGTCACTTCGCCGCCTCCTCGTCGGTGTCTTCAGCGGCTTCGGCGTCTTCGGCGTCTTCGGCGTCTTCAGCGGCGATCGGTTCGTAGACGAGCACCGCGCGGTTGTCGGGGCGCAGGCGGGACTTGGCGACCTCCTGGACCTCCTCGGCGGTGATGTCGAGGACGCGCTGTACGGCGGTCAGGGCGAGCTGCGGGTCGCCGAACAGGACGGCGTACCGGCACAGTTCGTCGGCGCGGCCGGCGACCGTGCCGAGCCGGTCCAGCCACTCGCGCTCCAACTGGGCCTGGGCGCGCTCCATTTCCTCGGCCGTGGGCCCCTCCTCGGCGAACCGGGCGAGCTCCTCGTCCACGGCGGCCTCGATGACGGGGATCTCCACATCGCCGGACGTCTTCACGTCGAGCCATCCCAGGGAGGGGGCTCCGGCGAGCCGCAGCAGGCCGAACCCGGCCGCGACGGCGCTGCGGTCGCGGCGTACGAGCCGGTTGTAGAGCCGGGACGACTCGCCGCCGCCGAGGACCGTGAGCGCCAGGTCGGCGGCGTCACTCGCGCGCGTGCCGTCCTCCGGGAGCCGGTAGGCGGCCATCAACGCGCGTGAGGGGACCTCCTCCTCGAGGACCTCGCGCAGTTCCTCGCCGATGGTGTCGGGCAGCGCGCCGTCACGCGGTGCGGGCTTGCCGTCGTGCCCGGCGATCGAGCCGAAGTACTTCTCGATCCAGGCGAGGGTCTCCTGGGGGTCGATGTCCCCGACGACCGACAGCACCGCGTTGTTGGGCGCGTAGTAGGTGCGGAAGAACGCGCGGGCGTCCTCCAGGGTGGCCGCGTCCAGGTCGGCCATCGACCCGATCGGCGTGTGGTGGTACGGGTGACCCTCGGGATAGGCGAGCGCGGTCAGCTTCTCGAACGCGGTCCCGTAGGGGACGTTGTCGTAGCGCTGGCGCCGCTCGTTCTTGACGACGTCCCGCTGGTTCTCCATGGACTCCTCGTCGAGCGCGGCGAGCAGCGAGCCCATGCGGTCGGCCTCCAGCCAGAGGGCGAGCTCCAGCTGGTGCGTGGGCATGGTCTCGAAGTAGTTGGTGCGCTCGAAGCTGGTGGTGCCGTTCAGCGAACCACCGGCTCCCTGGACCAGCTCGAAGTGGCCGTTGCCCTTCACCTGGCCCGAGCCCTGGAACATCAGGTGCTCGAAGAGGTGGGCGAGGCCGGTACGCCCCTTGACCTCGTGGCGTGAGCCGACGTCGTACCAGAGGCACACCGCGGCGACCGGGGTCAGGTGGTCCTCGGAGAGCACCACGCGCAGGCCGTTGGCCAGGCGGTGCTCGGTCGCTGTCAGCCCGCCGGAGCCTGCCTCAGCTGTGGCCGTGTGACCCATGGGCATGTACGTCCCTTCGATCGCGGAAAACTACGGATTTCCTGTCGGTCCTGCCACTGTATGCAAGCGTGCGGACAGCTGGCGAAGTTCCCGCACCTCGTACGCCGAGAGCGAGAATCGGCGTACGGATCTCGTAGGGGGACAGCGGTGGCTCCCGTAGGAGAAGAGCGGTGCGTCTCGCATGAGGACAGCGTTGAGTCCCGCAGGAGAAGAGCGGTGAACGCGTACCGCCCCAGCACCGCCAGGAACCCGATCCGGACGCGGCGCAGGCCTCTCTGAACGGCCCGCAAAGGCCCTCAACAGACGGGTCGTGGTCCGCGTTGTCAGTGGGGCGGTCCACAATGGTGCGCGTCAGAACCCGTTCATGCCCCGGCAGAGACTGTGAAGGAGCCGCAGCAGCGATGGCCCGCCGCAGCACGAAGACCCCGCCACCGCCCGACGACTTCGAGGAGCGCATCCTCGACATCGACGTCGTCGACGAGATGCAGGGCTCCTTCCTCGAGTACGCGTACTCGGTCATCTATTCCCGAGCCCTGCCGGACGCCCGCGACGGCCTCAAGCCGGTGCACCGACGCATCGTCTACCAGATGAACGAGATGGGCCTGCGCCCCGACCGCGGCTATGTGAAGTGCGCCCGCGTCGTCGGCGAAGTCATGGGTAAGCTCCACCCGCACGGCGACGCGTCGATCTACGACGCTCTGGTGCGCCTGGCCCAGCCCTTCTCGATGCGCCTGCCGCTGGTCGACGGCCACGGCAACTTCGGTTCGCTCGGCAACGACGACCCGCCGGCCGCCATGCGTTACACCGAGTGCCGGATGGCGGACGCCACGTCACTCATGACCGAGTCCATCGAAGAGGACACGGTCGACTTCTCGCCGAACTACGACGGCCAGGAGCAGGAACCGGGCGTCCTCCCGGCGGCGTACCCGAACCTCCTGGTCAACGGCGCGTCGGGAATCGCCGTCGGCATGGCCACGAACATGGCGCCGCACAACCTCGGCGAGGTCATCGCGGCCGCCCGTCACCTGATCCGACACCCGGGCGCCGACCTGGACACGCTGATGAAGTACGTGCCGGGCCCAGACCTGCCCACCGGCGGCCGGATCGTCGGCCTCTCCGGGATCAGGGACGCCTACGAGAACGGCCGCGGCACCTTCAAGATCCGTGCCACGGTGTCGGTGGAGGACGTGACGGCCCGGCGCAAGGGCCTCGTCGTCACCGAACTGCCCTTCACCGTCGGCCCGGAGAAGGTGATCGCCAAGATCAAGGACCTGGTCGGCGCGAAGAAGCTGCAGGGCATCGCCGATGTGAAGGACCTCACGGACCGCATGCACGGTCTGCGTCTGGTCATCGAGGTCAAGAACGGCTTCGTGCCGGAGGCGGTCCTGGAGCAGCTCTACAAGCTGACGCCGATGGAGGAGTCCTTCGGTATCAACAACGTGGCGCTGGTGGACGGTCAGCCCCTCACCCTGGGTCTCAAGGAGCTCCTCGAGGTCTACCTCGACCACCGCTTCGACGTCGTGCGTCGGCGCAGCGAGTTCCGCCGCACCAAGAAGCGCGACCGACTGCACCTGGTCGAGGGCCTCCTCGTCGCCCTGATCGACATCGACGAGGTCATCCGCCTCATCCGCTCCAGCGACAACTCGGCGCAGGCGAAGGAGCGTTTGATCGAGCGCTTCTCGCTCAGCGAGATCCAGACGCAGTACATCCTGGACACGCCGCTGCGCCGGCTGACCCGGTTCGACCGCATCGAGCTTGAGTCGGAGCGCGACCGGCTCAACGGCGAGATCGACGAGCTGACCGGCATCCTGGATTCGGACGCCGAGCTGCGCAAGCTGGTCTCCACCGAACTGGCCGCGGTGGCCAAGAAGTTCGGCACCGACCGGCGCACGGTGCTGCTGGAGTCCGCCGGCGCCACCGCCGCCACGGTCCCGCTCCAGGTGGCGGACGACCCGTGCCGGGTCCTGCTGTCCTCCACGGGCCTGCTCGCCCGTACGGCCAATGGCGAACCCTTCGGAGAGGCCGAGGAGGACAAGCGCACCAAGCACGACCTGATCGTCTCCGCGGTGCCCGCCACGGCCCGCGGCGAGATCGGCGCGGTCATCTCCTCCGGCCGTCTGCTGCGGCTGAACGTGATCGACCTCCCTCGGCTGCCGGACACGGCATCGGCGCCCAACCTCTCCGGAGGCGCTCCGATCTCCGAGTTCCTGTCCTCCCTGGAGGCGGACGAGACGGTGATCTGCCTGACGACGCTCGACGAGTCCTCGCCGGGGCTGGCGATCGGCACTGAGCAGGGCGTTGTGAAGCGCGTGGTCCCCGACTACCCCTCGAACAAGGACGAGTTGGAGGTCATCACGCTCAAGGACGGCGACCGGATCGTCGGCGCGGCCGAGCTGCGCACCGGCGAGGAGGACCTGGTCTTCATCACGGACGACGCCCAGTTGCTGCGCTACCAGGCCTCCCAGGTCCGCCCGCAAGGACGGGCGGCAGGCGGTATGGCGGGCATCAAGCTCGTCGACGGCGCGAAGGTGATCTCTTTCACGGTGGTCGACCCGGCGGTGGACGCGGTGGTCTTCACGGTCGCCGGCTCGCGCGGCACCCTGGACGACTCCGTCCAGACGACGGCCAAGCTGACCCCCTTCGACCAGTACCCGCGCAAGGGCCGCGCCACGGGCGGCGTGCGCTGCCAGCGGTTCCTGAAGGGCGAGGACTGCCTCTCGCTGGCCTGGGCGGGCCCGGCACCGGCGCGGGCCTCGCAGAAGAACGGCACACCGGCCGAGTTGCCGGAGATGGACCCGCGCCGTGACGGCTCGGGTGTGTCGCTCGCCAAGACGGTGGGAGTGGTGGCGGGCCCGGTGTAGGTCAGAAGGCCTCTTCGAGGCCTTCGGGCCCGTCGTCCTGTACGCGGGTGTCCTGTACGTAGCGAAGGACGCCCCACATGCTGTGTTCATCGGCGTGTGGGGCGTCCTCTTTGCACGCCTCCAACTCCTTCGCCAGGGCAGCCGTGTCGATGCCCGAGCCGATGAGGACGAGTTGGCTGAGTCGCTCGCCGGCAGGGGGCCAGGGTTCGGGGTAGAACCGCAGGAACCGTCCGACGGCGTGCACGGCGTAGCGGTTGCCGCGGTCGTGGACGCCGAAATCGACGTACCCCTTGATGCGGTAGAGCCCTTCGGGCCTGCTGTCGAGGAACTCCATCAACCGCCGCGGGCTGAGCGGGACTTCGGAGGTGAAGGAGAGGGAGTCGTAGGCGGAGTGGAGGTGACCGGTGTGGTCCTGCCCTTCATGTCCTTCGTCCCCCACCTGCTCGTGGAGATCGTCGAAGGACAGTTGCCCGATGCGTTCCTCGGTCGGACGGCAGTCGAAGAGGAACTCGGGATCGATCCGCCCGTAGCTGGCGGGTACGACGGCGGCAGGCCCGGCGAGTTCACGAACGACACGGAGCACCCGCTCACCCTCGCCCTCCGCCGCCCGGTCGATCTTGTTGACGACGACGAGATCCGCGAGGCCGAGGTGCCGGTCGATCTCGGGATGTTTCTCACGCGTGCCGTCGAACTCGACGGCGTCGACGACCTCGACGAGCCCGCCGTAGACGATCCGCGGATGCTCACTCGCAAGCACCATCCGCACGAGCTCCTGAGGCTCGGCGAGCCCACTCGCCTCGATGACGATGACGTCGATACGGGCCGAGGGCTGAGCAAGCCGCCCCAGATAGACATCCAGCTCACTCCCGTCAACGGCACAGCACAGGCACCCGTTCCCCAAGGAGACGGTCGAGTCCCCCAGTGCCCCGGCCACCGCCATCGCATCGATCTCGATCGAGCCGAAGTCATTGACGACGGCCCCGATCCGGCTGCCTCCGCCGCGGTGCAGCAGATGGTTGAGCAGGGTGGTCTTGCCGGAGCCGAGGAACCCGGCGAGGACGATGACGGGGATCTGCGGCGAGCCGGCCCTTCCGGCCGCGGGCTGCTCGTCCGACGGTCGCTCGTCCACGGGCTGCTCGGGCTGCTCGGGCTGCTCGGGCTGCTCGGGCTGCTCGGGCTGCTCGGGCGACGGTTGCCTGCTCGGCACCGGCTGCGGAGTGGGCTGGCTCAACGGGCGACCTCTTTCACGCCGGTGCGTACACCGGCTCGGAACGGGCTCTCGTACGCGTGCGGCTCACGCACCGGCACCCGTACGAGGAATGAACGCCGACCCAGGATACGAGTGGGAGGAATCGCCGCGAAGTGAACGATTGTTAGCGGCGCTCGCGGGGCACACGTTGGGCAAGGCGCCGAGAAACGCGACCCGCACTTCCCTCCGTGCGCCTCCTCTCCGCCTCCCTGCCGATCAGAGCCGCTCGGCAAAACTGGGAGACGGCAAGCGCGCCGCCCACCGCTCGCCGGTCCTCCCTGTCGCCCCGTAACCGACGACCGGCGGAGCGGTCGCCTGATTCGGGGGTTGACATGGTCACAATGAGTTCTGGGATACGCGGGTTGGGGTCCGCCGCGGCGGCGGGGCTCGCCTTTGCGGTAGGAGCTCTCGCGCTCCTCACAGCGCAGCAACGCAACGACAACGAACTGAGGCTGCGAGTCGAACAGCAGCGCCTGCACTTCCAGCTACTGAGCAAGGCCATGGACGACCCTGAGCTGGCGGCTGTGATGAGCACCGTCGATCTCAGCGCCGAGCCCGTCGAGACACACACCAGCCTGCGTCGCCAATACCTCTTCGCCAACGCGCTGTACACGAACGTCCTGCAGACCTACCTCACGGGCAACGTCAACTGGCAGGAGATGCACGGCCACGTCCGGGTGCTCTGCCAGAGCAGAGTTTTCCGCGACTACTGGGAGGCCACCCGTCACCATCGGCGCAGCCTCGACGAGTCGTCGGACGAAGCGCGGGTAGGCCGAATGGTGGATAACCTTGTCCATGATCTGGATGAATCCGACACCGAGGAGTGGTGGGTCGTAGGCGAGCCCCCGGCGGAGCAGATCTGACGTTTGAGGGGTGAACAGCCGCTCGGATTGGGTCAGTTGGCCTAGTGAGGGGTGGAGGTTTAGATGGGTAAAGTGTCGGCTACTGTGTCCCCGTTTTCACTGTCTAAACTTGAGGACCGGGATCCCCTTGAAGATCATGCGCCGCATCGGCGCATCTCCACGCGAACGCGGCAGTCTGTCAGGCGAGACATGCCCGGACATCTTTGAGCTCAGCGACGGGAATTTCGCCGTCATCGGCACAGAGGCGACAGCGACTCTCGACAGCCAGCTCCCCCACGACGCCGCGCGCGCAGACTATGAACGCATTGTCGTCATCAGCCGCGAAACCCTTATCCGCGCGAAGTCGGACATCCCTGACCAGTGAAGTGGCCGCAGGGCCGCTACCGGGCAGGCCCCCAGTCCGTCGAGATTCAGCGGCCACCCCGTCCCATCTCCGGAAAACGGCTTTGTTCCCCGGCTTGCGTCGCACTTGCCCCAGCGGCCCGGCGCAGTACCCCCTGACGCCAGAGGGCCCGAGCAGCCCCGCCGTTCAACCCTTCACGGCGCCGCTCGACATCAGCTTCCCGAGGTCCAGCACCGATCGGTGCTGGACCTCTTGCGTATGCGAGTGGCCGGTACGTGGGCGCGCCGCCGCCACAGGCGCTCCCCGTGTGAGCGCCCCGCACGCTGGCGCGCGCTGAACGCGCCCCAAGTGCGCCCCCATCCCGGGGGCCGGAAGTCGCCCCGCGCGAAGTCAGGTTAGGCTCACCTCTGTGAGTACGTGCACGACCGCGTCCCTCCACCTCGACGAGCCCCTGGCGGGGACCGCGGCCACCGCGAGGACATGGCTGTTGCTCGAACAGCCCGGTCCCTGGGGTGCCAAGGCGCTCACTTCGAGCCACCTGGACCCCGTGCTCGGCCGCGCCCTCGAAACTGCGGCGGCGGGCACCGGCGTACGGATCGCACTCATCCGGCGCCCCGGACGGCACGCCGACTTCGGTCCACCCGCCGAGCGCCAGGTGTACGCGGCCCACACAGCTCCGGGGAACGTATGGCTGCACGACGCCACGACGTCCGACCCTGAGCAGTTGCTCAACCTCGACTTCACCGCACTCGGCATGGGCGACCCTCACACCTTCGCCACCGCTCTCGAGGGCCGGCCCCACACCGGGGACCCACTCGCCCTCGTCTGCACCAACGGCAAGCGCGACCGCTGCTGCGCCCTGCTCGGCCGACCCCTCGCGGCCGAGCTCGCCGCCTCCGGTGTGGACGGCGCCTGGGAGGTCACCCACCTCGGCGGTCACCGCTTCTCCCCCACCCTGCTCGTCCTGCCGTACGGATACGCGTACGGGCGGGCCGAGGCTCACGCCGTCAAGGAGATCCTCCACGGCGTCCAGGAAGGGCGTGTGGTCACCGAGGGCTGCCGCGGGAACTCCGCCTGGGAGAGGCCCGGACAGGCGGCCGAGCTGGCCGTACGTACGGCTGCCCGCGAGTACGCCGCGGACACCCTGAGCGTCGTCCGCACGGACGGCGAGGCTCCGCGCTGGGAGGTGACCGTCGCCCACACCGACGGCCGTGTGTGGCGCGTCGTGGTCGCGCAGGGCGCCTCCCTCCCGCCCCGCCCCGAGAGCTGCGGCTCGGCGCTGGGATCACCGGCCCGGATGGACGTGGTGGCGGTACGGGAGCTGATCCCGGCGGCGCTTGCCCTGCCCTGCTGATCAGCTCCACGGCCGGCGGCCGCGTACCGTGCCGCGCCCGCCACCTCTCCCGCGCGCGACAGCGACCAGGAGATCCACGCCACACCCCACTCGGCAGAGCCCACTCACCGCCGTACCGTCATAGCCATGAGCCCCACTCCCCCCGTACGACGACTGCGCCTCGGTCTGCCGCGGCGGGTGTTCTCGCAGGTGCTGCTGATGCAGGTGGCGATCGCCGCCGGGGTCGCCGTGCTCGCTACGGGGCTGTTCCTCGCCCCCCTCAGCGCGCAGCTGGACGACCAGGCGATGCGTCGCGCGCTCGCCATCGCGCAGACCACGGCCGTCCAACCGCAGATCGCCGAGGACCTCCAGACGACACGGCCGTCCGTGGACGGGCCCGTGCAGGCCGAGGCGGAGCGGATACGGAAGGCCAGTGGGGCCGAGTACGTCGTGGTGATGAACACGGACGGTGTGCGCTGGTCGCACACCGACACCACACAGATCGGCAAGGTCGTCTCGACCGACCCCAGCCAGGCCCTGGCCGGCAAGGACGTCATGGAGATCGACGACGGCACACTCGGCCGCTCCGCCCGCGGCAAGGTGCCACTGCGCGACGGCGACGGCGACATCGTCGGCGCGATCTCGGTCGGGATCGAGTACGACAGCGTCCGGGCCCGGCTGATCCACGCGATCCCCGGACTGCTGGCGTACGCGGGCGGAGCTCTGGCCGTCGGTGCGCTGGCCGCGTATCTGATCTCCCGCCGAGTCCAGCGACAGACCCGTGACCTGGCCTTCTCCGACATCTCAGCGTTGCTCGAGGAGCGGGAAGCGATGCTGCACGGCATACGGGAAGGCGTCGTCGCGCTGGATCGCGGTGGCCGCGTACGCCTCCTCAACGACGAGGCACAGCGGCTGCTGGGACTCGACGGGGAGGCCATCGGCAGGCCGCTGGACGACGCGCTCGGGCCCGGCCGTACGACCGACGTACTGGCCGGCCGCGTCACCGGCACCGACCTGCTCACCGTCCGCGGCGAGCGCGTCCTGGTAGCCAACCGCATGCCCACGGACGACGGCGGTGCCGTGGCCACGTTGCGCGACCGCACCGAGGTGGAGCGGCTCGGCCGCGAACTGGACTCCACACACGGCCTGATCGACGCCCTGCGCGCCCAGGACCACGAGCACGCCAACCGGATGCACACCCTCCTTGGGCTGCTCGAACTGGAGATGTACGACGACGCCAAGGAGTTCGTCGGCGAGGTGGTCGGGGACCACCGGATCACCGCCGAGCAGGTCACCGAGAAGGTCCATGATCCGCTGCTCGCCGCACTGTTGGTCGGCAAGTCCTCCGTCGCGGCCGAGCGCGGTGTGACCCTGTGGATCTCGGACGGGACCCTCCTGCCGGATCGGCTGGTGGACCCGGGGGGACTGGTCACCGTCGTCGGCAACCTGGTCGACAACGCGCTCGACGCCGTCGCGGGCACGCCCCACGCGCGCGTGGAGGTCGAATTGCGCGCCGAGGAACGTACCGCCGTACTGCGAGTACGGGACACCGGGCCCGGAATCCCCGAGGATCGGTGGGGCCTGATCTTCACGGAGGGGTGGTCCACCAAGAAGCCCCCCGCACACGGCAAGCGCGGAATCGGTCTCCCCCTGGTGCGTCGGCTCGCCGAACGACAGGGGGGCAGCGCGCAGGTGGCCGGGGCCGACGGCGGGGGCGCCGAGTTCACCGTCGTACTGCCGGAGGCACTCAGGGAACCCGAGTTCGAGCCGCAGTCGGGTGCGGCACCGGACACAGGTCAGACACCTGATGCTGGTCAGGAATCTGATGCAGGTCAGGCAACCAATACAGGTCGGACACCTGAAGCAGCCCGCGCGCCCCACGCAAGTCAGGCGCCTGACACCGGCCGCGCACCGGCCGTCGGCCGCACCGCGGACTCGGGCCGCATTCCGGAGGCGGGCCCCGGGCCGGCGACAGGCCCCCGGCTCGTGCCCGAGCCGCACCGGCCTCCGGGATCCGCCGCCGTCACCACCACCGCCATGGATGCCACGGATGCTATGGATGCCATGGATGCCAAGGAAGGATCGCGATGATCGAGGTCCTGGTCGTGGACGACGACATCCGGGTCGCGCGGGTCAACGCCGCGTACGTGGCGAAGGTTCCGGGCTTCCATGTGGCGGGCGAGGCCCACAGCGCGGCCGAGGCGCTGAGCCGGATGGAGGCGCTCCCCCACCTGGACCTGGTCCTCATGGACCACTATCTGCCCGACGACACGGGCCTGGCAGTCGTCCAGGAGATGCGCCGACGCGGCCACCAGACCGACGTCATCATGGTGACCGCAGCCCGTGACATCTCGACGGTCCAGGCGGCAATGCGGCAGGGCGCGCTCCAGTACCTGGTCAAGCCGTTTGCCTTCGCCGGCCTGCGCGCGAAGCTGGAGGCGTACGCGGATCTGCGCCGCACCCTCGACGGCGGCGGGGAGGCCGAACAGGCGGAGGTGGACCGGATCTTCGGCGCCTTGTCGGCGAGTACGGAGACGGACCTGCCAAAGGGCCACTCTCCCACGACCGCGGAGCTCGTACGCCGCGCCCTGGTGAAGTCCGAGGGCCCTCTGTCGGCCCAGGAGGTCGCGGAGGCGACCGGGCTGAGCCGGCAGACCGCCCAGCGCTATCTGAAGCTCCTGGAACGCACAGGGCGGGCCAGGCTCACCCTGAAGTACGGCGACGCGGGCCGCCCGGAGCATCGCTACGTGTGGGCGACCCGGACCTGAGGACACACCTGACCGGACTGCTCGGCACCTCCCCTCAGACAGCCCCGGCGCCCGTCAACGACCGCACCTCGGTCTCCGCGTGCTTGGCCTCGTCCGGCGGTTCCGCCGAGGTGACCGTGCCCAGCCAGCCCGCGAGGAAGCCGAGGGGGATGGACACGAGGCCCGGATTCTGCAGGGGGAAGTACTGGAAGTCGGCACTGGGGAACAGCGATTCGGGACTGCCCGACACCACGGGGGACAGCAGGACGAGCACCAGGGCGGGCACCAGACCCCCGTACACGGCCCACACGGCGCCGCGTGTCGTGAAGCCCCGCCAGAACAGCGAGTACAGCAGCACCGGCAGGTTCGCGGAGGCAGCCACCGCAAAGGCGAGGCCCACCAGGAAGGCCACATTGAGATCGCGGGCGAGCAGTCCGAGCGCGATCGCGACCACGCCGATACCGACCGCCGCGGTGCGCGCCACGGCGACCTCACTGCGCGGCTTGGCACGCCTTCGTCGCATTGACGCGTACAGGTCGTGTGCCACGGACGCCGAGGACGCGAGGGTGATTCCGGCGACGACCGCGAGGATCGTGGCGAACGCGATGGCGGCGACGATCGCGAACAGAACCGTTCCTCCTGTCGAGTTCGCGCCGCCGCCCAGATCGAGCGCCAGCAGCGGAACCGCCGTGTTCCCCGCCGCGTTCGACCCGCGCACCGCTTCCGGACCGACGATCGCGGCCGCGCCGAAGCCCAGCACGAACGTCATCAGGTAGAAGCTTCCGATGAGGCCGATCGCCCACACCACCGAACGCCGCGCGGCCCGCGCCGTCGGCACGGTGTAGAACCGCGACAGAATGTGCGGCAGCCCGGCCGTGCCCAACACCAGCGCGAGTCCCAGGCTGATGAAGTCGAACCGTGCCGTCCAGTCTCCGCCGTACCTCAGCCCAGGAGCGAGGAACGCGTCACCGTGGCCGCTTCGGTCCGCCGCCGAACGCAGCAGCTGGTTGAAGTCCCCGTGGAAACGAACGAGGACGAGCACGGTCAGGGCAATGGCCCCGCCCATCAACAGAACCGCCTTGACGATCTGGATCCACGTGGTGGCCCGCATCCCTCCCATCGACACATAGATCACCATGAGCGCGCCGACGCCGATCACCGTCCAGTTCCGCGCCGCCTCGCTCGTGCCCCCGAGCAGCAGCGCGACCAGGCTGCCCGCTCCCACCATCTGCGCCACCAAGTACAGAACGGACACGGTCACCGATGAAGTTCCCGCCGCGATCCGCACCGGCCGCTCACTCATCCGGGACGCGACGACGTCGGCGAGCGTGAATCGCCCGCAGTTGCGCACCAGTTCGGCGACCAGGAAAAGGACCACGAGCCAGGCCACCAGAAAGCCCACCACGTACAGGAGCCCGTCGTAGCCGAAGAGCGCGATCAGACCCGTGACGCCGAGGAAGGATGCCGCCGACATGTAGTCGCCGGAGATGGCAAAACCATTCTCCATAGGCGAGAACAACCGCCCGCCGGCATAGAACTCCTCAGCCGAACCATGCCGGTTGCGGCTCACCCACGTCGTGATCGCCAGCGTCACCGCGACGAACGCGCTGAACAGCAGCAGCGCCAGTGTCTGGTGATTGCCGCTCATCGCCCACCACCTCTGGCGCTCCGGGTCAGCTCCTGGGTGTCCCAGCGCAGATCGAGAGCGGGCCGGTCCCTGCGCAGCCGCGCATGCCTCGCGTACGCCCAGGTGAACAGGAAGGTGGTGAGGAACTGTCCGAGTCCCGCGACCATCGCCACATTCACCGCACCCGCGACGGGCCGGGCCATGAAGCCGGGCGCCGTCGTCGCCGTCACCACATAACCCACGTACCAGGTGAAGAAGACGACGAAGCCGGGTACCACGAACCTCCGGTACCGGCTGCGCACCTCCTGGAAGGCCGCGCTGCGCTGCACCTCCAGATAGACGTCAGCCGCCCCGCCCGTCCGACGCTCCTGCTCCGTGTGCGCGGGCGGCACGGCAGGAGCGGGCGCACCCGTGCCGTCCAACTCACCCCAGCCGGAGGCAAGCGCGTCGTACCAGGGGTCGTCGAACCGGACCTTCCCGGTATCACGACCGTCGTGCTTCTCCACCGAACTCTCCTTGTCCGCTGCCCGTTTCGGCCGCGTGCCCAAGGATGTGCAGATCGGGAAGATCCCGGACTCTTCTCTCCGCGCTCTTCACTCCATCAGGTGACTCAGCCCGCCGGTGGCCGTACGAGACCCTTCCCATAGGCGTAACGGACCGCCTGAGGACCCCCCGCACCCTTGCCCGACGTCGGATCCGGCGACCACGGGCGGGACGTACCGGCGCGCCCCCGAACCGCGCACCGGCACCACGCACCGCGGACCGGCAGCCGCACCTACGCGTCGATACGAGACCGATCCAACGTAGCCGCCGAGTTGGAAATGAACTCCTTACGCGGAGCCACGTCATTCCCCATCAGCAGATCAAACACCTGCTCGGACGACTCCAGGTCGGAGATGTTGATCCGCCGCAGGGTCCGATGGCGCGGATCCATCGTGGTCTCGGCCAGCTGGTCGGCGTCCATCTCACCCAGACCCTTGTACCGCTGGATCGAGTCCTTGTATCGCACGTTCTTGCGCTGGAGCTCGAGCAGCGTCTCCCGCAGCTCACGGTCCGAGTACGTGTAGATGTACTTGTCCTGCCCCTTCTTGGGCTGGCTGAGCTCGATCCGGTGCAGCGGCGGCACCGCCGCGAACACCCGCCCGGCCTCGACCATCGGCCGCATGTAGCGCTGGAACAGCGTCAGCAGCAGACAGCGGATGTGCGCACCGTCGACATCGGCGTCGACGAGAAGAATGATCTTCCCGTAACGCGCCGCGTCGATGTCGAAGGTCCGGCCGGACCCGGCTCCTATGACCTGGATGATCGCCCCGCACTCGACGTTCTTCAGCATGTCCGTCACGGACGACTTCTGAACGTTGAGGATCTTGCCGCGGATCGGCAGCAGCGCCTGGAACTCGGAGTTCCGGGCGAGTTTGGCGGTACCGAGCGCGGAGTCGCCCTCGACGATGAACAGCTCGCTGCGCCCGACGTCGTCGCTGCGGCAGTCGGCGAGCTTGGCGGGCAGCGAGGAGGACTCCAGGGCCGTCTTCCGGCGCTGCGCGTCCTTGTGCTGCCGGGCCGCGATCCGGGTACGGGCGGCCGCGACGGCCTTCTCCATGACGACCCGGGCCTGCGCGGCAGCGTCCCGCTTCGTGGAGGTCAGGAACTCCTTGAGCTCCTTGGACACCACGTTCGTCACGATGCGGCGGGCCGCCGACGTGCCGAGGATCTCCTTGGTCTGACCTTCGAACTGCGGCTCGGCGAGGCGCACGGTGACGACGACAGTCAGGCCCTCCAGCGCGTCGTCCTTGACGATGTCGTCCTCCGCGACGCGCAGCAGCTTCTTGGCCCGCAGTACCTCGTTCATCGTCTTGACGACGGCCTGTTCGAAGCCTGCGACGTGAGTGCCGCCCTTGGGCGTGGCGATGATGTTGACGAACGACCGCAGGGTGGTGTCGTACCCGGTGCCCCAGCGCATCGCGACATCGACACCCAGCTCTCGGGTGACCTCGGTCGGCGTCATCTGCCCGTGGTCGTCGAGGACCGGGACGGTCTCCTTGAAGCTGCCCTGTCCGGAGAACCGAAGGATGTCACAGACAGGCTTGTCGCCGGCCAGGTACTCACAGAACTCGCTGATGCCGCCGTCGAAGCGGAAGGACTCCTCGCCCTTGCTGCCGCCCTCGCCGAGCCCGTACTCGTCGCGGACGACGATGGTCAGCCCCGGTACCAGGAAGGCGGTCTGCCGGGCGCGCTGGTGCAGGTTGTCCAGGGAGAGCTTGGCGTCCTTGAGGAAGATCTGGCGGTCGGCCCAGTAACGCACGCGCGTGCCGGTGCGCGTCTTGGGGATGCGCTTGAGCTTGCGCAGCCCGCCGGCCGCCTCGAAAGCGCCGTCGGGGCCGGCGGCCTTGAACTCTCCCGGGGTGCCGCGCCGGAAACTCACCGCGTGGGTGTGACCGCTGCGGTCCACCTCGATGTCCAGGCGGGCGGAGAGCGCGTTCACCACGGAGGCGCCGACGCCGTGCAGGCCGCCGGAGGCCGCGTACGAGCCGCCTCCGAACTTTCCGCCGGCATGCAGCTTGGTCATCACGACCTCGACACCGGAAAGGCCGGTCTTGGGCTCCACGTCCACCGGGATGCCACGGCCGTTGTCCCGCACCTCCACCGAGGCGTCGTCGTGCAGGATCACCTCGATGTGGTCGCAGTAGCCCCCCAGGGCCTCGTCCACCGAGTTGTCGATGATCTCCCAGAGGCAGTGCATCAGACCGCGGCTGTCGGTCGACCCGATGTACATGCCGGGGCGCTTGCGTACGGCTTCGAGCCCCTCGAGGACGAGCAGGTGCCGCGCGGTGTAGTTGGAACCGTCCCGGTCTGCTCCGGTCAGCAACGCTGTGGACGGCACGGACGTCTCGGCGGTCACGCGGTTCGCTCCTCGCTGAATTTCGGATGGGGCCAAATTGGGTAGGGCCCGGCTTCGGTCGCCGCTCAGAGGGTACCGAGGCCTGGTAGAGCCGTTGTAACGCCACCCTCGCATGAAAACACCCTAGTCCAGGGTCGCATGGGTGTTCGATCCCTCGATGGAGTGAAGTACATATCACGTTCCCTTCGGGGCATGAACCATTTAGGCTCCGGGCACGTCCTCAAGAACAACCGGCAAGCCAGCCGGGAGGACCGACCCTGACAGACAGCGCGAACCCGTAAGACACGAAGACACGCAATACGGCCCATTCGCCGCCACCTGGCAGCAGACAGCCGCCCTGGAGAGAAATTTTCGAGGAAGGGCCCCGAGCGGGAACGTTTTCGGCCTGGTTGGATGTTGACCCTGGTACGACAGCTCGTCGAGCTAGAGAAGAGGCGACGTGACTACTGTTCTGACCCCCGCGAGCCCGCTGACGGCCGCTGACCGCTGCGACCGTTGCGGCGCCCAGGCATATCTGCGCGTCGTCCTCCTGAGCGGCGGAGAACTGCTCTTCTGCGCCCACCACGGTCGCAAGTTCGAGCCGGAACTCAAGAAGATCGCCGCTGAGATACAGGACGAGACGGAGCGACTGACGTCCGTTCCGGAAAGCGTCAACGACGAAGAACGCTGACACTTCGCATCAACGACGAGCGGGTGCCGGCATAGGCCGGTGTGCGGGCGGCCACTTCCTGGACACAGGGAGTGGCCGCCCGCATTCGTACCGCTTGACAGGTAACGCTCAGCGCGCTCGCTCAGCACTCGTACGGTGGCTCACCGCGACCGGCCCGGCCACCCGTCCAGCGGCTCAGCGGCCCAGCGGGCACCCGACCAGCGCCGGTCCGCCGACTCAGCGCACCCGAAGAGCCCCCGCAGAGGCTCACCGGGGCGCCTCGAGCGTCCGGAGGGCATCGGAGACCCGCGTGTAGACGCCGGGGCTCCCGGCGCGGCCACAGCCGTTCCCCCACGACACCAGGCCGATGAGCCGCCCCTGGGCGACCAGGGGTCCGCCGCTGTCCCCCTGGCAGGCGTCCCGCCCGCCCGTGAGCTCCCCGGCGCACAGCATGGACGCCGCCCGGTAGGTGCCGACCGCACTGCCGGGGTAGGCCCCCTCACAGGCGGTATCGGGGAGCACACTCACACGCGCGGCCCGCAGACTGTGCGCGTAGTCGCCGCCCCCCGTCGTATCGCCCCAGCCGTAGACCGTGGCGGCCGTACCGGGCTCGTACGCGGTGTCTCCGGAGGAGGCCATACCGATGGCCGAGCTCTCCGGAAGCGGGGACTCGAGGGTGAGCACGCCGAAGTCCCCGGCGTTCGTATCGCTGTCGTAGCCGGGATTGACCCACATACCGCTCACCGGGATCTCCTTGCCGCCGGTCGAGAGCAGGTCTCCCCGGCCGGCGATGACCTTCAGGTCGCGAACCTGCCGCGGCGGCGCGCCCAGCACGTCCACGCCCAGGCAGTGGGCCGCGGTCAGGACCGTGGACGGGCCGATCACGACGCCACCGCAGAACTGGCCCGCGCGCGTACCCCCGAACCGGTCACGACTGGACAGCGCCACTGTCCAGGGAGCCTCGGAGATCTCGACCGGAAAGCCGCCGATGATGATGCTGTCGGCTGCCGCCGGGACGGGTGATGCCAGTGGTATCGCCATCGCGGCGGCCGCGAGGGCCAGTGCCGAGGCAAAGGGACGGCGCATGCGCGCTCCTCACTCTGGGATGGTCATCGAAAACCCAGAGTGATCCAGTGCGCGGAGGCTCGCACTCCGCGCGCATGCGAAAGGGCCCGGCTCCCACGGGGAGCCGGGCCCTTTCGTGACGAACTTCGAGACCTAGTCGAGGTAGTCGCGCAGCACCTGCGAACGCGACGGATGACGCAGCTTCGACATCGTCTTGGACTCGATCTGGCGGATCCGCTCGCGCGTCACGCCGTACACCTTGCCGATCTCGTCGAGGGTCTTCGGCTGACCGTCGGTGAGACCGAAGCGCATCGAGACGACGCCCGCCTCGCGCTCGGACAGGGTGTCGAGAACGGAGTGCAGCTGCTCCTGGAGGAGCGTGAAGCTGACCGCGTCGGCCGGGACGACGGCCTCGGAGTCCTCGATGAGGTCACCGAACTCGCTGTCGCCGTCCTCGCCGAGCGGCGTGTGCAGCGAGATGGGCTCGCGACCGTACTTCTGGACCTCGATGACCTTCTCAGGGGTCATGTCGAGTTCCTTGGCCAGCTCCTCCGGGGTGGGCTCACGGCCCAGGTCCTGGAGCATCTGACGCTGCACGCGGGCGAGCTTGTTGATGACCTCGACCATGTGCACCGGGATACGGATGGTGCGGGCCTGGTCGGCCATGGCGCGGGTGATCGCCTGACGGATCCACCAGGTGGCGTACGTGGAGAACTTGTAGCCCTTGGTGTAGTCGAACTTCT
Source organism: Streptomyces sp. NPDC005808 (assembly GCF_042871385.1). Lineage (NCBI taxonomy): Bacteria > Bacillati > Actinomycetota > Actinomycetes > Kitasatosporales > Streptomycetaceae > Streptomyces > Streptomyces sp. NPDC005808. The sequence continues at coordinate 56,470 of NZ_JBIAIK010000020.1, read as the reverse complement.
CCACCGCGCGGATCAGACCGAGGTTGCCCTCCTGGATGAGGTCCAGGAAGAGCATGCCGCGGCCGGTGTAGCGCTTGGCCAGGGAGACCACCAGACGGAGGTTGGCCTCCAGGAGGTGGTTCTTGGCGCGGCGGCCGTCCTCGGCGATGATCTCCAGCTCGCGCTTGAGCTTCGGCGCGAGCTTGTCGGCGTTGGCCAGCTTGTCCTCGGCGAACAGACCGGCCTCGATGCGCTTGGCGAGCTCGACCTCCTGCTCGGCGTTGAGGAGGGGGACCTTGCCGATCTGCTTGAGGTAGTCCTTGACGGGGTCGGCGGTGGCACCGGCAACGGCGACCTGCTGGGCCGGCGCGTCGTCCTCGTCGTCGTCGGAGAGGACGAAGCCCTTGTTCTCGGCTCCCTCCTCTTCCTCTTCGCCGGGCTTGGCACCCGGGGTCTCCTCGGCCGCCTCGTCGTCGACCAGCTCCGCGTCGTCCTTCTTGGCGGTGGTCTTCTTGGCGACAGCCTTCTTGGCGACCGTCTTCTTCGCGACGGCCTTCTTGGCGACCGTCTTCTTGGCAACAGCTTTCTGCGCGGTCGCGTCCTCGGCCGACTCGTCGGCGGCGGGCACTGCCGAGGCAGCGGTGGCGGTGGCCTTCTTGGTGGTCACCGTCTTCGCCGCGACCGTCTTGGTGGCGGTCCGCTTGGCAGGACTCTTCGCTGCGACGCTCTTTCGGGGGCGCTTTGGCTCCGCGGCACTGACCATCAGCGTCACACCCTCTTCCTCGAGGATCTGGTTGAGGCTGCGCAGTACGTTCTTCCACTGAGTGGCCGGAATCTGGTCAGCTTCGAAGGCTCGACGCACGTCATCGCCGGCGATCTGCCCCTCAGCCTTTCCCCGCTCGATGAGCGCCATGACAGAGACGGACTCGGCGATCTCCGGCGGGAGCGTACGGGATGTGCTGGCCGACACGAACAACCTCTCGGAACGTTGGAAAACGGCTTCCGGCCCCGTCCGGTACGGACGGGAGCCGACGACCGCCGACTTGGGGATGGGCCGACGGCGCGGGCGGGGGCCGGGAAGATGGACAGCGCCGCGAACGACGTCTGTATTCCCTCCTCGGCTGCCACCTCTTAGGTCATCGCGCTGCCTCGAAGAGCGTTACGCCCAATCTGCGTGGCCCGAGTCACACCCCGTAAGCGCGCAAAAGCGGCCAGATACGGTCAGAGAAGGTCAGCCGATGGGCCCACCGCCCCATCACACTGCCGGACCCCGCCAGGTCCAAGGAGGATCCGACGGGGTCCCGCGGTAGATGGTTCGTCGGCCAGGCAATGCCACGAGAGGGCACACGCCCCCGACCGCGTCGCCTTCGGTACGCGGTCAGTGCTCGCGCGGCGCGGGCACCACGCGCTCCACCTCGGGATGCACCGTGAGCAGTTGGCGCATGGCAGCCTCGGCGGCGGACCCATCGGCCGCGGCGAGCGCGTCGACGATCCGGGCGTGGTGTCCCAGAGAGGCCTCGTTCGGCCGGTCGCAGCCGGTGACGGGGTTTCCGGAGACCTGGAGCGCGGCCGACACGATCCCGGAGAGGTGCTCCAGCATCCGGTTGGCCGCGAGCTGGATGAGCAGCGAGTGGAACTCCGCGTCGGCACGCGAGAACGTGAGGGAATCACCCTGAGCCATGGCGTGGCCCATGATCTCGACCATGTCGCCGAGCCGCTGCTGGACATCCTCACGACCGTGCCCTGCCGCGAGCCGCGCGGCGAGCGGCTCGATCGTCCAGCGCAGCTCGCTCAGCTCACGCCGCTGATCGTCACGCTGCGGCCCGAAGGCACGCCATTCGATGATGTCCGGGTCGAGGAGGTTCCAGTCACTGACGGGGCGTACCCGCGTACCGACGTTGGGGCGGGCGCTCACCAGCCCCTTCGCCTCCAGGACACGGAGCGATTCCCGCACGACGGTACGGGAGACCTCGAACCGCTGTCCGATCTCCTCGGGAACGAGCGGGCGGTCAGCGCCGAGGTCACCGGAGACGATCATCTGGCCGAGCTGCTGGACGAGTTGACCGTGCAGCCCGCGCCCGCGGCTGCCGCCGGCGCGCCGGCCCACGCGGCCCAGCTCGGGGTCCGCGCCCTCCCACGCGGGGGGACCCACGCGGCCGGCACCAGGGGCCTCGGCATAGGGGTAACGGTTGAGTTCGCCCGGGCCGGTCAGGCCGGAGTCTGCGGAGCGGGCGGCGGTCATCATGGTCTGCGCAAGGGTACTCACGGATCCTTTGTCGGCGCTGTCTCCAACTCCCTTGAGGTCTTTGGTGAAAAGCACACGAAAGGGTGATCGCTCACCCCGTCGCAATTGACGCCTTATCGGAAAGAAATGGGCGTTCTCCGGGGAGTTGTGCGCACCGCGGAACCGGAAGGGTGCCGACGGTCGTCATCGGACCCTGCTTCGCAGGGTCGTGAGCAGATATGCGCAGAGCAGAGCGGTCAGCGACAACATCAGCGCACCGCCCACAGGTTGAGCCACCGTCCGCACCCCGGCCTCCAGATAGCGCTCTCCACCGAACGGCCACTGCATCAGCACCAGCTCGCGCATCCTCCCGGAGAACCCGGCCGCGGTCCGTACAGAGGGCCCCTCCAAGGCCTTTTGTACGAGCGGTACGACGACGATCGGCACGGCGAGTACCGCCGCGAGCCCGGCGGCCGTGGACCTGAAGATGCCCGCGGCCAGCACACCCGCCCAGGCACAGCCCATCACCAGCCCGATCCAACTCGCGCCCAGGGACAGCCAGTCGGGAGGAACTCCGGTGAGTTCCCGTCCGTAGACGAGATAGAGCACTTCGAGGTCACATCCGACGGTGAGAACGGCCAGCGTCAGCGCGGTGGCCGAGGCGACGAGGAGTTTGGCGGTGAGCAGCCCCAGGCGGCGGGGGACGGTGCCGCGGTCCGCCGCCAGGGCGGGGTGGCGGAACTCGTCGCCGAAGGCGATCGCGCCGAGCAGCCCCGCACCGAGCGCGGCGGGCGGCAGCGGGAGTTCTTGCGGCCAGGCGGCCAGCAGGCGCGGCTGGGGCGTGTGACCGATTCTGGCGAGCAGTACGGACAGGAGGGCCGAGACGACAAGAACCGCCACGGCGGTGAGGTAACCCGTGCCGACGCCGGCGGCGCGGCGCAGTTCGTAGCGCAGCGGGCGCAGTGGACTCGGCGCCTGGCGCACGGCGATGGGCGGCGGGAGAGGTGAGTGCGTGTCCAGGGCCGGCCTCTTGACCACGTGCGGCTCGTCGCCCTCCTGCACACCCGCCTCTGCGGACGGCGCGGCAGGAGGGCCCATGTCGCCGGTCTCGTCCGCGAGTTGGTGTACGAGGATGCCGTGCCGGAAGGCGGTCTCGCCGACGTCGGCACACGTGCTGCCGTACACGGAGAGCCGGTTGCCGTCCTCACGCACGATCTCGACGGAACGCCGCGCCGCGCGGGCCTCCTTCGTCAGCAGGACGCCGAGCCGGGCGGCGTGGGGGCTGCGGACGGCGACTCGGGGGCGCAGCCGCGTGCGGGCGAAGTCCGCGACTTCCTGGTCGGCGACCAGGCGGCCCGCTTCCAGCGTGACGACCCGGTCGGCGGTGTGCGCGGCCTCCTTGAGGTCGTCCGTGGTGAACAGCACCGTGCCGCCCTGGGCCGCGTGCGCGCGCAGGATCCCGTGCAGCCAACGGCCTTCGCGGGCGGAGAGCCCGTCGGCCGGATCGTCCAGGAGGAGAGTGTGCGGGTCGGACAACAGTGCGCATGCCAGACCGAGGCGACGGTCCATGCCACGCGACAGCGTGCCCAGTCGCTCGTCGCGCAGGCTGGCGAGCCCGACGACTTCGAGAACCTCGTCGGCGCGCCGTACAGGCACCCCGGCGGCGGCGCACAGCATGCGGAGCTGTCCGCGGACGGTCCGCGCCGGATGGCCGGGCACCTCGCCCAGCAGTACCCCGACTTCGCGTGAGGGATGAGCGATCCGGTGCAGGGGGCGGCCTCTGAAGTAGGTGATTCCGCGGCCTCGTTGAAGTTCGAGCATGAGCTTCAGCACCGTCGTCTTGCCCGCGCCCGGGGGTCCGACGACCGCTGTGACGCGGCCCCCGCGCGCCTCGAAGGTCACGTCGTCGAGGGCGGGCGGAAGCTCCTTGCGAGGGTTGCTGGTCAGTCCGATGGCCTGGATCACCCAATGCAAGATAGCGCTATATGTCCGTTTTCTCGGGCAACTTGAGCCTCTCCTCGGACGAGGCTCAAGTTGCCTGCGGACACACTCCTGCGCCCGCGCCCGGACCTGTGTTCCGCGCTGTCCGTCAGACCTCGGGGCGCAGCATGGGCGGATTGAGCAGGGTGGCGCCACCCGCGCGGAAAAGCTGGGCGGGGCGACCGCCCTGGCGTGTGGTCGTACCGCCCGTGGGCACCAGGAAGCCCGGTGTGCCCGTCACCTTGCGGTGGAAGTTGCGCGGGTCGAGCGCCACACCCCACACGGCCTCGTACACCCGGCGCAGCTCGCCGACGGTGAACTCGGTCGGGCAGAAGGCGGTGGCCAGCGACGAGTACTCGATCTTGGACCGGGCGCGCTCCACACCGTCCGAGAGGATCTGCGCGTGGTCGAAGGCAAGGGGCGCCGCCTGCTCGCCGTCACGGCCATAACCACCCTGTTGCAGCAACTCCTCGACGGGCACCCAGCGCGCGCTCTTGGCGTCGCCGCCGGCCCGGGGAGCGGGCAGATCGGGTGCCAGGGCGAGATGGGCAACGCTGACCACCCGCATCCGCGGATCCCGCTTGGGGTCGCCGTAGGTCGCGAGCTGCTCCAGGTGTGCGCCGTTGTCCTGTGCGGGAGCGGAGGGGTCGTGGGCGCACAGCCCGGTCTCCTCGACGAGTTCACGTGCCGCCGCCTGCCCCAGATCCTCGTCCGTCCGCACGAAGCCGCCGGGCAGTGCCCACCGCCCCTGGAACGGCTGCTCTCCCCTCCGTACCGCCAGCGCGCACAGAGCGTGGCGGCGCACGGTCAGCACCACCAGGTCCACGGTCACGGCGAAGGGCGGAAAGGCCGATGGGTCGTAGGGCATGCCGCGATCATAGTCGTCTGCCTGACGATAAACACGCCGTTCGGCCGCTTCCACGGCTGATCCACTTCCCTCCGATAGAGGTCTTACCGGCTGTGGCCGATCACCTCCCCGCCTGCATGTCGTTCAAGGTCACACTCCCAACTGCAGCCCCTCGGCCGCTTCCTCGACCATGGCCAGGCCGAGCCGGCTGACGCGTACGGAGAAGGGGGCACCCGCGATGCGCAGTCCCGTGAGCCCGATCTCGCCCAGCGGAGCACTGCGGAGCGGACGCAGGGTCACTGTCCCGGCCGGGGCGTCGGGGCGGATCCCCGCCAGTGAGGTGAGGAGCAGCACTCCCCCGGCCGCAGCCGTCGCCGCGGGTCGGCAGGCAGCGGGATGCGGCAGCGGGGCGCTGCCCGGCGCGCGCTGCTCCCCCGCGTACATCTCGGGCAGCCGGTGGCCGAAGGCCTCGGCGGCCGCCAGCACACCCCGCAACAGGGAGCTCGCCTCTTTCTCGTAGCCGGCGGCTGCCAGCCCCGCGACGGCGACCGCGCTCTCCTGAACCCGTACGGCACCGGCGCGATGGCCGAACGGGTTGTATGCCGCCTCCTTCACCCCGAGGCTGCGCAGCCCCCACCCGGAGTCCATGACGGGGCCTCCGAGCAGCCGCGCGAGCTGCTCGGTCTGCACCTTGTCGAGCAGTCCGGGAGCCGCCGCGCCGGAGCCGAGCAGACCGGTGTCAAGGAGATGGGCGGCACCCGCGCCGAGGTGCGGCACGAGGCGACCGTCCGGGGCACGGGCGACCGCCGGTCTGCCGCCTCCCCGGTCTTCGACCCAGAAGTCCTCACGGAAGGCCGTCCGTAGCGCCTGGGCCCACTGCCGCAGTCCCCCACCGCCCGGGCGGCCATGGGCGTCGAGCAGATCGGCCCCCAGCAGTGCTGCCCGATGGGCATGCGCCTGGGTCTCGCAGCGAAGCGGTCCCCCAGGGTGGGCGTCGGGGAGGTAGATGCCGTCGCCCACAGTCGTCCGCAGCCAGTCGAGGCACCGCTCGGCCACGGGCAGAAGGTCCTCGGTCTCCGCTGCCGGAAGCCCCCAGCGCCGGGCCTCCGCGAGGAGTACGGGAAACAGCAGGGTCGCCTCGGTGGCCGTGCAACCAGGCGGCAGGTGCGGGCCCGCGTCCCGGCGCGGTCCGGGGATCAGGCCGGACCGCGGGCCCGTGAGTTGGGTACGTGCGAGAGTCCGCAGAGTGCCCAAGGCGAGCCGGGTGCCGAGCGGCAACGTCATCCGCGCGGCGGCAAGCGCTTCGGCCGGCGCCAGGCCACACCGCCAGGGTGCCCCGGCCGCGAGGTGCGTGTCGGACGGGTGCCGGGGGTCGCGCAGCAAGAGACCCCGGAGATCCTCCACGCAGGTGTGCAGGAGCGCCTGGACTCTCGGGTCGTCGCCCGCTGCCTGCGCCTGTGCGATCGGGCTGCTCGCGCCGCCGCGCCCCAGCGTCCTGTTGGCGCCCGCACCATCCGGTCGTACACGCAGCTCCACGCTCCGGGTGCCGCCCGGAGGCAGTTCGAACTCCCAGCGCAGCAGTCCCGCGGAGGCCAGCGCGTCGACGGGCGGAGGATCGGCGGTGACGGCCGAGTGCCCCGTGGCACAGGACCAACGCAGGCCGGAGTCGTGGACGCTGGCGGGCAGTTCGGGCCGGGCTCGGCCCCCGGCGACCGAACTCAGTTCCGCGAGATCCGTGCCGAGAGCAACTTCCACGGGCAGCCGCAGCGTACGAGAGGCCGCGCTCCGCAGGGTGATCCGCTCTGTGCCGTCCGCGTGCCGTGTCCGCTCGACGACGACGTCCGGATCCGGGCCTCCGTCGGCGGACGCGCGCAGCGTCCCCACGAAACGGGCGCAGTCAGCCGTGAGCATTCGGGCCTGAACGGCGAGCGGTTCGCGTCCGGCGACACGCACCTGGCAACGGGAGAGCATCCGCCGCCCCCCGCGATAGAAACCCTCCAGCCCTCGGCCGGTCAACTGCCCCTGATCCGTGGAGATCGCAAGTCCTGGAAGGGCTACACAGATCAGGGCCGTGTGGGCAGGTGGCAGGTCCACCGTCCGGGGCGGCAAGGGCACCGACGCCTGCGGAGCCGCCTGGCCGCCCGCCCCCGCGAAGGATGACCAGGCGCTGTCCTTTGCCGCGCGCGGGTTCGAAGGGCCGCTTCGACTCGTGCGGGGCTGCCCGGTCGCGGGAAGGGGCGGGCGATCGCCGTCGGGGGGCGAGGGCGGAGAGGGCAGGGACATGGGGCGGTTTCCTCCGCGCTCGGCGCGCCTTGGGCGCGCTCGGCGCCGGGTGGGGGGCTCCGGAGGGGCGAGGACGTTGCGGCGGCGCGGCCCGGCCGCTGTTCCGCCACTCAGGTGAACGGGGCTCCCCCGCTCGGGGTCACGCCCTCGACCGGGGAAGCCGACCGAATGGCGCCCGGGAGCCGGGCAGGGCGCGACCCGGCACCCGGGCGCGCTGAGAGCGTGCTCGGCACGGCTGCCACGGCTACCACGGCCGGCACGGCTGCCACAGCCGGGAGAAGTGGCAGGGCCGGGAGAAGTGGCAGGGCCGGGAGAGGTGGTAGGGCAGTTGACGTGGTTCACCCGCTTCAGGCGGTTGGTACTCGCGCCCGCGGTTGCGCGTCCGTTCACGTATGCACGGCGGAAGTACCGTGCGCCGTCCTGCGGAAGTACCGTGCGCCGTCCTTTCGATGGGAGCCGGCGCTCACGTGTCCTCCTCCGCGCCATGCCGACCGCACTCACGGCGGTCCCTTGAGCGTCCGCTCGCGCCCTCGGCCGCACGCCCTGGTCCACCCTCTGTCGGCGAGGCACCGTCGACAGGCCGGCGCCGTCGGGCACTCCCCGCTCCGGGGGTCCGTCGGCTCGGGCGTGTTTCGCCACTCCCTACTGGGCGCGCCCGACGACGACGCCGGCTCGATGGCCCCAAAGGCCGGCCCACAACTCCGACCGAATCAGAGCGGAACGAATCGGAATCGACCGACTCAGAGCCACCCGATTCAGGGCCACCCGATTCAAAGCCTCCCGATTCAGCGCGGCAGGAACCGGAGCCGCAGGAACCGTAGCCGCAAGAATCAGAGCCGCAAGAATCGGAGCCGTCCGATTCACTGTCGGCCAAGGACGCCATCCCGTCCGGTGCCTGCGGCCGGGCCATGGGGCTGGGCAGCCTCGAGCCCAGCGCCGGTTCAGCTCGCTCGATCGGCTCCGCGACACTCCTCGCCGGCTCCGCGTCGTCCCCTGAGACACGGCCGGTGCGCTCCGCACGCAGACAGCGGCGGACCGATTCCGGGTCCAGTCCCTCGTTGCACGCCTGGTGCAGAAGCCGGGCGAAGAGGTAGTCGGGATCGACGCCGAGAGCCATGGCCAAGGCTTCCCGTGCCTCAAGTTCGTCACCTGTGGACCAGGCGACCCATCCGGCGAGCGTGAGGGGCGCCGCGGCATGCTCGCGGTAGGAGCCGACACAGCGGCGTGCCAACGCTCGCCACAGCCGCAGGGCTGGGCCGGCCTCGTCGCCCTCCATCCACTCAGCGGCGCGATCCCGGGTCGTGCGGTCCTGAAGGCCGAGGATCAGGGTGGCGGCCTCCTCATGCTCCAGCAGACCGTCGTCGCGCAGGTCCGCCGGACGCGTGCCGGACACCGGTGGAGCGTCGGCGAACCGGAGCACGACCTGCTGGGCGAGTCCGAGGGTCTCCTGGGCGACAGCGGCGCGGTTCTCGCCGTCCAGAATCCTCGGGACCAGGGCCGCACTCGCCCTGTCGAGCGCGACCTCCTGCTCCGCGACCTCGGTCTCCCACGGAATGAGCCTGGCCGTCAGTTCCCGCAGGCTGCCCCGCACCTGGAGTCCCGCATAGGTCGCGGCGGCGGCCAGAACCGACGTACCCGGCAAACCCATTGACTGGCCCTCAGGCGGGCAGCATCCCTGGCCGGGGCAGCAGTACGACCAGAAACGACCGTCGGAGATACAGAGAGCCTCGATCACCGGCACGTCGAGGCGGCCGCAGGCTGTACGCAGCAACTGCGCCAGCGGGCGCAGCCGTTCCATGACCTCCTGTCCCGACTCGCCGCGCGCCGGTTCCTGGGAGAGGTAGGCGACCATGCTCTCCGGCGGGGCTCCCCGCCGCCTGCTTCCCTTCACCAGCCCCTGGGCCAGCTGTTCGGCCACGGAGGGCCAGTCGTCCGTGTTGGCGGGGATGCCGAGCCGCGCTCGCCCGCCGAATCGACCGCGCCGCTCACCGTCGTGCAGGGCGACCAGCACGATGCTGTCCTCGGGTCGGTACCCGAGCAAATAGGGCAGAGCGTCGGCCAGTTCCGCCGGCGTCCGCAAGGTCACCTGATGCTCACTGGCCGGGCCTCCGGGCACGTCGCTTCCCGCACCCTGCCCGGGGCCATCGAGTCCGGAGCCCGGATCGCGCGCACCGCGTTGTGAGTCCTGCCCGAAGGGACCGTGCCCCGCCCGGCGTCCGGCCCCGCCGTGGCCCACTCGACCGGCTGTCGTGTCGATCCCCACCTGCGCTGCGGGCTCGCCTCGCTCCTCCCCGTCCTTCGGCCCATCCCTTCCGACGTCCGCGGAGTGCTCATCGGTCCCTTCCCCGGACCCGATACCGAACCTGTTGTTGTCAGATGTGTCGCTGGACCTGTCACCGGACCAGCCGGCCGCTTCGTTGTGATTCGTCATGCCGTGACCATCCCGCGGATCTCAATATTCCGCTTGCCCCTGTGGACAACTACGACCATGGCCACGACAGGAGTTGTCCACAGCCCCTCGGTCGGCCTCGGACAGTTGATGTCCGACCTCGGGGATCAGACACCCTCCCCAGACTCCGTCCGGGACCCCCGCCTCTGCGTCACGGCTGCCCGCATTGATCGGCGCCGTTTGCATGTGCGCAGGTCGGTGTCGCGAGCAGCAAGTTGCGGTGACCAGGGCGTGGACCGAGGGACGCGTGGACCAGAGCGTGGACCGAGAGACGCGTGGACCAGGGCATGAAGCGAGGCACGCGTGGCCCACCCCGCGGCGCGGACATCCCGGTATACCCGCCCGTCGCCTCGCCGTCGCGCCGTCCGCTCCACTCACTGTCGGCATCCGGGAATTGCCGGGAAGCCTCAATAACGGCATGGACTGCCCACAGCACCGCAATCGCCCTGGCGCGTGCCCCAGCATTCGCCCTGGCACGCGCCCGAGCAATCGCCCTGGCACGTGCCCAGCTGCCTCATCGAAGTGTGCAATCCCATCCGGAATCCATGGCGACCGCATTCGGTCACAGGCGGCCGGAACTTCAGCGCAGAAAGCTCAGCCCGCCGCAGCAAGCACCAACGGAAGAACCTCTCCGCCACCTGCCCGGCGGAGCAGCCGGGCAGCCACTGCCAGGGTCCAGCCGGAGTCGGTGTAGTCGTCCACGAGCAGCACCGGTCCCGGAGAGCCGGCCAGGGAGGCCGCCAACTCCTCAGGGACGGTGAAGGCATCGGACAGCGCCCTGAGACGTTGGGCGGAGTTGCTCCGGCGTACCACGTGGGCGTCGCCCGGCCCGGTGTACGTCAGGGCGCCCAGAAACGGGAGACGGCCGACAGTCGCGATTCCCTGGGCCAGGGAACCGACCAGCTGCGGGCGGGACAGGGAAGGCACAACGACAACGCCTACCGGCCGGGCAGAGGAATCCGGGGTGTTCGCCGCCCAGCCGCCCGGCGAGCGCGCCCAGTCGGCCAGGACCGCCACCGCGGCCCGCAGGACATCGTCGGGGACCGGTCCGTCCGGCGCGTTATCGGCCAGCAGCGGCCGCAGCCGGTTGCCCCAGCCGATGTCCGAGAGCCTCCCCAGGGCACGCCCGGTGGAGCACTGCTCCTTGGCCGGGATGCGCCCCTTGAGGTCGATGCCCAGTGCGGGCATTCCCGTCGGCCACATCCGGCGCGGCTCAACCTCCACCCCCGGGCGATCCAGTTCCTTCGTCGCCCCTGTCAACGTCTCCGCCGAAACGGAGGAATCGACCCACGCTCCCCCGCAGTTGTCGCAACGGCCGCAGGGGGTCGCGCCCTCGTCGTCCAGCTGCCGGCGCAGGAATTCCATCCGGCACCGGGACGTGCTCACGTAGTCGCGCATGGCCTGCTGCTCGGCTGCCCGCTGCTTGGCCACCCAGGCGTATCGCTCGGCGTCGTACACCCAGTCGGCTCCCGTGGCCGTCCAACCGCCCTTCACCCGCTTCACCGCGCCGTCGACATCCAGGACCTTCAGCATCGACTCCAGGCGGCTGCGCCGGAGATCCACGGCCGCCTCCAGGGAGGGCACGGACAGCGGCCGTCCCGCATCGGCAAGGGCCGAGAGGGTCTGCCGAACCTGCGTCTCGGGCGGAAAGGCGGTATCGGCGAAGTATCGCCAGATGGCCTCGTCCTCCCGCCCCGGCAGCAGCAGCACATCGGCGTGGGCCACACCACGGCCCGCGCGCCCGACCTGCTGGTAGTACGCGATCGGCGAGGACGGCGAACCCAGGTGCACCACGAACCCGAGGTCCGGCTTGTCGTAGCCCATACCCAGCGCCGATGTCGCGACCAGCGCCTTGACGCGGTTCTCCTGGAGGTCGGTCTCGGCCTGCAGCCGGTCGGCGTTCTCCGTCTTCCCGGTGTACGACGCCACGCGGAAGCCGCGCTGACGCAGGAAGGCGGTGGCTTCCTCGGCCGCGGCGACGGTGAGGGTGTAAATGATCCCGGAGCCCGGCAACTCGTCCAGGTGCTCGGCGAGCCAGGCCAGGCGGTGCGCGGCATCCGGCAGCTGGACCACACCCAGGCGCAGACTCTCCCTCTCCAGCGGACCACGCAGCACCAGGGCTTCACCGGCGCCGGTACCCAGCTGCTCGGCCACATCCGCGGTGACCCGCTCGTTGGCGGTCGCGGTGGTGGCCAGCACCGGCACACCGGCGGGCAGCTCGGTCAGCATCGCCCGCAGCCTCCGGTAGTCGGGGCGGAAGTCGTGCCCCCAGTCGGAAATGCAGTGCGCCTCGTCGACCACGAGCAACCCGGTCGTGGCCGCAAGCTTGGGCAGCACCTGATCGCGGAAATCCACCGAGTTGAGACGCTCAGGACTTACGAGGAGAACGTCGGTCTCCCCGCGCTCGACCTCCCCGTAGATGGTGTCCCACTCCTCCGGGTTGGCCGAGTTGATCGTGCGCGCCTGGATCCCGGCCCGCGCCGCCGACTCCACCTGGTTACGCATGAGCGCCAACAACGGCGAGATGATCACCGTGGGCCCGGAGCCACGACGCCGCAGCAGAGCTGTGGCAACGAAGTACACCGCCGACTTGCCCCAGCCGGTGCGCTGCACCACCAGAGCACGCCGACGTTCCTCCACCAGCGCCGCCACGGCCTGCCACTGGTCCTCCCGCAGCCGTGCCGACCCGTCAGGGCCCCCGACGAGCTCGGCGAGGATGGCATCGGCTTCTGAGCGGAGCTCCAGATTGTCCATGCACCCCATGCAACCCGATGGCACTGACAATCGGCGAACTCACCCAGCGTGACAACCGGCTCGCAAGGCGGGCTGTCCCGCATTCCTTCCGGATTCCGTCGGGACGACGGGCTGGATTCCGTCGGGACGACGTGACCGAAGCCGGCTGGGACTCTCCCCGGCCGCGGCGCATGCTGCGACGAGTCGGTGCGCCAGGGGGTGTCGCCGCTGGTCCTCGCCGTGCAAGCGTGGCTCTTGGTGTCGCTGCCAAGAACAGTGGGCAGGGATATACGTGACCTATCGCCGGAATACGGTCGGTGACCCCAATTGCTCGTTGCCGCATCCCAGTTCGACAGGAAGAATTGGGATCGCTCCCCGCATGCCTCATCGGTGGTCCGGTAGGGCTGTGCCGCGGCGCGCTCCCTCAAGTCCGACCCCCGCCCGCAGTGTGGGCGCGTAGCCGAAGGGAGGAACGTGACCTTCGGATTCGCTCCGTCCTCGGCGGCATCCATGTCGACGTCTGCCGATCTGTCCGCCGCTTCCGCCGACCCACTGGTCCGGATGCTCGAACCCACCGAATGGGCCTCCGCCGGGATTCCGCTGTTGCGTAACCCACGTGAGGTCGTCAGCGGATTGCACGAGCGGCACCGGCCACGGCCCGCGACGGCGGTCGTGGCCGTCCTCGACCCGGACGAGCGGGTGACCGCAAGCGCCTCGTTCACCCGGCGGTCGGCTCCGGCCGACGGCTGGATGTTCCGCAACGCGCTGCTCGCGCAGCTGCGCCGGGTCATCCCGCACGACCTGCGGCGTCGTACTCCGGTGCGGACGGCGGTGCTGCTCTACTGCCGTGACGGCGACGCGCGTTGGACGGAGGAGGACGGGGCGTGGATGTGGGGCCTGCGGGACGCCTGCACACTCCATGGGTTGCGCTGCGGGGCGTACATCACGTTGACGCGTGACGGCTGGCAGGTCCTCGGTGAGGGCCGCGGCGGACGCCGTCCGAGCACGGACTCGCCCCCGGAGTCCCTCACCGCGGCGGAGGCACTGCCGCCGCTGCCGCGCACCGGTGGCGCCACCTCGGAGGTACTGCGCCGGGCAGCCGCCCGCTGAGCCCGGGACAGCCACACCGCGTGCCTGCCCCGGGCGTCGCCTGCCGACGTCCGTCCGAGCCCGGCGATTGACTTCCGCAGCCGGCGGTGTGCCGGCATCGCTCCGATCCGGGGCGAATGACCTCCCCAGCTCGCCGCCTGCCGACGTCCCTGCAGGCCTGGGCGCATGACCTCCCAGCGCACCGGCAGCGACGTACGGCGAGGCGTGCCCAAGGAAGCCCCGGCAGAACCGGCCGAGAAGGGACGGCATCCCGAAGCACGCCTCAGATCACACCTCCCGAAGCACGCCCAGACGTCCCGAAGCACGCCCCACACGTCCCGAAGCACGCACGCCTCAGCGAGCGACACAGTCGTACACCACACCCGGCCCCGTACCGACGCACGCGGCACTCGCAACGCTCTCCGTGCGCCAGGGCCGAAAAGGGCCCTTCGTGCGACAACGCTTCTATGAGCCGCCGTCGGCAACCGACCGCACACCGGCACACAGCAGTCATCGGCGCACGTCAGGATGACCACCGGACAGGTGCCACCACAGCGGCACCCTCAGTCCCCCCGAGCGGGTGTCCCCCGAGCACGCACCGGACCGCGTCCGGACTATGTCCGGACTGTGCGTGCTCAGACCGCCGCGCCCAGCGCCGAGTTGATCGTCTGCGGATCACCGCAGACGATCAGCAGGGCACCGGCCCGGCCGAGGGCCAGGGGCAGCGCGGTGGTGGCGACAGTGTCGGAACCGCCGTTGACGGCGACCACGACCACGGGACGGGGCGCGGCCCGGCCCACGGCTGAGGCGTCGGCGTAGAAGACGTCGTCGCCCGCGTCGTGCTGCGCCCAGTACGCGGTCTCGCCGAAGGAGAGTTCGTGCGCGGCCCACGGGTGCGGTTCGCCGGTGGTGATCACCAGCACCTCACCGGGGGCACGGCCCGACTCCAACAGCAGGTCGACGGCTTCTTCGGCGGCGTCCAGCGCGCCCTCGGCCGAGGCCGGGATGAGCTGGATCTGCGGAGTGGCGGCGGCAGCGGGAGCAGCCGCCGGGGCGGACGGCCCCGGCGCGGCCACTACCGGCTCGCGCGGGGTGCGTTGGGCCGGCATCGGCCGGACAGGACCCGGACGGCCGGGACGCGGCGGAGCCGCGGGACGGGGGCCGGGTACGGGACGGGGGGTCGGCGCTGTACGGCCACTGGCCGGAGTAGCGCGGGGACCCTGGGCACTCTCGTGAATCTGAGGCTCCTCGGGAATGAGAGGCATGAGCTGATATCTATCAAACGCCGGTGCGACTCGCGTCGGCGGGTGGCACATGAGTGCGAGCGGAATCGTCAGAAATCGAAGCCGAGCTGGCCCTCGATCTCCGGAACGCTTCCGTCCGCCCAGCTGCGAACCTTCTTGAGGTGCCGCCACTGGGGCAGCGCATCAAGATACGCCCACGACAGCCGGTGGTACGGGGTGGGGCCCCGATCCTCCAGCGCGGCCTTGTGCACCGGCGACGGATACCCGGCGTTGGCCGCAAAACCGAAGTCTGCATGGTCGATACCCAGTTCGGCCATCATTTTGTCGCGCCGAACCTTGGCGATCACCGAGGCCGCCGCGACGGACACGCAGGACTGGTCGCCCTTGATCACTGTACGGACCCGCCAGGGCGAGCCGAGGTAGTCATGCTTCCCGTCGAGGATGACCGCGTCCGGACGTACCGGCAGCGCTTCCAGCGCGCGTACGGCGGCGAGCCGTTGAGCGGCCGTCATCCCCAGTTGGTCGATCTCCTCCGGAGAGGCATGACCGAGGCCGTACGCCGTCACCCACTTCTCCAGCTCGACAGAGAGCGCCGTACGACGCTTGACCGTCAGGAGTTTGGAGTCGGTGAGCCCTTCGGGGGGACGGCGCAGGCCAGTGACGGCGGCGCAGACGGTGACCGGGCCGGCCCAAGCGCCGCGCCCCACCTCGTCGACACCGGCAATGATCTTCGCTCCGGTCGTGGCGCGGAGGGAGCGCTCGACGGTGTGGGTGGGAGGTTCGTACGGCATGGCGTCCTCAGACTACGCCGCCCGAAGCGCCTCGCGACACCCCGGTCCTCCCGAGCGGCCACGGACTCCCGGGCGAGGCCGGTCGGACACGTTGCGCAGGGCCACCCGGACCGTTGAGCAAGGTCCACGAGCCGACTCGATCGACGCCGGTCAGACAGCCGTGCGGCGCAGCAGCGGGACGATCAACTGGTCGATCATCTCCTCCAGATCCTGGTCACTCCATTCGCTCGCGCACACCTTGGAGCGGTACATCATCATTGCCGGGATGGCATCGAAGACATACGGGTTCGCAGCGTCGGACCGCACCTCGCCGCGCTGGATTCCCCGATGAATGACCTCTCGTAGGATCTGCAGAGTGGGCTCGATGACCCCACCGAGGATCACGGCATGGAAGCGCTCGGCCTGAGCGGCATCGCATTCGTAAAGCACCGATCGGAGTGCGAACCCGGGCTGCGAGAACATCGCGTCACGCACACGCCGGCACAGCTCCAGCAGGTCCTCCCGTACGCCCCCGAGGTCGGGGGCGTCCCTCAGCCTCGGCAGCCCGGCCTGGAGCGCGTCCGCGACAAGGTCCTCCTTCGAGGGCCAGCGGCGGTAGACAGCCGCCTTACCCGTCTGAGCGCTCGCGGCCACGCCCTCCATCGTGAGGCCGTTCCAGCCGACCGTACTGAGCTGTTCCAGGGCGGCTTCGAGGATCGCCCGTTCGAGCACGGCACCGCGTCGACGCGGGGAGGCCGTATGAGCGGGTGCGGCCGTCCAACGCGAAATGGTCATCTGAGTGTCTCCGTTGAGCATGAGAGGGGGCGCGGGGGGAGGGAGAGCAGTCGCGTGACGCCCTCGGCAGAGACTCGCATGGCGCCATTCGGCAGAGACTTCAGTGAACGCTTGCGTTCACTGTCGGGGACTCACTACCGTTGACGCAACAGTGAACGCGAGCGTTCACTAACGCACTTGTGGGGGACCCTTAGTGACAACCTCTCAGTTGATACAGGACGGCCCAAAGCCAGGAGCGGCCCGCCGGGAGGGACATCCCGGCATCGCACTCACCGTCATCGCGGCCTGCCAACTCATGGTGGTACTCGACGCGACGATTGTGAACATCGCGCTCCCGCACATTCAAGACGCGCTCAGCTTCAGTACGACCGACCTCACCTGGGTGGTCAGCGCGTACACCCTCACCTTCGGTGGCCTGCTGCTTCTCGGTGGACGTGCGGGGGACATCCTCGGTCGGCGCCGGGTCTTCATGACCGGCATCCTCCTCTTCACGCTCGCCTCGCTGCTGGGCGGATTCGCCCAGGAACCCTGGCAGTTGCTGGCCGCGCGTGCCCTCCAGGGGGTCGGTGGCGCGATCGCGTCGCCCACCTCGCTGGCCCTCATCACCACGACGTTCCCCGAAGGCCCGGAGCGGAACCGGGCCTTCGGTGTCTTCGCCGCGGTCTCGGCCGGCGGCGGCGCCATCGGGCTCCTCGCGGGCGGCATGCTCACCGAGTGGCTCGACTGGCGCTGGGTGCTCTTCGTCAACGTACCCATCGGCGTGCTGATCGCCGTACTCACACCGCTGTACATCAGCGAGTCCGAACGCCATCCCGGGCGCTTCGACATCTCCGGCGCGCTCACCTCCACAGTCGGAATGGCCGCCCTGGTGTACGGCTTCATCCGCGCCGCAGGGGAGGGCTGGCGCGACAGTCTCACCATCGGGTCCTTCGGCGCCGCGGTGATCCTGCTGGCGGCCTTCGTGTTCATCGAGATGCGGGCCAAGGAGCCGATCACCCCGCTGAGGATGTTCCTCGACCGCAACCGCTCGGGCACGTACGTGATCATGCTCAGCCTGGCGGCGGCGATGTTCGGCATGTTCTTCTTCATCGTCCTGTTCGTGCAGAACGTGCTGTCCTACACACCGATCGAGGCAGGTCTGGCCTTCCTTCCGGTGACGGTCGCGATCGTGACCGGCGCGGGTCTGTCGCAGCGGTTCCTTCCGGTCCTCGGCCCCAAGCCGTTCATGCTCGTCGGATCGGCGCTCGTCGCACTCGGACTGGGCTGGCTGACCTTCATCAACCCCGACAGCTCGTACGTCGGTGGAGTGCTCGGTCCGATGCTGCTGTTCGCCTTCGGCATGGGGCTGAACTTCGTGACGCTGACCCTCACCGCGGTCTCCGGCGTCGCCCTCAACGAGGCGGGCGCGGCCTCGGGCCTGCTCAACGCCACACAACAGGTGGGCGGCTCGCTCGGTCTCTCCATCCTGACCACCGTCTTCGGGTCGGCCGGCCGGGACGAGGCGGAGAAACAGATCCCGGCCTTCCTGGCGAACGCCTCGGCCGAACAGAAGGCCGAGTTCGCCAGGACACAGCAACTGCCCGCGCCCTGGGGGCACGAGGTGCTCGCCAACGGCATCTCCACCGCCTTCATCCCGGCTGTCGCGATGGCCGTACTGGCGCTGATCACGGCGACGTTGGTGATCCGGGTCCGCAAGAGCGACCTGGACGCCCTCGCCGGCACGGCAGCCACAGCGGGACCCGCCGGAGGCTGACGCGGGCTGCGAAGGCCGGGCCGGGGTCCGGGGATCGACCGCGAGGACGCCGGTCCGGCCATCAAGAGCCGCCTCACCCGTATGTGAACCCGTACATGAGCTCACCGGTACATGAGGTCGTCACTCAGCTCGTAGCAGGTACTCCCGTCCGCGTCCTTCGCCACCGGCCGGTCACGAAGGATGTCCCGGGCACGTGCCTCGCCCCAACTGGTCGCGTACCAGGGGGCGTCGCCACCCTCCAGGTCGGCGGCGATGAACCGCAGCGCACATGACCGCAGCGGCTCCTCCAGCGCGTCCAGGGCGAGTACGGCGTCGGCGGACAGGCCTTGTGCGTAGCTCAGGTCGAACTTGCCGGCACCCTCCTTGCTGGTGTCCTCGTACCGCTGGACGTTGCGCTCGGCGATCAGGCCGTCGGGCGACACCAGCCCGAACGCGAGTACGCCGGCGGCCGCACTCGCCGCGACCACACGTGGCAACCAGCGAGCACCCCACACCCCGGCCGCCATGATGAGGACGATGACCAGGCCCAGCCAGAGCTCCACGGCGACCACGGAGACTCTCAGCCGCGTCAGTCCATAGGCGTCCACATACATGTCCATCCGCCGCACCGCCGAAGCCACGACAACGAGCGCCAGCGCGCACAGAGTTCCCAGCACACCTCGCACCAGCTTCCGGTCGCCCCCGCTGTCACGCGGCGCCCAGCGCAGGGCGAAGACGATGACGAGCAGGGTCAGGAGCGTGACGAGGAGCAACTGCCAGAAGCCCTGGCGCGCGTAGTCGGCGTACGTCTGGCCGGTTTTCTCCAGTACGGCGTCGTATCCGCCGAAGAGCACGGCGAGTTGGACGGCGTTGAAGGCCGCGAACAACCCGATGAGCACGATCAGCGGCAGCGCCCACTCGACCCGGCCTCGGGGACGGCCCGCGGGCACCTCGACCCGGTCCCACTGGATCGGCGCGGCAGCCGTGTGCGAGACCGCGAGCGCGCCGACCAGGCCGAGCAGCAGAAGCAGGAGGCGCCAGGGGCCGCCGGAGACGGAGGTGTCCGGCACGAGGTCACCGAGCAGATCCGCGAAGGCCGCGTCAGCGCTCGCGAACAGCGCCCCGAAGACCAGCAGCAGAACCACGGTCACGGCGAGGGCGCGCAGCACCGCGCCCACGTTGCCGCGGGTACCACCGGAGCGTTCGCGCAGCCCGCGCCAGCCCCAGGTAGGGCCGGTGACCAGGGAGTTGAGCACACCGATGGGGCCCAGCAGGACAGCGGGCCAGGTGCGGCCGCCGTGCAGCGCCATTGAGCCCAACGCGACCGCGGCGACCACGGCCAGGAACGAGGGCCAGCCCGCGTCGCGCAGAGCAGGGACGAACAGCAGCGCCATTCCGCCGAGGCCCCAGACGAGCGCCCACGCGTGCGGACGTCGTCCCGCGGCTACGGCGGCGAAGTACGCGGCGAGCGACGCCGGGATCGCGATCAGTACGAGGTTGAGCGCCAGGCCGTCACCGAGGAGCAGCATGCTGAGCAGTCCGGT
Source organism: Streptomyces sp. NPDC005808 (assembly GCF_042871385.1). NCBI lineage: Bacteria > Bacillati > Actinomycetota > Actinomycetes > Kitasatosporales > Streptomycetaceae > Streptomyces > Streptomyces sp. NPDC005808. The sequence continues at coordinate 36,801 of NZ_JBIAIK010000020.1, read as the reverse complement.
GGCCAGCACGGCCCACAGTGTGGCCGTACGCACCGGGGCAGGTGCCTCCACCTGGAGCTCGGGCAGCCAGGGAACGTCCGAGGGATGGTCCCAGTCGGTGTCCTCGTCGTCCCCGGCCGCATCTCCCCTGACGGCGGACTTGGCGACGGCCCTGGGGGATCCAGGGGCGGACCTGGACACGGATTCCGGGACGGCGTCTTGGGGATCACTCGAACCCGCGCCCTCCGGCGCATCGGGCTCACCCTCTCCTGGCCGCGCGGTCTCCTGCTCCCCCTGCTTGGACGTGGACGGTATGTCGGACACGAAACCCCCTCCCTGCCGGCCCTGACGCAGCCCACGACACGCCGCTTCAGCGGAGGGCTGGTGAGGCTGGTGACCGGTGTCTTGTCGGCGCACGCCCGGCATGATCAACAGGCGGCGTGGCGGAAAGGGTATCCACGGGCCACCCGCTCCAGGCCGTGGCAGAGGCGCTGTAGCAAGCCTGTGACAGAGGCGGCGACTGCCTCTGCGGCCGCCAAAGGGGTGCCTGCGTGCCCCTGACGGAGCCACCAGGGTCGCCGGCGCTCGCCCCCGGCAGATCACTTTCCAGAGCTCACGCGCCGAGCCGTAGAGGCCCACGCAGCCGACGACGCTCTCTCCCCCGCGGCCCCTCAGCCACACCCCTCAGCGCTCTGGGCCGATGCCCGCCACTACGCCCCGCGCGTCTTCCCGCGGCCGTACGCCGCCCCCGGCATCCAGTCCGGAAGCCCTTCCGTCCGCTCCAGCCACGCCCCGGGTGGCGCTCCCGCCTTTCCGGAGGCGACGACGCCACCCACGATGGCGCAGGTCGTGTCCATGTCGCCGCCCACCTGGGCGGTCGTCCAGAAGGCTTCTTCGTAGTCACCCAGGGTTCTGGCCGCCGCCCAGAGGGCGAAGGGAACCGTGTCGTGGGCCGTGGTACGCCGGCCGCAGCCGAGGACGGCGGCGACAGTGGCGGAGTCTGCGTAGTCGAGCATGTCCCGGGCGCGCCGCAGCCCGGCGCCGACCGCACTGCGCGGGACGAGCGCGATGACGCCGTCGAGCAGGGCTTCGGCGCTCGGCGGGCCGGCCGGGTCGGCGGCCAGCGCCGCGGCCGCGGCGACGGCCATGGCGCCGACCACGGCCTCCCGGTGCTGGTGTGTGGGGTACGCGGAGATCTCGGCCTGGTGCGTGGCCTGCTCCGGATCGTCCGCGTACCAGGCACCCAGAGGGGCGATCCGCATCGCGGCGCCGTTTCCCCACGACCCCTGCCCGTTGAAGAGGGCGGCCGACAGCTCGCGCCAGTCACCGCCCTCCCTCACCAGCCTCAGCAGCCGGTTGACCGCAGGCCCGTAGCCTCGGTCGAAGTCGTGGTGCTCGGCGAAGGACCGGGCCAGCTCGTCCTGGTCTATGCGGTTGTGTGTGGCCAGCACGGCCACTACGGAGCAGGCCATTTCGGCGTCGTCGGTCCACTGCCAGGGCCGGGGCGGCAGCTCGCGGCGCTTCAACAGCGGATAGTTCGCGGGCACGAAGAACTGCGAGCCCAACGCGTCCCCCACCGCGAGCCCACGCAGGCTCGCCATGGCGCGGTCCAGGCGTCCGGGGAGAGAGGAGTCAGCGATCATCGCCCTGCCACTCTATCCGGTGATTCCGTACGGTTCCGGATCGCGCCAGCGCTCGAAAGGACGGTCAAGCGTGTACCTGCCGTCCGCGCCGAGAACGAGCATCCGCGTCTCCCCGTTCCCCGGATTCGACAGCGATTCGAAGTCCGCGACCGTCCAGTGGAACCAGCGCATGCAGAACAGCCGCATGGCCAGGCCGTGTGTCACCAGGAGCACGTTCGGCGGGTGGTCGGGCGCCTCGAAGCTGCGGTAGAGGCTCTCCAGGAAGCCGCCGACCCGGTCGTAGACGTCGGCGCCGGACTCACCCTGCGCAAAGCGGTAGAAGAAGTGCCCGTACGCGTCCCGGTACGCCTTCTGAAGGCGTACGTCGTCACGATCCTGCCAGTTGCCCCAGTCCTGCTCGCGCAGTCGCGGCTCCTCGCGCACCCGTACGAGCTCCCGGTCGAGGTGAAAGGCGCGGAACGTCTCGTGCGTACGGCGGTACGGGGAGACGTAAGCGCTTACGGTCTCGCTCCCGAACACCTCCCGCAGCCGTTTCCCGGTCTCTTCCGCCTGCCGCCAGCCCAGCTCGGTGAGCCCCAGGGCATGGTCGGGCTCGCGTTCGTACACGGTGTCATCGGCGTTGCCCGTTGACTCGCCGTGCCGGACAAGAACGATGCGCCGTGGTCGTACCATGCCAAGACCCTAAATGGGGTGACCCCAGATCGAGCACCCGTACGGGCTCCATACGGCGTAGGTCACACAAGACCGGCACACATCGGGGCCGCGCGGCAGGTGCCCGGTCAGACCGTCCAGCCGGGCTCCAGCTCCACGATGTCGCCCGCGAGGGCGGCCACGTCGGCCTCGGTCTGCGCGCGCAACGCGAGCCGTTCCACCCGCTCGGAGCGGTATTTGCCGTGCTCCGCGGCGGACTGCCACATGGAGAGGATCAGGAACTCGTTTCCTGGCGCCTCGCCGAACAGGCCCCGCACCATGCCGGGCGAACCCGCCATCGCCGGATTCCAGACCTTCTCCTGCATCAGCGCGAAATGTTCGGCCCGTTCCTCGTGGATACGGCAGTGAGCCACCCGCACCACGTCGGTGTCCGTGAAGCGCGGCTCGAAGCCCGTCTTCACATCGAAACGGTGGTCGAACAACTTGACCTGGGAATCCTTGAAGGTGCCCGACTGAGTCGCGGCGAGCCTGTCGTGGGAGCGGGCCATGAAGGAGTCGTAGAAGGCACGGCTCTCCCAGAAGGCGAAAATGTGCGCGACGCCGGACCGCTCCCGGCTCCATCCCCCGCCCTGTCCCCGGAATCCCGGCTCGCCCAGAAGCCCCGCCCACTTTCGCTGCCCCCGCTCGAAACCGCGGCGGTCGACCACGGTGCAGCGAATCCACTTGACCAGCACCGCGCCATCGTAAGGCCACAGAACGTGGCGTTGGTCACGCTCCGGCGCAGGACATCCGCGCGAGCGCCCCGGCGCGCGTGGCACGATGGGCAACCAGCCCTGATTCCGCAGCAGTTGAGTCGGGAAGCAGACGGGGAACGGGGAGGAGAGATCTGGTGAACGGTCTCAACAAAGGCATCCGCAAGGTCGAGCTCGCGGCGAAGTGGGACCCGAGTCCCGTAGGCGAACCCTCGACCGATCTCGACATCGTCGCGGCGACGTATCCGGCGGACGATCCCTTCGGAAAACCCGCCTACGTAGTGCACTTCGACAGCCGCTCCCCGGACGGCACCATCTATCTGAACCGGGACAGCAAGGACGGCAAGGGCTTCGGCTGGGACGAGGTCATGACGCTGGAACTGGACCGTCTGGACAGGCGCTTCGTCCGCGTGGTCGTCGGCGTGCTCATCCAACAGCGCGGCGGCCACAAGACGTTCGCCGGCGTGGCGAACCCCGCCCTGCGCATGCGCGAGGGTTACACCGTCCTGGCCGAGGACCAATTCGGCGAGGTCCTGGGCTCCACGGCGGCGACCGTCGGGGAGTTCGTACGCGACGACTCCGGAGAGTGGACTTTCCACCCCGGCATCCACGGATTCGACACGGACCCGGCGACCTTCGCCGGTGTCATGGGCAACCCTGAGGAATCCTGAACCGGACTCCTGGGGCAGCCACAGCCCGTACCCAGCACAAACCTCTCCATAGAACAGCGGTAGGTCTCGGCGGGGCTTCAGCCGACGCTGGAAACGCAAAGGGCGGCACGGCTGGTAGCCGTGCCGCCCTTCATTGCTCAGACCTTCATTTGCCTCAGACCTTCAGTCACTGAGGTACTGGCGGAGGGCACTTATTCCTGGCGTGCGCTATTCCTCGGCATCTGGCTCTCGATCGGGGAACGCCCGCAGCCTCAGCTGTGGCGCCCTGTGGTCGGCGAGCCACCGCATCCTGTTGTCATCCGTGGCGATCCCGGCACGTGCGGCCTGGGTCCACTCCTCGCGGTCGAGCACCTCGAGGTAGGTCGCCCGGAGCGCTTCCTGTTGTGCGGCGGTGCACCCCGCGGCCTCGGAAGGCTCCGTAGTCAGGTGCTGAGTGAGCACCGCGATCGTGAAGTAGCGCTCCATGGTCGGGCTGAGCAAACCCACATGGCGAGCATGAGCTTCCAGGACCACTCTCGAATGGGGGTAGTGAGCGAGGGTGAGCCCCATCCCCCCGCAATCGCTCATGAGATGGAGTAGCCGACCGACGTGGTCGACCATCTCGCTGTCAGTGTCGAGCTCTATCAGCGCCTCATGGAGTCTGGCGACTGTGGCGACCTTGCCGGCGAAGTATCCGTTGAGGAAGTCGCCGTCACAGGCTCTGCGAAGCAGCCATGGTCGGGCAACTGGGTCGTCGAGTCTGCAGAGAGCTTCAACGACATAGACGCGTCCCCAGCCGGTGACTCGCTCGGCGAGCCAGAGCAGGGCTTCGACTCCCCCTGTCTGCCGCTCGAAGGCGTGCGCCGCCAGCGGCCCGAAGCGGTCGGAGAGCAGCCCGATCGTCTGAATCAGTGGGATGTCGTCAGCTGTTCCCACAACGGCGAGCAGGGCAAGCCCGACGGTGACTGAGCAGCGATCGGTGCCATAGCGGACCAGCCAGCGGCCCGTTTGACGAGCGCGTTCTGTGTCCACCCGCGCAGCCGCGGCGGCGATGTGCTCGTTGTGGTGAATCGGGACGTAGACGTCGTGGAAGACGTCGGCCAGTTCGCTGGGCAGGGCAGAGACCCTCGCGAAATGCGTGTCCAGAATGAGCGCAATATCCTTGCCGGCCAAGTGCCGGTCTTTGGGTGCCTTCAGGCCTCGGCGACGGTGCAACGCGTCGTCGGGGAAGGGGTACCCGTCGCGTGGAAGCGGCTCATCCGGAACCAGTTGATGTAGCCGCAGCGCGTGGTCGAACAGCGTTGTCGGTGATCCGGGCAGTCCTGTCCCGGTCGCCCCGCTCATCGGCGGACGGAGGACTCGATTCTCTTGATCATGGCTCGGAGCATGCCACGACAGCAATCGCCGCGACAAGCCCTCAGCGCGGCGGAGCGTTGCGTCAAACGCAACGGCCAGGCGTCCCACGCGTCAAGGGCGGTGGAGCCACGAGATCGGCTCCACCGCCCTGAACAGTTACTTCACGCCCCTCACAAGGCGCTCGGTGTCAGCTGCAACCGCTGGTCGAGCCGCAGCCCTCGCAGATGTAGCAGGAGCCGGCCCGCTGCATCTTCGTGCCGCAGGAGAAGCACAGAGGGGCGTCCGCCTGGATACCGAGCTGCATCTCCACCAGTTCGGCACTGGTGTGGACCTCTTGCGGGGCGGGCTTGACCGCCTCGGCCGCGACCTCCGCCTTGGGGGCGGCGACCGCCTTCAGTTCCTGTGCGCGGGGCGCGGACTGGGCGAGGCCCTCGACGTCCACGTCGTCGTCGGACGGCTCGTACGACCCGGTCTCCAGGTGACGCTGACGCTCGTCGATGGAGTGGATACCGAGCGCGGAGCGCGTCTCGAAGGGCAGGAAGTCCAGCGCCAGGCGGCGGAAGATGTAGTCGACGATCGACTGCGCCATCCGCACGTCCGGGTCGTCCGTCATGCCCGCCGGCTCGAAGCGCATGTTCGTGAACTTGGAGACGTACGTCTCCAGAGGCACGCCGTACTGCAGACCCACCGAGACGGCGATGGAGAAGGCGTCCATCATGCCGGCGAGGGTCGAGCCCTGCTTCGACATCTTCAGGAAGACCTCGCCGAGACCGTCGTCCGGGTAGGAGTTTGCGGTCATGTAGCCCTCGGCGCCGCCCACCGTGAAGGAGGTGGTGATGCCGGGACGGCCCTTGGGGAGACGCTTGCGGACCGGGCGGTACTCGACGACCTTCTCGACCGCGGTACGGATGGTCTCCTCGGCCTTCGCCGTGACCTCGACCTTTTCCTTCTCCTTGGTCTTGGCGGAGAGGGGCTGGCCGACCTTGCAGTTGTCGCGGTAGATCGCGAGCGCCTTGACGCCCATCTTCCAGGCCTCGAAGTAGACCTCTTCGACGTCCTCGACAGTCGCCGTCTCCGGCAGGTTGACCGTCTTGGAGAGCGCGCCGGAGATCCACGGCTGGATCGCGGCCATCATGCGGACGTGGCCCATCGCGGAGATGGAGCGCTCGCCCATGGCGCAGTCGAACACCTCGTAGTGCTCGTGCTTGAGGCTCGGCGCATCGATCACATTGCCGTGCTCGGCGATGTGGGCGACGATCGCCTCGATCTGCTCCTCCTGGTAGCCCAGGCGGCGCAGGGCCTGCGGAACGGTGCCGTTGACGATCTGCATCGACCCGCCGCCGACCAGCTTCTTGAACTTGACCAGCGCGAGGTCGGGCTCGAGACCGGTGGTGTCGCAGGACATCGCGAGACCGATGGTGCCGGTCGGGGCGATGACCGAGGCCTGGGCGTTGCGGAAGCCGTTCTTCTCACCGAGGTGCAGAACGTCCTGCCAGGCCTCCGTGGCGGCGGCCCAGATCGGGCTGTCCAGGTCGTCCACACGAGGAGCCGTTGCGTTGGCGTCGGAGTGCTGCTTCATGACGCGCTGGTGCGGCTGCGCGTTGCGGGCGTAGCCGTCGTACGGGCCGACGACCGCGGCGAGTTCGGCGGAACGCCTGTACGAGGTGCTGGTCATCAGCGAGGTGATGGCGCCGGCGAGGGAGCGGCCGCCGTCGGAGTCGTACGCGTGGCCGGTCGCCATCAGGAGGGCGCCGAGGTTGGCGTAACCGATGCCCAGCTGACGGAAGGCGCGGGTGTTCTCGCCGATCTTCTGGGTCGGGAAGTCCGCGAAGCAGATGGAGATGTCCATCGCGGTGATGACCAGCTCGACGACCTTCGAGAAGCGCTCGACGTCGAAGGACTGGTGTCCCTTGTCGTCGTCCTTCAGGAACTTCATCAGGTTCAGCGAGGCGAGGTTGCAGGACGTGTTGTCCAGGTGCATGTACTCGCTGCACGGGTTCGAGCCGTTGATCCGGCCGGACTCCGGGCAGGTGTGCCAGGCGTTGATGGTGTCGTCGTACTGGATGCCGGGGTCGGCGCAGGCCCAGGCGGCCTCGGCCATCTTGCGGAAGAGCGACTTGGCGTCGACCTCCTCGATGACCTCGCCGGTCATGCGGGAGGTCAGGCCGAACTTGCCGCCCGCCTCGACCGCCTTCATGAACGTGTCGTTCACCCGGACCGAGTTGTTGGCGTTCTGGTACTGGACGGACGTGATGTCGTCGCCGCCCAGGTCCATGTCGAAGCCCGCGTCACGCAGCGCGCGGATCTTCTCCTCTTCCTTCACCTTGGTCTCGATGAAGCCCTCGATGTCGGGGTGGTCGACGTCGAGGATGACCATCTTGGCCGCGCGGCGCGTGGCGCCACCCGACTTGATGGTTCCTGCGGAGGCGTCGGCACCGCGCATGAAGGAGACGGGACCCGAGGCGTTGCCGCCCGAGGAGAGCAGTTCCTTGGAGGAGCGGATACGGGAGAGGTTAAGGCCGGCGCCGGAGCCGCCCTTGAAGATCATGCCCTCTTCCTTGTACCAGTCGAGGATCGACTCCATGGAGTCGTCGACGGACAGGATGAAGCAGGCGGAGACCTGCTGGGGCTGCGGCGTGCCGACGTTGAACCACACCGGCGAGTTGAAGCTGAAGATCTGGTGCAGGAGGGCGTACGCCAGCTCGTGCTCGAAGATCTCGGCGTCGGCGGGCGAGGTGAAGTACTTGTAGTCCTCACCGGCCTTCCGGTACGTCTTCACGATGCGGTCGATGAGCTGCTTGAGGCTCACCTCACGCTGCGGAGTGCCGACGGCACCACGGAAGTACTTGCTGGTGACGATGTTGACCGCGTTCACCGACCACGAGTCGGGGAACTCGACGCCACGCTGCTCGAAATTGACCGAGCCGTCGCGCCAATTGGTCATGACGACGTCACGGCGCGCCCATTCCACCTCGTCGTACGGATGCACGCCGGGAGTGGTGTGGATGCGCTCGATGCGCAGCCCCTTGCTGGCCTTGGTTCCCTTGGCGCGGGAACCCCGTACCGGACCGCTCGCCGTCTCTGTCATGCCGCCTCCCTGTATCGGGCTAAAACGCCCAGAAGTGCCTGGTTCTTCCCCTGGCACGGTGTGTGTCTGATGCTGCGCGCGCCGCATACGCGGCCGCCCGCAACAGGTCTGTGGTCGCCGTCGGCGAACCGACCGGAGTCGGCCTTTCCGTCAGTCGGCGGCGCCGGCGGTCGCGGGGACCTGAACAGTCCCTCCGGACCCGCGGTCGCTTTCGGGGCGCTCCGCGGAGGCGTCTTCGTCGTCCGCCTCGTCCGCAGCGGGGCGCTGCCTCGTCTCTTCCCTGAGTTCCACGATGGCGGCCTCGAAGTCCTCGAGCGAGTCGAAAGCCCGGTAGACGGACGCGAATCGCAGATAGGCGACGAGGTCGAGTTCCTGCAGGGGGCCGAGTATGGCCAGTCCCACGTCATGGGTGGTCAGTTCGGCACTTCCGGTGGCTCGCACCGCCTCCTCGACCCGCTGGCCGAGCTGGGCGAGTGCGTCCTCGGTGACAGGCCGCCCCTGGCAAGCCTTGCGGACGCCATTGATGACCTTGGTACGACTGAAGGGTTCGGTCACGCCGGAGCGCTTGACCACCATCAGTGAGCACGTCTCCACTGTCGTGAAACGACGGGAGCAGTCGGGGCACTGACGGCGCCTGCGGATCGACGTGCCGTCATCGGTCGTACGACTGTCGACGACGCGGCTGTCAGGGTGCCTGCAGAAGGGGCAGTGCATGGCTCCAACCCTCCTTCACAGCACGACTCATACAGCTCGGGAGACCCCTTGGGTCCCTCGAAGCAGTCCCCAGCATAGGCGATGGCCGAGGAGTCGGAGACCCGGGGGACCACAACTTCTGGGCTGCTGCCGCAATCCAACCACTACATGTGGGGCTTGGCGCGTAAATTCACCGATGACGCGCGTGTCGCACACGTAATGGCATGTGCCGCACGGCCATACCGATTCCAGACACGCGGAGATAGCGTGGTCACCGCAGAAAAACGGGGGGCGGTTCCCGGTCGACGGGATACCGGGTGGCAGACTGGGCGGCGGCCCGGCCCGGCCGGCCCGACTGTCACCCCGGCGGTGGAGGGTACAGCAGCGCGCCTGCTCGTCAGCCAGACGCAGCGTTAGCCATACACCTAGACACATGATCAGGACAGGTAATCCACACTTTTTCACTCGAACGTGTGTTTGGCGCAACCTTTCGAAAGCAACTACCGTTGTCCAGCAGGGAGACCATCGAGAGGGGCCGACGTGACCACCACCGCAGACAGTGCCACCATCACTGCCCAGGACCGCTCCCAGGGCCGACTCGAGCCGGTGCAAGCGATGAACGAAGCTGCGAATCATGAGGGGCCCAAGCGTTCGCTGCCGGGCCGACCTCCAGGCATCCGGGCGGACAGCTCGGGCCTCACCGACCGGCAACGCCGGGTGATCGAGGTCATCAGGGACTCCGTGCAGCGGCGCGGTTACCCGCCGTCGATGCGCGAGATCGGACAGGCCGTCGGCCTGTCCAGCACCTCCTCGGTCGCACATCAACTGATGGCACTGGAACGCAAGGGCTTCCTGCGGCGCGACCCGCACCGGCCCCGCGCGTACGAGGTCCGGGGCTCCGACCAGTCCTCGGCGCAGCCCACGGACACGGCGGGCAAGCCGGCCGCGTCGTACGTTCCGCTCGTCGGCCGGATCGCCGCCGGTGGCCCGATCCTGGCCGAGGAGTCGGTGGAGGATGTGTTCCCCCTCCCCCGCCAGCTGGTCGGAGACGGCGAGCTGTTCGTCCTCAAGGTCGTCGGTGACTCGATGATCGAGGCCGCCATCTGCGACGGGGACTGGGTCACGGTCCGCCGCCAGCCGGTCGCGGAGAACGGCGACATCGTGGCCGCCATGCTCGAAGGCGAGGCCACGGTGAAGCGCTTCAAGCGCGAGGACGGGCATGTGTGGCTGCTGCCGCACAACTCCGCGTACCAGCCGATTCCCGGCGACGAGGCGACCATCCTCGGCAAGGTAGTGGCTGTGCTGCGGCGGATCTAGCACCCTGCGCCGGGCGGGACCTTCCCGCCCGCCCTTGACCGGGCCCCGGGACCAACTGCGCCGGTTCCGGGGCCCTGTGCGTTTTCTGGCCGGGGGCCTGGGGCGGGGGGGCCTGGCCGAGGGACTTTGAGTGTGCCTGTCCTTGTTACTGAGCGCCTCCTAGTCGGAGCCGGGGGCGCAGCCGGTGCTCAGCGGCCTCCCCAAGCGGGTGCGGTCTGGCGCGGGCGGTGCTCAGCAGCCTCCCCAAGCCGGTGCGGCTCGGCCCAGCCAGAGCTCAGCAGCCTCCCCAAGCCGGTGCAGCTCGGCGCGGGCGGTGCCCGGCAGCCTCGCCAAGCCGGTGCGGTTCGGCGTGGGTGGTGCTCAGCAGCCTCGCCAAGCCGGTGCGGCTCGGATTCCACCCTGGGAACGCCAGGGCTGGCGGTCAGCAGGGCCAGGGCTCGCGGGGGCTCGACGTGAGGCACTGCCGTATTTGCGGCGCAGGCCCGGCACGCTGCCCGAACTCAGCAGCGCGCACGGGCAAGCCCGGCTTCGGCTCAGGGCAGCAGTTTGACGCGGGCCCGCCCCGCCACGTCCCGCCCGCCGCGCAGGCGCTACGCCTCCTCCGACTTCCGCGCCGCCTCGTCGATCGCGGCCAGCGACCTCCGTACCTGATTGCGGTCCGTCGTGAACCAGAAGTCGGGCAGCGACGCCTTCAGATAGCTGCCGTAGCGCGCCGTGGCAAGGCGCTGGTCCAGCACCGCGACGACGCCGCGGTCTCCCGACGCTCGTACGAGGCGGCCGGCGCCCTGCGCCATCAGCAGGGCCGCGTGGGTGGCGGCGACGGCCATGAAGCCGTTGCCTCCCTTGTCCTCGACGGCCTTTTGGCGGGCGCTCATCAGGGGGTCGTCGGGACGCGGGAAGGGAATCTTGTCCATGACAACGAGCTGGCAGCTCGGACCGGGGACATCCACGCCCTGCCAGAGGGAGAGGGTGCCGAAGAGGCAGGTCTTCGGGTCGGCCGCGAAGTTCTTGATCAGCTCACCGAGCGTCTCCTCGCCCTGGAGCAGGATCGGGTACTCGGGGACACGCGAACGCAGTTCCTCGGCGGCGAGTTGGGCGGCCCGCATCGAGGAGAACAGGCCGAGCGTGCGACCGCCGGCGGCCTGGATCAGCTCGGTGAGCTCGTCCAGCATGTCCCCGCGATCGCCGTCACGGGCGGGGCGGGCCAGGTGCTTGGCCACGTAGAGAATGCCCTGCCTGGGGTAGTCGAAGGGCGAACCGACATCGACGCCCTTCCACTGCGGGAGATCCTCGCCCTCCGTGCCCTCCGGGGCGAGACCCAGCGAAGCTCCCACTCCGTTGAAGTCACCGCCGAGCTTCAGCGTTGCGGAGGTCAGAACAACGGAGCGGTCCGTGAAGAGCTTCTCCCTGAGGAGCCCGGAGACGTTCATAGGGGCCACCCGCAGTGACGCACCGAAGCGGTCGTGCCGCTCGTACCAGACGACGTCCCACTCCGAGCCGTTGGTGATCCGCTCCGCCACATCGTGCACGCTCTCCAGCGAGGCGAGGGCCTGCTTGCGTACCGCGTCCTCGTCCTGGACGGACTTGTCACGCGTGGAGCCGAGCGCCGAGATCACCGTACGCGCGGCATCACGCAGTGCCATCAGGGCGTAGCCGAGGTCCTCCGGGATCTCCTCCAGACGCCCGGGCAAGGCCAGCTCCATGAGCCGCTCGAAGCCCTCGGCGGCGGTCTGGAGCTGGTCTGCAGCCTTCTCGTTGACCAGCTTCGCGGCGCGGCGGACGGCACGGTTGACCTGGCCGGGCGTGAGCTCGCCGGTCGCGACGCCGGTGACCCTGGAGACCAGCTCGTGAGCCTCGTCGACGATGAGCACCTCGTGCTGCGGGAGAACCGGCGCGCCCTCGATGGCGTCGATCGCGAGCAGCGCGTGGTTGGTGACGACGACCTCGGCGAGTTTGGCGCGCTCACGGGCCATCTCGGCGAAGCACTCCGCTCCGTAAGCGCATTTGCTTGCGCCCAGGCACTCCCGGGATGACACGGACACCTGGGCCCAGGCACGGTCGGAGACGCCGGGCGTGAGGTCGTCACGGTCCCCGGTCTCGGTCTCACCCGACCAGTCCCGCAGCCGCACCAGGTCCTGGCCGAGCTTGCTGGTGGGAGCGGCCGCCTCGAACTGATCGAAGAGGCCCCCCTCCTCTTCCTGCGGAACACCCTCGTGCAGGCGGTGCAGACACAGATAGTTCGACCGGCCCTTGAGCATCGCGAACTCGGGTCGGCGGCGCAGCAGCGGATGCAGCGCGTCCACGGTCCGCGGAAGGTCCCGCTCCACGAGCTGCCGCTGGAGCGCCAGGGTGGCCGTCGCCACGACCACCCGCTCCCCGTGAGCGAGCGCGGGCACCAGATAGCCGAGCGACTTTCCGGTGCCGGTGCCTGCCTGGACCAGCAGGTGGGAGCTGTCGTCGATGGCATTCGCGACTGCTTCGGCCATGGTCACCTGGCCAGGGCGCTCCGCACCGCCGACAGCGGTGACGGCGGCATGCAGAAGTTCGGGAAGTGAGGGCTGTGTCATAGCTCTGCCACCCTAAGGGTCGGCACTGACAACCGGGCGATCAAGGGGCGAATGACGGTCGCGATCAAGACGGGCATCCCAAGCATGATCAAGGCTGTCCTGCGGCGGACGGTCTCCGCTCGAACGAGGGACATGCGACGGCGCTACAACAGATCGCGCAGGGCCCGGTCTCGGACCATGAGGGCTGCCCGCTTGTCGGGCAGGTCGACCTCGGCGGAGAACCGGAAGCCGGCGCTCAGGAAAGCGGCGACGGAGGGGGTGTTGCGAAGGGCGGGTTCCGCGACCACGCGAGCACACAAGGGGCGCCTGTCCAGCACGAGGTCGGCGACAGCTCTGAGCAGGGTCGAGCCGAGACCTCGCCCACGGTTGGCGACACCACCGATGAGGAGGTGGATTCCGGTGTCGTGCGGACGGGCGGGGTAGTGGCGCGCCAGGAGATCCAGGTCCGCGCGGTAGATCTCCCAGTAGCTCATGGGCATGCCGTCCAGCACGCCGAGGCAGGGAACACTTCGTCCGTCTCCTTCGACCTGACGGCGTAGGTGCTCCTCGGCCACGGACTGGGCACCCGCCAGTTCCCAGAACACGGCGACGGCAGGGTCGTTCATCCAACGAGTGACGAGCGGGAGATCGCGCTCGACGTGTACGGGGACGAGGTGGAAGGCACCCAAGGGAGTATCGGTCGGCCCCCAGCCGCCGACGCGGTCGAGCAGGTCGTCACCGGCCGGGGCGGCGTCGGCTTCCGCCGCCGTGCTCTTCCGCTCCTCCCTGGCGTCGCCGCGCGCCCTGCCTTCCTCGGCGAAGAGCGCGATGAAGTCGTCGGGCAGACGCAGGTCCATGGTGTCCTCGCAGTCCGCACCGGCCCCGGGGGTCGGACCGGGCCGTGTGCGGGTGGCGAGCTCTGTGACGGGTGCGGTACCGGTGTCGGCGCTCGCATCGGCAGAAGGCACGGCGACGCTCCTCATTCTTCTCGTGCGGCTCCGTCAGACGGCTCGCCGCGGCTGGACTGTCCGATTGGTGGAAACCGATTGGTGGAAACGTGCTGCGCTGACCGCTTCAGCGAGGCAAGGACCTTTCCCCGAGCGCAGGGCACGCTCACGTGTGGTGGTGGCTGCGTGGGGGCCGAGGGGACGAGGTGGGTCATGTTCCTCAGGAATGAAGGGGGTTGGTGATGGTGACGTAGACGGACTGGGTGTCGACGGGACCGACGAGTTCGTCGAGGCCGTACAGCCGGGTGAGCAGGTTGGCCTTGCAGCGCAGGACTCGGGAGTCGAGGATGCGGGCGGGTAGGGATGTACGCAGCCGAGCCGGTCCGGTGGCCACGTCGGCGAGGAAGCGGCGGAAGGCTGCGAGCAACAACCCCTCGTCCGCGAGATGCTGGGAGCCGAACGCGCCGACGAGGCCCATCACGTTGTTGATCGCGAGGTAGTAGGCGAAGCGTTCGTCTGTGACCTCGTCGGAGACGAACGTGTCGCTGCGATCGCCGATGCCGGGCAGCCGGGCGTCGAGTTCCGCGCGTCGCGACTCGCGGAAGTAGTAGCCCTGGTTGTCGCGGTAGCGGCCGCCCGTGGGCCATCCCTCGGGGTCCAGCAGGAGCAGTGTGTTCTGCTGGTGCGCTTCCAGAGCGATCCCCGCCTCGCCGTCCAGCCAGAGCACGGGGCGTACGACCTGCTCCAGATAGCGCAGGAACCACTCGGTGGCAACGGCGCCGCGGGAGCGACCGGTGCGGCCGGCGAGACGGGTGACGATCTCGGCGAGCCGGGACCGCGACGCGGGTCTCCCCGCTGCCTGGTCCGGTGCGCCGGGTTGGGCGTGGGGCCGGGGCGCGACCAGGCCCGCGAGGCATCCGGCGTCGTCCGTCGGGCTGAACGGGTTGTGGCGGATCATCACGTCGAGTCCGGGCACGGGGGTGCCGTCCGGATCGTCGACGGCCAGCCAGGCGGGGTCACGCACGATGTCGAAGCTTGGGTGGACGGCCTGCCATTGCCTGAACAGGCCGCTGCGCAACAGACGGTGGACCTCCACGCCACGGTGGAGTTCCTTGCGGAGGTTCTCACGACGGGAGTTGGTGATGCGCAGGCCCAGCGACAGCTTCAGCATCGCGGGGGCACCGGAGCGGTAGACGGTTCGGAGCGAGGAGGTGGGGTGCCACGCGGAGCCATGCGGACCCAGGTCCCGGAGCAGTCCGGCATCCAGCAGGGCCGCGGTCTCGGGCCGGTGCCGGACCTCGCCCAACTGCCAGGGATGCATGGGCAGGGCGGCGTACCCGTCGGGCAGGGACAGCCCGGCGCCGGCCAGCCGTGCCGTGAGCTGCGCCGAGGGGACAGGGCGGCCGCGTTCCGTCCACGCCGAGTCGGCCGCCAGCACCGCGGGGGCCACAGCCAGCCAGTGCAGCGGGAAGGAGCCGCGCAACTCCGGTGAGTAGAGACGGGCTTCCGCTTCGGAGAGTCCCTCGCGGCTCTTCGGTGTGGGGTGCAGCGGGTGGCCGAGCAGGAGCGCCTGCTCGGCGGTCAGGAAGAGGTCGGACTCGTCGGCGGGGTGTTCCCTGCGGTCACTGATGAACACGGCGGTACGTCGAACCGAGTCGGCGACGCGGCCGACAAGGTCGGCTCCCTCGCCGGCGGGACTGTGCGAACCCGGTGGTTCCCGGCGGCGCGTGCTGGCTCCCGGGGGTGTTTCGCCGGGCACGGCCGGCCCGGGATCGGTGCGGGGTGTAGTGGCACCGCTGACCGTCTGCCGCGCGAGCAGCGCCGCAACCGTGACCGCGTCGGCGGGCGGTGCCGCGGCGGGGGCGTCGGCGAGGTAGGGGAGGCCGAGACGGTGCCAACCGGTGGGAGACCAGTAGTGGACGGGGACGAGCAGGGTCGCGGCGCTGGCGGGCAGCGGGATGCGGAGGGTGCCGTCGTCGGGGGCGGGCAGGTTGTTCTCCCGTACCCAGCAGCGCAGCAGGTTCTCTACGGCGGCTGCCTGGGCTGCGGTGTACGCGTCGGAGTGCTCCAACAGATCGGCGGTGACGCCGCGCAGCCGCTCGGACGTCCTGGCCCCGTCCTTCTGGCGGGGGACCGATTCGGCAGCGGGCACGAGTCGGCTCTGCGCGGCGGGTGCCGCTCGCTCCTGGATGTGGGGACGATCGCCGGGTGCGGGCGTGGCGTTCAAGGGAGTTCCTTGTGGGATCGGCCGGGCTCGCGCAGCGACGAACCGTGGCGGGACGGGCGGAGGTTGGGCCTGTGACGTTCCTGGTCGATACGGGTGGGGCGGACCGGTGGGAGTGGATTGGAGGTCCGGTCCGGCGGGTGTGGGGTGGGTGCCCCTACGACCCGCGACCGAGCGGCGCAACGGCCGAGCGGCCCGGGAGCCCGGCCACTGTGGCCCTATCCGCTGTGTTCGGCACACTCGGAACGCCGGCCTGGGTCAGCGGGCTCCGGTGGCTCGCCACGGTCACGAAACCGGCCCCCGGCAGAGCATCCACCCAGGCTCCCGCCCTCGTCCGGATCCGTGTGCGCCCTGCCCCCGCCACGCCCCAGGTGCTTCCGCGCCACCGCCCTCACCGCGTCCGCGAGGCGGTCGAGTACGGCATTCGCCTGTTCGTCGCTGATGGTCAGCGGAGGGAGGAGCCGCACCACGCCGGCGTGGCAACCGCCCAGTTCCACGATCAAGCCTCGGCGAAGGCACTCCCGTTGGACGGCGGCGGCGAGTTCAGGGGCGGCAGGGCGGGAGTCGCCGACAGCGGGGTCCGGCGCCGCTTCAGGGTCCACCAGCTCGACGCCGATCATCAGTCCCCGGCCGCGTACGTCTCCGATGCAGGAGAACTCGTCGGCCAGCACGCGGAGTTGGGCGAGCATGCGGGCGCCCAGGGCCCCGGCACGTTCGGCGAGGCGGTTCTCGCGGACGTACGCGAGGGTGGCCGTGCCCGCGGCCATGGCGAGCTGATTGCTTCGGAACGCGCCGGTGTGGGCGCCGGGTTGCCAGACGTCGAGGTCGTCGCGGTAGACGACGACGGCCAGCGGCAGACTTCCGCCGATGGCCTTGGACAGAACCATGACGTCCGGCGTGATCCCGCTGTGTTCCACCGCCCAGAAGGCCCCGGTCCTGCCGACGCCGGTCTGGACCTCGTCCACGATCAGCGGGATGGACCGCGCCGCCGTGATCTCACGCATCCGGCGCATCCACGCATCGGGCGCCGGAATCACCCCGCCCTCGCCCTGGACGGGTTCGACGATCATCCCGGCAGGCTGCGGCACGCCCGACTTGGGGTCGTCGAGCACGGACTCCGTCCAGCGCGCGGCCAGTTCGGCCCCACGGTCACCACGGTCACCACGGTCACCACGGTCACCGCCGACATCGAACGGACGGCAATAGTCCTGGGGAGAGGGCAGGCGCGCGGCCGGTACGTCGGTCGCGCCCGCGGATGCTTCGAGCGCCCCCGCGGTCATCCCGTGGTGGGCGCCGCTGAACGCGAGCATCCCGGTCCGCCCGGTCGCCGCGCGCACCAGTTTGACCGCGGCCTCGATGGCGTCCGTCCCGGCGGGTCCGCAGAACCGCACCCGAGCGCGGGCGGCGAACTTGGGCGGCAGTGTGCGGAACAGCTCGGTGGTGAAGGCGTCCTTGACGGGCGTTGCGAGGTCGAGGACCTGCAGCGGGGCTCCGGAGTCGAGGACCTTTCTGATCGCCTCCAGGACCACCGGATGGTTGTGTCCGAGGGCCAAGGTCCCGGCGCCGGACAGGCAGTCGAGGTAGCGGCGCCCGTCCGCACCCTCGATCGTCAGACCGCGCGCCCGCACGGGGACGATCGGCAGGGCACGTGCGTAGGTCCGCGCCGCCGGCTCGCGCGCCGACTGACGCCGCAGAATCCCCTCGTGCACCGCGCGCGCCTCCTCGGAAACCCGGGACGCCTCTCCTCGCGCCCCCTCGGAAGCCCGGAACACACCTTCTCGCGCCCCCTCCAGGGCGCGGGACGCGCCCTCCCGCAGCTCCTCGGGCTCACGCCCCACCTCACGCCCCACCGGCACCACCGCAGACTCGGTCACGGCCACGACTTCAGGTCCTCCCGCTGTCCAGAGGCGAGTTGACAGGGGGTTCTGAACGCATGCGTCAGGTCCCCCGTACGTACCAACGACGCTGCCCGCACGGGGGAAGCGGGCGAGGCGAAGATCCTTGCCGTGACGGAACCGTTGCCGTTCCGTCGGATGTCCCCCACAGCAACCGCATAGTCTGTGATGCCGTCCGGTGACGCCGAACGGCCAAGGCCGGAGGCCGTACAGGCCACCGCCACGCATCCGCACCAGCACAGCACCAGCCCCGTACGCGCACACCGCACAACGCGCGCACCCGCAGCCGCACCCGCACCCGCACCCGCAGCACGCAGTTCTCATATCTCCAGGGGGAGTTACACCATGCGATCGATACGCCCGCCCTTCGCCGGTCGTCGAGGGAGGGGCGCGCGCCGCAGAACCTCCCCCGTGCTGGCCGCCGTCTGTCTCACCGCGACACTCGCGCTGACCGCGACCGCCTGCGGCTCGGGCGACGACACAGCCGGCGGCGAGGCCACGTCCGCGGCCCAGAGCGGCGACGACAAGATCACGATTCCGGACGACATCAAGGACCGGCTCAAAGAGCACGGAATCGATGTCGACAAGTGGAAGAACGGCGCCTGGAAGAACTGGGACAGGGACGACTGGCTGCGCGAGGCCGAGGACTACATCAACCCGATCATCGAGGGCCTGTGGGACCCGGACCGGATGCGCGAGGCGGATGATCCGGACAAGGACAAGGGCGTTGACGAGAGCGACCTCTCCGGTGACCAGGGTGTCACCGACCCGACCCCGGCTCCCGTGACGGCGCAGGCAGTGCCGGCGCCGTACCACGACAACGCCGCCGAGGCGGGTAAGGTGTTCTTCGACTCTCCCGAGGGCACGATGGTCTGCTCGGCGACGGTGGTCGAGGACCCGGCCAACCCGGGCAGGTCAAACATGGTGTGGACCGCGGGGCACTGCGTGCACTCGGGCAAGACGGGTGGCTGGTACCGCAACATCGCCTTCGTCCCCTCGTACAACGACGACGCTGCCACAGCCGCCGAGTTGGCGTCCGCGACGAAGGAGGAGCTCGCACCGTACGGCGTCTGGTGGAGCGACTGGGCGCAGACCTCGGACCAGTGGATCGAGCAGGGCGGTGCCACGGGCGGCGACGGTGCTCCGTACGACTTCGCCGTGCTGCATGTGACACCGGAAGAGGGCGGCAACGGCAAGTCCCTTGAGGAGACGATCGGTTCGGCGCTTCCGGTGAACTTCAGCGCTCCGGCCGTGTCGCAGGTGGCGAGTATCACGGCGACCGGCTATCCGGCGGCGGCGCCGTTCGACGGCGAGACGATGCTCCAGTGCACGGACGAGCCGGGGCGGTTGTCGATCGTGGAGGCCGATCCGACGATGTACCGCATCGGGTGCACCATGACGGGCGGTTCGTCCGGCGGCGGCTGGGTGGCCGCGGGAACCGACGGCAGGCCCGCGCTGGTGTCCAACACGTCGATCGGTCCGGTCAGTTCGGGCTGGCTGGCGGGTCCGCACCTCGGCACGGTCGCCAAGGGTGTGTACGACCAGGTGAGCGAGAAGTTCGCCGGGCAGTGACACGACGGCCGTAGCAGCGATAGGCCACACGACGAAGGCCCGCCCCTCCGAGACAGGAGGGGCGGGCCTTCGTGCGCCCGGACCAGCGTCCCGGCCGAAGCCCGAACCCAACCCGTCCGCACTGGCGTACCTACAGCACCCGGAACACCGAATCATTCCGAACCGGAGCAAGCAGCACCTGATACGTCCCTACGAGAGCGCCGGCGCCGGAACATACGGCGACAGCTCCGCCGCCAGTTCCTCATGGACCCGCACCTTGAGCAACGTGCCCTCCGGGGTGTGCTCCTCGGAGATCACCTCGCCCTCGTCGTGCGCACGCGCGACCAGCTTGCCGTGCGTGTACGGCACCAGGACCTCGATCTCGACCGAGGGCCGCGGCAGCTCGTTGTCGATGAGGGCGAGCAGCTCGTCGATGCCCAGCCCCGTACGGGCCGAGACCGCGAGGGAGCGCTTCTCGTTCCGCATCAGACGCTGGAGTACGAGCGGATCCGCAGCGTCCGCCTTGTTGATCACCACGATCTCGGGCACCTTGATGGCGCCCACGTCTCGGATGACCTCGCGCACGGCGGCCAGCTGCTCCTCCGGAGCCGGGTGCGAACCGTCGACCACGTGCAGGATCAGGTCGGCGTCGCCGACCTCCTCCATGGTGGAGCGGAACGCCTCGACCAGGTGGTGCGGCAGGTGCCGGACAAAACCGACCGTGTCGACCAGCGTGTACAACCGCCCGCCCGGGGTTTCGGCCCGGCGCACGGTCGGGTCGAGGGTCGCGAACAGCGCGTTCTCGACGAGCACTCCCGCGCCCGTGAGGCGGTTGAGCAGCGAGGACTTGCCGGCGTTGGTGTAACCGGCGATGGCGACCGAGGGCACCTTGTTGCGACGGCGCTCCTGGCGCTTGATGTCGCGGCCCGTCTTCATGTCCGCGATCTCCCGGCGCATCTTCGCCATCTTCTCGCGGATACGGCGCCGGTCGGTCTCGATCTTGGTCTCACCGGGACCACGGGTGGCGAGGCCGCCGCCCGAGCCGCCGCCCATCTGACGGGACAGCGACTGACCCCAGCCTCGGAGCCTCGGCAGCATGTACTGCATCTGCGCGAGCGCGACCTGTGCCTTGCCCTCTCGGGACTTGGCGTGCTGGGCGAAGATGTCGAGGATCAGGGCCGTACGGTCGATGACCTTGACCTTGACGACGTCTTCGAGGTGGATCAGCTGGCCGGGGCTCAGCTCACCGTCACAGATGACGGTGTCCGCGCCGGTCTCCAGGACGATGTCCCGCAGCTCGTTGGCCTTGCCGGAACCGATGTACGTGGCCGCGTCCGGCTTGTCGCGGCGCTGGACCACGCCGTCGAGCACGAGGGCACCCGCAGTCTCCGCGAGGGCCGCCAGCTCGGCGAGCGAGTTCTCCGCGTCGGTCGCGGTCCCCGAGGTCCACACACCGACGAGCACGACGCGCTCCAGGCGGAGCTGCCGGTACTCGACCTCGGTGACATCCTCGAGCTCGGTGGAGAGGCCCGCCACGCGGCGCAGCGCCGCGCGCTCGGAACGTTCGAACTGCTCGCCGTCCCGCTCTTCGTCGATCTCGTGGCTCCAGGCGACGTCCTCTTCCATCAGGGCATCGGCCCGAAGACCTTCGGGGTGGTTCTGCGCGAGGCTCTGCGCGTCCTGGGAAGGGGAAGAAGAGGAGGTCATTGGATCCTTACGTCTGGGGTGACATCGTCTTGGTGACATCGACTGGGCGGCGGACACCGTCCGTCATCTTGAAGAACGTCCCGGGCCACCATGAGATTCCCGGATTCCGCCAGGTCAACCTCAAGGGTCCGGGTCGCCGGCCCCCGAGGGACCGTTTCACCGTCCCGGAGGGGCCGTGCCGCCGACCTGAACGATGGTCGCACGGCACGCCCCGTCTCGTCACGTGAGTTATCCGGCGCTCCGCGCCGCCTGCGGGGCGTCGCTCTTCCAGTCCGGGTGGCCGGGCATCGGCGGAGTCTTCTCGCCGTACAGCCACGCCTTGAAGAACCCGCTCAGATCACGGCCCGCGATGGCCGACGCCAGGTCCTCGAAGTCCGCCGTCGACGCGACCCCGTCGTAGTGGACGCTCACCCAGGTCCGCTCCAGCCGCTCGAAGGCCGCACGCCCGATCTCCTCACGCAGCGCGTACAGCACCAGAGCGGCTCCGTCGTAGACGTTCGGCCGGAAGATGCTGATCTTCTGACCGGGCTTGGGGCCCTTGGGCGCCGCCGGCGGCCCTCCTGCGGCCCGCCAGCCGTCGGACGCCCGGTAGGCGGCCTTCATGCGCGTCGCCATGGGCCTGTCGGCCTTCTCCTCGGCGTACAGGGCCTCGTACCAGGTGGCGTGCCCCTCGTTGAGCCACAGATCGGACCAGGTGCGCGGGCTGACACTGTCGCCGAACCACTGGTGCGACAGCTCATGCACCATGATCGACTCGACGTACCACTTCGGGTACGCGGGCTCGGTGAAGAGCTCTTTCTCGAAGAGAGAGAGCGTTTGTGTCTCCAGTTCGAAGCCCGTCCGTGCGTCGGCCATCAGCAGCCCGTACGTCTCGAAGGGGTACAGGCCGACCTTCCCCTCCATCCAGGCGATCTGCTCGGGGGTCTTCTTGAGCCACGGTTCCAGCAGCTCGCGGTCCTTGGTGGGCACGACATCGCGTACGGGCAGGCCGTGCGGCCCGGTCCGGTGCAGCACCGTGGAACGGCCGATGGACACCTGTGCCAGCTCGGTCGCCATGGGGTGCTGGGTGCGGTACGTCCAGGTGGTGGATTTGCCGGCACGGTTCGTTCCGGCCGGCAGACCGTTCGCCACAGCTGTGTACCCGTCGGGCGCGGTGACGTGGATGGTGAACATCGCTTTGTCGGAGGGGTGGTCGTTGCACGGGAAGACCAGGTGCGCGGCGTCGGCCTGGTTGGCCATCGCCAGCCCGTCCTTGGTCTGCACCCAGCCACCGTCCTGGTTCGCGGTGGGAACCGGATCGCTGGTGTGGTGCACCGTGATCCGCATCCAGCCTCCTGCGGGCACCGGCTCCGCGGGAGTCACCACCAGGTCGTCCCCGGCGCTCTTGAAGGACGCGGGCACCCCGTTGACGTCGACCGACCCCGCTGTTCCGTGTGCGAAGTCGAGATTGACCTGATCCAGCGGGGCGGACGCCACGGCGTCGATCGTGGTGACGGCCGCGAGCGGCTGACTGTTGCTGCCGGGATAGGTGAAGGCGAGGTCGTACGACTCGACGTCGTACCCGGGATTGCCCAGGTACGGGAAGAGCCGGTCGCCGACGCCGAGCGGTGCGGCCGGGGAGGGCGCACTCGCGGCGATGAGGCAGACGGAGACGGCCGAGGCGAGCAGGGCCGCCTTGATCCGACGGGTCCTGGGGAGGGGAGTCCTTGGGCGGGGGGTGAGCGGCATGGACCACGGCTACCAGCGCGCACCCGCCGTACGGTGACGACGCGCGCCGGGTCCACCCGAAAGGGTCCTCCTACTGCGCGGCCGCCGCCTGGTGCTGCGCCCGGCTCACGTCGTACACGCCCGGCACGTTCCGCATGGCCCGCATCAGCCCGGGAAGATGCGCCGCGTCCGGGAGTTGGAGCGTGTACGTGTGCCGTACGCGCTGCTGGCTGGGCGGTTCGACGGTCGCCGACACGATGGCGACGTCCTCCATGGCGATGGCTTCGGTGAGATCGGCGAGCAGATGCGGGCGCCCGAAGGACTCGGCCACCAGCGTGACGCGGCACTCGGTGGTGTCGCCCCAGCTCACTCCGACCTCGGCGCGCCCGACGCCTTTCATACTCTCCACGGCGGCGCATTCGACCCGGTGGACGGTGACCACTCCCCCGCGTACGGCGAAGCCGGTCACCGCGTCGGGCGGTACGGGCGTACAGCAGCCCGCGAGCCGTACGGACGCACCGGACTGCTCGACGACGGCGTTCGCGGCGCCGGGGCGGACGGTGGGCCCGTCGGAGGCCGGGCGAGGAGCCGCGGCCGGAGCCTCGGGGGCCTCGGCGTCGCTGGGGGCGGGGTGCGCGGCGAGCCAGCGCTGGATGGCGATCCGCGCGGAGGGCGTGTGTGCGTGCTCCAGCCACTCCCTGGAGGGCTCGGAGGCCGGGTCCTGCCCCATGAGGAGCTGCACGGTGTCGCCATCGCGCAGAACCGTACTCAGCGTCGCCAGACGGCCGTTGACACGGGCGCCCATGCAGGCGTGCGCGTCGTCGCCGTACTGCGCGTACGCGGCGTCCACGCAACTGGCGCCCTCGGGAAGGCCCAACGAGCCGCCGTCGGCCCGGAAGACGGTGATCTCGCGGTCCTGGGCGAGGTCCTCGCGCAGCGTGGACCAGAACGTGTCGGGGTCCGCGGCACCCGCCTGCCAGTCGAGGAGCCGGGAGAGCCAGCCGGGGCGGGTGGGGTCGGCACGCTCGCCGTCGACGGAACGCTCCGCCTGCTCCTGCGACGACTGCTCCTCCGAAGGAGAAGCGTACGGATTGCCGAGCGCGATGACCCCGGCCTCGGCGACCTTGTGCATCTGGTGGGTGCGGATGAGGACTTCGGCGATCTCGCCGTCGCCGCGCGCGACGGCCGTGTGCAGCGACTGGTAGAGGTTGAACTTGGGTACGGCGATGAAGTCCTTGAACTCCGAGACCACCGGTGTGAGACAGGTGTGCAGTTCGCCGAGCACCCCGTAGCAGTCGGCGTCCTCGTTCACGAGGACCAGGAGCCGTCCGAAGTCGGCGCCGCGCATGGGGCCGCGTTTGCGTGACACCCGGTGCACGGAGACGAAGTGCCGTGGCCGGATGACGACTTCGGCCTGCAGACCGGCCTCTCGCAGGACCCCGCGCACCTCTTCGGCGATCTCCGCCAGCGGGTCGCCTGCGCGCGCCGCGTTCTCGACGATCAGACCCCTGGTGTGCTGGTACTCCTCGGGGTGCAGGATCGCGAAGACGAGGTCTTCCAGCTCGGTCTTGAGCGCCTGGACGCCGAGCCGTTCGGCCAGCGGGATCAGAACGTCCCTGGTGACCTTGGCGATTCGCTCCTGCTTCTCGGGGCGCATGACACCGAGGGTGCGCATGTTGTGCAGGCGGTCGGCGAGTTTGATCGACATCACGCGGACGTCGTTGCCGGTGGCGACAAGCATCTTGCGGAACGTCTCGGGCTCCGCGGCAGCTCCGTAGTCGACCTTTTCCAGCTTGGTGACGCCGTCGACCAGGTAGCAGACCTCCTCGCCGAACTCCTCCCGCACCTGATCGAGAGTCACTTCCGTGTCCTCGACGGTGTCGTGCAGCAGGGAGGCGGTCAACGTCGTGGTTTCCGCGCCGAGTTCGGCCAGGATCAGGGTCACGGCGAGCGGGTGTGTGATGTACGGCTCACCGCTCTTGCGCATCTGACCGCGGTGCGAGGACTCGGCGAGCACATACGCCCGGCGCAGCGGCTCCAGGTCGGCGCTGGGGTGGTGGGCGCGGTGGGCCTCGGCCACATGACCGATCGCGTCCGGCAGCCGGTCACGGGCCGCGGGGCCGAGAAACGCGGCCCGGCCCAGGCGGCGCAGGTCGAGCCGGGGAAGGCCCTTCCGGCGGTGCGCCGGAGGTGTCCCCTGCTCAGAGGAGTCTCCCCGCTCGATCGAGGTCGCGAGCGGCGGTGAGGCCGAGAGCTTGGGGGACGGCATTACAGAACCTGGCGTCGCGGGATTCGTCGCCTCCGCACTCATGGGCACCTCCGGCTGCGTAGACCGGCGGACGGGTGCCCCATGGCGAACTCGGCTCAGGGGATGGTGTCGATCCCCCGTCCGGGCCGGTGCTTGATGCTACCGAGCCCACCACGTGCGGCTGACCGCCTCTCGCCGAGCGTGAAACGGATCACCCATTCGAGCGAAGGTTCAGGGGTTTACGGTTTCGAACCATTCGGCAAGAAGCTCACCTTCGGCCACGATCACCGCAGGTCCGGTCATATCGATCTCGCCGTCCGGGTGCTCGGTGATCACCAGCCGCCCGCCGGGCAGATCCACGGTGTACGTCGCGGGCGTGCCGGTCAGGGCCGGATCGGCACCGTCCCGCCGGGCAGCGGCGACGGCCACGGCACACGCGCCCGTGCCGCACGAGCGGGTCTCCCCCGCGCCGCGTTCATGGACACGCAGGGCGACGTGCTGCGGGCCCCGGTCCACGACGAACTCGACGTTCACCCCGGCCGGGTACGCCGACTCCGGGCTGAACGGCGGCGGCGAGTACAGCTCACCGGCGTGTGCGAGGTCGTCCACGAAGGCGACAGCGTGCGGGTTGCCCATGTTGACGTTGCGTGCGGGCCAGGTGCGCCCGCCGACGCTCACGCTGACGTCCCCTTCGGGGAGGAGCGCCTTGCCCATGCCGACGGTCACGTCTCCGCCCTTGGCAAGGTGCACCGCCTTCACGCCCCCGCGCGTGGCGATCGCGAGGTCGCCTTCGGTCACATGTCCGGCTCGCTGGAGGTAGCGCGCGAACACACGCACTCCGTTGCCGCACATCTCCGCGACCGACCCGTCGCCGTTGCGGTAGTCCATGAACCACTCCGCCTCGGCCGCCATTTCCTTGGCCTCGGGGTGCGCGGCGGACCGTACGACATGCAGCAGACCGTCCCCGCCGATACCCGCGCGTCGGTCGCACAGGGCGGCGACGACTGCCGGGGGCAGGTCGATGGCGTTCTCCGGGTCCGGGATGATCACAAAGTCGTTCTCGGTCCCGTGCCCCTTGAGGAAGGCGATCCGCGCGCTCATTCCTCGATCGTACGGGTTCGGTCCGACACCCCGCACGCACGCGGGCTGCGGCGTAGCAGCGGCCCTGTACGAAGGGCGAGACCGGCGGAACCGGATCACGCACGGCAACGGTGCGTCAGCGCAGCCGCGCCACGCGCCCCACGGCGAGCACCACCACAGCCGCGACCAGCACGACGTACGCGAGCACCACGCGCCAGTCCGGACCAGGGCCCGAACCGCGCTGCGGGAAGCCCGGCCAGGTGTAGCCGACCCGGCGGGCGGCCATCATTCCCCAGCCCGCGGCGCAGGAGCAGATCAGCAGGCCGAGCATGGCGACCACGGCGCCGCCGTCGCCGAACTCGAAGGCCAGCGGGAAGGCGAACATCAGGGAACCGATCGCGGCCAGGGCCACGATGGGCGCGAGCTGCCAGATGCGCAGCCGACGCTGCGGACGCAGCTCCACCTCGACCTCGGGCTCCGGGGACATCTCGTCCGGCCCGGGCCCGTCGGCGATCACACCGTCCGGGGTGTCCTCGGGTCCGTCGGAAATCAGGGGTTCTCCGTCCGGATCGATGTTCAGACGATCGACGTCCGGATCGATACCGTGCTCAGTGTCTCGTGCGGTGTCACGAGGGCCGGCCTCCATCGCCACGCGCCCTCCCAACTCGGACTTTCACTGGTCGATCGAAGCTCGATGATGGCACGGCACCGGAGGCCCGGATGACGGCCGGAGCGTCCCGATGCCATGACGTGATCAGGCTGTGACCGGTCGTTCGACCAAGGCCAGCGCGAGCTGCGGGAGTTCTGTGAGATCTGCCGCGGCCCCACTGAGCCAATGCACCCGCGGGTCACGGCGGAACCATGAATCCTGACGGCGCGCGAAGCGCTTGGTGGCACGTACGGTCTCGGCCCGCGCCTCCGTTTCGGTGCACTCCCCCGCGAGCGCCGCGAGCACCTGCTGATAGCCGAGTGCGCGCGCGGCCGTGCGCCCTTCGCGCAAGCCCTGCGCCTCCAGTGCACGCACTTCGTCGACGAACCCGGCGCCCCACATACGGTCCACCCTGCGCGCGATGCGCTCGTCCAGCTCGGGGCGCGCCACGTCGACGCCGATCTGGAGGGTGTCGTACACGGAGTCGTGGCCCGGCAGGTTGGCGGTGAAGGGCTTGCCGGTGATCTCGATGACTTCGAGGGCCCGGACGATACGGCGGCCGTTGCTGGGCAGGATCGCGTGGGCGGCCTCGGGGTCGGCCACGGCCAGCCGGGCGTGCAGCGCGCCGGAGCCACGCAGTGTGAGCTCCTCCTCGAGCCGGGCCCGCACCTCGGGGTCGGTGCCCGGGAACTCGAGATGGTCCACGGCCCCGCGGATGTACAGGCCGGAGCCGCCCACCAGGATCGGCCAGCGGCCCTCGGCGAGCAGTGCGTCGATCCGGTCGCGGGCGAGCCGCTGGTACTCCGCGACGCTGGCCGTGACGGTCACGTCCCAGATGTCCAGGAGGTGGTGCGGGATCCCGGCGCGCTCCTGAGACGTCAGTTTGGCGGTGCCGATGTCCATCCCTCGGTACAACTGCATGGAGTCGGCGTTGACGACCTCGCCGCCGAGGCACTGGGCGAGGAAAACGCCCAGATCGGACTTTCCTGCCGCGGTCGGTCCAACGACGGCGATGACCCGGGGGGTGGGGGGTGTACTTCTCACGGTCCCAGTCTCGCAAACGTCCAGACCTCTCCTCGAACGAGTTACGTAACGGCAAAAGTCCGAGGTCGTTCCCTGTTGCGAGGTTCCAGCCGCCGGTTTCGGACGAGCGGTGACCCTGGCGGCGCAATGGGGCGCACCGGGCAACGCGGGATTTCACCCTCACGAGTAACGTATGGAGTGGATATGGGCGTTTTTACACGGCTTCTCCGGAGGTCGAAGGCTACGGAGGAGGCGTCCGCCGCTCAGGTACAGGCCGACACGCTGACGGGCGAGCCCGAGGCGAAGGTGGCGGAAAAGGCGAAGGGTTCGTCCGAGACCGGATCCGAGGGCGGGGCGACGGCGGAGACCGAGACCGCCGCGGCCGCCACCACGGAGGAGGTCGAGATCCCCGAGCAGCAGACCGCCGAGAAGGCCGCCGACAGCGAGGCCGGCGAGAGCGCCCGCACGTAACCGCCCGCGAGGGAAGAGGGAAGGTGGACCATGGGTCTTCTGGACAATCTCAAAGCCAGGCTGGCGCCTGCCAAGGACAAGGTCTCGGACCTCGCGCAGCAGCACGGGGACAAGGTCAGTCAGGGTCTCGACAAGGCCGCCAGAGCGGTCGACGAAAAGACCAAGCACAAGTACAGCGACAAGATCCAGACAGGCACGGGCAAGGCGAAGGGGGCCATGGAGCGCCTCGCGCACAAGGACGGTGACGACGGCGCCATGCCTCCGCGGGACGCCCCGTCGCCGCCGCCCCCTGCATCCTGAACCGGGCCGTGCCGGGCCGACCCGGCACGAACAGCACGCGTCGGCGGACGGCCGTGGAGCACTCAGGGCTCCCGGCCGTCCGCCGTACTTCAGGACCGCCGTACTTGACGACCGCCGTACTTGACGACCGCCGTACTTGACGACCGCCGTACTTGAGGCCATGCTCCGGGAGCCGTCCGGCAGCCGGGCAGGGCACCTCAAGAGGCCGTGGTCTCGCCTACGACCAGGCCGCCACCAGATACCCCACCCCGTACGGCGCGTCCTCGTACAGCAGCGCTCCGCCGAGCCCCGCACCCTCCGCCGCGCCCGCGAGGACCTGCCAGGGCGCCCGCCCGGAGACCTTCAACTCCTGTGCCAGTTCCGCGTCCAGCGCTTTGAGGGCCGCCACATCGGCCGCCCCCAGCGCCCGCGCGACGCCCTCGTCGAAGCCCGCGGCGCGCTCGTCGAGATAACCGGGCGCCTTGAGCGTCCGGCACGCGCTGGAGTCGCCCATCACCAGCAGTGCCACCCGCCCGGCCCGGGCGCCGGTCTCCTCCCCGACTTGGATACACCGCTCGGCCGCGAGAGGTTCCCCCACACCGAGACCCTCGACCGGGGCATCGGACCAGCCCGTGCGCTCCAGGAGCCACGCGGCGACGGCGAGCGACGGCGGAAGCTCACGCCCGGAAACCCGCGGGCCGGACGCCAGTCCCACGTTTCCGAGGCGCACGCCCAGATCCACGCCGAAGCCGCGGAACGAGCCCCCCGTGCCCTCGGGGTGCGGCCCGCGCCCGCTCTGTTCGGCGGGGCCCACGACGACCAGCAGGTCGGGGCGGGAGGCGGCGAGTACGCCCAGCGCGTCCGTACAGGCGGCGCGCGCGTCGGCAAGCTCGGGTGCCGCGCCGGCGGCGACGTCGGGGACCAGCAGCGGCGGACAGGGGCAGACTGCGGCGGCTACAAGCATGATCGGCAGCGTAGTCCCGCTCAGCGGCTGAACATCACTCGCGCGGCGCACAGGGCGAACTCCACCTCGCCCGGCAAGCGCACCAGGCACGGGCAGGCGGAACCGCCTCCAGAGTGTGACGCCCTCAGTCACACCCGCAACCGGCCGCGCGACGCGCTCACGACCGACGCGCCGCCGACCCAAAGGGGTACTGCAACGACGACTGGAACGGCGGTGGAAGCGGAGCCGATCTGGTCCGCGCGCGCACCACGTCCGGCACCCGGGTCACCGGCTGGGCCAAGGAGAGCAGCCGCAGCCCGCTGCCCGGCCCGGTCAGTCGCAGCCACAGTCGCCGCCGCAGCCGCAGCACGGCTGCCCGCCGCGGTCAGTCGCAGCCGCAGCCGCTGCCCGCAGCGACCGGCAGCGGCTCGGGCGCGCCGATCTTCGGCAGGCCGAGCATGACGCCCACGGGCTTCGCGGCCGCGGCTGTGCTTTCGACGTGTCGTTTCTCCCATGCGTCCCCCGCGCGCGTGCGGCGCACATCAAGGACGGCGCCCTCGGCGAGGAGGTGGTGCGGGGCGGCGTACGTGATCTCGACGGTGACGACGTCGCCGGGGCGGACGTCCTCGTCGGGCTTGGTGAAGTGGACCAGGCGGTTGTCGGGGGCGCGGCCGGAGAGGCGGTGGGTGGCGCCGTCCTTGCGGCCCTCGCCCTCGGCGACCATCAGCTCCAGGGTGCGGCCGACCTGCTTCTTGTTCTCGTCCCAGGCGATCTCCTCCTGGACGGCGACCAGACGCTCGTAACGCGCCTGGACGACCTCCTTGGGGATCTGCCCCTCCATGGTGGCGGCCGGAGTTCCGGGGCGCTTGGAGTACTGGAACGTGAAGGCGTTCGCGAAGCGGGCCTCGCGGACCGCGTGCAGGGTCTGCTCGAAGTCCTCCTCGGTCTCGCCGGGGAAGCCGACGATGATGTCGGTGGTGATCGCCGCGTGCGGGATGGCGGCCCGCACCTTTTCGATGATCCCGAGGTAGCGGTCCTGGCGGTAGGAGCGGCGCATCGCCTTCAGCACGGTGTCGGAGCCGGACTGCATCGGCATGTGCAGCTGCGGCATCACGTTCGGCGTCTCGGCCATCGCGGCGATCACGTCGTCCGTGAAGTCGCGCGGGTGCGGCGAGGTGAAGCGCACGCGCTCCAGGCCCTCGATCGCGCCACAGGCACGGAGCAGTTTGCTGAACGCCTCACGGTCACCGATGTCACTGCCGTAAGCGTTTACGTTCTGGCCGAGCAGCGTGATCTCGGAGACGCCCTCGCCGACCAGCGCCTCGATCTCGGCGAGGATGTCGCCGGTCCTGCGGTCCTTCTCCTTGCCGCGCAGCGCCGGGACGATGCAGAAGGTGCAGGTGTTGTTGCACCCGACGGAGATGGACACCCAGGCTGCGTACGCGCTCTCGCGGCGGGTCGGCAGCGTGGACGGGAACGCCTCAAGGGACTCGGCGATCTCCACCTGAGCCTCTTCCTGTACGCGAGCGCGCTCCAGAAGGACCGGCAGCTTGCCGATGTTGTGCGTCCCGAAGACGACGTCCACCCAGGGAGCCCGCTTCACGATGGTGTCGCGGTCCTTCTGCGCGAGACAGCCGCCGACGGCGATCTGCATGCCGGGGCGCTTCGTCTTCATGGGGGCGAGCCGGCCGAGGTTGCCGTACAGCCGGTTGTCGGCGTTCTCCCGTACCGCACACGTGTTGAAGACGACGACATCCGCGTCGCCGTCCGCGTCCTTGGGAGCGCGCACGTAACCGGCGCCCTCCAGGAGCCCGGAGAGCCGTTCGGAGTCATGGACGTTCATCTGGCACCCGTACGTGCGTACCTCGTAGGTCTTGGTTTCCTGAACGTCCACTGCCTGGCTCCGGTCGCTGCTGCTCATGTGACAAGGGTAGGCGGTGCCCGGAGTACCTCTTCTCCGCCCGGCGGGGGAGAGGTACTCCGTCCCCGGCCCCGCGGGATCGGGGACGGAAGGAAAGGACAGGACTCCGTTCCGCACCCCTGCGAGCCCGCCCTGGTCAGATCCGCGCCCGGAATGGCAGGATCGCGCGCATGTTCCAGGCACTCCTCCACATCGGCAGGCGCCGCGCGCTGTTCGGCTCGGCTGCCGGTCTGGTGGTCTTCGGGCTGCTGCTGTGGTGGCTGCTGCCGCTGGGCGAGGAGCCTCCCGGCGGAGAGATCACATTCAGCACGGGCACGCCGAGCGGCGTCTACCAGAAATATGGCGAGCTTCTTCAGGGCGAGCTGAGCAAGGACATGCCTCGTCTGGACGTGAAGCTCCTGAACAGCGACGGGTCGCAGGAGAACGTCAGCCGGGTCGCCACGGGCCAGGCCGACTTCACCATCGCGGCGGCCGACGCGGTGGCGACGTACACGCTGCAGGGCAAGGCGGGAGCGGACCTGCTGCGCAGCTGCGCCCGGCTCTACGACGACTATGTGCACCTGGTGGTCTCCCGCACGTCGTCGATACGGTCCGTGGCCGACCTGCGCGGCAAGCGGGTCGCCGTGGGGCCGACGGGCTCCGGTGTCCGGCTGATCGCGAATCATGTGCTCCAGGCGGCCGGACTCGACCCGGCGAAGGACATCGTGCCGTTGGCCGACGGCATCAGCACCATGCCGACGCTACTCAAGGAGCACAAGATCGACGCCTTCTTCTGGTCGGGAGGCCTCCCTACGCAAGCCGTGCTGGATCTCTCCCTGGACTCCAATGTCAGGCTGGTGCCGATAGGGAGCGATCTGATCGCGAAGCTGCATGAGCAGGGCGATGCCTCCGGCTACTACCGGGCCGCCGTGATGCCCGCCGACGCCTACCCCGAGGCCCAGCGGGGCTCGTCCGTGCAGACGGTGGCGGTGGCGAATCTCCTGGTCACCCGGGAGGACACGGACGCGAGACTCACCGAGGAGATCACCCGCACGGTGATAGACAGCCGCGACGACATCGGCGGCGTGGTGCACGCGGCGCAGCTGGTGGACCTGCGGACGGCGATCTACACGGACCCCCTCCAGCTGCACGAGGGCGCGCGGCTCTACTACCGGTCGGCCAAGCCGTAGCCGCAGCCACCCGGAACCGGGCCCCGCCTCCTCAGGAGTTGGGCCGTGACCTCGGCACCCGCACCGTCACCTTCAGGCCGTGCGGCTTGTGGTGGTCGTACGAGATGGAGCCGTCGGCCGCGGTGAGCAGAGCGCGGGAGATGGACAGACCCAGGCCCGAACCCTTGATGTTCTGGTGCCCGGCGCTGCGCCAGAAGCGATCGCCGATGCGGTTCAGGTCGTCGTCGCTGAGGCCGGGGCCGCCGTCGGCGACCACGACGCTCGACGACTCGCCGTTCGAGGCGACCTTCACCTCGACGCGCTCCCCCTCGGGCGTGAACTTCAGTGCGTTGTCGATCACCGCGTCCAGCACGCTGGACAGCGTGACCGGATCGGTCCAGGCGGTGGTGGCCGGGCAGCAGCCGACGAGCCGTACGCCCTTGCTCGCGGCGACCGGCCCCCACGCCGCCACCCGCTCGGCAGTGAGTTCGCCGATGTCGGTGAGACGCAGGTCCGCCTCGGCGTGTTCGGCGAGCGCCAGGTCGAGGAGGTCGTCGAGGACGTGGGCGAGGCGCTTGCCCTCGGTGCGGACCGAGGCGATCTCCTCATTGCCCTCCGGGAGTTCGAGGGCGAGCAGGTCGATGCGCAGCAGCAGCGCCGAGAGCGGGTTGCGCAGCTGGTGCGAGGCGTCGGCGACGAAGGCGCGCTGCTGCTCCAGCACGTCCTCGACGTTGTCCGCCATCTCGTTGAACGACCGGGCCAGGCGCCGGAGTTCCGGCGGACCACCGGCGGGGGCGACGCGGGACTTCAGGCGTCCGGTGGCGATGTCGTGGGTGGTGGCGTCCAGGACCCGTACGGGCCTGAGCACCCAGCCGGTGAGGCGGAGAGCGGCGCCGAGGGCGAGGAGCATCGCGGCGGCCTCGCCCGCGCCGATGATCAGCCAGCCGTGCAGGGTCTTCGAACGCATCTGCCCGGTGGGCGAGTCGGTGAACACGACGGCGACGACATCGCCGTCCTTGACGACCGGGGAGGCGACGACGAGCCGGTGCCGTTCCCAGGGCCAGACCTGCTCCGGGTCGTGGCTGCGGCGGCCTGCGAGCGCCTCGTTGAAGGCGTCGCGCCCTTCGCCTGTCGTGGGCAGCAACCAGCTCTCGGGAGCGTTGGCCATGGCGTCGTCGTCGCGGTAGAAGACGCCGGCCCGAATGCCGTACAGGCTGTAGTAGCGGGCGAGTTCCTTACTCAGCGTCTCGCGGCGTTCGTCCGTGGTGCCGTCCGTGGGACCGGTCGACGGATCGGCCACGTACTGCGCGAGGGCGGCGAAGCGTGCCGTGTCGTCGATGCGGTCGACGACCACCTCCTGCTGCTGCGCCGCCGCAATGCTCGCCGCGAGCGGGACACCGAGCGCGAGCAGCACGGCGGCCATCAGGACGATGAGCAGCGGAAAAAGACGTGTACGCAACGGTCCCCGCTACGCCGCAGGGGCGACGAGCCGGTAGCCGACGCCTCGCACGGTCTCGATCAGCGCCGGCATGCGCAGCTTGGAGCGCAGGGAGGCGACGTGCACTTCCAGGGTGCGCCCGGTGCCCTCCCAGCTGGTGCGCCACACCTCGCTGATGATCTGCTCCCTGCGGAACACCACTCCGGGCCGCTGGGCCAGCAACGCGAGAAGGTCGAACTCCTTGCGGGTCAGTTGGACAACCGAACCATCAACACTGACCTGGCGGGTGGGGAGTTCGATGCGCACGGGCCCCAGCCGCAACGCGCTCTCCCCGGAGGCCGAGGCGTCATCGGGGACGCTGCGCCGGCTGACGGCATGGATACGGGCGAGCAGCTCTCCCGTGTCGTACGGCTTCACCACGTAGTCGTCGGCCCCGAGATTGAGGCCGTGGATCCGGGAACGCACGTCGGCGCGCGCGGTGACCATGATCACCGGGGTGCTGGTCCGCTTGCGGATCTTGCCGCAGACCTCGTAGCCGTCCTGGTCCGGGAGCCCCAGGTCGAGCAGCACCACCCCGAAACCGTCGCTCTCCGGCACCAGCGCCTGGAGCGCCTCCTCGCCGCTACGGGCATGCGTGACGTGGAATCCGTGCCGTGCCAGGACCGCGGAGAGGGCGGCGGCAACATGGTTGTCGTCCTCGACGAGGAGCAGTCTCATCCCGACCCCCTCAGGTTCATCGGTCGTACGGTCTCGAATGATCCGTCGTGCGGTCTCAGATCGTAAGAACACGAACACGTGTTGCAAGAAACACATGCTGCCATGAACCTGGATACATGCGCGTGCACCCTGTGTAGTCACGCCGATAGCCAAGGACGCAGTCAAGAGGGTTCGGGTTGCACGCGGCTTCCGTTATCCAGCCGGTACGGGGCTCGACCATGATCGCTACATGGAGTGGTCGCCCGCTATCGGATCGTTATGCTCAATTTCCCCTCAGATGTAATGACGCTGGTCGTACGGGGTCACTACTGTCCTCCCAAACCGCGAGGACGGAGCCAAAGAGCGATGACCGAAGTATCGGTGGCCAAGGACGCCGTGGCCGCGACCGAAGAACTGGTCGTCCTGAAGAGCGTCAACAAGCACTTCGGCGCGTTGCACGTTCTCCAGGACATCGACCTGACGATCGCCCGTGGCGAGGTCGTCGTGGTCATCGGGCCCTCCGGGTCCGGGAAGTCCACCCTGTGCCGCACCATCAACCGCCTGGAGACCATCGACTCCGGCGACATCGCGATCGACGGGAAGCCGCTGCCCGACGAGGGCAAGGCGCTGGCTCGGCTGCGGGCCGATGTCGGCATGGTCTTCCAGTCGTTCAATCTCTTCGCGCACAAGACGGTGCTCGAGAACGTGATGCTTGGCCAGATCAAGGTCCGCAAGGCCGACAAGAAGGTGGCCGAGGAGAAGGCGCGCGGACTGCTCGACCGCGTCGGCGTCAGCACGCAGGCGGACAAGTACCCCGCGCAGCTGTCGGGTGGCCAGCAGCAGCGCGTGGCGATCGCCCGGGCGCTGGCGATGGATCCCAAGGTCATGCTCTTCGACGAGCCGACCTCGGCGCTCGACCCCGAGATGATCAACGAGGTTCTGGAGGTCATGCAGCAGCTCGCACGCGACGGCATGACCATGATCGTCGTCACCCACGAAATGGGCTTCGCCCGTTCGGCTGCCAACCGGGTGGTGTTCATGGCCGACGGACGCATCGTCGAAGAGGCTGTGCCGGACCAGTTCTTCAGCAATCCCCGGAGCGACCGGGCCAAGGACTTCCTGTCGAAGATCCTTCACCACTGATCGTCTTCACCTTCTCGTCACCGACGGCCCGCATCCGTCCTCTTCCAAAGGATGTTCACCATGAAGCTTCGCAAGGTCACCGCCGCCTCGGCCGCAGTACTCGCCCTCGCCCTGTCCGCCACCGCGTGCGGTAGCGACGACGGCGACGACGCCGACGCGGGCTCCAGCAGCGGCGGCACGATCAAGGTCGGCATCAAGTACGACCAGCCCGGTCTCGGCCTCAAGGAGCCCGACGGTTCCTTCTCCGGCTTCGACGTGGACGTGGCGACGTACGTGGCCAAGGAACTCGGTTACCCCGCCGACAAGATCGAGTTCGTCGAGACCAAGAGCGCCGACCGTGAGAACGCGATCGCCCGTGGCGACGTGAAGTTCATCGCGGCCACGTACTCGATCAACGACGAGCGCGCGGCGAAGGTCAACTTCGCCGGCCCCTACCTGCTGGCCCACCAGGACCTGCTGATCAAGTCGGACTCCGACATCACCAAGGGCACGGACCTCAACGGCAAGAAGCTGTGTTCCGTGACCGGCTCCACCTCGGCGCAGAACGTCACGGAAGAGATTGCTCCCGAGGCGCAGCTGAAGGAGTACGGCGGCTACTCGGAGTGCATCGCCGCCCTGCAGAGCGGCGCCGTGGACGCGGTGACCACCGACGACTCGATCCTCGCGGGCTTCGCCGCGCAGGACAAGTACAAGGGCCAGTTCAAGCTCGCCGGCCTCAAGCTGAGCAACGAGAACTACGGCATCGGTGTGAAGAAGGACGACACCGCCACCACGGACAAGATCAACGCCGCCCTGACGAAGATGGTCAGTGACGGCTCCTGGCAGAAGGCGGTCGACGCCAACTTCGGTCCGGCCGAGTACAAGAACGAGCCCGCGCCGAAGATCGGCGACATCGTCTCGTAACGCAAGGCTCCGGCACAGCAACGCAGGGTTCCATGGCGCGGCGCCCCCCCCCCCCCCCCCCGGGGCGGCCCACCCCCCCCCCCCCCCAACCCCCACCCCCCCCCCCCCCGGCGCTGCGGTTTGAAGTTGTTTTATTTTTGAACCAGCAACCCG
>NZ_JBIAIK010000019.1:5149-144547 GCF_042871385.1 Streptomyces sp. NPDC005808 | reverse complement strand
TTGAACCACTCGGGATCGCGGTCCTTGGCCGGGGTGTCCTCGAACGTGTCCGGGACGGGCTCGTTGACGATCATGTGGTGGGTGACCCTCCGATCTGCGGTGAGGACGGTCGCAGGACGGTGAGAATGTGCGCGGGCCTGTGCCCTGGCTCAAGACGCACATAATTCGCCCTGCCCCAGTAGTAGGTCTCGCCGGTGAGCTCGTCGCGCACCGGCACGGACTCGTGCCAGTCCAGGCCGAGTTGTGGCATGTCCAACGAGACCGTCGCCTCCTGGGTGTGGTGGGGGTCGAGGTTGACCACAACCACAACCGTGTTCGAACCGCCTGTGCCCGTCGTGTCCCCGGGGTCCGCGATCGACTTCGAGTACGCGATCACCGACTCCTGGTCCGTGTGGTGGAAGTGGAGATTGCGCAACTGGCGAAGGGCCGGACTGTGGCGCCTGATCGCGTTCAGCCTGCCCAGCAGGGGCGCGATGCTGCGGCCCTCACGTTCCGCCGATTCCCAGTCCCGCGGCCGGAGTTGGTACTTCTCGGAGTTCAGATACTCCTCGCTTCCGTCGCGCAGCGGGGTGTTCTCGCAGAGTTCGAAGCCGCTGTACACGCCCCACGTCGGCGACAGGGTCGCGGCGAGTACGGCACGCAGCTCGAAGGCCGGGCGCCCCCCGTGCTGGAGGAACTCATGCAGGATGTCCGGGGTGTTGAC
Organism: Streptomyces sp. NPDC005808; assembly: GCF_042871385.1. Lineage (NCBI taxonomy): Bacteria > Bacillati > Actinomycetota > Actinomycetes > Kitasatosporales > Streptomycetaceae > Streptomyces > Streptomyces sp. NPDC005808. The sequence continues at coordinate 143,844 of NZ_JBIAIK010000019.1, read as the reverse complement.
GAAGAAGTTGGGCCGCATGTAGGCGGCCGCCTCGCCCGACAGCTCGGTCAGGTATTCGGTCAGCTCATCCTTGGTGTTGCGCCAGGTGAAATAGGTGTACGACTGCTGGAAACCGATCTTCGCCAGCGTGTGCATCATCGCGGGGCGGGTGAACGCCTCCGCCAGGAAGATCACGTCCGGGTCGGTGCGGTTGATGTCGGCGATGACCTGCTCCCAGAACACCACCGGTTTGGTGTGCGGGTTGTCGACGCGGAAGATCCGTACGCCATGGCTCATCCAGTACCGCAGCACCCGCAGCGTCTCCTGGACCAGTCCCGGCATGTCCTTGTCGAAGGCGATCGGGTAGATGTCCTGGTACTTCTTCGGCGGGTTCTCGGCGTAGGCGATCGTGCCGTCGGGGCGGTGGTGGAACCACTCCGGGTGCTTGTGCACCCACGGGTGGTCGGGGGAGCACTGGAGCGCGAAGTCCAGGGCGACCTCAAGGTGCAGGTCGGCTGCCCGGCGCACGAACGCGTCGAAGTCGTCGATGGTGCCGAGGTCGGGGTGGACGGCGTCGTGGCCGCCCTCCGGGGAGCCGATCGCCCAGGGCACCCCGACGTCCTCGGGGGTCGCCGACAGTGTGTTGTCGGGGCCCTTGCGGAACGTCGTGCCGATGGGGTGGATCGGCGGCAGGTAGAGGACGTCGAAGCCCATCTCCGCGATGGCGGGCAGGCGTTCGGCGGCGGTACGGAACGTGCCGTGCGGTCGCTCGGGCGTGCCCTCGGAGCGCGGGAAGAACTCGTACCAGGAGCCGTACAGGGCCCGTTCGCGCTCCACCTTCAGGGGCAGCGGCTCGGAGGACGTGACGAGTTCGCGCAGTGGATGGCGGGCGAGGATCCGGTCGACCTCGGGGGTCAGGGCGGCGGCGAGACGGGCCGAGGCGGGGCGTTCCACGTCGCGCAGCGCGGCGGCAGCCGTGCGGAGGGCGTCCCGGCGTCCCTTGCTCTTCGGCACCCCGGTGGCCGCCCGCTCGTAAAGGCGCGCGCCCTCCTCCAGGACCAGCTCGGTGTCGATGCCGGCCGGGATCTTGATCGCCGCGTGCCGGCGCCAGGTGGTGATGGGGTCGCCCCACGCCTCCACCGTGTACGTCCAGTGGCCCTCTTTCCCCGCGGACACCGTGGCGCCCCAGCGGTCGGTGCCGGGGGCCAGCTCGCGCATGGGCGTCCAGGGGCCTGTGCGGCCCTCCGGGTCACGCAGGACGACGTTCGCGGCGACCGCGTCATGCCCCTCGCGGAAGACCGTGGCCGAGACCTCGAAGGCCTCACCGGCCACCGCCTTGGCGGGCCAACGGCCGTGGTCGACGATCGGGCGGACGTCGAGGAGGGGGATGCGGCCGATGGCCGAGGCGGGCGTGGCGGGCGTGGTGGCCGCGCTGATTCCGGCCGGTGGTGCCACGGGCGTGGTGGCTGGGGCGGAGGCGACGGTCCCCGTGGTCTTTACCGGTGCCGCAGGTTCAACGGATGTCGTAGGCGCCGCGGCGGTCGCCGGTGCCGGCGCCCGTGCCGCGGCCGAGGGCGTCGCAGGATCCGTAGGTGCTGCCGACGTCGTAGCTGCCGTCGGTGTCGTGGCCTCCTCCGCCGCCGGAGTCCCGGAGGTCCCACTGCCCGAGCCGGTCCCGGTCTCGGCGGCGGTCCCGGTCCCGGTCTCAGCGCCGCTCCCGGCCCCGGTCTCGGCGGCGGGTTTCTCCGGCGTGCGGCGACCGGCGGCGGTCCTGCCTATCGGAGGTGTGTCGGAGGTGGTCGTCGGGGGTGGCGACGTGTGGTGCTTGGCGGGCATGACCGCTCCTGTCCGCGTCAACGTGGGTGGCGGATGAGGGTGTGGGGAGGTGAGGTCTGCGGGGTGTACCGGGGGGAGCCTTCCCACCCTATTCGGGTGGGCAACCGGCACATTGTTAACTACTCACGCGTATGTCTACACACAAGTCCGGCCCCGTCCGCGGAGGGCGAGGCCGATCCCTGTTCCCGCAGCGTGCTAGGGGGTACCGACCTGGAGCAACCTGTTCGGAGAACCGAGCCCCGCGCCCGAGATCTTCCCCGGAACCGCTTTTTTAACCAGGGCTTTGCCCACCTGGGCCGGGGTGGCCCTGACATGGTCGGCCAGATAGAGCGCGGCGGCGCCCGCGACGTGCGGGCTCGCCATCGACGTACCCGAGAAGGTCGCCTTCCCCGTGTCACTGGCGTACGACGCCGAGGTGATCGCCACGCCCGGTGCGAACAGGTCGAGCGAGGCGCCGGTGTTCGAGAAGCTCGCCCGCGCGTCCCTCCGGTCACTGGCGCCCACGGTGAGCGCCTGCCCGACCCGGGCGGGGGAGTAGAGACCGGCCGGCAGTCCGTCGTTGCCTGCGGCGACCGCGTACGTCACGCCGGAGGCGATGGAATTCCGTACGGCGGCATCGAGCTGCGGATTGGCGTATCCGCCGAGGCTGATGTTGGCGACCGCCGGTTTCCTCGCGTGCTTCGTCACCCAGTCGATGCCCGCGATGACCTGCGCGGTTGTGCCCGAGCCGTTGTTGTCCAGGACGCGGACGGCGACGACCTTGGTTTTCTTGGCGATGCCGTACTTGGTGCCCGCGATGGTGCCAGCGACATGCGTGCCGTGTCCGTTGCCGTCCTTGGCGGTCTTGTCGTTTCCGACGAAGTCCCAGCCGTAGCTCGCCCGGCCGCCGAAGTCCTTGTGCGTGATCCGGACACCGGTGTCGATCACGTACGCCGTCACGCCCTTGCCCGCCGATCCGGGCCAGGTGTAGCGGCTGTCGAGCGGCAGGCTCGGCTGGTCGACGCGGTCGAGGCCCCAGGAGAGCGGATTCGCCTGGCCCTCGGCCACCACCCTGGTGTCCTGCACGACCGAGGCCACGCGGGGGTCCGCGGCGAGCCTCCGGGCCTGCTTCTCGCCGGCCTCCACCGCGTAGCCGTTGAGGGCCGTGCCGTAGGTGTGGCTGATTCTCGCCCCGTATTTCGCGGCGATGCTCTTGTCCGCCTCGGACAGAGCGCCCGTTCCCCCGTCGAATCCGCCCCGGGGTCTTTCCTTGAGCGTCACTATGTAGCTTCCGCTGACGGAGCCGGGAGTACCGGCGCCGACTATCTGCCCCTCCGGGGCGGCGTGCGCGGGCAGGATGGTGGCCGAAAGCACCGCGGCCGTCGCGACCGCGGTGAGACCTCCCGCCCGGCGCAGACGCCCGTGTCCCGTCTGTGCCATGGCTCGAGTTCCCCTCCTTGACGGCGCACTCCGGCCGATACCGGTCCGCGGTGGACGGGGGTCGGCGGGCACGCCACTTGGCAGCCTGCCGTGCGGTGTGAAGCACCACAAGGGCGCCCAGGTGGGCGGAATCGGCCATACCGGCCATGGGGGACACGTGAAAGTTGCGGCGAATTTCCGCCGAAGTAACGGGGGGAGTGATCGCCGACGGTCCGGTTCTCGCGGACCTCGATGCGCCGTAGTTGCGGAGGCACTCTCGCCGCTACCGTCGTGGGTGACGAAGGGCGCACAAAGGCGTGCGTCCCCACACCGGGCACGTCCTGGCTTCCGTGCTCCTGCCGCTTCCGTCCTCCGTTACGTCCTTTGTGAAGTGAAGGTGGCATCAGTGAAGGCAATCCGTAGGTTCACCGTCCGCCCCGTACTCCCCGAAGCCCTTCACCCGCTCAGTGACCTGGCACGCAACCTGCGCTGGTCCTGGCATGCCGAGACCCGTGATCTCTTCCAGTCCGTCGACCCCGAGCGCTGGGCCGCCTCCGACGGCGACCCCGTACGCCTGCTCGGCAGTGTGCCGCCCGGGCGTCTCGCGGAGCTCACCGAGGACCGGCGTTTTCTGCGCCGGCTTGCCGCGGCCGCCGACGATCTGCGCGACTACGTGACCGGCGACCGCTGGTACCAGACCCAGACACAGACCCCGGACCTGCCCGCCGCCATCGCCTACTTCTCGCCCGAGTTCGGCATCACGGCCGCGCTGCCGCAGTATTCAGGGGGTCTCGGCATCCTCGCGGGTGATCACCTGAAGGCTGCCAGTGACCTGGGCGTTCCGCTGATCGGCGTGGGACTGCTGTACCGGCACGGCTACTTCCGGCAGTCTCTCTCCCGGGACGGCTGGCAGCAGGAGCACTATCCGGTCCTGGACCCGAACGAGCTGCCGGTGGTGCCGCTGCGCGAGGGCGACGGCTCACCGGCGCAGGTCTCGCTGGCCCTCCCCGGTGGGCGCGCGCTGCGGGCCAGGATCTGGCTGGCGCAGGTCGGCCGGGTGCCGCTGCTGCTGCTCGACTCCGACGTGGAGGAGAACGACCTCGGGGAACGCGGGGTGACCGATCGGCTGTACGGCGGCGGCAGCGAGCACCGGCTGCTGCAGGAGATGCTGCTCGGCATAGGAGGGGTGCGCGCGGTACGGACGTACTGCCGGCTGACGGGCCATGCGCGGCCCGAGGTGTTCCATACGAACGAGGGGCACGCCGGGTTCCTCGGTCTGGAGCGGATCGCCGAACTCGCCGACGAGGGGCTGGACTTCGAGGCCGCCCTGGAGGCGGTCAGGGCCGGCACGGTCTTCACGACCCACACCCCCGTGCCCGCCGGGATCGACCGCTTCGACCGGGAGCTGGTCGCCCGCCACTTCGGTGCGGACGCCGAACTCCCGCGCATCGACGTGGAACGCGTTCTGGGCCTGGGCATGGAGACCTATCCCGGAGGCGAGCCGAACCTCTTCAACATGGCGGTGATGGGGCTGCGCCTGGGCCAACGGGCCAACGGAGTCTCGCTGTTGCACGGTCAGGTCAGCCGGGAGATGTTCTCGGGCCTGTGGCCGGGCTTCGACCCGGACGAGGTGCCGATCACCTCGGTGACCAACGGCGTGCACGCGCCGACCTGGGTGGCGCCTGAGGTCTTCCGGCTCGGCGCCCGGCAGATCGGCGCCCAGCGCGCCGAGGACGCGATGACGGTCGGCGGCTCCGAACGTTGGGACGCCGTGGCCGACATCCCGGACCAGGACATCTTCGATCTGCGGCGCGTCCTGCGCGAGCAGCTGGTGGTGGAGGTACGGGAACGGCTGCACGCGTCCTGGCGGCAGCGCGGCGCCGGCGGTGCCGAACTGGCCTGGATCGACGGCGTGTTGGACCCTGACGTCCTGACCATCGGCTTCGCGCGGCGCGTCCCCTCGTACAAACGGCTGACCCTGATGCTGCGCGACCGCGACCGGCTGATGGATCTGCTCCTGCACCCCGAGCGGCCGATCCAGATCGTCATCGCGGGCAAGGCCCACCCCGCCGACGACGGCGGCAAACGCCTGATCCAGGAGCTCGTCCGGTTTGCGGACGACCCGCGGGTGCGCCACCGGATCGTGTTCCTGCCCGACTACGGCATGGCGATGGCGCAGAAGCTGTACCCGGGCTGCGACATCTGGCTCAACAATCCGCTGCGTCCGCTGGAGGCGTGCGGGACGAGCGGAATGAAGGCCGCGCTCAACGGCTGCCTCAACCTGTCCGTCCTGGACGGCTGGTGGGACGAGTGGTTCCGGCCCGACTTCGGCTGGGCGATCCCGACGGCGGACGGCACGGCGACGGACGACGACCGCCGTGACGACCTGGAGGCGGCGGCGCTCTACGACCTGCTGGAGCAGCGCGTCACCCCGCGCTTCTACGAGCGCGGCCAGGCCGGCCTGCCCGACCGCTGGATCGAGATGGTCCGCCAGACCCTGAGTCACCTCGGCCCGAAGGTCCTGGCGGGCCGGATGGTCCGCGAGTACGTGGAGCGCCTGTACGCCCCCGCCGCCCGCGCCCACCGCTCCCTCACCCCGGACACCGCCCGCGAACTGGCCGGCTGGAAGTCCCGCGTCCGCTCGGCCTGGCCGCAGGTCACCGTCGACCACGTGGAGGCCGCCTCCGCCACGACCACCGCCGAACTCGGCACCACCCTCGCCGTCCACGTCCGCGTCGCCCTCGGCGGCCTCGCCCCCGACGACGTCGAGGTCCAGGCCGTCGCCGGCCGCGTCGACGCCGACGACCGTATCGCCGACGCGGTGTGCGTACCGCTGAAACCGGTGGGCGGCCCGGACCCGGAGGGCCGCTGGACGTACGAGGGCCCGCTGTCCCTGGACCGGACGGGGCCGTTCGGCTACACGGTACGGATCCTGCCCACGCATCGACTGCTGGCGTCCAGTGCGGAGTTGGGGCTTGTGGCGGTTCCTTCGGAGGAACTGGTGGAGGCGGCGGGGGTGTTGATGAGGTGAGCGACTGATCCTCGGCCGGAGGCGCTCAGTGGGTGCGGGTCAGATCTGCTCGTACGGCGCGCACAGCCTTCGCAGCACCTTCCCGCACCGCTGTGCGTACGCGTGCTGCAGCCCACGCGTCGCCGGGCCGCCGGCGCGGGCGTACCACTTGGCGGCGCGGCTGAAGGCGGTGATGGTGAGCCAGACCGTGCCGTCGCCGGTGCGGGTGATCTCGAAGGCTTCCTCGCCGCACTCGGGGTGGCCGGCGAGGGTGCCGTACGCCCAGGCGGTGCGGCGGTACTCCTCGACCGTCCAGACGACGCGGCAGGGGGCCTTGATGGGGCCGAGGCCGACGAGCACATCGACGCCGGGGGCTGCCTTCGCGGCGTCGGAGGTGATGCTGACGCCGCTCAGCTCCCGGTGCATCTCCCAGGTCATGAGGGCCTCGGAGGCCCGGCGGAAGACCGCTTCGCCCTCGCCGATCCTGGTGCGGACGTGCAGTCGGTGGAAGCCCGGGGGGCAGCGGTCCTCGCGGGTCGCGCCCACGTCCTCGTACGTGTAGGGCATGGGGCACAGCGTAGGGCGGTACCCGGAGTTGCCTTCTCTCCGGGTACCGCCCGTCCGCTATGTCAGGCTACGTTGACCGCGCTCCACGCCGCTGCCACGGCTGCGTACTCCGTGCTCGTGGAGCCGTAGAGCGCCGACGCCGCACTCAGGGTCGCCGTGCGGGCGCCCGCGTACGTGGTCGTCGACGTCATGTACTGGGTCAGGGCCTTGTACCAGATCTGGTTGGCCTTGTCCCGGCCGATGCCGGTGACGGTGGAGCCGTTGTACGTCGGGGAGTTGTAGCTCACCCCGTTGATCGTCTTCGCGCCGCTGCCCTCGCTCAGCAGGTAGTAGAAGTGGTTCGCCGGACCGGACGAGTAGTGGACGTCCAGGTTCTTCAGCGTGGAGGACCAGTAGTTGGCCGACGCGCCGTCCTTGCTCGGCTGGTCCATGTAGCGCAGCGGGGTGCCGTTGCCCCTGATGTCGATCTTCTCGCCGATGAGGTAGTCACCGACGTCGGAGGAGTTGGCGGCGTAGAACTCGACCGCCGTGCCGAAGATGTCGGAGGTGGCCTCGTTCAGACCGCCCGACTCGCCGCTGTAGGTGAGGCCCGCGGTGTTGGCGGTGACGCCGTGGGTCATCTCGTGGCCCGCCACGTCCAGCGAGGTCAGCGGCTTGGTGTTGCCGGTACCGTCGCCGTACGTCATGCAGAAGCAGCTGTCGGACCAGAAGGCGTTGACGTAGGCGTTGCCGTAGTGGACGCGGGAGTACGCGGCCACGCCGTTGTTCTTGATGCCGTTGCGGCCGAAGGTGTTCTTGTAGAAGTCCCAGGTCGTCTGCGCGCCGTGCGCGGCGTCGACGGCCGCGGTCTGGTCGGTGCCCGAGCTGGAGGCCACGCCGGTGCCCCAGGTGTCGTCCGCGTCGGTGAACAGGGTGCCGGTGCCGGAGGTGGCGCGGTTCAGGCCGTACGTCTTGTGGCTGCCGCGCGAGGTGTCGGTCAGCTGGTAGGACGAGCCCGACAGCGTGGTGCCGAGGGTGACGGTGCCCGAGTACTGGCTCTTGCCGGTGCCGGTCTCGATGCCCTGGTACTCGTAGAGCTTCGCGCCGGTGGCCGCGTCGGTGATGACGTGCAGCTCGTTCGGGGTGCCGTCCTCCTGGAGACCGCCGACGACCGTCTCGTAGGCGAGGGTCGGCGTGCCGTTCGCCGCCCAGATCACCTTGCGGGGCGCGTTGTCGGCCTCGGTCTTATCCGAGCCGGCGGCCTTGGCGGCGGTCAGGGCCTGCTGCTCGGCCTTCGCGGTGGTGATGATCGGCTTGAGGGAGGCCACCTTGATGGTCGCCTTCGTCGCCTTGGTGACACCCTCGGTCTTGCCGGACGCGCTCTCGTGGACGACCAGGTCGCCGCCGAGGACCGGGAGTCCGTCGTACGTGCGCTCGTAGCGCGTGTGGAGCGTTCCGTCCGCGTCCTGGGTGACGTCTCTGACGACCAGCTTCTCCTTGGCGCCGAGGCCTATCTCGTCAGCGGTTTCGGGGGTCGCGGCCTGCGCCTCCTGGATGAGCGAGGTGCGTGCCGAGGCGGACAGCTGGATCTGGGCGCCGGGGAGGGCCGGCTTGGCCGTGGGGGCCGCCTGGGACTCCGCGGAAGCACCGGTGGTCATACCGGTGGCGAGCAGCGCTCCGGCCGCGACTGCGGTGGCGATGGCCAGAGTGGTGCGCTTGTGACGCGCGTAGAGGGGGGTCACGCGAACTCCTTTGTGGGGCGACCGGACGGCATGGGGTGTCCGAACGGAAGGTGAAGTTGCGGTGCGGGTGAGCCGTGCGGTGGAAGAGTGACATTCGGGGCGCGTACATGTCAGGAGGCCTAATGAATCTTGGCTGAAAAATGTTCTCTGGCCGAAGATCACTGTGTGCGATGTGGGCCCGGTCTCCGTAAAGGAGACGCCAAAGCAAACCCCGGACCAGGCAAAGAGGGCGCCGCCCCGGGGAGTTGAACCTCCGGGACGGCGCCCTGCCTGCGGTGACGTCTACGGGAACGTCAGTTTCCAGCTGTTGATGTAGCCGGTGTCTATCGCCGCGTTGTCCTGGACCCTCAACTGCCAGGTGCCGTTGGCGACTTCGGAGGACGCGTTCACCGTGTAGGTGGTGTTGAGATTGTCCGTGCTGCCGCCGGTGCTGTAGGCCTTCAGCGTGTACGCCGTGCCGTCGGGCGCGACCAACTGCACCTGAAGGTCACCGATGTAGGTGTGCACGATGTCCACGGCGACCGCGAGGTTCGTCGGCGCGTTGCCGGTACGCCCCGTGACGGAGATCGGCGAGGTGACGGCCGCTCCGTTGTCCGGAATCGATACGTCCGCCGTGTTCTCGAACGACGTACCGCCGCCACCGCCGCCACCACCGGAGCGCGCTCCGACGGCGACGCCCGCCCACGCGTCCTGCACCGCCGCGTACTCGACGCTCGTGGTGCCGTACAGCTCACCCGCCACCGCGAGGGTGCCGGTGCGCGCCGCCGCGTAGTTGGTGGTCGTCGTGAACTTCGTGGTGAGCGCCTTGAACCAGATCTGCTCCGCCTTGGCGCGGCCTATCCCGGTGACCGGGAGCCCGTCGGCGGTCGGCGAGTTGTAGGTGACCCCGTTGATCGTCTTGGAGCCGCTGCCCTCGCTCAGCAGGTAGAAGAAGTGGTTCGCCGGGCCCGAGGAGTAGTGGACGTCGATCGAACCGATCCCGGAGTACCAACTGTCCTTGGACGCGCCGTCCTTGCTCGGCTGGTCCATGTAACGCAGCGGTGTGCCGTCGCCGTTGATGTTGATCTCTTCGCCGATGAGGTAGTCACCGACGTCGGAGGAGTTGGCGGCGTAGAACTCGACCGTGGAGCCGAAGATGTCGGAGGTCGCCTCGTTGAGGCCGCCGGACTCGCCGCTGTAGACGAGCCCCGCGGTGGCGGAGGTGAGGCCGTGCGACATCTCGTGGGCGGCCACGTCGATCGACGTCAGCGGGTTGGCGTTGGCCGAACCGTCGCCGTACGTCATGCAGAAGCAGCTGTCCGACCAGAAGGCGTTGACGTAGTTGTTGCCGTAGTGGACCCGCGAGTACGCGCCCACGCCGTCGCCCTTGATGCCGGAGCGGCCATGCACGTTCTTGTAGTAGTCCCAGGTCAGCGCCGCGCCGTAGTGGGCGTCGGCGGCGGCCGACTCCAGGTTGGACGCGAGGCCGTTGCCCCACACGTCGTCGGCGCCGGAGAAGAGCGTGCCGGTGCCGGAGGTGGCGCGGTTCAGGTTGTACGTCTTGTGGCTGCCGCGCGCCCCGTCGGTGAGGTTGTACGTCGTGCCGGACTGTGTGGTGCCGAGGGTGACCGAGCCGGAGTACACCGTGTTGCCGGTGCCGGTCTCGATGGCCTCCCACTCGTACAGCTTCGCGCCGGTCGTGGCGTCCGTGACGACGTGCAGCTCCTGCGGGGTGCCGTCGTGCTGGAATCCGCCGACGACCGTCTCCCAGGCCACCGTGGGCGTGCCGCTCGCGGCCCAGATCACCTTGCGCGGCGCCTGGTTGACGTCGGGGCTCTTGGCCTCCTCCGCCTTGGCGGCCGTGAGCGCCTGTTTCTCCGCCTTGGCGGCGGGCAGCGCGGCGCTCGTCGTCACCGGCTCGATGGCGGACCGGGTGGCCTTGACGACGCCCTCGGTCGCACCTGACTTGGCGGTGTCGACCACCAAGTCGCCGCCGAGGACCGGGAGTCCGTCGTACGTGCGCTCGTAGCGGGTGTGGACCGTGCCGTCCGCGTCCTTGACGACGTCACGGACGACGAGCTTCTCCTTGGCGCCGAGGCCCAGGTCGTCGGCGGTCTCCGCCTTGACCGCCTCGGCGTCGCGGATCAGCGCGGCGCGCTGTGCGGGGGAGAGCTTCACGCTGAGGGCGCCCGGGTTGACCTTGCCCGCAGCCGACGGTGCCTTCTCCGGGGCGGCGGTGGCGGCGCCCGACTGGACAGCCGTGGCGATCAGGGCGGCGACGCCGGCGAGGGCGACGGCTGCGGCTCGGCGCCGCGTGGTGCGCGAGGTGGAGCTGAGAGAGGTGCGTCTGTGAGGGGAGCTGCTTCTCAACACTGACTCCTTCTGCGTGGCCGCGGGTCGCACGGCCAGGGGAGACCGGACGAAGGGTGCCCGTCCGGGCAGAACAGGGCGGTACGCGGAACCAGGTGCGGGTGCAGTGCGGGTGCAGGTGCGGAGGTGCTGCGGCACTGCACAGCGGTGTTGCCCGTGGTGCTGTGGGGTTGCTGTGCAGTGGCCGTGGGAAGAGTGGCAGGGGAATGCGCTGTCTGTCAGGACCGCGTCAAGGAATTGGCCGGAAATAGTTCGTTGTCCGGATGGTCATGTTCGGTAAACGGATCGTTGGCCCCGACCGGGGGGTGGCCGGGCGGTCGCCCGAAGGGTGGTCGTTCGTAAGCGGGTCGAGCGTTCAGAGGGTGATCTCGGGAATGGCTTGCAATGCCTGGCCCCACTCCGGGTACTTGGCGACCTTGGCGACCTTCGCGAGGTGCATCGCCGGCCGCGGAACAGCTCCTCGCGCTGCTCACCGGCCCCATGGAGGCCCGCACCCGGCTCGGTACCCGCAGAGCCTCCGCCGCCGAGACACGCGCGGTGGCACGGGCGGCGGTGGACACCTTCCTGCGGGCCTACGGGGTCAGGTAGGCGAGGGGCGCTCGCCGTGCCATGAGTGCCAGAGCGCCGCGTACGCGCCGTCGGCCGCCACGAGCTCGTCGTGCGTGCCGAGTTCGGTCAGCCGGCCGTCCTCCATGACGGCCACCCGGTCCGCGTCGTGCGCGGTGTGCAGCCGGTGCGCGATGGCGATGACCGTGCGCCCTTCGAGTACGGCGGCCAGCGCGCGCTCCGTGTGGCGGGCCGTCGCCGGGTCGAGGAGCGCCGTGGCCTCGTCGAGGATGAGGGTGTGCGGGTCCGCCAACACGACGCGGGCGAGGGCGAGTTGCTGGGCCCGTGCGCCGTCCGTGGGGTGTCCGCCGGCGCCCAGTTCGGTGTCCAGGCCGTCCGGCAGCTCCCCGGCCCAGTCGTCGGCGCCGACCGCCGCGAGGGCAGCCCACAACTGAGCGTCGGTGGCCGCCGGTTCGGCGATCAGCAGATTGTCGCGGACCGTGCCGAGGAACACGTGGTGCTCCTGGGTGACGAGGACGACCTGCCGCCGGAGCTGCTCGGGATCCAGGGCGACGATCGGCACCTGCCCCACCGTCACCGAGCCGGAGCGCGGCGCGTCGACCCCCGCGAGCAGCCTGCTCAGGGTCGTCTTGCCGGCGCCGGACGGCCCGACCACGGCCAGCCGCTCCCCGGGCCGCACGGTCAGGTTCACCCCGCGCAGCACCTCGCCCCCGCGGTCGTAGGAGTAGCGCACGTCCGTCACGTCGATCCGGTCGTCCACCGGCACCGGCGAACCCGCCGACGAAATGGCCCGCGGGGCCCGGGCGAGCCCCTCGACCCGGGCGAAGGAGGCACTGCTGCTCTGCAACTGCTCGATCCGGTTCAGGATCGTGTCCAGCGGGTCGACGAGCTGCATCAGATACAGCGCCGCCGAGACCACCGCACCCAGGCTCATCGTGCCCCGAGCGTGCAGCGCGCCGCCCACCAGCAGTACGCCGACCACGGGGACGATGTACGAGATCTCCACCAGCGGGAAGAACACGTTGCGCAGGAACAGGGTCCGCATCCGGGTGCGGCGCAGTGTCTCGATGGCGTCCCGGCTCGCGACGGTCCGACGCCGCTGCAGTCCGAAGGCCTCGACGGTGCGGGCACCCTCGGCGGTGGCCGCGAGAATCTCCGCGACCTCCGACGTGGCGGCGCCCTCGGCGAGATAGGCGGTACGCGCCCGGCGCAGATACCAGCGCGTGGCGAACCAGATACCGGTCAGGCCCAGCACCCCGCAGCAGCCGAGCAGCGGGTCCAGGAAGAAGACCGCGCCCAGGATGAACAGCGACTGGACCGAGCAGATGAGCAGCTCGGGCCCGGCATCGCGCAGGGTGGTGCCCACCATGGCGACGTCCGCGGTGCCGCGGGCCGTCAGGTCGCCCGTACCGGCTCGCTCCACCACCGAGGCAGGCAGCGCGAGTGCCCGCTCGACGAACTCCTCGCGCACCCGCGCCAGTGTCCGCTCCCCGAAACGGTGTCCCACATACCGGGCGGCCCGCGCCAGCAGCACCTGTGCCAGCGCGCACACCAGGATGACGAGCGCCAGCCGGTCCACGACGGCGACCCCGTCCCCGGCCCGCACGTCGTCGATGATCCGGCCGAGCAGCCAGGGCCCGATCAGACCGGCAGCCGCCGCCAGCGCGTTGAGGGCGAGTACGACGGCGAAGGCACGCCCGTCCGCCCTGACCAGCCGGACCGAGGCCCGGCGCACATCGGCCTGCTCGGCGACGGGCAACTGCGCACTCATCGCACGGCCTCCTCATTCTCTGCATTCTCCGCGTCGGCTCCGTGGGCCACGAGATCCTCTGCGAGATCGTCTACGTCGGCGTCGCGGGCCACGAGCGCGCGGTACCCCGGCTCCTCGTCGAGGAGTTCACGGTGGCTGCCCGTGGCCGCGACCTTGCCGTCCACCAGGTAGGACACCGTGTCCACCTGGTCGAGCAGGAGCGGGGAGGTGCTGGTCACCACCGTCGTACGGCCCTGCCGCGCAGCCCGCAGCCGGGCGGCGACGGTCGCCTCGCTGTGGGCGTCGAGAGCCGAGGTGGGTTCGACCGCGAGCAGCACCTCGGGATCGGCAAGGAGCGCACGCACGAGCCGTACCCGCTGCCGCTGGCCACCGGAGAGGCTGCGGCCCTGCGCGTCGACCGTCGAGTCGAGCCCGTCCGGCAGCCCGAAGACGATGTCGTCCGCGACGGCCGCGTGCACGGCCTCCGAGACGGCCCGCTCGTCGCGGTCGCGCCGGCCGGAGACCAACTCGCGCAGAGTGCCCGCGAACAGGTCGGCCTCGTTGTCCGCGACCAGGATCCGCGCCCGCACCTGCGACAGCGGGATCTCGTCGAGGCGTACGCCGCCCCAGGTCGCCGCCGATTCCGCGTAACGGCCGAGCCGGTCGACCGCGGCGGCCGAGTCCCCGGGGCGGGCGCCGACCAGCGCCGTCAGCCTCCCGGGCGCCACCTGGACGCCCGACTCCGGATCACGGAGCGTGGCCGGGTCCGCCGGAGCGTCCCGGATGCCGGCGTCGGTGGCCAGCGGCTCCAGCGCCAGGAACCGTACGACCCGCCGGGCGGCCACCAGCCCCCGGCTCAGCTGATAGCCGCACTCGATGAAGAACGCCACCGGCATCACGAGCACCGCGACATAGCCGTACACGGACACCAACTCGCCGATGGTGATGGACCCTTGAGCGGCCAGCCGGGCCGCGAGCCAGGTCACGACGGCGAGGAACACCGTCGGCAGCCCGAGCCCGAGCGACTGGATCCAGCTCGTCACCGCCCCGACCCGGTACCCCTGCGCCCGCAGCTCCTGCGAGTCGCGGCGGAAGGATTCGGCGAACAGCCCTTTGCCACCAAGGCCGTTGAGGACACGCAGGCCGCCCGCCAGGTCCCCGATCCGGGCGGTCAGCACACCCTGCCGCTCGCGGTACGCGGTCTCGGCGCCCTGCAGCCGGCCCATCATCGGTCCCAGGAGTACGGCGATCACCGGCACCCCGAGCAGGATCACCAGGGACAACTGGACGGAGACCGAAAGGAGCAGAGCGGCCACCACGCCGTAGGTGAGGACCGCGGCCACGCCGGGACCGACGGCGGTCAGCGACGTGGCGATCGTCTGGACGTCGCCGACCCCGATCGTGACGACCTCCCCCGCCCCCACCTGCCGCGACAGTGCGCCACCCAGCCGCGTCGCCTGCCCCACCACGACCTTGACCGTGCGGAAGTTGGCGTCCATCCGGAGCTTGGTCATCGTGCGGTGCCGCATAACGGCCAGAAGGGCGTTGAACACCCCCGCCCCCAGCAGTGCGGCGGTCCAGCCCAGCAGCGCCCCCCGGTCACCCGGCTCCAGACCGTCGTCGATCGCGCGCGACACCAGATACGGCGTCAGCGCGAGGAGCCCCATCCACACACTGGCCAGCAGTGCCCCCGCCACCGACCGGCCGGCCTGTCTGGTGCACAGCCACCACAGATACCGGCCGCCGCTACGACGGTCGGGCGTGCCGGGATCCTCATACGCGTCGATCATCCGCTCCCACTCTCCGGCCCAGGTCCTGTGACGCGCTGTACGAGGCTGTCCCGCCACGCCCGGTGCAGATCCGCGAACCTGCCGGTGCCGGCGACGAGCCGGTCCGGTGTGCCGTCCTCGACCACTCGCCCCTGCTCCATCACCAGCACCCGGTCGGCGATCGCCACCGTGGACAGCCGGTGCGCGATGACCACCGCGGTGCGGCCGCGCAGGACCGTCAACATGGCGCGCTGGACCGCACGTTCACCCGGCACGTCCAGCGAGCTGGTCGCCTCGTCGAGGATGAGGACCGCCGGGTCGGCGAGCAACGCCCGCGCGAAGGACCAGTTGGCGCTGACCCGCCGAGATACGGCCGCCCCGCTTGCGTACGTCCGTGTCGTAGCCGTCGGGCAGGGAGCTGATGAAGTCGTGGGCGCCGATCGCCTTCGCGGCGCGCTCGATGTCCGCACGGCTCGCGTCGGGGCGGCCGATGGCGATGTTCTCGGCGACCGTGCCGGAGAACAGGAACGCCTCCTGCGTCACCATCACCACCCCGCGCCGCAGTTCGGGCACGGACAGCTCGCGCAGATCGACCCCGTCGAGCAGGACCCGGCCGTCCGAAGGGTCGTAGAAGCGGGCCAGCAGCTTGGCGAGCGTCGACTTGCCCGCGCCCGTCGAGCCGACCACCGCAACCGTCTGACCGGCGGGGAGGGTGAGATCGAAGGTGGGGAGGATCTCCCCGCCGGTTCGGTACGCGAAGCGGACGCCGTCGAAGACGACCTCGCGGCCCGGGTGTTCGGACGCGAGGGCGGGAAGCTGCTTGGGCTCGGCCGGCTCCGGCACGGAGGGTACCTGGGCCAGCAGACCCGCGATCTTCTCCAGCGAGGCCGCCGCGGACTGGTAGGAGTTGAGGAACATGCCCAGGCGGTCGATCGGGTCGTACAGCCGGCGCAGATACAGCACCGACGCGGCCAGCACACCCAGCGCGAGCGAGCCCGAGGCCACTCGGTACGCGCCCCACAGCACCATCCCCGCGACCGCAGTGTTGGCGACCAGCCGGGAGCCGATCACGTAACGGGCCATCTCCAGAATGGCGTCGCCGTTCGTCCGCTCGTGGTGCCGGTTGAGCGTCCGGAACTCCGCGTCGTTGGTGGCCTCGCGGCGGAACGCGCGCACCGGGCGGATGCCGTTCATCGTCTCCGCGAACTTCACGATGACGGCGGCGATCGCGGTCGAACGGATCGCGAAGATGCGGCCCGCGCGGTGCTGGTAGAGACGGATGAGCAGATACAGCGGCACGAAGGAGGCCACCGCCGACGCGCCCAGACCCAGGTCGAGCCAGAGCAGCATCGCCGAGATGTAGACGAAGGACAGGATGACCGTGACGAGCTCCTGCAGGCCCTCGGTGAGCAGTTCGCGCAGCGACTCGACATCCGTCGTGGAACGGGAGATCAGCCGGCCCGAGGTGTAGCGCTCGTGGAAGTCGATGCTGAGCGCCTGGGCGTGCCGGAAGATGCGGCCGCGCAGGTCGAGCAGGACGTCCTGGTTGACGCGGGCGGACGCCAGGATGAAGGCGTACTGGAGCGCGCCGGAGGCCACCGAGCAGAGCAGGTAGGCGACGGCCACCGCGATCAGCGGGCCGTTGTCGTTGCTTCGAAACGCCGGTACGGCACGGTCGATGGCGTAGGCGACGAGCAGCGGGCCCGCCTGGACGGCGGCCTGCTGGAGCAGGAGCAGCACCGAGGTCAGGATCACGCGGGATCTGAGCGGAGCGAGCAGCGAGCGCAGGAGCGCGGCCGTCGCGCCCGGGGGTGTGGGGAGGGCGTCGCGGTCGAAGGGATCCGTGGACTGCTCCGGCGCTTCCACGGGCCTGCCCTTGTCCTTGCCCTTGCGCCGCCCGTCCTTGTCCGGCGCGGTCGTCGTCTGCGCCGTCATCGGTCGTCCTCCTCGGTGCCTGACATCAGGTGGGCGTACTCGGCGTTCGTGCGCAGCAGTTCGTGGTGGGTGCCGACCGCGGTGATACGGCCGCCGGAGAGCAGGGCGACCCGGTCCGCGAGCAGGACCGTGGACGGGCGATGGGCCACGATCAGCGCGGTCGTCTCCGCCAGTACGCGGCGCAGCGCAGCCTCGACCGCGGCCTCCGTGTGGACGTCCAGGGCCGACAGGGGGTCGTCGAGGACGAGGAAGCGGGGGTTGCCGACGACCGCTCTCGCCAGGGCGAGCCGCTGCCGCTGTCCGCCGGACAGGCTCAGGCCCTGCTCGCCGACCTGGGTGTCCGTGCCCTGTGGCAGCGCGCGCGTGAAGTCCGCCTGTGCGACGGCGAGCGCCCGGTCCAGCTCCGCCGCGCCCGCCGTGTCCTTCGCCCCCATGAGCACGTTCTCCCCGACGCTCGCCGAGAAGAGCGTGGGTTCCTCGAAGGCGACGGCGACGAGTTCGCGCAGCGTTTTCCTGGGCATCTGGGCGATGTCCTCGCCGTCCAGCGTGATCCTGCCCGAAGTCACCTCGTGGAGGCGGGGGATGAGGGCGGTCAGGGTCGTCTTGCCGGTTCCCGTCGCACCGACCAGGGCCATGCTCTCGCCCGGGCGGATGTGGAGGTCGATGCGGTCGAGGACGGGCGGAGTGTCGGTCGGGGCGTCGGGGTAGCGGAATTGGACGTGGTGGAACTGGAGGCCGCCGGAGCAGGTACCGGCGGCCGGCGCGGGAGTCGGCGCGGGGGTCGAGTTCTGGGCGGGTGCGCTTGCCTGCGCCGGCAGGGCGCCGCTGCCTGCGGCACGCCTGTCCACAGCGAGGGTGGCGGTGGCTTGCTCGGTGTCCGTGACGGCTGGCGTCTGTTCATGAACCGTGAGGGTCTCGGTAGCGAGGTCGGCGGTGGCTTGCTCGGTGTCCGTGACGGCTGGCGTCCGTCCACGGACCGCGACGGTCTCCGTCTCCGTCTCCGTCTCCGTCTCTGCCTCCTCGTCCTCGTCCATCACCTCGAAGTACCGCTCCGTGGCCGTCGCCGCCTCCTGGCTCATGGCGAGGAGGAAGCCGATCGAGTCGACGGGCCAGCGCAGCGCGAGGGCGGTGGACAGGAAGGCCACCAGCGTGCCCGCGGAGAGGTGACCGTCGGCGACCTGGACGGTGCCCAGCACGAGGGCGGCGCCGATGGCGAGCTCGGGGAGGGTGACGATGACGGCCCAGATGGAGGCGAGGAGACGGGCCTTGGCGAGTTCCGTGCCGCGCAGGGTGCGGGACAGCTCGCGGAAGGCGCGGGCCTGACTGCGATGGCGCCCGAAGCCCTTGATGATGCGGATACCGAGGACGCTCTCCTCGACGACCGTCGTCAGGTCACCGACCTGGTCCTGCGACCGCCGGGCGATCTCCGAATACCGCCGCTCGAAGAGCCAGCAGACGATGATCACGGGGACGGCGGGCGCGAGCAGCACCAGTCCGAGCGTCCACTCCTGGGCCAGCATGATGGCCACGCCGGCGAGGATCGTCACGGAGTTGACCAGCAGGAAGGTCAACGGGAAGGCCAGGAAGAGGCGCAGCAGCATCAGATCCGTGGTGCCCCGGGACAGCAGCTGACCGGAGGCCCAGCGGTCGTGGAACGCGACCGGCAACCGCTGCAGATGCCGGTACAGATCCGCCCGCATCGCCGCCTCGACCCCCGCCAGCGGCCGCGCCACCAGCCACCGCCGCAGACCGAACAGCCCGGCCTCGGCGATTCCGAGCAGCAGCAGATACAGCGCGCCGAGCCAGACACCCCGCGTGTCGTGGCCGGCCACGGGACCGTCCACCATCCACTTCATGACGAGCGGGAACACGAGCCCCGTGAGGGACGCGAGGACCGCGACGAACGCAGCGGTGAACAGCCTCGCCCGCACCGGCCGTACATACGGCCACAGACGCAGCAGGCTGCGAACGGTCGAACGGTCGGCGTGATCGGCACGGTCGTGTGGCTTGGCACGGTCCTCGGTCCCGGCCCGGTCCTTGGTCGCTGCATCTGTTGTGGACATCATGGCGAGCCTACGGTTCGGCACTGACAGAGCCCACCGAGTTTTGGCCGTACCGGGATCGGTCGCCGGTCTTTCGACCTGCGCTGTTCGAGGGGTCGTAGGGCGCCGTCAACCGATCGGTTGACGCCTCTTCGAGCGCCTTGGTCGATACCCGGGGCGCCCGCTCACCGGAACCCTGGTGCCATGACCGTCATCGAAGTCACCGACCTGCGGAAGTCCTACGGCGGCCGGCCCGTGGTCGACGGGATCTCCTTCGCCGTCGAGGAGGGCGAGATCTTCGGGATCCTCGGCCCGAACGGCGCGGGCAAGACCACCACCGTCGAGTGCGTCGAGGGTCTGCGCGTCCCCGACACCGGCCGTGTCCGTGTCACCGGACTCGACCCCGTCACCGAGCACGAGGCCACCCGCCGTGTCCTCGGCGCCCAACTCCAGCAGAGCGAGCTCCAGGACAAGCTCACCGTCCGCGAGGCGCTGGAGCTGTACGCCGCCTTCTACCCCCAACCGCAGGACTGGCGGCCCCTCGCCGAACGCCTCGGCCTGACACCCAAGTTGACCACCCGGTTCGGCAAGCTCTCCGGCGGCCAGAAGCAGCGGCTGTTCATCGCGCTCGCGCTGATCGGCAACCCTCGGATCGTCGTCCTGGACGAGCTGACCACGGGCCTCGACCCGCGCGCCCGCCGGGACACCTGGGAGCTCATCGAGGACATCCGCGCGAACGGCGTCACCGTCCTGCTGGTCACGCACTTCATGGAGGAGGCGCAACGCCTCTGCGACCGGATCGCCGTGATCGACAAGGGGAGGGTGGCCGCCCTGGACACTCCGGCCGGCCTGATCCGGCGCTCGGCGGGTGCCACCGTCATCAGCTTCACGCCGTCCCGGCCGCTGGACGACGGTGACCTGAACGCGCTGGCCGCCCTCGCATCGGTCGAGCACAAGGACGGACGTATCACGCTCTCCGGCACCGACGAGACCGTCAACGCCGTCATCACCCTCCTCGCCCGGCACCACATCACGGCCCACCAACTCCGCGTCACCGATGCCACGCTGGACGACGCGTTCCTCGACCTCACCAAGGACTCCGCGAAGGACGCAACGCAGGATTCCAAGAAGGAGGCAGCGGCATGAGCACCCCAGTCGTCAACACGCCCGTCGTGAACCCCGCCGTGCTGAAGGCCGAGATCCGCCTCCTGGGGCGCGAACCGGGCAGCCTCTTCTGGATCCTGCTGTTCCCCGTCCTCCTGCTGGTGATTCTCGGCTCCATCCCGGCGTTCCGAGACCCCGACCCCGCCCTCGACGGTCTGCGAGTGATCGACGCCTACGTTCCGGTGACCGTGCTGCTCGGCCTGATCGTCAGCGGCCTGCAGGCGATGCCGCAGACCCTCACCGGCTATCGCGAGCGGGGCGTCCTGCGCCGGATGTCCACCACACCGGTCCGGCCCTCCGCCCTGCTCTCCGCACAGATGCTCGTGTACGGCGGTGCGGCCCTGGCGTCGGCGCTGCTCGCCCTCGCGATCGGCCGGCTCACGTTCGACGTCACGCTGCCCCGGCAGCCCTTCGGATACGCCCTGGCCCTGGTCCTGGCCATCCTGGCGTCGCTCGCGCTGGGCGCGGTGATCTGCGCCCTGTCCCGGACCACGAAGATCGCGGGCGCGATCGGATCGGCCGTGTTCTTCCCCGCGATGTTCTGCTCGGGTGTGTGGCTGCCGGTGCAGGCCATGCCGGACACGCTGGCCAAGGCCGTCGGCTACACGCCGTTCGGCGCCGCGGCACAGGCCCTCAACGAGGCGGCGGCGGGGGACTGGCCCGGGTGGGCGCATCTGGGCGTGCTCGCCGTCTGGACGGTCCTGCTGACGGCCGCGGCGTCCCGCTGGTTCCGTTGGGAGTAGGAGGGGGAGCAGGCGCGAAAGTAGGAGAGGGGCCGGCCGTGCAGACTGGGGCCATGGCGGTGGCGGGCACACAGATCGAGCGCCGGTGGGATCAGTTCCATACCTGGGGCCCGTACGGGCTGCTCGGCTTCTCCACCCTCCTCTCGGCCGTCGCCACCGACCTGATGGCGAGCCCCGCCGAGTGGTACGCGGCGGGGGCGCTGGTCGCGCTGGCGATCCTGCTCCAGCTGTGGTGGGGACGGGCCCGCCGCCGGACCGCCCGCAGCATCACCGGCCGTCGGCTCCCCTCCCGCGCCGGGACCGTGTACTACGTGTTGCGCTGGGCGATCGCCTTCGCGCTGACCTGGGTCAATCCGTTCTTCGCCTTCTACGCCGTCACCGGCTACTTCGACTCCGACGAGCTGATCAGCGGAAGGCGCCGGCAGCGCTTCGGCCTGTTCGTCACCACCGTCATCGTGGCCGGCTCGCAGGTGGGTGGGATGCCGCTGCGCAGCCCCCAGCAGTGGGCGGTGTTCGCCGGGCTCCTCGTCGCGAACAACGCGCTGCTCATGGTGATCGCCCATCTCACCGACCAGGAAGAGGAGCGTTCCCGTGCCCGGGCCGCCACCATCGTCGAACTCGAACGCACCAACGCCGCCCTGCAGCAGGCCCTCGACGAGAACGCCGCGCTGCATGCCCAACTCCTCATCCAGGCAAGGGAGGCGGGAGTCGCCGACGAACGCCGACGGCTTGCAGCGGAGATCCACGACACCATCGCGCAGGGCCTGACCGGCATCATCGCCCAACTCCAGGTCGTCGCGAACGCCCCCGCCCTGGACATCGCCCGCATCCACCTCGACCGCGCCGCCGACCTGGCCCGCCACAGCCTCGGCGAGGCCCGCCGCTCCGTACAGAACCTGGCCCCGGTGGCGCTGGAGAACGACGGACTGCCCGAAGCCCTCAAGAACACGGTCGCCGAATGGGGCGAACGCACCGGCGTACGCGCCGAGTTCACCGTCGCCGGGCCGACCGAGCAGCTCCACGACGAGGTCTCGGCGACCCTCCTGCGCATCGCCCAGGAAGCCCTGTCCAACACCGCCCGGCACGCCCGCGCCACCCGGGCCGGCGTCACCCTGACCTTCCTGGGCGACGAGGTCATCCTCGACATCCGCGACGACGGGCGCGGCTTCGACCCCCTCGCCGTCCGGGAGCGCACCGGAACCGGCGGCTTCGGCCTCGACGGCATGCGCGCCCGCGCCGAACGCATCGCGGGCAACCTCACCGTGGAGTCGGAGCCGGGCCAGGGCACCGCGCTGTCGGCTCGCGTACCGTTGGTCCGCCATGACCCATGACGCACCGACCCATGACGCACCCAGCCATGACGCACCGATCTCCCTGCTGATCGTCGACGACCACCCCGTCGTACGGGACGGCCTGCGCGGCATGTTCGAGTCGGCGCCCGGGTTCACCGTGCTCGGCGAGGCTGCCAACGGAGTCGAGGCACTCGAACTGGCCGCCTCCCTGGACCCCGACGTGATCCTGATGGACCTGCGCATGCCCGGCGTCGGCGGTGTCGAGGCGATCGCCCGGCTCACCCGCGCCGGCGCCCGTGCCAAGGTCCTCGTGCTGACCACGTACGACTCCGACTCCGACACCATCCCGGCGATCGAGGCGGGCGCGACGGGCTACCTGCTGAAGGACGCCCCGCGCGACGAACTCTTCACCGCCGTCCGCGCGGCGGCACAGGGCCGCACCGTCCTCTCCCCGGCCGTGGCCTCCCGCCTGGTCTCCGCGGTCCGCGCTCCCAGGACACCCGGCAACGAGCCGCTCTCCGGGCGCGAACGCGAAGTGCTGGCCCTGGTCGCCAAGGGCACCTCCAACCGGGAGATCGCCCGTGTCCTGTTCATCAGCGAGGCCACGGTGAAGACCCATCTCACCCACCTGTACGCCAAGCTCGGCGTCAAGGACCGGGCGGCGGCGGTGGCGGTGGCGTACGACCGGCGGATCCTCGGCTAGCGCGATCCGCCCGGCCACCGGGACCAGAGACGGGGCCGGTCACCGCACCACCCGCAGCAGCAACACGGCCCGAGCCGGCACCGTGACCGCCGCCCCCGCCCGATGGACCACCCCGGGAGCCTCCGCCTGCGACTCCCGCGAGGTGTCCACCACCACCTCGTACCGCGAGGCCCAGGGCGGCCCGGGGAGTACGAAGCTCACCGGCCGGTCCCCGGCGTGCAGGACGGCGAGGAAGCTGTCGTCCAGGACGGGCATCCCGCGCTCGTCCCGCCCGGGAATGTCCCGCCCGGACAGGTACATCCCCAGCGTCGCGGCGGGCGCGTACCAGTCCCGTTCCGTCATCTCGGTGCCCCGCGCGGTGAACCACGCCAGGTCCCGCAGGCCGTCCACGGAATGCGCCCGCCCGGAGAAGAACGCCCGGCGCCGCAGCACGGGATGCTCGTGCCGCAGGGCGATCAGCCGTGACGTCAGCTCGAACAGCGCCCGCCAATGCGGATCGTCGAGGTTCGACCAGTCGACCCAACTGACCTCGTTGTCCTGGCAGTAGGCGTTGTTGCTGCCCCGCTGGGTCCGCCCGAACTCGTCGCCGGCGACCAGCATCGGGACCCCGGTCGACAGCAGCAGACTCGTCAGCAGGTTCCGCAACTGGCGGCGCCGCAGGGCCCGTACGCGCTCGTCGTCCGTTTCTCCCTCGACCCCGCAGTTCCAGGCGCGGTTGTCGTCCGTACCGTCCCGGTTCCCCTCGCCGTTCGCCTCGTTGTGCTTGCGCTCGTAGGAGACGAGGTCCCGCAGAGTGAAACCGTCGTGCGCGGTCACGAAGTTCACCGAGGCGTACGGACGCCGCCCGCCCCAGGCGTAGAGATCGCTCGACCCCGAGAGCCGGTACCCCAGATCCCGTACGTCGGGCAGCGCCCCGCGCCAGAAATCCCGTACGGCGTTGCGATAGCGGTCGTTCCACTCCGTCCACAGGGGTGGGAAGGCGCCCACCTGATATCCGCCGGAACCCACATCCCAGGGCTCCGCGATCAGTTTCACCCGGCGCAGCACCGGATCCTGCGCGATGACCGCCAGGAACGGCGACAGCATGTCGACGTCGTGCATGGACCGCGCGAGAGCCGCGGCGAGGTCGAACCGGAAGCCGTCGACCCCCATCTCGGTCACCCAGTACCGCAGCGAGTCCGTGATCAGCCTCAGCACATGCGGCTGCACCACATGGAGGGTGTTGCCGCAGCCCGTGTAGTCGGTGTAGCGCCGTGCATCGGACTGCAGCCGGTAGTACCCGCGGTTGTCGATACCGCGCAGCGACAGCATGGGCCCCAACTCGCCCGCTTCCGCCGTGTGGTTGTAGACGACGTCGAGGATCACCTCGATACCGGCGGTGTGCAGCGCCCGAACCATCCGTTTGAACTCGCCGACCTGCTGACCGGTGGTGCCGGAAGCGGCGTAACCGGCGTGCGGCGCGAAATAGCCGATCGAGTTGTAGCCCCAGTAGTTCTTCAGACCCTTCCGCAGCAGATGGTCCTCGTGTGCGAACTGGTGCACCGGAAGCAGTTCCACGGCCGTCACCCCCAGCCGCACCAGGTGGTCGATGGCTGCGGGGTGCGCCAGTCCGGCGTACGTGCCCCGGAGTTCTTCCGGAATCCCGGGGTGCATCCGGGTGAACCCGCGCACATGCAGCTCGTAGATCACCGAGTCCGCCCACGGGGTCTTCGGGCGGCGGTCGTCCGACCAGTCCTCGTCGTCATGGACGACGACGCCCTTGGGGACGTACGGGGCGGAGTCCCGGTCGTCGCGCACGGTGTCCGCGACCTGCTGCTGGGGCCAGTCGCGGACGTGCCCGTACACCTCGGGCGGCAGACTGAAGTCACCGTCCACGGCGCGGGCGTAGGGGTCCAGGAGCAGCTTCGCCGGGTTCCAGCGGGCGCCGGTCCAGGGGTCCCAGCGGCCGTGCACACGGAAGCCGTAGCGGCGGCCGGGAAGTACTCCGGGCACGAAGCCGTGCCAGATCTCGTGGGTGAGCTCGGTCAGCCGGACCCGGATCTCGGCGCCCTCCTCGTCGAAGAGGCACAGCTCGACGGCCTCCGCACCGCCCGCCCACAGCGCGAAGTTGGTGCCCGTGACGCCGTCCGGGCCGACGCGGAAGCGCGCGCCCAGCGGGGTCGGGGCGCCGGGCCACACGGAGACGGTGGGCGCCGCGCGCGCAGCGCCGTTCACCACAGGGGCGGGCTGCGCGGGCACTACGACGCCCGTGGCATGCCCTTCCTGTACTGCCTCCTGCTCGGGTGCGCTCGACACCGGTCAGCCTCCCGCGGCTCGATGGAACGCAGCGAAAAAGGGTCGTGTGGCGTCCCGGCCACCATCCCCCGTCGCGTCGTCCTCCCCACTGTTCTGCCCAGCCCTGGGCTCGCACTCACGTTTCCCCGGAGGGGCGCAGTCGTTGGGCCCCCTGTGAAGCACGTACAGACGCGCGCGTGGCGCGCAGGGGCCGCGCTGGCGGCCACACTGACCTGGGCCGGACTGCTGGCGGGAATTTCCGGTTGCACGTCGAACGGGATGGACGAGGTGCTCGGCAAACCACCGTCGCCCGAGGACGTCATCCGCGTCTCGCCCGACGACAACAGCAAGGCCGTGCGTCCTGACGAGACACTCGAGGTCCGGGTGGACAGCGGGCGCCTGGAGTCCGTGCGGGTCGTCAAGGAGCAGGACGCACAGGAGGCCTCGGTGCCGGGCCGCATCTCCGAGGACGGACTGCGCTGGCTTCCCCATGACGAGGGGCTCGCGCTCGCCGCCAGGTACACCGTCGACGTGGTGGCCGTCGACGGGTACGGGCGGCGCTCGGCCCGGCACACGACGTTCACGACGTACGTCCCCGAAGAGCGGTTCATCGGATACGTCACCCCGGAGAACCGCTCCACCGTCGGCACCGGAATG
Source organism: Streptomyces sp. NPDC005808 (assembly GCF_042871385.1). Taxonomy (NCBI): domain Bacteria; kingdom Bacillati; phylum Actinomycetota; class Actinomycetes; order Kitasatosporales; family Streptomycetaceae; genus Streptomyces; species Streptomyces sp. NPDC005808. Next base: position 118,088 of record NZ_JBIAIK010000019.1, on the reverse strand, counting down.
ATCATCTCCCTGGAGTTCAACCGGGAGATCGAGAACCGGCCCGCCGTCGAGCGCGCGATCCAGGTGAACGCGAAGCCGGCGGTGGAGATCCGTCCGCACTGGTTCGGCAAGGACCGCCTGGACTTCCGGCCCGAGAACTACTGGAAGCCGGGCACGGAGGTCACGGTCACCCTGGGGCTGCGGGATGTCGAGGCGGCCCCGGGCGTGTACGGGCTGCAGTACAAGACCTTCTCGTTCACGGTCGGCCGCAGTCAGGTCAGCCTCGTCGACGCCGCCGACCACACCATGGACGTACGCCGCGACGGCGAACTCCTCGCCACGGTGCCGATCACCGCGGGCGCCCCCAAGAGCACGACGTACAACGGGAAGATGGTGGTCACCGAGATGCTGGAGGTGACCCGGATGAACGGCGCCACGGTCGGCTTCAAGAAGGCCGACGGCAAGGGCGAGTACGACATCCCGGACGTCCCCCACGCGATGCGTCTCACCGACTCCGGGACCTTCCTGCACGGCAACTACTGGGCGGACGGGGTCTTCGGCAACACCAACGTCAGCCACGGCTGCGTGGGCCTGAAGGATGTGAAGGGCGGCGGCTCGGACACCCCGGCGGGCTGGTTCTTCGACCGCAGCCTCATCGGTGATGTCGTCGAGGTCGTCAACAGCAAGGACAAACAGGTTGCTCCCGACAACGGGCTCGGCGGGTGGAACATGACCTGGAAGCAGTGGAAGGCGGGCGGCGCGGTGAAGTAGGACGACAAAGGGGTACGCGCACGGTGCCCCGGCTCGCCCCCCACACGGCCCAAGTTGGGACTGAACGGTGACAATCCCGGAGGGCCATCGCTTCCGGCCGTGTGATTAATTAGCGCGATACGCGCGTGGGACGCGCTGGGGTGCGGGCCTGACCAGGCCGTGCGAGGGGAGAACGAACGTGAACGGGCGACCGATATCGGGGCCGTCGGTTGGACCGCGGACACACAGACGCAAGGGGATCCTGGCAGTACTGCCGGTGGTGCTTTTGCTCGCCGTGACCGCGTGCGGCGGGGGAGGGGACTCGGACTCCGGGTCCGGGGACGGGAAGGGCCAGGCGACCGGGAGCTCGGGAACGGCCGACACCAAGGTCTCGCAGGCCGTCGTGAGCATCGCCCCGAAGGACGGTGCGGGCGATGTGGCCACCAGCGGCGCGCTCAAGGTGAGCGCGGCCAAGGGCAAGCTGACCGAGGTCACCGTCGAGGACACCAAGGGCAATGATGTCGAGGGTGAGATAACGGGCGGGGGCACCACCTGGACGCCCTCGACGCACCTCGCCTCGGCCACCAAGTACAAGGTCCACGCGGTGGCCGAGGACTCCGGCGGCCGTGAGTCCGCCGAGGAGTCCGCGTTCACCACGCTGACCCCGAAGAACACCTTCGTCGGCATCTTCACGCCCGAGGACGGCTCCGAGGTCGGCGTGGGAATGCCCTTCTCGGTCAACTTCACGCGGGGCATCACGCAGCCGGAGGACGTCGAGAAGGCGATCACCGTCAAGACCGAGCCGGCCGTCGACGTCGAAGGCCACTGGTTCGGCAACGACCGCCTCGACTTCCGTCCCGAGGAGTACTGGAAGGCCGGTACGAAGGTGACGGTGGAGCTCAACCTCGACGGTGTCGAGGGGCGGCCCGGTGTCTACGGCAGCCAGGCCAAGACCGTGTCCTTCACGATCGGCCGCAGCCAGGTCTCCACCGTCGACGTCAAGACCAAGACGATGACGGTCAAGCGGGACGGCAAGACCATCAAGACCATCCCGGTGACGACCGGCAAGCCCGGCTACGACACCTGGAACGGCCAGATGGTCATCACCGATCGCCTCGAAGTGACCCGTATGAACGGTGAGACGGTCGGCTACGCCGGCGAGTACGACATCAAGGACGTACCGCACGCCCAGCGTCTGACCACCTCCGGCACGTTCATCCACGGCAACTACTGGGGCGGCGACGCCTTCGGCAACTACAACGCCAGCCACGGCTGCATCGGCCTGAAGGACGTCCGCGGTGGCTACGACGGCAAGGTGGCCGCGGCCTGGTTCTTCAATCAGTCGATGACCGGTGACGTGGTGGTCGTGAAGAACTCCGACGACCGGATCGTCGACCCGGACAACGGCCTCAACGGCTGGAACATGTCCTGGGAGAAGTGGAAGGCCTGAGTCCCGGTGACGACGGGCCCGGTGTGCTGTGACTGAGCACACCGGGCCCGATGTCGTTAACGGCCACTAACCTGCTGCCATGACTGTGCATCTTGAAGTTGCCGAGGGCGTCGGCACCATCCGGCTCGACCGTCCGCCGATGAACGCGCTGGACGTCGCCACGCAGGACCGGCTCAAGGAGCTCGCCGAGGAGGCCACGGGCCGGGACGACGTGCGCGCGGTGGTGCTGTACGGCGGGGAGAAGGTGTTCGCGGCGGGCGCGGACATCAAGGAGATGCAGGCCATGGACCACGCGGCGATGGTCGTACGGTCCCGGGCCCTGCAGGACTCCTTCACCGCCGTCGCCCGCATCCCCAAGCCCGTCGTCGCGGCGGTCACCGGGTACGCGCTCGGCGGGGGCTGCGAGTTGGCGCTGTGCGCGGACTACCGCATCGCCGCCGAGAACGCGAAACTCGGCCAGCCGGAGATCCTGCTCGGCGTGATCCCCGGCGCGGGCGGCACCCAGCGGCTGTCCCGGCTGATCGGCCCGTCGCGGGCGAAGGACCTCATCTTCACCGGGCGGATGGTGAAGGCCGACGAGGCGCTGTCACTGGGCCTGGTGGACCGGGTGGTCCCCGCCGAGGAGGTGTACGCCCAGGCGCACGCGTGGGCCGCGCGGCTGGCGCAGGGACCGGCGATCGCGCTGCGTGCCGCGAAGGAGTCCATCGACGCGGGTCTCGAGACCGACATCGACACCGGGCTCGCGATCGAACGCAACTGGTTCGCCGGGCTGTTCGCGACGGAGGACCGGGAGCGCGGGATGCGGAGCTTCGTGGAGGACGGGCCGGGGAAGGCGAAGTTCCGGTAGATCGTCCACCGTGAGTTCCTCGGACTGCCCACCGTGAGGACGCCGGATCGTCACTCGTGGGTCCCTGGACTGTCCACCGTGAGTCCGGCAGAACTCGCACGGTAAGTTCCGCTTATCCACTTGCAGTTGACGAGGTGTCTTACCCGGTGTCCCTCGAAGGGCTGGATTAGGCGAGCCTTAAGGCAACCTTAAGGCAGCCTTGTCGAGGGAGACCGGGGATTGCCCTCAAGTGGGCAGTCCTAGCAGGTCAGATGGGCTGTGGTGAGGTCCGAACTGCCTGTGGCATATGCCGACCTGCTGCCGCGGAATGGGAGATTCCGGGGGGCGTATTCCTTCGGAACGGCCCCGAAAGGGCCTCTGGGCGGCCATGATGGGGGCATGGCGGGGCTGGAAGGTATCGAACCGCCGCGGCGGCACGTAAGTGCGACCGCGGCGCGCTGGACGCCTGCGGTCGAAGACGAACAGGCGCTCAAGGCGGTCGAGTTGTTCGGCAACCCGGTCGAGGCGGAGGTGCCGCTGCCGTCCCGCCCGGAGTCCGCGGCCACCGCGCGGCGGCTCACCCAGGTAGTCGTCCTGCGGCACTGGGGGCTCTCGCCGAAGATGACGGAGGACGCCGTCTTATTGGTCTCCGAGCTCGTCGGCAACGCGGTACGGCACACCGGCGCCCGTGTCTTCGGGCTCCGTATGCGCCGTCGGCGCGGATGGATCCGTATCGAGGTCCGCGACCCCTCGCGCGGCCTTCCCTGTCTGATGCCGGTCCACGAAATGGACCTGAGCGGCCGTGGCCTCTTCCTCGTCGACAAGCTCTCCGACCGCTGGGGCGTCGACCTACTGCCCCGCGGCAAGACCACCTGGTTCGAAATGCGCGTCGCCGACCGCTGATCCCGCATGCACGGGAACCCTGGCCGCTGGAGTTTCGTGACGGCCAAGCCCTGACCGCTGCCAGCGGCAGACGCCAAGCCCCTACTGCGCGGTTTCGAGACCCCAGTGCTCCCAGGGTGCGCTTCCCGCGACCCGTCCCCCAATTGGTGCAATTGCGAGTATTTCTGGCAATTCACCCTTAAATGGGCCGGGTGACCACGCCCGCTCGCCCTCCTGGGCCACCCACCGAAGGAAGCGTTCCGCGTACGGCGCCTGACCGGCGTGCGGCGCTGCGTTCGGGTGCCGCGCTCGCGGTCGGAGCGGTCGGAGCGGTCGGAGCGGTCGTCGCGGCCGGGACGCTCGCCGCCGGATGCTCCGCGCCCGGGGCCGCCGCACCCCTGGCCGACCGCGCTCGGAGTGCATCCCCGGCCGACCGCACTCGCAGAGCATCCCCGGCCGCGTCCGCCCGTAGCGCACACCCCGCCGCCCCCGCCGGTAGCGCACACCCGGCCGCGCCCGCGGCCGCGCCCCGCCGCTTCCCGCATCAGCCCGTGGAGATCGTCCACGGCCCCCGCACCCGACCCCGAGTCGCCCTCACCTTCCACGGCCAGGGCGACCCCGCCATCGCCAGGGCGGTCCTCGACGAGGCCGAGAAGGGCGGAGCCCACATCACCGTGCTCGCCGTCGGAAGCTGGCTCGACGAGCACCCCGACCTGGCGCGCCGCATCCTCGACGGCGGCCACGACCTCGGCAACCACACCCTCCGGCACCTCGACATCAACGCGCTGTCCGAGGCGGAGGCGGACGCGGAGATCCGGGGCTGTGCGCAGCGGCTGCGCCGGCTGACCGGCTCCATCGGTACCTGGTTCAGACCGTCCCGTACCGCCCACGCCTCCCCGCTCGTCGCCCGCCTCGCCCGCGGCGCGGGCTACCCGCACGTCCTCTCCTACGACGTCGACCCGCTCGACTTCACCTCGCCGGGCGCCCCCGCCGTCACCCGCAGGATCACCGGCGCGGTCCGTAACGGATCCGTGGTGAGCCTGCACTTCGGGTACGTGGACACCGTCGCCGCGCTGCCCGCCGTCCTGGAAGACCTGAACCGCCGCGGCCTGCGCGCGGTCACCACCACGGAGCTGCTGAGCTGATGCACCGGAACCTTACGAAGCGCACCCTGGTCGCGGGCGCCGCCCTGGCCGTCCTCGCCGCCTGCGGCACCGAGTCCGGGGACCACGCGAACGAGGCCCTCGGCACCAAGGGTGCCGTCGAGCCGGCCCCGCCCAAGAAGCCGCAGGCCGCCCAGGGGCTGCCCGGCATGCCTCCCGTGCTCGACCCGACGGACGTCTACGCCGCCGACCGCCCGGGCAAGCTCTCCCCGGCGGTCAAGGACTTCCCGTCCCGCGTCTACGTCCCCAACACCGGGTCCGACACCGTCTCGGTGATCGACCCGAAGACGTACAAGGTCATCGACACCCTCCACGTCGGCCGCCAGCCCCAACACGTCGTCCCCTCCTGGGACATGAAGACGCTCTGGGTCAACAACAACCGCGGCCACACGCTCACCCCCATCGACCCGAAGACGGGGAAGGTGGGCAAGGAGGTCGAGGTGCACGACCCGTACAACCTCTACTTCACGCCCAACGGCAAGTACTCCGTCGTCATGGCCTCCCTCGACCGCGAACTGGTCTTCCGCGACGCGCACACCATGAAGCGCATCAAGACCGAACCGGTCAGCTGCTACGGCGTCAACCACGCCGACTTCTCGGCCGACGGCCGTTACTTCGTCGTCTCCTGCGAGTTCAGCGGCGAACTGCTCAAGGTCGACACCGAGAAGATGAAGGTGATCGGAAAGCAGAAGCTCCCGTTCGACGGCGCGATGCCGCAGGACGTCAAGATCTCGCCGGACGGCAAGAAGTTCTACATCGCCGACATGATGGCCGACGGCATGTGGGTCCTGGACGGCGACAGGTTCACCGAGCCCACCCTCCTCCCCACCGGCAAGGGCTGCCACGGCCTGTACGTCAGCCGCGACTCCCGCGAGATGTACGTCTCCAACCGCGGCGAGGGCTCCGTCTCCGTCTTCGACTTCGCCCAGAACAAGCTGACCAAGAAGTGGCACCTGCCGGACGGCGGCAGCCCCGACATGGGCGGCGTCTCCGCCGACGGCAAGGTCCTGTGGCTGTCCGGGCGTTACGACGCCGAGGTGTACGCCATCGACACCCGCACCGGCGTCCAGCTCGCCCGCATCCCGGTCGGCAGCGGCCCGCACGGCCTCGCCGTGTACCCGCAGCCGGGCCGCTACTCACTCGGCCACACCGGCATCTTCCGCTGACCGAACGGCATTTGTACGAGGTTCAGTGCGCGGTGAGCAGCGCCTCCGCGCCCACCGGAACGTAACCGGCCGCCTGGAACGCCCGCACACTGCGGGCGTTCCCCGGCGACAACTGGGCCCACACCGGCTCGCCCCCGCCCAGCTGCCGCGCCGCCGCGGCCAGCGCACGCCCCAGCCCCCGTTGCCGTACGGCCTCGTCGACCTCCACCGCGGCCTCCAGCCGCCCGGCGACTCCGCGCCCGAGGATCAGCACCCCGCCGTCGGCGGCCCACACCCGTACCTTGTCGCGATGCCTGAGCGCCCGAGCGACCCGGTGATGCTCGGGGTCGTGGATCTCGGTCAGCGCGAGCCGCGGCTCCCCCGGGAGCGGCGCGGCGACGGTGAGCAGGTCGATCGTGTCGTTCGAGCGCGCCGTCCGGTCCATGAACGCCGCGAGGAACCGCGGGTTCATCGTCGCGGCGAGCGCGTCGCAGTCGATCCCGTCCAGGGTGCCGCGCACCCACTCCTCGTCCTCGTCGGTGAAGACGACGGAGTGCGCGGTGAAGGCCAGGACCCCGGCGTCGCGGTGGGAGTGCTGGCGTACGACAGTCGTGCCGCCGTCGGCCGGCGGGAAGACGCCCCGCGCCGCCGCGTCCAGAATGTCGCGCAGAGTGTCAGCCATGACGCCCCGTCCCTCGCACTTGAGTCTCCACCCACTGGAAGGCCCAGACTCCCAGACATGATCGAAGACGGCACCGGACTGTTCACCATCGGCGAGCTCGCCCGGAGCACGGGTCTGTCGGTGCGCACCATCCGCTACTGGTCGGACGAGGGCGCGCTGCCCCCGGTGGCCCGTTCGACGGGTGGCTACCGGCTGTACGACGCCGCGTCCGTGGCCCGCCTCCAACTCATCCGTACGTTGCGGGAGTTGGGCCTCGGACTGAACGACGTACGCCGTGTCCTGGCAGGCGAGACCACGGTCGCGGAGGTCGCCGCCACGCATGTCGCCGCACTGGACGCGCAGATCCGATCGTTGAAGGTGACCCGGGCGGTGCTGTCGACCGTGGCGCGACGCGGCTCGACCGCAGAGGAGACGACCCTGATGAACAAGCTGGCGCGGCTGTCGGCCGCCGAGCGGAAGCGGATCACCGACGACTTCATGGAGGAGGCCTTCGCGGGCCTGGACACCGCGGACCCCGACATCCGCACCCGGATACGGTTCGGCATCGCCGAGCTGCCCGAGGACCCCACGCCCGCGCAGGTGGACGCCTGGGTCGAACTGGCAGAAATGTTGCAGGACTTGGGCTTCCGTGCACGTATGCGGAAAATGATCGAGTTCAACGCGGCGGACCGGGGGCCGGAGGTGCCGGCCGGTACCTCCCTGTGGTTCATGAGCCGGCTGGTGCAGCTCGCGGTCGAGGCACGGGAACGCGGCGTCGCCCCTGAGTCGCCCGAGGCCGAGGAAGTGCTGGTCGCGCTGCTGGGCAACGCCGATCGAGCCGCCGTACTGGAACGCCTGGAGTCTGCCGCGCAGGTGGAAGTGGCCCGCTTCCGGGAGTTGAACGCACTGGTTCGTGGCACGGAGCCGCTGTCCGCGCACCGGGAGGAGTTCGCCTGGGTGGTCGCCGCACTCCGTGCCGGGCGCGCCCGATAATCTGACCTCCGTTGACGAGGCAGTAATGCACTACGAAGGGGCGGATCCGGTGGCGGACATCGAGGAAGCACGCAAGCATTTCGAGCGGATCGACACGGACGGGGACGGGTTCATCACGGCCGCCGAGTTCAAGACCGCTCTCGCCCAGGGCGGGGACTGGAACGTCACCGAGACGGTCGCGGAGGCCGTGATCGCCAGCCGCGACCTCAACGGCGACAAGCTCCTGTCGTTCGAGGAGTTCTGGTCCCACCTCAACAAGTGAGCCATGCGGAGAAGGGGCGCTGCCGTGCTGCGGGGGCGCCCCTTCGGCATGGGCCGCTCTCCTTGGTCACTCGTTGGTCACTTGTTCGCCGAGGCCGGTGGAATAGCGGGCCCGGTCCCCGGGGTTGATGATCCATGTCAGGAGCATTCACCCCAGAAGGGTCTGTCTCATGAAGATCGGCATCATCGGCGCGGGCAACATCGGCGGTAACCTCACCCGGCGTCTCACCGCCCTCGGCCACGACGTCTCCGTTGCGAACTCCCGCGGCCCGGAAACCCTCGCCGCCCTGGCGGAGGAGACCGGCGCGACAGCCGTCAAGGTCGAGGACGCGGCGCGCGGAGCCGAGGTCGTCGTGATCACGATCCCCGTGAAGGCGGTGCCGGACCTGCCCTCCGGGCTGCTCGACGAGGCGGCGGACGGGGTCACCGTCATCGACACCGGCAACTACTACCCGCAGCAGCGCGACGGCAGGATCGCCGCCATCGAGGACGACGGCCTCACCGAGAGCCGCTGGACGGAGCAGCAGATCGGCCACCCCGTCATCAAGGCCTTCAACGGCATCTACGCCCAGAACCTCCTGGATCTCCCCCGCCCGGCGGGCGCCCCCGACCGCATCGCCCTCCCGGTAGCCGGCGACGACGAGGCCGCCAAGCGCGTCGTCCGCACCCTCATCGACGAACTCGGCTTCGACACCGTGGACGCCGGCGGTCTCGACGACTCCTGGCGTCAGCAGCCCGACACCCCCGTGTACGGCCTCGCGGAGGACACCGCCGCAGTGACGAAGGCCCTGGCCGAGGCGTCGCCGGAGCGTCCGGCGGGCTTCCGCGCCTGACGGGGCTTGGCCGGCATGGGGGAGGGGCTGACACGGGTCCGTGTGATCCTCGGTCCCAGGGTCTGGTGCGGCCCGTCCGGTGGCTCGGTCCTCACCGAGTCCCGGGCCGCACCGTAGCGCTGTCCGTACGACACAGACGGCACTTGGTACCGGCCCTGTAGGCGACGGCGTCGTCCTCGCCGCGCCCGACGACCCGGGCCGAGGAGACCCGGGCGTAGATCGCTGCAACCGGGAACACCCAGGTGCGTTCCTGTCGCGCGACAGAAATTAAGGAAGCCTGTTTCGCCTGAGTGACACGCCGATGTCCATTTCGTGAGCCACTCTTCACTGCCGGGCGCACATGCCGCCGGCGGGGCCTTTTGGCAGTTCAGTACTCGGTTCGTTCTCGGTCGGGGCCCTGGCGGACCGTCAACTCCAGCGACCCGAGATCGGAATGAATCAGACATTACGGCACTTCGAACAGGTCGGGAACGCCTTTGGGAGGCTGGCGGTAACAGGCCTCCCGTCAACTCCTTAACGGGTGCGTCATGCGGCTTAACGAGAACGTTATGAATGACCGCTGAAGTGTGGCCCTGCAGGGAGGCTTCGTGACGAAGCTCTTTCACAGCTCAGGGGCGGTGGCGTTCGATGACAACCACGACAGTGATTCTTGTGGGGCGCCTGCTCACCGGTTCACACCAGGGCACCGCACACGTGATCCGCGACGCCGCACTCGTCATCCAGGACGGGACGGTGCGGTACGCAGGACCGCGTGCGGACCTGCCCGACCTCGACGGTGACGGGGTCGAGATCGACGCCACCACTTCTCTGATCATGCCCGGACTGGTCAACGCTCACCACCATGTCGGACTCACCCCCACCCAGCTCGGGGTGCCCGACGACTCGCTCGAACTGTGGATCGCCCGCAGGCACGGGCCACCGGCGGTGGATCCCTACCTCGACACCGTGTGCGGTGCCGAGGACCTTCTCGCCGGCGGCGTGACCACAGTCCAACACCTCAACGGGCGCCTGCGCGGCGACCCGGAGGAGTATGGGGCGGAGGACACGGCCGTGCTGCGGGCGTACGCCGACGTCGGCATGAGGGTGTCCTATTCCCGGGGACTGACGGACCAGAACCGTTTCGTGTACTCCGACGACGAGCAGTTCATCGCTTCGCTCTCGCCGGCCGAGCAGGCGGCAGTGCGCATGCTGAAGCCCGCCTGCTACGAACCCCCCGAAGAGCAACTGGCGTCGAGTTACACGCGCCTGCGCGAAAAGTGGCATGGGGCCGCCGACGGCCGCATCGCCATCCAGCTCGCGCCCGCGAACCTGCACTGGTGCAGCGAGGAACTGCTGCTGGCCGCCGCCGAGATCTCCGCGCGCGACGACATCGGTATGCACATGCACCTCTCCGAAACGCCCTACCAAGAGGTCTACGCCGCCCAGCTCCCCGGCGGCCGCACCGCAGTGCGGTACCTGCACGAACGCGGACTGCTGTCCTCTCGGCTGACCCTCGGCCACGCCGTGTGGATCGACGAATCCGACATCGAGCTGCTGGCTGCCAGTGGCACGCTCGTCTGCCACAACCCCAGCAGCAACCTGCGGCTCCGCAGCGGCCTGGCACCAACGGCGCTGCTACGGGCGAATGGCGTCCGGCTGGCACTCGGGATCGACGAGGCAGGTCTTGCCGACGACAGAGACATGTTCAACGAGATCCGGTTGGCGTGGGCGCTGGCACAGGCACCCGGTCAGGACACCACCGCGCGTACCACTGCGGCCCAAGTACTGGACATGGCGCTGGAGGGCTCGGCGGCCACCACACCGTTCGCCGGCCGCATCGGCCGCCTGGAGCCGGGCTATGCCGCGGACTTCCTGGTGCTGGACTGGGAATCGGTCACCGGCGCCTACCTCGACCCGTCGGCCGAACAGATCGATGCCGTCGTACGACGGACACGACCCGCTGCGTTGCGGCAGGTGTACGTCAACGGCGAACTCGTCTTCGCCGAAGGCCGTACGACCAAGGTCGACAGCTCCGCGATGCGGACCGAACTACGCCGATTCATGGCCGGTCGGCAAGGCCCTGAACAACAGGACCGCCAATCCGCTGCCGCGGCGCTCGAGGCCGCTGTGGCCCGCTTCTACACCGGCCCCCCGTGGCGGAAATGGCGGGAATTCACGCAGCAGAGGGCGTCATGGAACAACCTCTGACCGCCGTGAAACGGGGCCGGAACCACCCGCTCATTACCGATGCGACAGCGCCGGGCGCGTCGCGCGTGACGACGAGGAAGGGGTCGAAGTGATCGACGACCTGATGTGTCCACAGATCGGCGCAGGGACCGCTGAGTACGAGTGGATGACATGGCAGGAGATCGACGAGGAGGCCCGGCGGGATACTCCCGTGGTCATCTCGGTGGGGGCAACCGAGCAGCACGGCCCGCACCTACCGGTGTCCGCGGACTGGGCGATTCCACAGGCGCTGTTGCGGCTCGCCGCGGCCGAACGGCACTTCGTCGTGGGTCCGGCGCTCCGGCTGGGCTACCGCTCCCGTCCCGGCAGCGGAGGCGGCCAGCACTTTCCTGGCACGCTTTCGCTACGCGCCACCACATTGATGGCGGTGTTGGAGGACGTGCTCAACGAACTCGTGCGCGTGGGCTTCACTCGCATCGTTGTCTACAACTGGCACTTCGAGAATGCCGGATTCGTGTACGAGCCGGCCTTCCTGGTCTCTGAACGCCACCCGCAGGTCAAGATTGTGGTGGTGGAGCAGGGCTTGCCGCAGTTCTCCGAAGAGGATCTGGCGGAGCTGTTCCCGGATGGCTTCCCCGGTCTCGAACTGGAACATGCTTCGCTCATCGAGACCTCGCTGTTCGCCTATCTGCGGCCCGGTGCCATCCGGGAAGACCGGATCCGCGACGACGCGCCGCTTCGGCATCCGCCCTATGACGTGGTGCCGATCGACACGACGATGTCCACCGCCAGTGGCGTCCTTGCCTCGCCCACCAAGGCGAGTGCGGAGAAGGGAAAGCTGTTGGCCAAGCGGATCAGCGAGCACATCCTGGACATCATCGAAACGGAATTCCCGGCATCGAGCGCGGCCGGCGCGTAGGACCAAGGCACGGGGGCGGGCCGCCACAGCCGACTGAGCCGAAGCCGCCGAGCCAGGCCGCCCAAGTCACCGTTGGACGCAGGGAGGGCGCGATCCCGTCGCACGCCACCACGGCGGCGGACGGAGGCGTCGAGGCCGTGCTCGCGGCCGCCTCCCGGCCGGAGGGCAAGGCGACTGTGGAACGGGCCGCCTTCCCCCCTCCCCAGACGGGGACGGAAGCCGCCGGGGGGAAGGGCGTGGTCCTACGCCGGGGCGGTGCGGTCGGCTCGGATCAGGGCGCGCAGCAGGGTGTCGGCGCCCAGGACGAGGTCGTCGGGGGTGCTGGCCTCCTGAGGGCAGTGGCTCAGGCCGCCCGTGCTCGGGATGAAGATCATCGCGGTCGGCGCGAGCCGCGCCATGATCTGAGCGTCGTGTCCGGCGCCGCTGTGCAGACTGTGAGGGGGCACACCGAGTTCGCCGGCCGCCGCCGCTACGCATCCAGCCAGCCAGCGGTCGGCCGGCACCGGGGTGACGACCGGGCCGGAGCGCAGCTCGATGGTTGTGCCGGTCAGCCGGGCGACAGCGCGAGCGGCGTCCGCCAGCCGTTCCAGGGCGTCGGTGATCCGGTGCGGTTCGGTGTCCCTGACGTCGACGCCGAGTACCGCCCGGCCCGGGACGATGTTGCGGACACCTGGTCCGGTCCGTACGACGCCGGTGGTGGCCCTCTGCACGTGACCGTCCGCGGCCAGGGACTGGACGGCGAGAACAAGGTGGGCGGCGGCGACGGCGGCGTCCTGCCGTTCGCCCATGGGGGTGGTGCCCGCGTGGTTGGCCTGGCCGGTGATGGTGATGTCGGCCTTGGCCTGCCCGGTGATCGCGGTGACCACCCCGATCCTCCGGCCCAGGCCCTCCAGGACTGGCCCTTGCTCGATGTGCAGTTCGAGGAAAGCGGCGACGTCGGCCGCGTCCCAGACTGCTTCGACGAGGCGGCCGGGATCGCCGCCGCCCGCCGCGATCCGGGCCGCGAGCGTCATTCCCTCGTCGTCCGCCCTGGACAGGTCCGCGGCGGTGATCAGCCCTGCGACCGCTTTGGACCCGGTCATTCCGGGCGTCCCCCAGGCGCCTTCCTCGTTGCTGAACGCCGCGACGACCAGGTCGTGGCCGAGGCGGATGCCGGCGGAACGCAACGCGTCCGCCGCCTCGACGGCCGCCAGGACGCCGTAGGCGCCGTCCAGGGGCCCGGCTTCCATGACGGTGTCCAGATGGCTGCCCGTGACGAGTGCTGCCCGGCGGCCGCTTGAACCGGGCAGTCGGCCGAACAGGTTGCCCGCCTGGTCGGTCCGTACGGCCAGCCCTGCCTCGGTCAGCCAACGGGCGACCACGTCACGGGCCTCGGCATCCTGCGGGGAGTAGGCCGGGCGGGTCACCCCGCCGTGTCTGCCGTCCGTGATAGCAGCGAGCCGCCGGATTCGCGCCAGCAGCCGTTCGCCGTCGATGCGGGGCCCGGACGGGGCGGTCACGGGTTCCTGCTCAGCGGCCGAGGAGGTCACCGGCACGCTCGTTCGCTGCCAGGTGAGCCTGGTAGGCCCGCCATCCGCCGAGGTCCGCGATGTCGACGACCTTGTCAGGGGCGGCAATCCGCTCCGGCTGCAGGATCATCGCGTGCACGGTGGATCCGTCCTCGAGCTGGATCGAGCCGAGTTCGAGTTCCTGGGGCTCCTCGGGCAGCAGCTGGTCGAAGAGCATCTCGTCGGGCATCTCGTACAGTTCGCCGTTGATCGACAGACCGCCGGACTCGACGGGCAGCAGGCCGGGGAAGGAATCGCGCACGGCGAAGAAGCGGTAGCCGGCGGCGGTGCGGGCCGGACCGAGGAACGTGGCACCGATGACGGCTCCATGGTCCTTCTGGCCCGACATGGCCGTGCCGTTGAGGAACATGCGTCTCATGGGAAGCACCTTTCGTGGGAGGGCGGGGCAGGCCGCTTTGACCCTGTGCCGGTGGCGCGCATGCGTCATCGCGCGTCCGCCCCGTGGAACGGAGTGGAAGGGATGTACTGGTGTGGGGTGTTCGTGGGACTGGCTGCGCTCCGGAAGTCCCGCCGCCGGCGCGACTTCCGGAGCACGGCCTAGGCGGTCGTCTCGGGTTCGGCCGCTGCCTGCCGGGCGTCCGCCTCGCTGCGCCGTACGTGGGCTTCGGCGGCGGCGACCGCACGCGCGGTGTCACCACTGGCCAGTTCCTTCAGCAGCAGTTCGTGCTGGTGGACCGGGGGCTGGGTGTGCGCGGGCTGCCGGTAGCTCAGGTCGGCGGCGATCTCCAGGTACTGCAGTAGGTGGTTGTCGAGGAAGCCGGCGAACCTGGCCCCGAACGCGACGCGGTAGATGGCGGTGTGGAAGGCCAGGTGTGCCTCGCTGAACGCGTTCGAGGCCGGGCCGTGCGCGGTGACGGCCTCGTCCATGGCGGTGAGTAAGCCCCTGGCTTCCTGCCACTGTTCCGGCTTGGCTCGTTCGCAGGCCAGCCGGGCCGCGAGCTCGTCGAGTTCGGCACGCACCAGGAACAGATTCTCGACGTCCTCCGGGTCGAGCGGGCGGGACCACAGACCTCCGCCGACGCCGCGCTCGGCGAACCCGTCGCTCTGCAGGCGGCGCAGCGCGTCGCGCACCGGGGTCCGGCTGACGCCCAGCCGCGCGGCCAGCTCAGTCTCCAGCAGGCGGGTGCCCGCGGGGATGTTGCCGGTGGCCAGGGCCTTGCGCAGGCGCCGGTAGACGTGGTCGTAGGTGTGCATCCGCCGGACCTCGGTCGGCAGGGCGTCCACCTCGCTGAGGCCGGAGTCGCTCGGCCTGCTGTCCATGGTCGGTTCAACCTTCTGGGATCGGGGGTCGGACACGATCGTCAACTCTGTCCACTCGCCTGGCGTGAAAGGTGTCGGCCGGCGCCGGGGGTGCCGACGAACAGGCCGTTCTCCACGACCGGCGCTCCGGCGGCGATGACGGTGCGGACGGCGCCGGTCAACTCCCATCCCTCGTAGAGGCTGTAGTCGACGTTCATGTGGTGCGTCGCCGCGCTGATCGTGGTCCGGGCGGCAGGGTCGAAGACGACCAGGTCCGCATCGGAACCCACCGCGATCGTACCCTTGCGCGGGTACAGGCCGAACAGGCGGGCCGGGGCCGCGGCGAACACCTCCACCATCCTGCGCAGCGACAGATTCCCGGCCACGACGCCGGAGTACAGCAGGGCCAGCCGGTGCTCGATACCGGGCCCTCCGTTGGGGATCTTCGAGAAGTCGCCGCGGCCGAGGGTCTTCTGTCCGTTCAGGCAGAACGGACAGTGGTCGGTGGAGACCACCTGCACGTCGCCGCCGCGCAGGCCGCGCCACAGGGCCTCGTGATGGGAGGCATCCCGCAGGGGTGGGGTGAGCACGTACTTGGCGGTGTCGAAGCTCTCGTCGTCGTAGACGCCGGAGTCCAGGAACAGGTAGTGCGGGCAGGTCTCGGCGAACACCGGACGTCCCCGGTCCCGGGCCGCGGTGACCTCGGCCAGCGCCTCGGTGCACGACAGATGCACGAAGTACACCGGTGCGTCCGCCATCTCGGCGACGGCGATGGCGCGATGGGTGGCCTCGGCCTCGGCGAGTACGGGCCGGGTGCGGCCGTGCCAGGACGGCCCGGTGCGTCCCGCGGCCAGGGCGCGGCGCACCAGCACGTCGATGACCGGTCCGTTCTCGGCGTGGACGCACACCAGCGATCCCACCTGGCCGGCCCGCTCCAGGACCTGGAACAGGACGGCGTCATCGACCATGAGCTCGCCCGGATAGGCCATGAAGAGCTTGACACTGGTGACGCCCTCGTCGGCGAGTTCGTCGATCTGGCCGAGCGAGCCCTCGTCGAGCTGAGTGATCACGATGTGCTGGCCGTAGTCGATGACCGCTTTGCCCTCGGCCGCGGCCATGCCGTCCTCGATGGCCGCGCGCAGGTGCTGCCCGGGCCGCTGCTGGGCGAAGTTGACGATCGTGGTGGTGCCGCCGAAGGCGGCGGCGATGGTGCCGGACTCGTAGTCGTCGGCGGTCGTGGTGCCGCTGCCCAGGCGGGAGGCCAGGTGGGTGTGTGGGTCGACGCCGCCGGGGAGCAGGTAGCAGCCCGAGGCGTCGATGACCTTGTCGGCGACGGCCGGCAGCGACGCGCCGATGGTGGTCACCCTGCCGTTCTCGACGAGGACGTCGGCGACGTAGTCGTCGGCCGCTGTGACCACCCGTGCGCCGGTGATCAGGAGGCTGCTCATGCTCCGCTCTCCCCTGCCGCCTGGCCGCCGAGCCATGTCCGCTCGTCGCCGCTCCAGTGGTTGATGCCCATGGGCTCGGCGCAGCAGCGCTGGTAGATCTGCGCGACGTAGGGCTCGAAGACCTGGTTGGCCTGCTCGACGGTGGCGAAGCGCTCCATGTACTCGGCGGCCAGCTCCCGCAGTTCGGCCAGCACCGCCTCTTCGTCGATCAGCAGGCAGCGGCCGTCGCGTACTACGACGTCACCATTGACCCACACCTCGCGGATCGAGTCGCCGTTCTCGACGTAGACCAGCTGCGAGGGGACGTCGTTGAGCGGCGTGAAGTTGACCGACCGCAGGTCGAACACGACGAAGTCCGCCTTGCGGCCCGGCTCGATTGCCCCGACCTCGTCGGTCAGGCGGGCCGAGCGGGCGCCGCCCCGGGTGGCCGCCCACAGGACCTCGTCGGCGGTGGGCCAGGTCCGGTAGTCGGGGTGGCTGACCTTGTGCAGCAGTGCGGCGGACTTGACCACGTCCAGCATGCGGGCGCTGTCGTTGGTGGACAGTCCGTCGCTGCCCAGGCCGATGTTGACGCCGGCGTCGAGCAGGGCACGCCAGGCCGCGATACCGGACCCGAGTTTCAGGTTGGAGAGGGGATTGTGCGCCACCGATGCGCCGCTCTCGCCGAGGCGGGCGATGTCGTCGTCGGTGAGCCAGATGCCGTGCGCCAGGGTGGCGCGGTCGCTGAGCACTCCGAGCCGGTCCAGGTGGGCGACCAGGGTGGAGCCGTAGAACTCCCTTCCGGTCACCGCCTGCATCTTGGTTTCCAGTACATGGATGTGGAGCGTGGTGTCGTGCTGCTTGGACAGTTCGTCGGCGGCGACGAGCAGGTCGTCGGTACAGCGCTGCGGCCCGCTGGGCGCGATCACGTACCGCAGCCGTCCGGCGCGGCCGTCGTAGCGGGCCAGCGCCTCCTTGCTGAATTCCAGGTATTCGTCGGTGGTTCGCGGCGTCGTCCCCCGCGCCGCGGCCAGCAGGTCGGGCGGGAGCACCTCGTCGACGAAGGGGAGGGTGTCGATGTAACGGCGGTTGACGATGTTTCCGGAACAGTTGGCGCGGATGCCGATGTCCTCGTAGCCGCGGAAGACCGCGTCGAGCGCGTCCATGCTCTGTGTCGGCATTTCGATCACGTCGTCGAGCAGACAGGTCGTGCCGCTGCGCAGCGACTCCATACCGACCAGCAGGGTCCGCAGATACACCAGCCGTTCCGGCATCGGCTCCAGGCCGAGGATCGGGTAGGCGAGCAGCATCCACAGTTCCAGCGGCAGGTTGTCGTAGCGTCCCTTGAACAGCGCCTCCCACGAGTGCACATGGGCATTGACCAGGCCCGGCATCAGCAGTCGGTCGGTGGCGTCCACGACGGTGGCACCGTCGGGCACCGGAAGGTCCTTCCCCACCGCGCTGAAGCGGTCGTTCTCGACCAGCACGTCGGCGCGGAAGGGCTCGGCACGGCGTGTGTCGTCCATGGCGACCACAAGTGCGTTGCGGAAAAGGGTTGTCACGAACAGGACCTTCCAAGAGAGGGGGCCGGGGGGCCGGGGAACAGGTCGGTTCGGCGGTGCTCGAAATAGCGCAGCCGCTCACGGGTAAGGGCCAGCAGATCGAGGTCGAGGTCGGCGATCACCAGCCCGGGGCCCTCGTCCTCGCGGCGGTGGGCCAGCAGCTCCCCGTCGGGGCCGACGATGGCGGACTCCCCGAAGTTGTCCACCGCCTTGCCTGCGACCCATTCGGTGCCGACCTTGTTGGCTGCCACCGCGAACAGGCCGTTCTCCCGGGCGTGGGTGCACAGCTCCCCCAGGAAGAAGGCGCTGCTGTCCCCGCCGCTGCCGGCCACCGGCACGGCCACTAGATCCGCGCCCAGCGAGCGGGCCTCGCGCCAGCACTCGGGGAAGCGGCGGTCGTAGCAGATCAGGGTGGACAGCCGCAGAGTGCCCAGGTCGTGCACGCCCAGCCAGTCACCGGGAGTGAAGTGTGCCGGTTCGTCGAACCCCGGCGGGGGGTCGTCACCGACGGGCAGATGCAGTTTGCGGGCGACGTGGTGGGCCTTGCCCCCGCGGTCGACGGCCGGGACGATCCGGCCTCCTCGCAGGACCACGGCCGCGTTGTGCCGGGTGCCGGTGGACGGGTCGTACTCGAACAGCGGGAGGATCACGGTGATCCCCAAAGATGCGCCGAGGGCCCCGATCTCGTCGGTCAGCCGGCCCGGCACCGGCTGCGCCCAGTGGTCGTACGCCCCGGCCGGCTCGGCGGCGAAGTACGGCACGGTCGCCAGCTCGGGGAGCACCACCACGGCGGCGCCCGCCCGGGCCGCGCCGTGCAGCGCGGCATGGACGGCGGCCAGGTTCGCCGAGGGGTCCTCGGCGCAGGCGGGCAGTTGCGCCGCGGCGATCCGCACCGTACTCATGACGCCGCCTGTTCCTGTTGCGCGAAGGCCCTGTCCACCTCATCGGCAAGCAAGTCGATGAGGCGGTCGTGCAGCTGGTGGTACTCCGGCGAGCGCGGGTCCCGGGGGCGGTCCAGCTCCACGGGGATGACCGCCTTGATCCTTCCCGGGCGGGCGGTGAACACCACGATCCGGTCGGCGAGCGACACCGCCTCGTCGATACTGTGCGTGACGAACAGCACCGACGCGCCGCTGTCCCGCCACACCTGTCCGATGAAGTCCTGCAGTTTGGCGCGTGTCTGCACGTCGAGGGCCGCGAACGGCTCGTCCATCAGCAGGACCTTCGGCTCCATCGCCAGCGCGCGTGCGATCGCCGCTCGTTGCCGCATGCCGCCGGAGAGTTCGTCGGGGTGCTTGTCCAGTACGTCGCCGAGCCCCATGGTGCGCAGCAATTCCTGTGCCACCCGACGGCGTTCGGCGCGAGGCCGGCCGCGGAGTTTCAGGCCGAAGCCGACGTTCTCCGCCACCGACAGCCACGGATACAGCGACGACTGCTGGAAGATCATGCAGCGGTCGGGTCCCGGTTCGACGACCGGTTCGCCGTCGGCTTCGATCGAGCCGCCGGTGGCCTGCTCCAGGCCCGCGATCAGCGACAGCATGGTGGACTTGCCGCAGCCGCTGGGGCCGAGCATCACCACGAACTCGCCGGGAGCCACATCCAGATCGATGCCCTCAAGGGCGACGGTCTCCTTGCCGGTGCCCTCGGCCCAGACCTTGCGTACCGAACGGCAGCGCACCGCGCCGCTATTGTGCCGTGTCACCGCGTCACCTTCCCTGACCGGCTGGTGCCCACCACAGCAGCCGCTTCTGCAACTGGCGGAAGAGCACGTCCATGACGTACCCGGTGGCCCCGATCAGGGCCATGGTGAAGAACACCAGGCTGGCGTTGAAGGTGTTGCGGGACAGTACGACGACCTGGCCCAGGCCGCTGCCCACACCCACCGCCTCGGCGATGAGCACCACCATCCACGCGGCGAACAGATTCATCCGCAGCGTGCGCAGCAGCCCGGGCAGGACCGCCGGCAGCACCACCTGGAACAGCATTTGCTTGCGGGTGGCACCCAGCGTGCGTGCCACGTCGAGATACGTCCCGCTCACCGATTCGATCTCGCTGACGGTCGCGAGGGTCATGACGAAATAGACGCCGACGAACACCATGAAGACGGCCGGTCCGTTGCCGATGCCGAACAGGAAGATCGCAACCGGCAGCCAGGCCACCGGTGAGATCGGAGCCAGCAGCGTCAGCATGGGGATCGAAAGCCTGTTGAAGATCGTGAACCGGGTGACCAGGATGCCGGTCGCCAGGCTCGCCACGAACCCGATCGCCAGCCCGGCCAGTACCCGGGCGACGGTGGCCAGCACCGTGCTGCCCACCGCTACCAGCGGCGCCGCCTGCGCCTGGCCGATGGTGTCCGACTGGAAGAACTTGGCCTGGGCGGAGAAGTGGCGCAGGAAGATGTGCGGCGGCGGGAGGAGCAGTTCCGGAGCCCATCCCACGGCCCAGGCCAGCTCCCACAGGCAGGCGAACAGCCCGACGGACGCGACCCACCAGGCGGCGGACACAGCGCGGCGGCGCAACACGGCGGGCAGCTGTTGCACCGCTGTGGCCGGCGCGGACGCGCTGGTCAGAGCGCCCTCGGTCGGCGGCGTCACGCGGTCTTCAACTTCAGTGAGGTGTACAGGTCGGGGTTCTCCTTGATGACCTGCTCCAGGAGGGTCCAGTCGAAGATCTTCTCGTCAGGAAGCTTCTTCAGGTAGCCGAGCTCCATCATGTTCTGGGCCCGGTCCAGCATGAACTGCGCCTTGTCGCGCTGGTCGGTGACGTTGGGCTGCTTGGTGGAGGCGAGCAGCACGTCGGCCAGGCTCGCCTTGAAATAGGTACCGGTGGTGGCCTTCACCGCGCTCTCACGGTCCTGTTCGGTCTGCTGCTGTCCCTTGAACAGACCCTTGATGACGGCCTTGACCGCATCCGGGTTCTCCTGGAGCAGTGGGTTGCGCACCGCCAGCACACAGTCGGTGTAGCCGGTTCCGTAGACATCGGTGCCGTCGGAGAGCTTGACGGAGCCGGGCCGCCCCTTGAGCGCCTGGGTCGCGTAGGGCTCGATGTGGCAGATGGCGTCGATCGAGCCGCTGGTAAAAGCCTGGGCGAGTTCGGGCGAGGTGCCGAAGTAGCGCACCTTGACGTCCTTGAAGGACATCCCGGCCTTCTTCAGGTAGTCGTACGGCAGCATCTCCAGCGTGTCGGCCTGGAAGGTGCCCAGCGTCTTGCCGCGCAGGTCCTGCGCGGTCTCGATGCCCGGCTGGGCCGCGATCACACAGCCCTGGACACCGCCTCCCGCCACGATCGTCACCGGAGCACCGGCGTCGTGCAGCGTCATGAACTGGGTGTACGGGATGAGGGACATGTCGACCTGACCCGCACCGAAGAGGGTGACGATGTCGGCGTTCGTCGGCGTCACCACGAATTGCACGTCGACGTCGGGCTTGGCCAGTCCGCGTTCCTTGAGCAGGAACATGCTCAGGTTGCACAGGCCGGTGCCGTGCGTCGCCTTCAGGGTGACCTTGGCGCCGGAAGCGCTGCCAGAGCCCGTCGAGGAGCCGGACTGGGCACCGCCGCATGCGGTGAGCAGCCAGGACGGTATGGCCACGGCGGCGCCGGCGGCCGCGGTACGGCGGAAGAGTTGTCTGCGGTCCAGGGAAGTCCCGGTGATGCTGGGGCGGTTGTCGGTCATGGCTTCTCCTTGACAGAGGTGGCGGGGGTCGGGACGGGGACGGAGGGGATGGCCAGAGGGGCGGGGGAGGCAGGCGCGGCGCCGATTTCGGCGTCGAGCAGGTCCAGGGCGATGGCACCGGTGGGTGTCTCGGCGTCACGGGGTACGAGGTCGAGGGATCGCAGGCTGTCCCACCGGCCGAGCACGGCCGAGCGCAGCGGCCGGATGTCCACCCAGGCGGGTTGCAGGCGGGCGGCCTCGGCCAGTTCCTCGACGCCGAAGCCGGGATAGAAGGGGAGCGCGTGCTCCAGGGCGGCAACCGGATCGGCGATGATGAGCCGCTCCGCCGTGAGCATGGCGCGCAGTGCCGAGCGCACCTGATCGGGGCGTTCGCGCAGGAACTTGGCGGAGGCGACCAGGACGGTGTCGGGGAAGGGGTCGCCCCACAATTCGGTGCCGTAGGACAGGGTCCGCGCGCCTTCGCCGCGCAGCCGGTTGGCGTACGGCTCGGCCAGGGTCAGGGCGGTCAGTTCGCCGGACCGCCATGCGTCGATGGCCTCGTCCAGGACGTCGAAATAGCGCAGTCCCACGTCCTGCATGCCCAGCCCGGCGGCGGCCAGCACGTCGTGCAGCAGCACCTCCATCGGGTCCGCGCGGAAGGTGCCGACCGGCTGCCCGGCCAGCGAGGCGACGTCATCGACATGCGGCTGGGCCAGCACCGCGACACCCATCAGGCCGCTGCCGCCCACCAGGACCGGCGGGTCGTCGCGGAAGGCGTCGATGAGTGGCTGGGTGAAGGCCGCGGTGCCCAGGTCGGCCACCCCGGTGGCCAGCAACTCCGCAGTGGAGTTGATGTCGTTGAAGTAGGGGGCGTGGACCTCCAGACCCTCGTCGGCGAACAACCCCTCCCCCACCGCGACGAACAGCGGCAGGTTCGACAGGGAACAGCCGTGGGTGAGTACCAGTCGCTCGCTCATGCCGCGCAGCTCCCGTCGTGTGCGTGCGGCGCTGCGATCAGCAGCGGCACGGAAGGAACCTGGTGTGCCACGACCTGCCAGCCGGCCGGCGGGCCTGCCGACTCGCCTGCCGCATCCGGGCTTGCGGCGAGCACCGCCGTGGTGTGGACGACCAGGCGGTCGTCGTGGTCGGCCATCAGGAACGCCGCGGCGTCGTCGAAGGCGACGGCCACCACGGCGTCATGCCCCAGGTCGGCGCTGGCGGCCACCTTGACGTCCCGGCCCGGCATCGCGATCCATCCGCCGACCAGTTCGTCCAGTGCGGTGGCGGCCACCGCGCTGCCTGCGGCCAGCCCGTCCAGAGCCGCGACCACGGCCCCGGGCAATGACGGGTCGGTGGGCGCGGCAGCGACCAGCGCCACGGACGCGGAGCCGCAGCAGCGCGATCCGGCTTCACCAGCCGCGATGCGCAGGCGCAGGCCCACGACGCCGGGGAGCGCGGCGACTTCGTCGTCCCCAGCCAGCCCATCCCGTTCGAGGGCGGTGAACACCCCCGCCGCTCGCATTGTGTCCTGTATACATCGCATGGAGAGGATGAGACAGCCAGCGCATTAACGGCTGATTTCCTACTTGTGGGTCGTCCGTTAATCATTGGGGCGAACGGTTACAGGTGTGCGCATGTCCGCCATTGCGACACCAGGGCTTCAGTGCCCGGTGTAGCGGCACTTGTGATGGTCACTGCCGCCGCGACAGCGATCGCCCCGCTCCGGACAATGGAGGTGGGCGAGGGGGTGGGCAACGCGGACATGGGGGGCTGCGACGAGACCGCGCCACGGTGGTCGCCGCGGCGAGATCACGGGCCCTGGTCTGGCGTTACCCGCGCTTGTCACCCGGGGAGCTGTCGATCAGTAACCCCTTTGTCCGACAGGGCGGTTGGGGTCGCAGGATCCGGTATGACGGAGGGGACTGAGGCAGCGTTGTCGGCACAGCTCGGCAAGTTGCTGCCGCATCTGGATGAGCGGCAAGGGAAGTAATCGAAACGGCCACAGGGGTATTCCAGACAAAGAGGGACCGCCTGCCTTGGGGCGGTGCACCCCGCCGGCCTAGTCATCGCGCACGGTGACAAGGGCCTGCCGTCGCCCAGGAGGCTGTCCCTCCCTCCAGCAGTCACGAGATCGGGGGAGCGCGGATGTTCAGCCCGTCACGAGGGGGACGAGAACAGGCACCGCGTGTGTCTCCGGTCGGGGCCGGGGGAGGAATCCCTCGCCCGAGCCAGGCGTCACGAGAACTCGTTCGAGCAGAGCCCACGGCAGTTGAACTGGTTAGCCGACGGGCGCGACGGCCCACAACCTGGGTGGCCTCTCTTGCGGAGCCGAACAGGGATCGCAGATGTCGCGAACCTCCAGGTCAGGCACCCGTCCTGTGGGATTTCCTGGGGACTCTTCGGGGAATTTCCGCCGCGTAAGCAGGGAAGGCCCCGACAGCACTGAAAGACACGAACGCGCTGGTCAGGCCCCACCCCCTCAACACTCGATGATGTTCACCGCAAGCCCACCCCGCGCCGTCTCCTTGTACTTGACGCTCATGTCCGCGCCCGTCTCCTTCATGGTCTTGATGACCTTGTCGAGGGAGACCTTGTGGGAGCCGTCGCCCCGCATGGCCATTTTCGCGGCGGTCACCGCCTTGACCGCGGCCATGCCGTTGCGCTCGATGCAGGGGATCTGGACGAGGCCGCCGACCGGGTCGCAGGTGAGGCCGAGGTTGTGCTCCATGCCGATCTCGGCGGCGTTCTCCACCTGTTCGGGGCTGCCGCCGAGGACCTCGGCGAAGGCGCCGGCGGCCATCGAGCAGGCCGAGCCGACCTCGCCCTGGCAGCCGACCTCGGCGCCGGAGATGGACGCGTTCTCCTTGAAGAGCATGCCGATGGCCCCGGCTGCGAGCAGGAATCGTACGACTCCCTCCTCGTCGGCGCCCGGTACGAAGTTGATGTAGTAGTGCAGGACCGCCGGGATGATGCCGGCCGCGCCGTTCGTCGGGGCCGTGACGACCCGGCCGCCCGCCGCGTTCTCCTCGTTCACCGCCATCGCGTAGAGGGTGATCCACTCCATCGCGTGGGCCAACGGGTCGCCCTCGGCGCGAAGTTGGCGGGCCGAGACGGCGGCGCGGCGGCGGACCTTCAGGCCGCCGGGCAGGATGCCCTCGCGGGACATGCCGCGTGCCGTGCAGGCCTGCATGACGCGCCAGATCGCGAGGAGGCCTTCGCGGATCTCCTCCTCCGTCCGCCAGGCGCGTTCGTTCTCCAGCATCAGCGCGGAGATCGAGAGACCCGTCTCGCGGGTCAGTCGCAGCAGCTCGTCGCCCGTGCGGAAGGGGTACTTCAGGACGGTGTCGTCCAGCTTGATGCGGTCCTCGCCCACCGCGTCGTCGTCGACCACGAAGCCGCCGCCGACCGAGTAGTACGTCTTCTCCAGTACGAGTTCGCCCGCGGCGCCGTACGCGAAGACCGTCATGCCGTTCGCGTGGTACGGCAGCGTTTTGCGGCGGTGCAGGATCAGGTCGTCGGAGAAGGAGAAGTCGATCTCGTGCTCGCCCAGCAGCCTGATGCGGCCCGCCGATTTGATCTCCTCGACCCGGGCGTCGGCCCCCTCCACGTCCACCGTCCGCGGTGAGGCGCCCTCCAGGCCGAGCAGCACCGCCTTGGGGGTGCCGTGCCCGTGGCCGGTCGCGCCCAGGGAGCCGTACAGCTCGGCGCGTATCGACACCACCGAGTCCAGCACGGCCTCGTTGCGCAGTCGTCGGGCGAACATGCGTGCCGCGCGCATCGGGCCCACCGTGTGGGAGCTGGACGGGCCGATGCCGATCGAGAACAGGTCGAAGACCGAGATGGCCACGGGAACTCCTCAAAGCAGGCAGAACAGGGTGGTGCAAGGGGCGGGCGCCGCCCACAGCTGTCATCCAGTGTGCGCGGCGCCCGAAGAAACGTACGTTCCGGGCGAATCGAAGGTGCGAATCGAAAAGTGAGGCCCGGGAAACGCGGGAACCGCTACAGGCCGGGGTACAGCGGGTGCCTGTCGGTCAGGGCCGCCACCCGGGCCTTCAGCGAGTCCGCGTCGTACGCCGGCTTCAGCGCTTCCGCGATGATGTCCGCGACCTCGGTGAAGTCCTCGGTCGTGAAGCCGCGGGTCGCCAGGGCCGGCGTACCGATACGGAGACCCGAGGTCACCATCGGCGGGCGCGGGTCGTTCGGGACGGCGTTGCGGTTGACCGTGATGCCGACCTCGTGGAGACGGTCCTCGGCCTGCTGTCCGTCCAGCTCGGAGTTGCGCAGGTCGACCAGGACCAGGTGCACGTCGGTGCCGCCGGAGAGCACCGAGACGCCGACCGACGTCACGTCGTCCTGGACCAGCCGCTCCGCCAGGATCCGCGCACCGTCAAGGGTCCGCTGCTGGCGTTCCTTGAAGTCGTCCGTCGCGGCGACCTTGAAGGAGACGGCCTTGGCGGCGATCACGTGCTCCAGCGGGCCGCCCTGCTGGCCCGGGAAGACCGCCGAGTTGATCTTCTTGGCGAGCTCGGCCGTGGAAAGGATCACGCCACCGCGCGGGCCGCCCAGCGTCTTGTGGGTGGTGGTCGTGACGACGTGGGCGTGCGGCACGGGGTTGGGGTGCAGGCCCGCCGCCACCAGACCGGCGAAGTGCGCCATGTCGACCATCAGGTACGCGCCGACCTCGTCCGCGATCCGGCGGAACTCGGCGAAGTCGAGCTGACGCGGGTACGCCGACCAGCCCGCCACGATCAGCTGCGGCCTGGACTCCCTGGCGAGCTTCTCGACCTCGGCCATGTCGACCTGGCCGGTGGCGTCGTCCACGTGGTAGGCGACCACGTTGTAGAGCTTGCCGGAGAAGTTGATCTTCATGCCGTGGGTCAGATGCCCGCCGTGCGCGAGGTTCAGGCCCATGATCGTGTCGCCCGGCTTGAGCAGCGCGAACATCGCCGCCGCGTTGGCCTGGGCGCCCGAGTGGGGCTGCACGTTGGCGTGTTCGGCGCCGAAGAGTGCCTTGACGCGGTCGATGGCGATCTGCTCGATGACGTCGACGTGCTCACAGCCGCCGTAGTAGCGGCGGCCGGGGTAGCCCTCGGCGTACTTGTTGGTCAGGACCGAGCCCTGGGCCTCCATGACCGCGACCGGAGCGAAGTTCTCCGAGGCGATCATCTCGAGGGTGGACTGCTGGCGGAGCAGCTCGGCGTCGACGGCGGCGGCGACGTCGGGGTCGAGTTCGTGGAGGGGGGTGTTCAGCACAGACATGTTCGTACGACTCCTCAGCCGGCGGTGAAAGCGATGTACTCGTCGGCGGAGAGCAGGTCGTCCGGCTCGTCCGCGATACGCACCTTGAACAGCCAGCCGCCCTCGAAGGGGGCCGAGTTCACCAGCGCGGGGTCGTCCACCACGTCCTGGTTGATCTCCACGACCTCGCCGGTGACCGGCGCGTACAGGTCGCTCACCGACTTGGTCGACTCCAGCTCTCCGCAGGACTCGCCCGCGGTCACCGTGTCACCGACCTCCGGAAGCTGGGCGTAGACGACATCGCCGAGCGCGTTGGCCGCGAACTCGGTGATGCCGACCGTCGAGACGCCGTCCTCGGCGACCGACAGCCACTCGTGCTCCTTGCTGTAGCGCAGCTGCTGGGGGTTGCTCATGGCCTGAATTCTCCTGTACGCGGGGGACTGCTGATGACGGGGGGAGGGGTGATGAGCTGGGCGGATGTGCCCGGTGTCATGTCTGGCACGCCCGGCCGGGTTCGGCCGACACGTGCGCCAGTGTCACTTCTGGCGCTTGTAGAAAGGCAGCGCCACGACCTCGTACGGCTCGTGGCTGCCCCGGATGTCCACACCGACTCCGGCGGTACCCGGAGCGGAGTGGGCGGCGTCGACGTAGGCCATCGCGATCGGCTTGCCCAGCGTCGGGGACGGGGCGCCCGAGGTGACCTCGCCGACGACCTTGCCGTCGGCGACGACGGCGTACCCCGCGCGCGGGACACGACGGCCCTCGGCGATCAGGCCGACGAGCACCCGCGGGGGGATTTCCAGGGCCGCCGCGGCGGCCTCGGAAAGCGCCTCGCGCCCCACGAAGTCGCCCTCCTTCTCGAACTTCACGACCCGGCCGAGGCCGGCGTCGAAGGGGGTGAGCGAGGTGCTCAGTTCATGCCCGTACAGCGGCATGCCCGCCTCCAGGCGCAGGGTGTCACGGCAGGACAGACCGCACGGCACGAGCCCGGCCGGGGCGCCCGCCTCGGTCAGCGCCTGCCACACCTTCTCGGCGTCGCCGGGGGAGACGAACAGCTCGAAGCCGTCCTCGCCGGTGTAGCCGGTGCGGGCGATGAGCGCAGCAACGCCCGCGACCGTGCCGGGCAGCCCCGCGTAGTACTTCAGGCCGTCGAGGTCGGCGTCGGTGAGGGACTTGAGGATGCCGGGGGACTCCGGGCCCTGGACGGCGATCAGCGCGTACGCGTCACGGTCGTCGCGCACGACGGCGTCGAAGCCCGCCGCACGCTCCAAGAGCGCGTCCAGCACCACCTGGGCGTTGGAGGCATTGGCGACGACCATGTACTCGTGCTCCTGGAGCCGGTACACGATCAGGTCGTCGAGGATGCCGCCGTCCGCCCGGCAGATCATCGTGTAGCGGGCGCGGCCGACGCCGACCGAGCCGATGTTGCCGACCAGCGCGTAGTTGAGGAGTGCGGCGGCCCGGGGCCCGCTGACCGTGATCTCCCCCATGTGGGAGAGGTCGAAAAGGCCGGCCTTCGTACGGACGGCGAGGTGCTCGTCGCGTTCGGAGCCGTAGCGCAGGGGCATGTCCCAGCCCGCGAAGTCGGTCATCGTCGCGCCGAGCGAGCGATGGAGGGCATCGAGCGCGGTGTGACGGGGTGCGTTACTGCTCATCGGTGGGGCTCCCAAGGCATGACGGCGAGGTCGTTCCTCCCCATCTGTCATCGGAACCTGAGAGGTTCATCACGACCCCGCGAAACGGTGGTCATGACTTGCACCTTGGGTGGGGCCCCTGGTCGGCGGCCCGCTTTTCAGATGTGCCTCGCCCGCGCGGTACGGGGCCTGAGAGATTCAAGGGAGGGACTTGCTCCTTCGGCGCCCAGGACGACGTGTCCCGGAACTCTCCCGCGCGGATTCAAGCGGCCGGTATGCAGTTGGCGCGCACATCATTGCACGCATCCCCCAGACACGGGAGGGGCACCTTCGCACACCCGAAACAGCGACCCGCAGTCATTCACAGCGTCATACAGTGACCTGTAACCAGCCTGTGGCGGTCCGATTACGGAAACAGGAAGCACCGCGCATTACCTTCTCTTTACACTCGGCGGGGATGGGACTCCAGACCCATGGGGAGGACGATCACGGTGAACAGGACCACGGCGTACGCGACGACGGCGGGACTAGCGCTGCCCAAGCAGCCCGGCGCCCCGGCCCGGGAGGCGTACCACCCGCTCCCGACGGCTGTCGTCCGCGACCTGAGGGACCGTGCCGGACACAGCCCGCACGGCCTGCACTTCGGCAGCTCCGACGTCGTCGTGGTCACCGGACTCCCCGGCAGCGGCAAGTCGACCCTGATGCGACGCGCCGTCTCGGGCCCGCGCGTCGACTCGCAGGACACCCGGGACCGCTGGGACGGACGGATGTCCCGCTGGCTCCCGTACGCGGTCTACCGTCCCCTCGTCCGCCTCGCCCACTACACGGGCCTGCACCGCGCGTTGCGCTCCGGCGCCGGAGTCGTCGTACACGACTGCGGTACGCAGGCCTGGGTCCGCCGCTGGCTCGCCCGCGAGGCCCGCCGTCGCGGCGGCGCGCTGCACCTGCTGCTGCTCGACGTCACACCGGGCACGGCGCTCGACGGCCAGCGCGAGCGCGGCCGTGGCGTTTCGCGGTACGCGTTCGGGCGTCATCGCGGCGCGGTCGCCCGGCTGCTGCGTTCCGTCGAGAAGGGCGATCTGCCCGAGGGCTGCGGTTCCGCGGTGCTCATCGACCGGGACGCGGCGGACGTGCTGCGCCGGATCGATTTCGGCGGCTGAGGCCGGTCGCAGGGGGCCCGAGGGGGCTGGGAACCGCCGAAGCGGCTGAGATTACGTACAGGCCCACTAACCTTGCCAGCCGGAACGCTCGAACACCCGAACACCCGAACAGTGGTCACAGCAGGCGGTAGACAGATGGACTTCCCGCAATTCCCCGACTTCCCCGGCCTCCCGGCGCAGGCGCACCCCCATCCGCACGGCGGATGGCCGGGCAATGAGCTGGAGGAGGTGCTCGCCGCATCCCTCGGCGTGCCCGCCGGGCCCTCGTCGGGTGCCCGCATCGTCGAGGTGCTGGGCCGCAGCTTCGTCTGGGTCCCGCTGCCGAACGGCGGCGGCCCGCACAGCGGCCCGCTCGACCTGCCCACGCTGGAGATCGCGGGTCAGGCGTACGTCCCTGTCTTCAGCTCGGAGGAGCAGTTCCGCCAGGTCACCGGCGGGCACATGTCGTACACGATCGCGCCCGCCGTCGAGTTCGCCCGCGGGCTGCCCCCGCAGGCCGGCATCGTGATCAACCCGGATGGTGTGGTCGGCCTGCCGCTGCCGCCCCTCGCGGTCGCCGAGCTGTGCCGCGCCGGGCACACGCCGCTGGACGGATCCGCGAGCGGCGGCCGGGTGCGGCTCTTCGAGCCCGACTGGCAGGACGACCCGGTGGACTTCCTGTCGGCGGCCTCCGCCGAGTTCGCCGGGACCGGCGTGGTGCTGACCGCCCGCCGCTGCCTGGCCAGCATCGAGGGCGGCTCGCCCGTGATGTTCATCGGCGTCGAACTCTCCCTGTGGGAGGGCGAGGCCCGCACGCTCCCGCTGGACGCGCTGGGCCGTGCGCTGGGCCGGGTCCCGGTCGACCGCCCCGTGAACCTCGTCCTCCTGGACATCACCCAGGACCCGGTGGGCGACTGGATGCGCGAGCGGGTGCGGCCCTTCTACCAGCACGGGCACTGAAGTCGCCGCCGAGAGGCGACCGAGCGACCACGACCGGCCCGCGGACGCGGGACGGCAGCAAGTCCCCAGCTCTCATGCGGCTTTCCGGCGGAGCGTCCCGCACCGGTGTCAGGGTCGCCGCATAAGCTGGTTTCATATCCGGGGCAACTTCGCGAAGGGGCGGTACAGGTGAGCGCCAGCGGCACCGCGGCCGGGCAGGTCGAGCACATGCTGCGCCAGGTGACGCCCGGGCGTTACGACGCCTACGAGGCGCTGCTGCGCGCGCTCGCGGCCCCGTCGGCAGGCCAGGTCTGGATGCTGCTCTGGCACGGCCAGTCCGGCTCCCCGGACGCGCAGTACGGAAACATGCAGGTGGACGGCTTCGGGTACGCGCCTTGTGTGACCTCCGCCCAGGAGCTCTCGGCCAGCGGCTGGAACCGTTCGTACGAGGTCGTCGACGGCCTGGACGTGGCCCGCACCCTGTACCCCGACCAGTTCGGTCTCTGGCTGAACCCGCACGCCCCCGGCGGTGGCGTCGGCGTCCCCTGGCTCGATCTGCGCCGTATCGCCACGGGCCTGGAGCGCCAGCCCGCGGGCCCCCTCAGGCTCTCCGAGCCGGGCATCGAGATCCCCCAGTTCTACGCCCTGCTCACGCAGAACGCGCACCGCACGTCCGCCGTGCGCTCGCTGCGCCGGGCCTGGGTACAGCCCGCGCTCGGCGCGCCCTACCTGGCCATCGGCCTTGATGTGTACGACACCTCGCCGCCGGCCGTCGACTCGGTGCGGGCGATGATGCAGCAGTCCATCGGCGCGGTGCCGGACGGGCTGCCCGTCTCGACCGTCGCGATGTCCGACGAGTACGACCCGGTGGCGATGTGGCTGCGGTCCAACGCGCGGCCCTTCTACGACCGAGAGGCGCATGCCGCCCCGGCGCAGGCACCGGTGGCCGGTGGCTACGGCTATCCGCAGTCCCGGTCATACTGATCTCTGTTCCACCACGAAACCGGTCCTGGCCCCGCCATGTCCTGATCTCCGCGTGCCGTGACTTCGTGTCTGACCTGCGGGGCGGCAGGCGTAAGGGTTGGATGTCCCCTTTGAGGCTGACACCGGCCGAAAGGGCGCCCCATGGCCCCTTTCACCACAACTGCCCCCTGTCCGCCCCCTGTTACCCACTGTTCGGATAACGGAATCCACTTAACCGCATCACGGTTGCGCATACTTTCTCCGTCAGGCCTGGCACGTGATCGTGGCGGCCATGAAGACTCCCGTGTCAGGCATGGGGTCCTCGACCCTGTGAGTGAGTGCAAGTCTTCGGAACAGCCCGGGATTCCAGGCCGCATCATCTGTGGCCGCTTCCGGCATGCAAGTGAACCAAGCCGCAGACAGCGGCAGGCGTAGGCCGGTCACCACCGGTCAGAGGGGTCGGGTCATTGTGACCGCACCGATCGAGACCACCGGGTCGGAAACGGGCGTACAGCCGGAGGCTGTGCTGGCCGGTGTCGACAAGGGGCAGATCGAGGGTCGTTCCCTGGGGCAGATCGCCTGGACGCGCTTCAAGCGCGACAAGGTGGCGGTCGTCGGCGGTGTCATCGTCGTACTGCTCGTCCTGCTGGCGGCGCTCTCGCGCCCCATCCAGGCGGTGTTCGGACTCGACCCGAACGCCTTCAACCAGGACCTGATCGACCCCAACACCTCTCTGCCCCTGGGTGACTTCGGCGGGATGAGCTGGGCGCACCCGCTCGGTGTGGAGCCGAAGTTCGGGCGCGACATCGCCACCCGCATCCTGGAAGGCTCCTGGGTCTCGCTGGTCGTCGCCTTCGGCGCCACGATCCTTTCGAACGTGATCGGCACGATCCTCGGGGTGGTCGCCGGGTACTACGGCGGACGGGTCGACACGATCATCAGCCGGCTGATGGACACCTTCCTGGCCTTCCCGCTGCTGCTCTTCGCGATCGCGATCTCCGCGACGCTGCAGGGCGGCGCGTTCGGCCTCGAAGGGCTGCCGCTGCACATCAGCGTGCTGATCTTCATCATCGGCTTCTTCAACTGGCCCTACCTGGGCCGCATCGTCCGCGGCCAGACCCTGGCCCTGCGCGAGCGCGAGTTCGTCGACGCCTCCCGGGGGATGGGCGCGAGGGGGCCGTACATCCTCTTCCGAGAGCTGCTCCCGAACTTGGTCGGCCCGATCATCGTCTACTCGACGCTGCTCATCCCGACCAACATCCTCTTCGAGGCGAGCCTGAGCTTCCTCGGCGTCGGCATCCAGCCCCCACAGGCGTCATGGGGCGGGATGATCAGCGAGGCGGTCACCTATTACCAGGTCGATCCGCAGTTCCTGATCGTTCCCGGCCTAGCGATCTTCGTCACCGTGCTGGCATTCAACCTGCTCGGCGACGGTCTCCGCGACGCTCTCGACCCGCGCAGCCGCTGACCCTGCGGCAGCGCCGAGTGTCCATCAAGTTTCCGACAATGGAGGGGACCCGAACATCATGCGAAGGTCAGCGCTGGCCGCAGTTGCGGCCATCGGCAGTGTGAGTCTGCTTCTCGCAGGCTGCAGCAAGGCCGATGACAACACGAACGACGACACGAATTCAGCTGGGGCCAACGCAGCGACCAAGGACGTCGTCAACGCCTCCACCCAGAAGGGTGGGACGGTCACGTACGAGTACGCCGACGTCCCGGACTCGTTCGACCCGGGCAACACGTACTACGCGTACATGTACAACCTCAGCCGGCTGTACGCCCGCCCGCTGATGACCTTCAAGCCCGCTCCGGGCGAGAAGGGCAACGAGCTGGTCCCGGACCTCGCCGAGAGCGCGGGTGTGCCGAGCGACGGCGGCAAGACCTGGACGTACAAGCTGCGCTCGGGCCTGAAGTACGAGGACGGCACGGCGATCACGTCGAAGGACGTGAAGTACGCCGTGGAGCGCTCCAACTTCGCGCGTGACGTGCTCTCCCTCGGCCCGAACTACTTCCAGCAGTTCCTCGAGGGCGGCGACAAGTACAAGGGTCCCTACAAGGACAAGAGCGCCGAGGGTCTGTCGTCGATCGAGACGCCGGACGACACCACGGTCGTCTTCCACCTGAACACCGCCTTCCAGGAGTTCGACTACCTGGTCGCGACGCCGCAGACGGCTCCGGTGCCGCAGGCCAAGGACACCGGCGTCGACTACGTCAAGAACATCGTGTCCTCGGGCTCGTACAAGTTCGAGAGCTACGAGGAGGGCAAGCAGGTCACCCTCGTCCGCAACGAGAACTGGGACGCGTCGACCGACCCGCTGCGCAAGCAGTACCCGGACAAGATCGTCGTCAAGCTGAAGGTCAACCCCGAGACGATCGACCAGGACGTCATGGCCGGTAACGCCATCGACCTGGGCGGTACGGGTGTCCAGGCCGCGACGCAGGCGAAGGTGGTCAACTCCGCCGACCTGAAGGCCAACACCGACAACACCTACGGTGGCCGTCTCGTCTACATGGCGATCAACACCAAGCTCGCGCCGTTCGACAACGTCGCCTGCCGCAAGGCCGTCGAGTACGCGATCGACAAGGTCTCGGTGCAGACCGCCGAGGGCGGCCCGATCCGCGGTGACATCGCCACCACCGTCCTCCCGCCGGACATCCCGGGCTACGAGAAGTCGGACATCTACGCCTCCGCCGGCAACAAGGGCGACGTGGCCAAGGCCAAGGAGCAGCTGACGGCCTGCGGCAAGACGACGATCAACACGAACATCTCCGCGCGCAGCGACCGCCCGCAGGAGATCGACGCGGCCACCGCGATCATCAACTCGCTGAAGGCCGTCGGGATCAACGCCAGCCTGAAGCAGTACCCGTCGGGCAAGTACTTCACCGACAACGCGGGTGTCCCCGAGTTCGACAAGAAGAACAACATCGGTCTGATGATGATGCAGTGGGGTTCCGACTGGCCGTCCGGCTACGGCTTCCTGCAGCAGATCCTGAACGGCAAGGCGATCAGCCAGTCGGGTAACACCAACCTCTCGCAACTCGACAACGCGGAGATCGACGCGCTGCTCGTGAAGGCGATCGGCACGGAGGACAAGGCCGCTCGTGACGCCATGTACACCGAGGTCGACAAGAAGACCATGGAGCAGGCGGCCCTCGTTCCGCTGACCTACTTCAAGGTCCTGCTGTACCGCCCGGCCAACTTCACCAACCTGGTCTCCACGGCGGCCTTCAGCGGCCAGTACGACTACCTCAACATCGGTACGACCAAGAAGTAGCCCCGGAAGGCAGGTGAAGGCATTGGTGCCCGCGGGCTTAGCGGCCCGCGGGCACCAGCGCCGATCCCCGTGATCTCGTACATCCTCCGCCGGATGGCCGCGGCAGTGATCCTGCTGCTGGTCGTCACCGCGGTCACCTTCGCCATCTTCTTCGTACTGCCGCGGTTCGCCGGCCAGACCGCCGACTCGCTTGCCCAGCAGTACATCGGGAAGAGCCCGACGGCGGCCGATATCGCCGCGGTCAAGCAAAACCTCGGACTGGACCAGCCCCTTTACGTACAGTTCTGGCACTTCATCAAGGGGATCGTGGTCGGAGCCACCTATGACCTCGGCCCCACCACGGCGCACTGCGACGCGCCCTGCTTCGGCTACTCCTTCAAGAACCACCAGGCGGTCTGGCCGGAGCTGACATCCCGCATTCCGGTGACGGCCTCGCTGGCCTTCGGTGCCGCCGTGAT
This sequence comes from Streptomyces sp. NPDC005808, assembly GCF_042871385.1. Classification (NCBI taxonomy): domain Bacteria; kingdom Bacillati; phylum Actinomycetota; class Actinomycetes; order Kitasatosporales; family Streptomycetaceae; genus Streptomyces; species Streptomyces sp. NPDC005808. The sequence continues at coordinate 82,966 of NZ_JBIAIK010000019.1, read as the reverse complement.
CTGGCTGGTGTCCGGTGTCACGGCCGGTGTGGTCTCCGCGCTCAAGCCGCGCTCGTTCCTCGACCGCACCTTCATGGGCATCGCCCTCGCCGGTGTCTCGCTGCCCATGTTCTTCACGGGCAACCTGGCGCTGCTGCTCTTCACCTTCCAGTGGCCGATCTTCGGCCAGACGTACGTCCCGTTCACCCAGAATCCCGCGCAGTGGGCCAACACGCTCTTCCCCGCGTGGTGCTCGCTCGCACTCCTCTACTCCGCCATCTACGCGCGGCTCACCCGCTCGGGCATGCTGGAGACGATGAACGAGGACTACATCCGTACGGCCCGCGCCAAGGGCCTGCGTGAGAGCAAGGTCGTGGTGCGGCACGGGCTGCGGGCCGCGCTGACGCCGATCATCACCATCTTCGGCATGGACCTCGGTCTGCTGCTCGGCGGAGCCGTGATCACCGAGTACGTGTTCTCGCTGCCCGGCATCGGCCAGTACGCAGTACAGGGCATCACCGACAACGACCTGCCCAAGATCCTCGGTGTCACCCTGGTCGCCGCATTCTTCGTCGTGATCGCAAATCTTCTGGTGGACCTGCTCTACGCGGCCGCCGACCCTCGGGTGAGGCTCTCGTGACCGAACTGACTCCATTGTCTGCGACTGGCGCCGCAGTGGGCGAGCCCGTCACCGCGCGCTCCGAGGCGCCGAGCGCCTTCCTCGAAGTACGCGACCTCAAGGTGCACTTCCCGACCGACGACGGCGTGGTCAAGTCCGTCGACGGGCTCAGCTTCTCGCTGGAGAAGGGCAAGACCCTCTCCATCGTGGGCGAGTCCGGCTCCGGGAAGTCCGTCACCTCGCTGGCGATCATGGGCCTGCACCGGCTGGGCGCGGGCGGCAAGCACGTCCAGATGTCCGGCGAGATCTGGCTCGACGGCAAGGAACTGGTCGGCGCCGACCCGGACGAGGTGCGCAAGCTCCGCGGCCGCGAGATGTCGATGATCTTCCAGGACCCGCTCTCGGCGATGCACCCGTACTACACGATCGGCAGCCAGATCGTGGAGGCGCACCGCGTCCACCACAAGGTCGACAAGAAGACCGCGCGCAGGCGGGCCATCGAGATGCTCGACCGGGTCGGCATCCCCGAGCCCGGCAAGCGCGTCGACAGCTACCCGCACGAGTTCTCCGGCGGTATGCGCCAGCGCGCGATGATCGCCATGGCGCTGGTCAACAACCCCGAACTGCTCATCGCGGACGAGCCGACGACCGCCCTCGACGTGACCGTCCAGGCGCAGATCCTCGACCTCATCCGCGATCTCCAGAAGGAGTTCGGCTCCGCGGTCGTCCTCATCACCCACGACCTGGGTGTGGTCGCCGAGATCGCCGACGAGGTCCTGGTGATGTACGGCGGCCGGTGCGCGGAACGCGGTCCCGTCGACACGATCTTCGAGCAGCCGCAGCACCCCTACACCTGGGGTCTGCTCGGCTCGATGCCGCGTATCGACCGGGAGACGTCCGAGCGGCTCATCCCCGTCAAGGGTCAGCCGCCGAGCCTCATCAACATCCCCTCGGGCTGCGCCTTCCACCCGCGTTGCCCGTACGCCGACCTTCCCAAGGGCGATGTCACCCGTACCGTGCGCCCCGAACTGCAACTGGTCGGCAGCGGGCACTACTCCGCCTGTCACCTCTCGCCGGAGGACCGCACGCGGATCTGGACCGAAGAGATTGCGCCGAAGCTGTGAGTGAGACGAAGAAGACGGACGCCGTCGACGCGCCGGTGACACCGCCGCAGGCAGCGGGTTCCGATGACCGCGAGGTGCTGCTCAGGGTCCAGGGGCTGAAGAAGCACTTCCCCATCCGGAAGGGTGTTCTCCAGCGCCAGGTCGCGGCCGTCAAGGCGGTCGACGGCATCGACTTCGAGGTGCGCAAGGGCGAGACGCTGGGCGTGGTCGGCGAGTCCGGCTGCGGCAAGTCGACCATGGGCCGGGTCATCACCCGGCTCCAGGACCCGACCGCCGGCACCATCGAGTTCGAGGGCAAGGACATCACCCGGCTCGGCGCGGGAGGGATGCGCCCGCTGCGCCGGGACATCCAGATGATCTTCCAGGACCCGTACGGTTCGCTGAACCCGCGGCACACCATCGGCTCCATCGTCTCGGCGCCCTTCCGGCTCCAGGGCGTGGAGCCCGAAGGCGGTGTGAAGAAGGAGGTCCAGCGCCTTCTTGAGCTGGTGGGCCTGAGCCCCGAGCACTTCAACCGCTACCCGCACGAGTTCTCCGGCGGTCAGCGTCAGCGCATCGGCATCGCCCGTGCGCTCGCCCTGAAGCCGAAGCTGGTCGTGGCGGACGAGCCGGTCTCGGCCCTCGACGTGTCGATCCAGGCGCAGGTCGTGAACCTGATGGACGACCTGCAGGCCGAGCTGGGCCTGACGTACGTGATCATCGCGCACGACCTCTCCGTCGTACGCCATGTCTCGGACCGCATCGCGGTGATGTACCTCGGCAAGATCGTCGAACTCGCCGACCGCACCTCGCTGTACGAGGCGCCGATGCACCCGTACACCAAGGCCCTGATGTCCGCGGTGCCGGTTCCGGACCCCAAGCGCCGGGGCACCAAGAGCGAGCGCATCCTGCTCAAGGGCGATGTGCCCTCGCCGATCTCGCCGCCGAGCGGCTGCCGCTTCCACACGCGGTGCTGGAAGGCCACGGAGATCTGCAGGACGACCGAGCCGCCGCTCCTGGAGCTGAAGCCCGGCCAGCAGGTGGCCTGCCACCACCCGGAGAACGCGGAGGACCAGGCGCCGCAGGACACCGTGCTGCTGTCGGCGGCCAAGGCGGCCATGGAGACGGTCGAGCTGGTGCCCGCGGTGGACGCCGCCGAGGTGTCGGGGGAGGCTCCGGCCGAGATGTCGGATGCTCCGGCTGAGACCGCCGCGGCTTCGGAAGATGCTCCGGCTGGGACCGCGGCTTCGGACGAAGTGACGGATGTTCCGGCTGGGACCGCGGCTTCGGACGAGGCGTCCACGGAAGCCGTCCCCGAGGACAACCCGGCGAAGGACTGAGACACCGGTCCTGCCGGCGGAGCACTCAGGCAGGGCAGAACCACCGCGAACGGGAGAGCGCACGCGCGCTCTCCCGTTCGCGTAGGTAAAAATGGCGGGTGCTCCAGGAACTGTTCACCCCCTCCGTCCAGCATGTCCTCGACCTCGTGGGGATCTTCGTCTTCGCGATCTCCGGGGCCCTGCTGGCCGTCCGCAAGAACTTCGACGTCTTCGGCATCGCCGTACTCGCCGAGGTCACCGCGCTGGGCGGAGGACTGTTCCGCGACCTGATCATCGGGGCCGTGCCGCCGGCAGCGTTCACCGACCTCGGCTACTTCAGCACCCCGCTGCTCGCCGCCCTGCTCGTCTTTTTCCTCCATCCGGAGGTGGAACGGACCCAGGTCGCCGTCAACGTCTTCGACGCGGCCGGGCTCGGCCTCTTCTGCGTCGCGGGCACCACGAAGGCGTACGAGTACGGGCTGGGCCTCACCCAGTCCGCGGCCCTCGGTCTCGCCACGGCGGTCGGCGGCGGCGTACTGCGTGACGTCCTCGCCAACGAGGTGCCCTCGTTGCTGCGTTGGGACCGCGACCTGTACGCGGTGCCGGCGATGGTCGGTGCCGCGATGGTCGTCGTGTGCATCCGCTACGACATGCTCACCACGTTCACCAGCGGGCTCGCGGTCGTCACCGCCTTCGTACTGCGGCTGCTCGCGATGCGGTACCACTGGCGGGCACCGCGCGCATGGCACCGGCGTTCGACGGCGACCGAGCAGGAGGCCCAGTGATCCATCCCTGGCCGGCCGAGGACTGACGTCATGCGCCCGAGAACAGTAAAAGCTACCGCTTAGTAATTCCCTGTTGTACCGTTCAGGCATGCCAGATGCAGCTTCGGTACAGGCCGTACGGGCCACGATCGGCGACAGCGAGTTCGACCGCGACACGGCGGTCACCCTTCGCGAACCCGGCGTCTACGACATCGATCTGTCCGCCGGGTGGACGATCGTCAGCGCGGTCAACGGCGGCTATCTGCTTGCCGTCCTGGGCCGCGCCCTCGCGGACGCCCTGCCGCACGCCGACCCGTTCACGATCTCCGCGCACTACCTGACCGCGTCCCAGCCGGGACCGGCGGTCGTCCGCACGGAGGTCGCCCGCACCGGCCGGACCCTCTCCACCGGCCAGGCCTCCCTCTTCCAGTACGACGACGAGGGCCGCGAGGTCGAACGGATCCGCGTCCTCGCCTCGTACGGCGATCTCGACACCCTGCCCGAAGACGTCCGTACGACGGCGAAGCCGCCCGCGATGCCGCCCATGGACCAGTGTTTCGGCCCCGAGGACGCGCCTGCCCCGGTGCCCGGCAGCTCGGCGATCACCGACCGGCTGATGCTCAAGCTCGACCCGGCGACCCTGGGCTGGGCGCTCGGAGCGCCCTCCGGGAAGGGTGAGATGCGCTCCTGGTTCGGCCTGGCCGACGGCCGCGACCCGGACCCCCTCTCGCTGCTCCTCGCTGTCGACGCGCTGCCCCCGACCGCATTCGAACTCGGCCTGTCCGGCTGGGTGCCGACCGTCGAGCTGACGGTGCACGTCCGCTCCCGCCCGGCCCCGGGCCCGCTTCGGGTGTCCATCACCACGCGCAACCTCGCCGGCGGCTTCCTGGAGGAGGACGCCGAGGTGTGGGACAGCGCGGACCGGCTGGTCGCCCAGTCCCGGCAGCTCGCGAGGGCACGGATCAGCTGACCGGCCGGTCGCGCTGCCGGTCCGCCGACCGGGCGCCGAACTCATCGACCCCCGGGGCGTGTTGGGGTGCCGGCCGGCAGGCGGCGGAATTCTCGCGGTGCTGATGTGCGGCAGGCGGGGGGATCCTCGCGGTCCCGATGTCACGGTTCGGGAACAGCGCTCTCACCTGGACCTGTTCTCTTTCCCAGGGCTTCACGTGATCCACAGCAAGCCATAGCTCCGGCACAGCGCGGTCCTACCTGGATCTGGTGCTCTGGCCCCCACTCATCCCGTACTCATCCGGTACTCATAAACCGGGCTCGGGACCTGACTGGGAGTTAGCCTCATGAACCGTCGTGTACGACTCGTCCCCGCCGTCGCACTGCTCGCACTCGCGCCTCTGCTGGCGGCCTGTGGCTCGGGCGACTCGTCCTCGGACAGCGGCACCACGGGCCAGACGGAGTGTGCCCGGCCGTCGGCTATGCCGAGCGGGGGCCCGTCCGGGCGGCCCAGTGGCGCCGAGCGGTCCGGCAGGCCCTCCGGTGCTCCGTCCGGGATGCCCTCGGGTGCGGCCCGCTCGGGCCGGCCGTCCGGAATGCCGAGCGGTGGGGCCGGCGGCGGCTGTGGCGGCTTCGGCGGTGGGCAGGGGGCTCAGGCGCAGCAGACGGGCTGACCGTTTCCGTCTCGTCGGTTCGACGGCTCTGCGGGTGACGTACTCGGTGAACGAGTGCGTCACCCCAGTCAGTTGCGGCGGGGCGTTCACTCCCGTCGGGCGGGGCTTTCACTCCCGTCGGTTGCGGCCGGGCCTTCGCCTCAGCCGGCAGCGGCCGCCTCTGGTGGGGCGTTCAGCCCAGCCAGTTGCGGCGGCCGATGCTGATCAGCCGCATCTGGCGGGCCGCCACGCGAGTCACCCGGCCCCGCTCCTCCGCCGAGGCCTCCAGCGCCTCCAGGAGGAGCGACGCCGTCATCAGCATCTGGTCGACGTACAGGCCCGCGAGCATCAGCAGGTCGTCGTCGCTCCAGCCTTGCGACTCCGGCTGCTTGGCCAGCTCGGTCTTCACTTCCTCGGCGAACCGGGCCAGTTGCTCGCGGATCTCCTCCCGCACCGGCTGTACGCCGCCGTGCCGCTCGCGCGCGATGAAGCGGACGTGCGCGGGGTGGGTCGCCACGTGGTGGGCGATCAGATCGACGGCGCGCGTGATGCGTTCGTCGCTTTCGTCGGCCGCGGACACGGTCTCCCCGATCATCGGGTGCAGACTGCCCAGGGCCTCCTCGACGAGCGCCACACCGAGGTCCGCCGTCGAGCGGAAGTGCCGGTAGAAGGCGGTCGGAGCGACACCGACGGCACGGGTGACCTCGCGCAGACCCAGACTGCTCAGACTCTGCTCCTCCAGCAGCCCCAACGCCGCGTCCAATAGGGCCTGTCGGGTCTTCTGCTTCTGGGCCTGCCGGATGCCGAGGGTGTGACTCATACCATGCAGTTAACAACTGTTCTCTGTAATTGGAAAGCCGGGTGCCGCGCTAGACTCGGGAGTCAGTGAACAACTGTTACTACATCCGTTCACTGAGTCGTCGGACTTCCACGAGAGGCATCTCATGCTGTTCCTCGTCGCCGCCCTCCTGCTGATGGGCGTGGTCATGGGCTCCGTGGCCCACGCGCCGGTGCCCGTCAGCCTCGCCGCCGCCGTCCTCATCGCCATCTGGCTGGCCGTCTTCGCGGTACGCGAGCGGACCGCACGCCGGCGCCACACCCCCGTCAACCGACTGCGCCACACCTCCACCAACTGAATGTCGGGAGCGGACTCACACCATGGAACTCACCGAACAAACCGAACTCACCGAACGTACTGAGCGCGCCGAACGTACCGAGCTGGCCCAACTCGCCGAACGCGCCGACCGCGAAGAACCTGTCGAGCGCACGGCCGCGCCGCAGGGCAGGACCGACGGGCGGGACGCCGACGGTATGGCCGTCGCCTCCTTCATTCTCGGCCTCGTCGGCCTCCTGGTCCTCAACGTCTTCCTGGGCCCCACCGCCATCGTTCTCGCGTCCATCGCCCTGCACCGCGGCACGGCCCGCCGGGGCCGCGCCTTCCTGGGACTCGGCCTGGGTGTCGCCGACCTGGTCGTGCTCGTGGCACTCATGCAGTTCGACAGCACGGTGTCCTGGAGCTTCTAACAGCACGGTGTCCTGGAGCCTCTGGGGGCGCGATACGACCCCGGGTGGCGCCGCGCCGGATCCCACCGCCGGGTACCGGCGGAGGCGGCGGGGAACGGGCCCGTAGAATCGGGCTCACCATGGCTTACCTCGACCACGCCGCGACCACCCCGATGCTTCCCGAGGCGGTAGAGGCACTGACCGCCCAGCTGAGCGTCACGGGCAACGCCTCCTCCCTCCATGCCGCCGGCCGCCGCGCCAGACGTACCGTCGAGGAAGCCCGCGAGAGCCTGGCGGACGCCCTCGCCGCACGTCCCAGCGAGGTGGTTTTCACCTCCGGTGGCACCGAGGCCGACAATCTCGCGGTCAAGGGCCTGTACTGGGCGCGCCGCGACGCCGACCCCGCCCGCACCCGCGTCCTCGCGAGTCCTGTCGAACACCATGCCGTCCTCGACGCGGTGCACTGGCTCGGCGAACACGAGGGCGCCACCGTCGAGTACCTCCCGGTGGACTCGTACGGCCGGGTGCACCCGGACGTCCTGCGGGAGGCCGTCGCCCGTAACCCCGACGACGTCGCCCTCGCCACGGTCATGTGGGCCAACAACGAGATCGGTACCGTCATGCCGGTACGCGAACTGGCCGACGCGGCCGCCGAGTTCGGCATCCCGCTGCACGCCGACGCCGTCCAGGCCTTCGGTCAGATCCCGGTCGACTTCGGTGCCTCGGGCCTTGCCGCCATGACGGTGTCCGGCCACAAGATCGGCGGCCCCTACGGCATCGGCGCGCTGCTCCTGGGCCGCGAGTACAGCCCGGTGCCCGTCCTGCACGGTGGCGGCCAGGAACGCCACGTCCGCTCCGGCACCCTCGACGTGCCCGCGATCGCTTCGTTCGCCGTCGCCGGGCGGCTCGCCGCCGAGCAGCGCGAGTGGTTCGCCCGCGAGATCGGTGCCCTGCGCGACGACCTGGTCGACGCCGTACGCAAGGCCGTGCCCGACGCGATCCTCGGCGGCGATCCGGCCGACGGGGGGCGGCTGCCGGCCAACGCGCACTTCACCTTCCCCGGCTGCGAAGGCGATTCCCTGCTCCTCCTCCTGGACGCGCAGGGCATCGAGTGCTCCACCGGGTCCGCGTGCACGGCGGGGGTGGCCCAGCCGAGCCACGTCCTCCTCGCCACCGGCACCGACCCCGACCTGGCCCGCGGCACCCTCCGCTTCTCCCTCGGCCACACCTCCACTGAGGCGGACGTCCAGGCGGTGGCCCGCGCGATCGGTCCGGCGGTGGAACGGGCGCGCACTGCGGGGCTCAGCTAGCGGACGCCCCTGTTCCGGCCGCCTGGGTCTGTTCCTGGGTGGCGAGTGCCTGCCGTACGAGCGGTATGTAACGGTCCCAGTCCCAGTGCGGACCCGGGTCCGTGTGATCCGTGCCCGGCACCTCGACGTGCCCGATGATGTGCTCCCGGTCGACGGGAATGTCGTACCGCCCGCATATCCGGGCCGTCAGCCGCGCCGAGGCCTCGTACATCGCGTCGGTGAGGTCCTCAGGGCGGTCCACGAAGCCCTCGTGCTCGATGCCGACACTGCGTTCGTTGTACTCCCGGTTCCCCGCGTGGTACGCCACGTCCAGCTCGCGGATCATCTGGGTGACGCGGCCGTCCTGGCCGACGATGTAGTGCGCGGCGGCGCCGTGCCCCGGGTCCTGGAAGACCTTCACCGCACTGGCGAAGCTGCCCTGGGTGACATGGATGATCACCCGGTCTATTCCGTAGTCGTCGGGCCGGTCCGCCATCCGCCAGTTCGCCGAGGACGCGGCCACCCACTGGGCGCCCGTGAAGTCGACCTCGCCCTCCTTGCGCGGCTTCTGCACGCTCGGCAGCCGCCACCACAGTCGCCCGAGCTCGTCCCGCGCCAGTACGACGCTGCCCACGGCCGCCGCCGCGCCGCCGATCAGCAGTGCCCGGCGCCCGACCCGTCGGTCGCCGTCCTTGGCACGGTGGCCCTTCGTCCGGGCCTCTGCGTCCGCCTTTTTCTCCCCCATGCGATCTTCAACGGATACTCGCGGGCTTCGGTTCCCACGGCCCCGTACCCTGGAGGGGTTATGACTGAGACCTCGCAGCGCCCCCGCACCCTTCGCGTACTCGCCGCCATGTCGGGCGGAGTGGACTCCGCCGTAGCCGCCGCCCGCGCGGCGGAAGCCGGACACGACGTGACGGGCGTGCACCTCGCGCTCTCCGCCAACCCGCAGTCGTTCCGCACGGGCGCGCGTGGCTGTTGCACCATCGAGGACTCGCGCGACGCCCGCCGCGCCGCCGATGTCATCGGCATCCCCTTCTACGTGTGGGACCTCGCCGAGCGCTTCCGCGAGGACGTGGTCGAGGACTTCGTCGCCGAGTACGAGGCGGGGCGCACACCGAACCCGTGCCTGCGCTGCAACGAGAAGATCAAGTTCGCCGCGCTGCTCGACAAGGCGCTCGCGCTCGGCTTCGACGCGGTCTGCACGGGCCACTACGCGAAGGTGATCGTCGGCGAGGACGGCTCGCGCGAACTGCACCGCGCCTCCGACATGGCCAAGGACCAGTCGTACGTCCTCGGAGTGCTCGACGACCGCCAGCTCGCGCACGCCCTGTTCCCGCTCGGCGACACCCTCACCACGAAGGACGAGATCCGCGCGGAGGCCGAGCGGCGGGGCCTCGCCGTCGCCAAGAAGCCGGACTCCCACGACATCTGCTTCATCGCCGACGGCGACACCCAGGGCTTCCTGGCGAACCGTCTGGGCAAGGCCGAGGGCGACATCGTCGACGAGTCCGGCACCAAACTGGGCACCCACGAGGGCGCGTACGGCTACACGATCGGCCAGCGCAAGGGGCTCCGCATCGGCACCCCGGCCCCCGACGGCAAGCCGCGCTACGTCCTGGACATCTCGCCCGTCGACAACACCGTGACGGTCGGCCCGGCGGCCGCACTGGACGTCAACGGCCTCACGGCCATCAAGCCCCGCTGGTGCGGCACCGCCCCGACCGGCCCCGGCACCTACACGGCCCAACTCCGCGCCCACGGCGGCGAGACGACGGTCACGGCGGAACTCGTCGACGGCACTCTCGAGGTCACCTTCACCGAGCCGGTCCGCGGTGTCGCCCCCGGCCAGGCGGTCGTCCTGTACGACGGCACGCGCGTGGTGGGCTCGGCGACGATCGCGACGACCACGCGCGCGACGGCGGCTGTCTGACCGCCGCTCCCGAAGAACTCGTTCAGAAGCGGCACCCAGAACTCGGCGGTCACGGCACCCGGGCGTCACAGCAGTCGAGCGTCATATCGTCCAGGCGTCGCATCGCTTGAGCGTCACAGCACTTCCACGTCGTAGAAGCACAAGTGGTCCTTGATCTGGGTGACTTCGGGGTTGGGGTCGGGGTAAGCCCAGACCAGGTCGGCCGCGTCGGGGAGGGACCAGTAGGACGCGGTGCCCTTGAAGGGGCAGAAGGTGTGGGTCGCGGAGGCCGCCAGCAGATCGAGGCGGACATCCTCCGGGGGGATGTAGTAGCGCACGGGACAGCCGGTCTCGCGCAGCAACAGGGGGCGGTCGCTCTCCGCCAGGATCTGGTCGCCGTGCACGACGCGTACGTGCTCCGTGCCCTGCTCGATGGTGATCGTGTGTCCTTCAGCCATACCTGGAAAGCACCGGCAGGACCGTAGTTCTTCCCCCGTACCGTGGACGCATGAATATCTGCGTCTTTCTCTCCGCCGCCGACCTCGACGACCGCTACACGCGCCCCGCGCGCGAGTTCGCCGAACTGCTCGGCAAGGGCGGCCACACACTGGTGTGGGGCGGTTCGGACGTCGGTCTCATGAAGGTCGTCGCCGACGGTGTGCAGGAGGCGGGCGGGCGGCTGTTGGGCGTCTCCGTGGACTTCCTGGCGGAGATGGCCCGGCCGGACGCCGACGAGATGGTCATCGCGCGTGACCTGGCCGAGCGCAAGGCGCTGCTCCTCGAGAAGGCCGACGCTGTGGTGATCATGGTCGGGGGAACGGGGACGCTGGACGAGGCGACCGAGATCCTGGAGCTGAAGAAGCACGGGAAGACGCAGAAGCCGGTGGTGCTGCTCAACACGGCGGGCTTCTACGACGGCCTCAAGGAGCAGTTCCGGCGAATGGAGGAGGAGGGGTTCCTGCCGATTCCCCTTACTGATCTGGTGTTCTTCGCCGAGGAGGCCGTGGGCGCCCTGGCCTACCTGGAGGAGAGCCTGGGTCAGCAGTGATGCGAGCATGGCGGGCATGGCTACCCATGTGATCACCGGAGCCGGTTCCGGCATCGGCGCGGCCGTCGCCCGCCGCCTGCACGCGCGCGGGGACGAACTCGTGCTGCACGCGCGCGACGCGGGCCGCGCGAAGGAACTCGCCGCCGAATATCCCGGAGCGCGGACGCTGGTCGGTGACCTCGCGGATCCGGACAGGCTCTCCTGGGCGTTCTCCCACCAGACGCTGCCCGACCGGGTCGACTCGCTGCTGCACATCGCGGGCGTGGTCGATCTCGGCCCGGTCGGCGAGCTGACCCCCAAGTCCTGGCACCACCAGCTCAACGTCAACCTGATCTCCCCCGCGGAGCTGACCCGCCACTTCCTGCCCCAACTGCGCCTGTCCCACGGGCACGTGCTGTTCGTCAACTCCGGCTCCGGCCTCAACGCACACGCCGACTGGTCCGCGTACGCCGCCTCCAAGCACGGTCTGAAGGCCCTCGCGGACTCCCTGCGCCAGGAGGAGCACGGGAACGGCGTCCGTGTCACCTCCGTGTACCCCGGCCGCACAGCCGGGCCCATGCAGATCAAGGTCCACCAGCAGGAGGGCAAGGAGTACGACGCGTCGAAGTGGATCGACCCCGAGTCCGTCGCGACGACGATCCTGATGGCCCTCGACCTGCCGAGCGACGCGGAGGTCAGCAACCTGACGGTACGACCGGGCCGCTGACCTCGTCGGCAACCTGACCGAACGACCGGGCCGCTGACCTCGTGCGAACCATTCCGTAGGCTTCCCGCGTGAGCGAAAACAGCAGGTTCAGGTTCGGTCCCGCGACAGGGATCGGATCCATGCCCGGAGGGGACGCGCGGGAAGCCGCGAAGACCGTCACCGGGTCCGTCGACGAGTTCCCCTATCTGCCCGAGTTGCCCGCGCGGGGGCCCGGCGCCGACATGATCGGGCGGACCGCCGGGATGCTCGTCGAGCTGTACGCGCGCGTGGAGCCCAGCGGGTGGCGGCTCGGGGACCGCCCGGGGCGGGACACCAAGAGGGCGCGGTCGTGGCTGGGGGAGGACCTCGACGCGATCGAGGAGTTCCTGCAGGGGTTCGAAGGGCCGCTGAAGGTACAGGCGGTGGGGCCCTGGACGCTGGCCGCCGCGCTGGAGCTGAGGAACGGCGAGGTTGCGCTGTCCGACCTCGGCGCCTGCCGGGATCTCGCCGGGTCGCTCGCCGAGGGACTGCGCGTCCACCTCGAGGACGTACAGCGGCGCGTTCCCGGGGCGCAGCTCGTCCTCCAGCTCGACGAACCCTCCCTCATCGCCGTACTGCGTGGGCACGTGAAGAGCGCGAGCGGCTACCGCGCCCACCGGCCCGTGGACCGGCAGTTGGCCGAGGCGACCCTGCGCGATGTCATCGGGGTGCACGGCGAGGGCCCGGTCGTGGTGCACTCGTGCGCACCCGACGTGCCGTTCGCACTACTGCGCAGGGCCGGCGCCGCGGCGGTCTCCTTCGACTTCTCGCTTCTCACCGAGCGTGACGACGACGTGATCGGAGAAGCAGTGGAAGGCGGGACGCAGCTCCTCGTCGGTGTCGTCCCGGGCGTGGACGGCCCATTGTCCGACCCTGCCGGTAGCGTCATGGGTGTCAGGACGTTGTGGCGCAGGCTGGGGCTGCATCCGGGGCTTCTCGCGGAGGCGGTCACGGTCACTCCGTCGTGCGGGCTCGCGGGGGCTTCCCCCGACCATGCCCGCAGGGCACTCGCCCACTGCGTCCGGGCGGCGAGATCCCTCGCGGACAACCCTGAGTAACGGGAGGACAACACGGTGGCCGGCGAAACGCACGCAGAGCCCACATCGGTACCCGCCGAGGCACGGGAGAAGCACGCGCTGCTCGCTGAGCAGATCGAGGAGCACCGCTTCCGGTACTACGTGAAGGACCAGCCGGTCATCAGTGACGCGGACTTCGACAAACTCCTGCGCTCGGTGGAGGCCCTGGAGGACGAGTACCCCGAGCTGCGCACCCCCGACTCCCCGACCCAGAAGGTCGCGGGCGCGTACGAGACCGAGTTCACGTCGGTCCAGCACCGCGAGCGGATGCTCTCGCTCGACAACGCCTTCGACGACCTGGAGCTCGCGGCCTGGGCCGAGCGCGTCGCAAGAGACGTCGGCACGACCGGCTACCACCTGCTGTGCGAGCTGAAGGTCGACGGCCTCGCGGTCAACCTCACCTACGAGCACGGCCGCCTCACGCGCGCGGCGACCCGCGGCGACGGCCGCACGGGCGAGGACATCACGCCCAACGTCCGTACGATCGCGGAGATCCCCGACCGGCTGCACGGCGACCGCGTCCCGGACCTCGTGGAGATCCGCGGCGAGGTCTACTTCCCGATGGAGAAGTTCGAGGAGCTCAACGCCCGCCTGGTGGAGGCCGGCGACAAGCCCTTCGCCAACCCGCGCAACGCGGCGGCGGGTTCGCTGCGCCAGAAGGACCCGCGCGTCACCGCGAGCCGCCCGCTGCACATGGTGGTGCACGGCATCGGCGCCCGCGAGGGCTTCGACATCGATCGCCTCTCGGGGGCCTACGAGCTGCTCCAGGAATGGGGCCTGCCGACCACGCCGTACGCGAAGGTCGTCGACGACCTCGACGGCGTACGGGAGTTCATCGCGTACTACGGGGAGAACCGCCACTCCGTGCAGCACGAGATCGACGGCGTGGTCGTCAAGCTCGACGAGATCCGCCTGCAGGGCCGGCTGGGCTCCACGGCCCGTGCCCCGCGCTGGGCGATCGCCTGGAAGTACGCGCCCGAGGAGGTCAACACCAAGCTGATCAACATTCGGGTGGGCGTCGGACGTACCGGCCGCGTCACGCCGTACGCGCAGGTCGAACCGGTCACGGTGGCCGGTTCCGAGGTCGAGTTCGCGACCCTGCACAACCAGGACGTGGTCAAGGCCAAGGGCGTCCTCATCGGGGACACGGTCGTGCTGCGCAAGGCCGGTGACGTCATCCCGGAGATCCTCGGACCGGTGGTCGACCTGCGCGACGGCAGTGAGCGGGAGTTCGTGATGCCCGCCGAATGCCCGGAGTGCGGGACGCCGCTGCGCCCGATGAAGGAAGGCGACATCGACCTGCGCTGCCCGAACGCCCGCACCTGCCCGGCCCAGTTGCGCGAGCGGCTCTTCTACCTGGCGGGCCGCAAGGCGCTGGACATCGAGCACTTCGGGTACGTCGCCGCCGCGGCGCTCACCAAGCCGCTGGAGCCGGCCGAGCCGCCGCTCGTGGACGAGGGCGACCTCTTCGACCTCACCATCGAGCAACTGCTGCCCATCAAGGCGTACGTCCTCGACCAGGACAGCGGACTGCCCAAGCGCGATCCGAAGACGGGCGAGGAGAAGATCGCCACAGTCTTCGCCAACCAGCAGGGCGAGCCGAAGAAGAACGCGATCGCGATGCTGGACACCATCGCGGCGGCCAAGGAGCGCCCGCTGGCCCGCGTGCTGACCGGGCTGTCGATCCGTCATGTCGGGCCGGTCGCCGCCGAGGCGCTGGCCCGCGAGTTCCGCTCGATCGACCGGATCGAGGCGGCCACCGAGGAGGAGCTCGCCGCCACCGAGGGCGTCGGCGCGATCATCGCCACCTCCCTCAAACAGTGGTTCGCGGAGGACTGGCACCGCGAGATCCTGCGCAAGTGGCGGGCGGCCGGGGTCCGCATGGAGGAGGAGAGCTCCGGCGAGGACGAGGGGCCGCGTCCGCTGGAAGGCCTCACCGTTGTCGTCACCGGAACGCTGGAACACCACACACGGGATGGCGCGAAGGAGGCCTTGCAGAGCCGGGGAGCGAAAGTGACCGGTTCTGTTTCGAAGAAGACATCTTTCGTCGTTGTGGGAGACAATCCCGGTTCCAAGTACGACAAGGCCATGCAGCTGAAAGTTCCGGTTCTGAACGAGGACGGCTTCGCCGTCCTGCTCGAACAGGGATCGGCCGCGGCGGCGGAAGCCGCACTTCCGATCGAGGAGTAGCGGTTGAAGGCCACCCGTTCGGCGCATATCAGATGCATACGGGTGGCCGGGTCGCATTCGGGCAACCGTCTACGACCGCTGCCCGTGGAAGCCTTCTGCGGCCTACTGTTGAGATGTGCGCCTGCCGTGCCCAGCTGCGGTCGGGGCATCCCCTGCTCCTCGGGAGTTGGGGGATTGGTTTTCGGACGCGGCGGCCGTGGCGAGTTGTCTTCGGGCTCGGGCCGCGTGGCGTGGGCACCGCCGGCTGTGAGAGGGACGGGAATGGAACCGACCGAGAGCGCCGCCCCTGACTCATGGCTGCGCCGGATGGCCGGCGCATGGGGCGGGGGCTGGGGCGGGACAGCGCGGACATCGGACCGCCCCGGAGTTCCGCCTCGCTCGGCCGGTGGCGGCGCGGGAGTCGGCGGTCTTGCTCCCGGCCCCGGCATGGCCGGGCACGAACCCGAACGGCCCATATCCTGGCCCGCACTGCCGACGGCGGTCGTCGTGGCGGCCGCGCTCGTCCTGGGGGCCGGTTTCTACCGGGCGTTCAGCGATGATCACGCGCTCTTCCCCTCCGGTGCCGTCGGCTGGTCGCTCGCCGTGCTGACCGGCATCATCGTCGGCCACCTCGTCGCCCTCGGCCGCTCCCGCTGGTGGGGCGGCACGGGCTCCGGCGCCGCCCTCACCCTCGCGGTCCTGTTGCTGTACGGCTGGGTGCCCGCCGGAATGGTCAGCCTGACCGTCGTCGTCCTGGTCGGCATCGCGCGCCGCAACCGGTGGCGCCAGGGCATCCTGCACGGCGCGGTCGACATCCTCGGCATCGGAGCCGGGGCGCTGGTCCTGGCCGCGTGGGAGCGGTTCCCGTCCGTCGAGACGCCCTGGAGCCCGGAGACCTGGACCCTCTCCGCCGTGCCCGAAGTGGTCCTGGTCGCCGCCGCCTATCTCGCGGCCACTCGCACCCTGCTCTGGTTCGTCCACACGCCGCGCACCGGCGGCCTGCCGACCGTCGCCCGTACGGCCCTGGCCAGACAGGGGCTCGTCGCGGTCGCGCTGCTCGGCATCACACCGCTGATCTGCGTGGTCGCGATCGCGCGGCCCATGCTGCTGCCGCTGTTCTCGATCCCGCTGATCGCTCTCGACTCCACGCTGTGGATAGCCCGTGCGCGGGCCGAGGAGCAGTTGCGCGACCCGCTGACCGGGCTGCCGAACCGGCAGTGGCTCCTTGAACGTACGTGGACGGCTCTGGATGAAGCCGAACGCATGGGTGCGCGTTCTGCCCTGATGTTGATCGACCTGGACCGTTTTCGTTCGGTCAATGACACACTCGGGCATCTCGCCGGCGACCGGCTGCTCCTTCAGATAGCCGATCGGCTGCGGCTCAACCTGCCGCGCGGGGCGGAGGCCGCGCGGCTGGGCGGCGACGAGTTCGCCGTACTGCTGCCCATCGCTGACTCCACGACGTCGGCCACGCGCATCGCCCGCAATCTCGTCGCCGCGCTCGGTTCGTCGCTCGACCTGGACGGCCTCTCGCTCGTCCTGGAGGCCAGTGCCGGGCTCGCCGTCTTCCCCGACCACGCGCTCGACGCCGAGGGGTTGCTCCGGCGGGCGGACGTCGCCATGTACCAGGCGAAGCGGGACCGGACGGGCGTGGAGGTGTACGAGTCCAAGCGGGACTCGAACACACCGGACCGGCTGGGCCTGCTGGGGGATCTGCGCCGCGCCCTGGACGCCGGTGACGTCGAACTGCACTACCAGCCGAAGGTCCGGTTCGACGGTCAGGTCGCCGGACTCGAGGCGCTCGTACGGTGGGTGCACCCCGAGCGGGGGAGGGTGGCGCCGGACGAGTTCATCGCCATCGCCGAGTCGTCCGGGCTGATGCCGCACCTCACGGAGTACGTCCTGGAGACGGCACTCGCGCAGGTCGCACGCTGGCGGGCGCAGGGACTGTACGTGCCGGTCGCGGTGAACGTGTCGCCGCGTGATGTGCACACCCCCGGGTTCGCGGGCTCGGTGGCGGCGCGGCTGGCCCGGCACGGGGTTCCGGCGGGGTCGCTCCAGCTGGAGATAACGGAGCATGTGCTCCTCGAGGATCCGCAGCGGGCCGCGGACACCCTGGCCGGGCTGACCGGGCACGGAGTGAAGATGTCCCTCGACGACTTCGGTACGGGCTACTCCTCGCTCGTTCATCTGCGCCGGCTGCCGGTCAGCGAGCTGAAGATCGACCGGTCCTTCGTCGCGAGGCTCGCCGTGGACAACGAGGACGCGGAGATCGTGCGCTGCACCATCGATCTCGCGCACTCGCTCGGACTGCTCGTCGTCGCCGAGGGCGTGGAGGACGACGAGACGTGGGAACGGCTGCGCGATCTCGGGTGTGACGCGGTGCAGGGGTGGCTGGTCGCCGCGGCGATGCCTCCGCAGGACACCACCGCGTGGCTGCTGGCCCGCGGGTCGCGGGGGTGGCAGCGGCCGCGGGCCGCGTTGCCGGCGGCGGAGTAGTCCCGCCGGCCGGTGGGGGCGGCTTTGCTCGCCCGCCCGCGCACCGCCCGTTTACGGCTCGTTGACAAGTGGACCTCTGCCGTGCGGGTTCAGCGCCGTCGGCGCCTGTCCGTCCGGGGCCTGGCGCCCTTGTCGGTCACGGGCGGGCGTGGGTGTGCGAGCCCTCCGGGGAAACCCGGGCGCAGGCACCGTCCCCCGACCCATAGGATTGGGCCAAACCACACACACTCACCCCCAGAGGAACGCCGCATGCCTGGCATCACGCGCGAGGAGGTCGCCCACCTCGCACGGCTGGCGCGTCTGGAGCTGAAGGGCGAAGAGCTCGATCACTTCGCCGGCCAGCTCGACGACATCATCGGCGCGGTCGCCCGCGTCAGCGAGGTCGCCGACCAAGACGTACCGCCGACCTCACATCCGCTGCCGCTGACGAACGTCATGCGCGCGGACGAGGTCCGTCCGTCGCTCACCCCCGAGCAGGCGCTCTCCGGCGCCCCGGCCCAGGAGCAGCAGCGTTTCAAGGTGCCGCAGATCCTGGGGGAGGACTAATCACCATGACGGACACCAACGTCAACATCATCCGGCTGACCGCCGCCGAGATCGCCCAGAAGATCACCGAAGGCGAACTCACCGCCGTCGAGGTCACCGAGGCGCACCTCGCCCGTATCGAGGCCGTCGACGAGAAGGTGCACGCCTTCCTTCACGTGGACCGGGAAGGCGCCCTCGCGCAGGCCCGTGCCGTGGACCAGAAGCGGGCCAACGGCGAGAAGCTCGGCCCGCTGGCCGGCGTACCGCTCGCGCTCAAGGACATCTTCACCACCGAGGGCATCCCGACCACCGTCGGGTCGAAGATCCTCGAAGGGTGGATCCCGCCGTACGACGCGACCGTCACCAAGAGGCTGAAGGCCGCCGACGTCGTCATCCTCGGCAAGACCAACATGGACGAGTTCGCCATGGGGTCCAGCACCGAGAACAGCGCGTACGGGCCCACCGGCAACCCCTGGGACCTGAGCAGGATCCCCGGCGGCTCCGGCGGCGGTTCGAGCGCCGCGCTCGCCTCCTTCCAGGCTCCCCTCGCCATCGGCACGGACACCGGCGGCTCGATCCGCCAGCCCGCGGCCGTCACCGGCACGGTCGGCGTCAAGCCCACGTACGGCGGCGTCTCCCGCTACGGCATGGTGGCCTTCTCGTCCTCCCTCGACCAGGGCGGCCCCTGCGCCCGTACGGTCCTGGACGCGGCCCTCCTCCACGAGGTCATCGCCGGGCACGACCCGCTCGACTCGACCTCCGTCGACGCCCCGGTCCCGCCGGTCGTCGAGGCCGCGCGCAACGGCTCCGTCACCGGCATGCGCGTCGGCGTCGTCAAGCAGTTCGCGGGCGAGGGCTACCAGGCCGGAGTCGTCCAGCGTTTCAACGAGTCCGTCGCCCTCCTCAAGGAGCTGGGCGCCGAGATCGTCGAGCTGGACTGCCCGTCCTTCGACCTGGCGCTCTCCGCGTACTACCTGATCGCGCCGTCCGAGTGTTCCTCGAACCTCGCCCGCTTCGACGCCATGCGCTACGGCCTGCGCGTCGGCGACGACGGCACCCACTCCGCCGAGCAGGTCACCGCCCTCACCCGTGAGGAGGGCTTCGGCGACGAGGTCAAGCGCCGCATCATGCTCGGCACGTACGCCCTGTCCAGCGGCTACTACGACGCGTACTACGGAAGCGCCCAGAAGGTCCGTACGCTCATCACGCGCGACTTCGAGAAGGCGTTCGAGCAGGTCGACGTGATCGTGTCGCCCACGACGCCGACCACCGCCTTCCCGATCGGCGAGCGCGCCGACGACCCGATGGCGATGTACCTCGCGGACCTGTGCACCATCCCGACCAACCTGGCGGGCAACGCCGCCATGTCGCTGCCCTGCGGTCTCGCACCGGAGGACAACCTTCCGGTCGGCCTGCAGATCATCGCCCCCGCGATGAAGGACGACCGGCTGTACAAGGTCGGCGCCGCCGTCGAGGCCGCCTTCGTGGAAAGGTGGGGGCACCCGCTGATCGAGGAGGCTCCGTCGCTGTGAGTGCCATGGCAAAGAAGGCCAAGAACTTCAAGAAGTCCAAGACCGGGGTGTACGTCTCGCTCGCGAGCACCGCCTTCGGTGCGCTCAGCGTCGCCAAGCAGGCCAAGCTCGCCCGCGAGGACGGCGACTTCCTGCGGCTCGTCGACGCCGCCGTATCCGCCGCCGCCATCGTCACCGGCCTCGCCATCCTCTACCGGGAGCTCAAGCGCCTGGGCGACGACGACGTCCTGCTGGGCTGAGAGGGAAGTTTTCACCGTGACCACCACGACCGACGAACTGGTGTCGTACGAGGACGCCCTGGCGACGTACGACCCCGTCATGGGCCTCGAAGTCCATGTCGAACTCGGCACCAAGACCAAGATGTTCTGCGGGTGTTCCACCGAGCTGGGCGCCGAGCCCAACTCGCAGACCTGCCCGACCTGCCTCGGCATGCCCGGCGCGCTCCCGGTCGTCAACGCGATCGGCATCGAGTCCGCCATCAAGATCGGCCTCGCGCTGCACTGCGAGATCGCCGAGTGGTGCCGCTTCGCCCGGAAGAACTACTTCTACCCGGACATGCCGAAGAACTTCCAGACCTCCCAGTACGACGAGCCGATCGCCTTCAACGGCTATCTGGACGTCCAGCTGGAGGATGGCGAGGTCTTCCGCGTGGAGATCGAGCGCGCCCACATGGAGGAGGACACCGGCAAGTCGCTGCACGTCGGCGGCGCCACCGGCCGAATCCACGGCGCCTCGCACTCGCTCCTCGACTACAACCGCGCCGGCATCCCGCTCATCGAGATCGTCACCAAGCCGATCGAGGGTGCGGGTGAGCGCGCTCCCGAGGTCGCCAAGGCGTACGTCGCCGAGCTGCGCGAGCTCATCAAGGCGCTCGGTGTCTCCGAGGCCCGCATGGAGCAGGGCCAGATGCGCTGTGACGTGAACCTGTCGCTGCGCCCGTACGGCCGGGAGAAGTTCGGCACCCGGAGCGAGACCAAGAACGTCAACTCGCTTCGCTCCGTGGAGCGTGCGGCCCGCTTCGAGATCCAGCGCCATGCCGCGGTGCTGAACTCCGGCGGCACGATCATCCAGGAGACCCGCCACTTCCACGAGGACACCGGGTCCACGACCTCCGGCCGGGTGAAGGAGGAGGCCGAGGACTACCGGTACTTCCCGGAGCCCGACCTCGTCCCCGTCGCCCCGTCCCGTGAGTGGGTCGAGGAGCTGCGCGGCGGTCTGCCCGAGCAGCCGCTGGCCCGCCGCAACCGGCTGCGTGCGGAGTGGGGCGTCGGCGCCCACGACATGCAGTCGATCCTCAACGCCGGTGCCATCGACCTGATCGTCGCCACCACCGAGGAGGGCGCCGACTCGGCGTCCGCCCGCAAGTGGTGGATGGGCGAACTGGCCCGCAGTGCCAACGAGTTGGGCAAGGCCCTCGAGGACCTGCCCATCACCCCGGCGCAGGTCGCCCGCGTCACCGCCCTGGTGGCCGAGGGTTCCCTCAACGACAAGCTGGCCCGCCAGGTCATCGAAGGCGTCCTCGCGGGAGAAGGCACCCCGGACGAGGTCGTCGACAAGCGCGGTCTGAAGGTCGTCTCCGACGAGGGCGCGCTGACCGCCGCCGTCGACGAGGCCATCGCCGGCAACCCGGGCATCGCCGACAAGATCCGCGGCGGCAAGCTCCAGGCCGTCGGCGCGCTGGTCGGCGCGGTCATGAAGGCCACCCGCGGCCAGGCCGACGCGGCCCGCGTCAAGGAACTGATCCTGGAGAGGCTGGGCGTCAGCGAGGGCTGAGGTCCGCGTTTTTCTGCGCCCCAGGGGGATGCATCGATTCCGATGCATCCCCCTGGGCGTGTCATATGGCCGGGGCGACAGAGTCCCGCGTGTCATATGGCCCGGGACGACAGAGTCCCCAGGAACGTCCTGTGAGTTGGGTCCCACTCCTGTGAATAAGCCCACGAATGCGACGGACGATCACTTCCGGCTGTAAGAGTGGCTGGACATTGCTCATGCGTTCTTTGCGGGCTGTTCACTTCTATAGAGGCTGTTTCCGTTCTGTAGCGGCTGTTCCCGGTCAAAGACCCTCGAATCATCCCCAGGGAGCAGGCCCGTGGCAGCCCTCGCACGCTGGTGTGTCCGACGCCGCCTCGTCGTCGTCCTGCTGTGGCTCCTGGCGCTCGGCGGTGTCTGGGCCGCCGCGGCCGTCGCGGGCTCCGCCTACTCGAACGACTACGAAGCACCCGGCACCGAGTCGGGCCGCGCCACCCAGCTCCTGCGGGAGGGCTTCCCCGGCCTCGGCGGCGACAGCGACACCGTCGTCTGGCACACCACCGCGGGCAGCGTGCGCTCCGCCGACGTCCAGCAGACGATGACCCGTGCCCTGGACAGGATCGCGGGCCTGCCCGGGGTGGCCTCCGTGGTCAGCCCGTACGAGGGGCAGGGCTCGGGCAGGATCAGCGGCGACGGACGTACGGCCTACGCCACGGTCACCTTCGACAACCCGGCCGAGACCATCGACAAGGGCGAGGCCCAGGCCGTCGTGAGCACCGCCAAGGCCGCCGCGGCCGACGGCCTCCAGGTGGAGCTGGGCGGCGGCGCCATCGCGCTCACGCAGTCCTCGGGCGGGCACCTCGCCGAGATCGTCGGTGTGGTCGTCGCCGCTGTGGTCCTCTTCCTCGCCTTCGGCTCGCTCGCCGCCTCCCTGCTGCCCATCGCCACGGCCCTGGTCGGTGTCGGAACGGCGTACGCCGCGATCGTGCTCCTGGGGCACGCGATGACTGTCGCCGACTTCGCGCCGATGCTCGGCCTGCTGATCGGACTCGGCGTCGGCATCGACTACGCGCTGTTCATCGTGACCCGGCACCGGCGCGGCCTCAAACGCGGACTCCCGGTCGCCGAGGCCGCGCGGAACGCCGTCGCCACCACGGGCCGGGCGGTCGTCTTCGCCGGCGCCACCGTCTGTGTCGCCCTGCTCGGCATGCTCATCCTGCGGCTCGGCTTCCTCAACGGCGTCGCGATCGCGGCTTCGCTGACCGTGATCCTCACGGTCGCCGCCTCAGTGACGCTGCTACCGGCGCTGCTCTCCTTCATCGGTCCACGCGCGTTGAGCCGCCGTGAGCGGCGCCGACTGTACGAGCACGGCCCCCAGCCGGAGATCCCGACCGGGCTCGCCGCCCGCTGGTCCGTCTTCGTGGAGCGGCACCCCAAGGTGCTCGGCTCTGTCGCCCTGGCCGTCATGGCGTTGCTCGCCCTGCCCACGCTCTCGCTCCACCTGGGCACCTCGGACCAGGGCAACGACCCGGAACGGACGACCACGCGGCAGGCGTACGACCTGATAGCCGAGGGCACCACCCCCTCGGGAGTGGCCGAGACCGGGGGAGGCTTCGGGCCCGGGGTGAACGGGCCGCTGACGCTGGTCACGCGGGTCGGCGGGGCCGAGGACAAGCTGGCGCTCGACAACCTGGACGCCACGCTCCGGGCGACCGAGGGCGTCGCGTCGGTGACCCCGGTGACGTACAACTCCGCCGGCGACACCACGTACCTCACCGTCGTCCCGGACTCCGCGCCGCAGTCGCAGCAGACCAGCGCCCTCGTCGACAGGCTGCGCACCGAGGTGCTGCCGCGTGCCGAGGCCGACACCTCGCTCGACGTAGAGGTCGGCGGTGTGACGGCGAGCTACGACGACTTCGCGGACGTCATCATCGGCAAACTGCCCCTCTTCATAGGCGTCGTCATAGGCCTGGGCTGCGTACTGCTGCTGCTCGCCTTCCGTTCGATCGGCATCCCACTGAAGGCCGCCGTGATGAACGTCGCCGCCGTTGCCGCCGCCTTCGGAGTCGTCGTCGCGATCTTCCAGTGGGGCTGGGGGAGCGAGCTGCTCGGCCTCGGCCGCGCGGGCCCGATCGAGCCCTTCCTGCCGGTGATCATGGTCTCGGTGCTCTTCGGGCTCTCCATGGACTACCAGGTCTTCCTGGTCAGCCGGATGTACGAGGAGTGGCTGGAGACCGGCGACAACCGGCGGGCCGTCCGGGTCGGCCTCGCCGAGACGAGCCGCGTGATCAACTCCGCCGCCGTCATCATGATCTCGGTCTTCCTGGCCTTCGTGCTCAGCGGTGACCGCGTCATCGCGATGTTCGGCATCGCGCTGGCCGCGGCCGTCGCCCTGGACGCCTTCGTCCTGCGCACGCTCCTGGTGCCCGCCCTCATGCACCTGCTCGGCGGCGCCAACTGGTGGCTGCCCCGCTGGCTCGAGCAGCGCCTGCCGCGCATCAGCATCGAGCCGCCCGAGTGCCGCGCCGCCCATGAGAGGCTGGCCGGCGCGACGGACGCCGAGGTGGCGGACGTACTGGAGAAGGAGCGGCGGCAGGATGTACGCGATATCCCTGGGTGACGACGGAGCGGAACTGCGGCCCCTGGAGCCCTGGCACGCCGAGGAACTCCTGGCGCACATGGAGCGGGGACGCGAGTTCATCGGCCGCCACATCGCCCTGCCCGACGCGGTGAAGGACCTCCCGTCGGCGCGGGCCTTCCTCCAGGCGTACGCCGACAAGCGTGCCGCCGACGAGGGTTACCTGTACGGGATCTGGCTGACGGGGAAGCTCGTCGGCGGGCTGCTCTTCAGGATCTTCGACACCGCGCAGCAGTCCTGCGAGGCCGGGTGCTGGCTGGAACCGGCGGCCGCCGGGCGCGGCCTCGTCACCCGCGGGGCGCGGATCATCATCGACTGGGCGGTCGAGGAGCGCGGTATGTACCGCGTCGAGTGGATCGCCTCACCGGCGAACGAACCGAGCCTGAACGTGGCGCGGCGGCTGGGCATGACGCAAGAGGGCGTACTTCGCGAAAGCTACCTTTACCGGGGCGTACGGAGCGACATGGAGGTCTGGTCGGTGCTCGCGCCCGAGTGGCGGGCGGCACGCGCGGGTCACGATCGATAACGATCGACTTCCATTCCCGCGAACATTAAGAGACCTCTCAGACAGCATCCGTACGGTGCGAGGTATGGGAACCAAGACTGTTGACGAGGCCGGGGTCGAGACCGGCGCCGAGGCGAAGAGCGAAGAGGAGAAGGTGGACGTCACCAAGAGCGACGCCGCCGAGGCCGACGAGGCCACGGACACCGACGGGGAGGCCACGGCCGGCACCCCGGACGAGGACGAGGACGGCTTCGAGGACGGCGAGGAGCCGACCGAGGTGGTCGCCGAAAAGGCACCCTCAGGGGTCGGCCTGGGTGCCGCCGCTGTGGTCTCGGCCGTACTGGCTCTCGTCTCGCTGACCGGCGGCTGGGTCGGTACCGTCGCCCAGGCGCGCGACTCGCTGCAAGGGCAGCTGGAGACCGCGTCGACCGCGACCGTCCAGACCCAGATCGACCAGGTCTACGGCAACTCGTGGGAGGCCACCGCGCTGGTCGCGGGCATCTTCGCCCTGATCGCCCTGATCGTCGGTGTCGTCGTCCTGGTCCGCCCGGCGTTCGGGGACCCCGAGCGGGTGCTGCAGCCGACGTGGGTCACGTCCGTCGCCTGGGCGGGTGTCACGCTCGCGGTCATCGGCCTGCTGCTGGCCGTGCTCAAGTACACCGACGTCCTCCTTCTGACCACGCCGACCGCGCCGGCCGGCTGAGCACTCGCTCCCCGAGCCACCCGGCTTTTCCTGAGGGGCCTTAGGGCCCGCCTTACGTCACGTGCGGCGGCTCTAAGGCCCTTCGTGCGCTCAAGATGCGGAACTCTCCCGATGTGGCGCACCCCCCTTGGAGACGAAGGTTGAGGCATCGCAACAAGCGAAGCCCGAAACCGACTCTTCACGAGGGGTACGAGATGTTCGAGTACGAGCTCCAGCAGATCCGTTCCGCAGAGCTGATCCGCGAGGCACAGAACCACCGGCTGGCTCGCGAGGCTCTCCGCGGACGCCGTGCCGCCCGCCGCGCCGCGCGCGATGCGGCACAGAACGACCCGGAGGGGCAGGCGCATAGCCGCCGTCCCCGCCGGCACCGGTTCGCCCGCGCCGCGTGAACACCGGCGCCGGGCCACGGGAGGACGGCCGCACGGGGGTCGGCCGTTCTCCCCGGCCGCGGGGCACCGTCCCGGCGGCCGCATCACCGGTCACCGTCCCGGTAAGCGCATCACCGGCCGCAGGGTCGGCACGTGCATCACTCGCCGCTGGGTCGGCGACCGGGACAACCGCCGCCCTCCCGATAACCAGTGCCGCACTGTCAGACCCCTGTGCGATGCTCGGGCCAATGGAGACCAGGTCCGTCAGCCCGGTGTTCGTCGGACGCGCCCAGGAGCTGGGCGTGCTGCACGACGCGCTCGCCCGTGCCGCCGCGGGCGAGCCGCAGGCATTGCTGCTCGGCGGCGAGGCCGGGGTCGGAAAGACCCGCCTGATCGAGGAGTTCGCCACCTCGGCCGGACGTGAGGGTGCCGTCGTGGTGTGCGGCGGCTGCGTCGAGATCGGCGCCGACGGACTGCCCTTCGCCCCCTTCTCCACGGCCCTGCGTGCCCTGCGCCGCCTCCTTCCGGACGAGGTCACCGCCGCTGCGGCCGGACAGGAGGACGAACTGGCCCGGTTGCTGCCGGAACTGGGCGAGGCCGCCCAGGGGCGGCGGTACGAGGAGGAGGGCGTGGCCCGCCTCTTCGAGCTCACCGCCCGCCTCCTGGAGCGCGTCGCCGCGAACCGCACGGTCGTCGTCGCGCTCGAAGACCTGCACTGGTCCGACGCCTCCACCCGCCACCTCCTCGCCTACCTCTTCCGCACACTGCGCAGCGGTCGGCTCGTCGTCGTCGCCACCTACCGCGCCGACGACATCCACCGCCGTCACCCGCTCCGCCCCCTGCTGGCCGAGCTGGACAGGCTCCGCACGGTCCGCCGTATCGAACTGGGCCGCTTCAGCCGAGCCGAGGTAGGCCGCCAGATCGCCGGGATCCTCGCCCACGAACCCGACCCGGGTCAGGTCGACGAGATCTTCGAACGCTCCGACGGCAACGCGTTCTTCGTCGAGGAACTCGCCGTCGCCTCCGACCAGGGCTGCCGCACGACGCTCACGGACACCCTCCGCGACCTGCTCCTCGTCCGCGTCGAAGGCCTGCCCGAGAGCGCCCAGCGGGTCGCCCGGATCGCCGCCGAGGGCGGCTCCACCGTCGAGTACCCATTGCTCGCCGCCGTGGCCCGGCTCGCCGAGGACGACCTCATCGAGGCGCTGCGGGCCGCCGTCGGCGCCAACATCCTGCTGGCCTCACCCGGCGGCGACGGCTACCGCTTCCGCCACTCCCTGGTCCGCGAGGCCGTCAGCGACGACCTGCTTCCCGGCGAGCGCTCCCGCTTCAACCGGCGCTACGCCGAAGCCCTGGAGGCCGACCCGACGCTCGTCCCGGCCGGCGAGCGCCTCACCCGGCTGGCCAGTTACTGGTACCACGCCCATGACGCGGACAAGGCCCTCCCCGCCGTCCTCGACGCCTCCGTCGAGGCCCGTTGCCGTCACGCCCACGCCGAGCAACTGCGGCTCCTGGAGCGGGCGATGGAGCTGTGGGACGTCGCCTCCGAGGACGTACGGGCCGAGCTGCGCCCCGTCGACCACGTGGAGGTCTATCCTCCCCAACCGCCTGAAGGGCGTGCGGGGACCCCCAGTGGCTGCGATACGGCGACCACGCCGCTGCGCTATCTCGACCTGATGGCGGAGGCCGCCGTCGCGGGCCGGCTGTGCGGTGAGCGCGAGCGCGCCCTGAAGATCACCAAGCGGGCGCTGCACCTCCTGGAGGACGACGGCGATCCGCTGCGCGCCGCCTGGTTCTGGTGCCAGCGCTCCCGCCTGGTCCAGGCCCAGGCACGCGGCGACGGCTGGCAGGAACTCGGCACCGCCCAGGAGCTGGTCCGCGGCCTGCCCCCGTCGGAGGTGCACGCCGACGTCCTGTCGAACGTCGCCGCCTGGTGCATGCTGCACGAACCGGGCCCCGGCGCCTTCTCGGCCGCCGAGCGCGCCGTGGAGTACGCGCGCATGGTCGGCGCCCGGGACATCGAGCTGAACGCCCGGCTCACGCTCGGCGGCCTCATGGTCGACGCCGGCGACATCGAGGCGGGTCTCGCGGAGCTGTACAAGGTCAAGGATCTGGTGAACCGACACGGCGCCTCCCTCGTCGTGGGCCGCGTCCACATCAACCTGCCCTCCCATCTGGAGTCGCTCGGCCGCTCTCGCGAGGCCGTCTCAGTCCTGGGCGAAGGCGTTGAACTCGCCAAGCGGAAGGGCCTGTTGGACACCGAGACCTATATCTGGGGCAATTTCTCGGAGTCGCTCGACTCGCTCGGGCGCTGGGACGAGGCCGTCGAGGCCGCGGGAAAGGCGCTGCGTATCGGGCTCAACGGCAAGGCTTCCGGGTTCGCCGGCATCCGACTCTCCCAAGTCGCGCTGGCTCGCGGTGATCTCGCCGAGTCGGGACGCCAACTGGCTGCCGCCCGCGCCCGCTTCGGCACCCATGACCCCATGCCCCAGCACTCTCTCCCGTTGCTCAGCACCGCGATCGGTATCGCCACCGCCGAGGGCCGCATCCTCGACGCCCGCGCCGCCCTGGACGAGGCCCTGAGCGCGGGCTTCCCGCCCGGCACCCAGCGTTACGGCTGGCCACTGCTGCTCGCCGCCGCCACCGCGGAGGCCGACGCTCGCGGGCTGCCGGTCGCCGAAGCGGGCCGCGCCGAGACGGTGGATCAGCTCCGCTCCGCCGCCAAGTCCCTGGCAACCGGCGCGCCCCTCTGGCTCGCGTACGAGAAGTGGGTGCACGCCGAGCTCCACCGTGCCGAGGGCGTGACCATCCCGAGCGACTGGTGCGGGGTGGTCGCCGCCTTCGAACCCCTGGAGCGCCCCTACGACCTCGCGCGTGTACGCCATCGCCTCGCCGACGCCCTGCTGGCCTCGGGCGCGGACGGCGACGACCGGGAGCGCGCCACGGAACTCCTCCGCCTGGCCGGGGCCGCTGCCGGCCACCTCGGCGCGCGCCCCCTCGCCGACGCCGTCGCGCTGCTCGCCCAGCGGGCCCGTCTCGTCCTGGGCCGAGCCCCCGGGCGGTCCGCCCTGGCCCCCGTCGACCCCGCGGTCGCCCTCGGCCTCACCAGCCGTGAGCGCGATGTCCTGCGCCTCGTCGCCGCCGGCCGCAGCAACCGCCAGATCGCCGAGGAACTCTTCATCTCCCCCAAGACGGCCAGCGTCCATGTGTCGAACATCCTCGCGAAGCTCGGCGTATCCGGCCGAGGTGAGGCGGCGGCCATGGCCCACCGCCTGCGGTTGTTCCCGCCCGAGACCCCTGCCGCCCAAGCCCTGGGCTGAGGTTTACGCTGTAAAGGATCCGGGCCGAGGGAGGCGCCGTGTTCAACATGTTCGAGGAGCTGTTCTCACCGGGCCGCAAGCACACCAACGACGAACGCAAGCGCCTGGAACTGAGCCGCGTGGACCTGGACGACGGTGACCCCGGCCACGGCCCCATAGACCTGTCCTCGGGCAAGGTGGTCGTACGAGCACCGGCGCCCGAACCGGCGACTCCGCGAAGCCCGGCCGCGGACGTGACGGAGGCCGAGGAGCCCGATGGGGACGCGACGGAGCCAGATGGGGACGCGACGGGGGCCGGGGAGCCCGACGGGGACGGGACCGGGGTGCCCGATGGGGACGCGACGGGCGCCGTGGAGCCCGACAGGGACGCGACCGGGACCGGGGTGCCCGAGGGGAACGGGACGGAGCCCGAGGGGAACACGACGGAAATCGAGAGGCCCGACAGGGACTGAGCGAGCAGCCCACCGCTACGCCCCTACATCCTCAGTTCCGCAATCACGTCACCTCAAGCTCCAGAATCCTGTCGTCCCCCTCCCCGGGGCTGCCCCGCCCGTCCGTCTCACTCGTCACCAGCCAGAGCTTGTCGCCGCCCGCCGACACCACCGTCCGCAGGCGGCCGTAGTCACCTTCCAGGAAGGCCTGCGGTTCGGCTGAGGTCTCGGTGCCGTTCAAGGGGATGCGCCACAGGCGTTCGCCCCTGAGGCCCGCCATCCAGATGGAGCCCTGCGCGTAGGCGATGCCGCTCGGGGAGGCGTCGTCCGTGTGCCACTGGGCGACCGGGTTCAGATACTTGGAGTTGTCGCTCTCGCCCTCGACCACCGGCCAGCCGTAGTTCCCGCCCGGTTTGATCTGGTTCAGCTCGTCCCAGGTGTCCTGGCCGAACTCGGCGGCCCACAACCGCTGCTTGTCGTCCCAGGCGAGACCCTGGACGTTGCGATGCCCGTACGAGTAGACGACCGAGTCGTCGAAGGGATTGCCCGGCGCCGGCTCGCCCTCGGGAGTCATCCGCAGGATCTTGCCGCCCAGTGACTTGGTGTCCTGGGCCAGACCCGTCTGGCCCGTCTCACCCGCCCCCGCGTACAGCATCTTGTCCGGGCCGAAGGCGATCCGGCCGCCGTTGTGGATGTATCCCTTGGGGATACTCCTGAAGATCGTGTCCGGTGAGCCGAGCTGCTCCCCGGACGGTTTGTTCTCGTCGTACAGCATGCGGACGATGCGGTTGTCCGAGACCGTGGTGAAGTACGCGTAGACCAGGTGGTCCGAGGCGTAGTCCGGGGAGAGTGCGATCCCCAGGAGGCCGCCCTCTCCCTCGGGGGCCACCCCTGACACCTCGCCCAGCTCCGTCTTCTTGCCGCTCTCCCCGTCGACCCGCGTGATCGTCCCCTCGTCGCGCGAGGACACCAGCAGGTCGCCCTCGGGCAGCGGTGCCAGGCCCCAGGGGGAGTCGAGGCCCTCGGTGACGGTGCGCACGACCTTCACCGAGCCCTTGGCGGGCGGTGTCTCCTCGGAGGCCTCAGCGGAGGACGAGGCCCCCGGCTCCGTACTGCCGCCGGCACTGCTGCTGCTCGGCGACGTGCCTCCGCCGCCGGCTGTCGTCCCTCCGTCGTCGGAGGAACAGCCGGCCGTCACCAGAAGCGCGGCCGTGGCCAAGACGGCCGTCACCACTCGTCGTTGCACGATCATGGGGTCCCTTCGACGCGGCGGTCCTACTGTTCATACACCGCTCGCGTCCCACGAGTTCCCGATCACGGACAAACAATCAAGCGACGTGACTCCTGGACCCGGGCGCGTACGGCTCGCCGGTCGCTCCGGCTGTCCGCCGGTTACGCCGGCGGTGCGGCCTACTCCCAGGATCCCTGCGCCTCCGGCAACCCCGCCACCTCCGCCAGGTCCTCAGCCGTCAGTTGCAGCGCGGCCGCCCCCGCGTTCTCCGCGACCCACCGCTCCCGCTTGGCCCCCGGCACCGGCACCACGTGCCGGCCCTGGGCCAGCACCCAGGCCAGCGCCACCTGCGCGGGCGGGACGGCGCTCTCGTGGGATCCGTGCCGCCGGGCGACGCGTCGCAGGCCGACGACGATCGGCTGGTTCGCGGCCATCATCTCGGCGGTGAAGCGGGGGTGCCGGGCACGTACGTCGTCGGGCTCGAAGCCCTCGCCGGGGGTCAGTGTGCCGGTCAGGAAACCGTTGCCGAGGGGCATCGCCGCCAGGAAGCCGACCCCGTGGGCCGCGCACCACGGCAGCAGCGCGTCCAGCGCCTCCGTGGACCACACCGACAGCTCGGCCTCCACGGCGCTCACGGGGAAGACCTGCTGCACCCGCTCGAGCTGCCTGATCGTTCCGTCGTGCAGCCGTGCCCCCGAGCGGCGGGCGGAGCGGGCGCCCACCGCGCACAGTCCGAGCGAGCGCACCTTCCCGGCTGTCACCAGGTCCGCCATCGCACCCCAGGTCTCCTCGACCGGAACCTCCGGGTCGGCGCGGTGGAGCTGGTAGAGATCGATCACGTCCGTCTGGAGGCGGCGCAGCGACGCGTCGCACGCCCGCTTCACATAGCCCGGCCTGCCGTTGGCCACGATGTGCTGCTCGCCCACCAGGAGGCCGACCTTGGTCGACACGAAGGCCTCCGAGCGCCGCTCCTTCAACACCCGCCCCACCAGGAGCTCGTTGGTGAAGGGGCCGTACATGTCGGCCGTGTCGAGCAGTGTCGAACCCCGGTCGAGTGCCGCGTGCACCGCACGGAGCGACTCCTCACCGTGCTGCCGCGAGCCGGTGTACGCCCAGCTCATCGGCATGCACCCGAGCCCGACCGCTCCCACTTCGAGCGCCGCCGCCCCGACCGTCCTGCGCTCCACCTGGCCGTAACCCTCCCTCTTCCGGCTCCCCAACCTAACCTCTGCACGTCACGGTGCCTGACATAGCCTCCTGAGCATGACTTCAGACGTATGGCTTCCCTTTCGGGCCGAGGACATCGACGGGCTTCCAGCGGGTCTCAACTACCGCTACTGGAATGGTGACCAGGAGTTTCCCGCGGATCCGGCCGATTGCGCGTTCTATGTCGTGCCCTATATGAAGCCGCCGGCCGTCTCGCGGCGGCCGATGTCCGCGATGACCTCGGTACGGGTCCTGCAGACGCTCTCCGCCGGCGTCGACCACGTCCTGCCGGGCCTCGAAGTCCTGCCCGTCGGCGTGCAGTTGTGCAACGCGCGAGGAGTGCACGAGGCGAGCACCGGTGAACTGGCCCTGGCGCTGATCCTCGCCTCGCTGAGGGGCATCCCCGACTTCGTACGAGCACAGGACAAGGGGGAGTGGAAGTCGGGGTTCCACCCGGCACTGGCCGACAAGTCCGTCCTCATCGTGGGCTACGGGTCGATCGGGTCCGCCATCGAGGACCGGCTCACTCCCTTCGAGCTCGCGCGGGTGGCGCGCGTCGCGCGCTCCGCGCGCACCACGGAGCGCGGTCCGGTGCACGCACTCGCCGAACTGCCCGCCCTGCTGCCCGAGGCCGACGTCGTCGTCCTGTCCACGCCCCTCGACGACACCACCCGAGGCCTGGTGAACGCGGACTTCCTCGCCCACATGAAGGACGGCTCCCTCCTGGTGAACGTCGCCCGCGGCCCCGTCGTCGACACCAAAGCGCTCCTCGCCGAGCTGGAGAGCGGCCGCATCACCGCGGCCCTCGATGTCACCGACCCCGAACCGCTGCCCCAGGGGCACCCGTTGTGGCAGGCGCCCGGCGTGCTCATCAGCCCCCACGTCGGCGGGCCCACGTCCGCGTTCCTGCCGCGTGCCAAGCGGCTCCTGGTCGCGCAGTTGAACCGTTTCGTGAACCGGGAGCCGCTGCGGAACGTGGTGCTTACGACGGGCACGGGGGCCACCTGATGACGGGGCGCGTGGCGGGCTCGTCAAGGGCGCGCGGGCCATGTCCCGTTCGCTCCCCGTCCGCTTTTTACACCCTCCGCAGTCCCCTGAATGCGGGCAGTACCGACAAACTCCCTGGTCGTCACGGAGCGTAGAGGAACTATGTCCCTGAGTGACGAGACTGGTGTATCGTCCCGACTGGGGCTGCGCCGTGCACCGTCGGCGCCGGGGATGGACATTCGGACTGCGAGGGGGGCGACGGGCGATGCACGGCCTATGGACCAACGATCCGACGCGGCGGGGCCGCCGCCGACGACCCTGGCGCGCGGCCACGCGGAGACGCGGGCAGTGCGGCCACGGCTGCCGGGGTGGCCATCACCACCACAGGCCCAACGGCCGCCGGAGGCACGCCCACGCGGACCAGCGGGATGCCGGGGTGCGGACCGGGTGGGCCCGGTGAGTTCCCCCGGAGCGCTCCTGACCCGTCGGCCGGTGCTCGGTGGCGGGAAAGGCCTGGTCTCGCAACTCGTACTGGCCCTGGTGTGCGCGGGATACGCCGTCGGTTCCGCGCTCGGCTGGGGCTCCGCGAGCCTCGCACTCTTCATGGGCGACTTCGGACTGAGTGCCGCCGCGGGCGCCGCAGCGGTCTCCTGCTTCCGCTATGCCCAGAGCCGCCGCAGCCGTTTTCGACCCGCCTGGCTGCTGTTCGCGCTCTCCTCGGTCATGGCATGCCTGGGCAACGCCGTCTGGGGATGGTACGAGGTCGTCCTCGACCGCCCCATGCCCAGCCCGAGTTTCGCCGACGTGTTCTTCCTCTGCTTCGCGCCGCCCGCCATCGTGGGACTGCTCGTGCTCGCCAAGAGGCCCGTGACCAAAGCGGGTTGGGTCTGTCTGGCGCTCGACTCCTGGCTGATCGGCGGCTCGTTGCTCACGCTGTCCTGGAGTCTCGCGCTCGCCCAGGCGGCGAAGTTCGACGGGCCGAGCGTCGCGCACACCGCGCTCTCACTGGCGTACCCGCTGCTGGACATCGCGCTGGTCAGCATGGTGCTCGCGCTGCACTTCAGGCGCTCGTCGGTGAACCGCTCCGCGGTGAACACCGCGGTCGGCGCGCTCGCCCTGACCGTGATGTGCGACGCCCTG
Organism: Streptomyces sp. NPDC005808; assembly: GCF_042871385.1. Classification (NCBI taxonomy): domain Bacteria; kingdom Bacillati; phylum Actinomycetota; class Actinomycetes; order Kitasatosporales; family Streptomycetaceae; genus Streptomyces; species Streptomyces sp. NPDC005808. Next base: position 49,026 of record NZ_JBIAIK010000019.1, on the reverse strand, counting down.
TTCACCTCACCCCTGCTGCACAACGACTACCGCTCGGGACAGCTCCTCGACGCGGGCTGGTTCGCCGGCTCACTGCTCCTCGCGTACGCCCCCTGGGTCACCCCCCGGCACGGTCAGCCGGACGCCGACCGGTATGACATCGACGGGCACGCGCGCGTGGTGCACGAACACATTCTGGGACAGCGGCAGGAGGGACGGTCGGGGCACATGGGAGGACAGCTGCACGTGCCCCTCCACGGCGCGGTCCACGACGAGGGCCAGAGCACCGGGCACAGTCGATACCAGGCCACCCGTCCCATCGCCGGATCGCTGGCCGCCCTCACGCCCTACCTGGCCGCCGCCGTCTGCACCCTGGGGATCCTCTACAACGTTCTGAACGGTCGCAACGTGGACCGTGTGGTGCTCATCACCGCCGGCCTTGTCGTGCTCGCCCTCGTCGTCCGCCAGGGCATCATGCTCCTCGACAACATCACCCTCACCCAGGAACTGGCCCAGAAGGAGAACCACTTCCGCTCCCTGGTGCAGGGCTCCAGCGACGTCATCATGATCGCAGCGCCGAACGGCATTCTCAGGTACGTCAGTCCGGCCGCGGCCGGGGTCTACGGCCGGGACGCCGACGATCTCGTGGGTTGTGAACTCGCCTCGCTCATCCACCCCGAGGACCTCGGCTGTGTGGTCCACGAAGTGCGCCGCTTCCTGGCCGCGAGTCACATCGAGGAGCCCACGACCCGCATCGAGTGCCGCTTCCGGTCCGGCGACGGCGGCTGGCTGAACGTGGAGTCCACGGTCAACCGGCACCACGGCGGCCTCATCTTCAACAGCCGAGACGTGACCGAACGGGTGCGTCTGCAGGCGCAGTTGCAGCACAACGCCGAGCACGACCCACTCACCGACCTGCCCAACCGCGCCCTTTTCACCCGGCGCGTCCAGCAGGCGCTCTCCGGCCGTCGCTCCTCCGACCGCGGCACCGCCGTCCTCTTCATCGACCTCGACGGCTTCAAAGCGGTCAACGACACGATCGGGCACCAGGCCGGCGACGAACTCCTCGTCCATGCCGCCCGCAGACTCCAGGACTCCGTGCGGCACGGCGACACCGCCGCCCGCCTCGGCGGCGACGAGTTCGCGGCGCTCATCGTCGGCGACGGCACCTGTGACGGCACCGCCCGCGAGCACCAGATCCTCGAGCTGGCCGACCGCCTCAGAATCACGCTCTCGCAGCCGTACATCATCGACGGCAACGATGTCCGCGTCGCCGCGTCCATCGGCGTCGGCTTCGCCGAACCGGGGCTGGGCGCGGGCGAATTGCTGCGAAACGCCGACCTCGCCATGTATCGCGCCAAGGCGGCGGGCAAGGGCCGCGTCGAGCTGTATGCGCCCCAGATGCAGCAGGACGTCGTACGCAAGGCGGAGCTGGCGACAAGGCTGCGCTCCGCCTTGCAGGACGGCGAGTTCACGCTGCTGCACCAGCCCGTGGTGTCGCTCGACAACGGCCGGATCACGACGGTCGCCGCCCAGGCCCGCTGGCGTTCCTCCCAGGGCGTCCTGTTCACGCCCGCGGAGTTCCTGCGCGTCGCCGAGGACAGCGACAGGACCGCCGAGCTGGGACGCTGGATGCTGCAGGAGGCTGTCGAGCAGGCCGCCGAGCGCGCCGCCACCGGCGTCATGCTGCCCGTCGCTGTCCGGATGAACGCCCGGCGCCTGCTGGACCGCTCGGGGCCCCTCGGCTCCGTGGAGGCCCTGCTGACCCGGTACGAGCTCCCCTCCGGCGCCCTGATCATCGAGCTGGCCGACACCGACCCGCGGGTCTCCCTGGACGAGCTGGAGCGCCGGCTGAACGCGCTGCGGCGGCTCGGGGTCCGGATCGCCCTGGACGGCTTCGGCAGCGGCCATGCCGCGATCACCGCGCTGAGACGGCTCCCCGTCGACGTACTGAAACTGGACAGGGACCTCGTCGAGGGTGTCGTCGAGTCCGCGCGGCTGCACAAGATCACCAGCGGGCTGCTGCGGATCGCCACCGACCTCGGGCTGCAGTCCGTGGCCGACGGCGTGGACCTTCCGGAGCAGGTCGTCGCCCTGCGCGCGATGGGCTGCACCCATGGTCAGGGAATGGCGTTCTCCGCGCCGCTGGACGAATACCGGCTGCGCAGGGCGCTGTCCATGGGCCACTACCCGGTACCGCACGGGCCCGTCGAACCCGTGTTCGCGGGTGGAGGTGCGGGGGTGTACACCGGAGGGGTGGCCGCTGTCTATGGGGGCGGTACGGTCCTCCGCTCACATAATGAGACTCCCGTCCCACCCACTTGACAGTCGGTGCGTGCCGGGGGGAGGGTCAATGCCATGCGCACCCGAATTCTCGTACTTGGAAAGCGCGTCGGCTGAGCTGGGACCCACCGGATCGATTGAACCGGAATACCCAGCGATCGCACCGGCGCGCTCCCCTCGCTTGCCTCACGGCACGAGGGGTTTTTTGTTGCACTGGCACCAGTCGTACACCGCACAAACTTCGCAAAAACCCTCAGCATCGAGAAGAGAATGCCGATGACCGAGCAGGCCACCGGGGCCCATCACCCGCAGCCGCGGCCCCGTTCCGGAGGACAGCAGTCCGCCCCCGAGCAGGTGACGGGAGCGCAGTCCCTCGTCCGTTCTCTTGAGGAGGTCGGGGCCGACACGGTATTCGGCATTCCCGGCGGCACCATCCTCCCGGCGTACGACCCCCTGATGGACTCCACCCGGGTGCGGCACGTGTTGGTCCGCCACGAGCAGGGCGCGGGTCACGCGGCCACCGGGTACGCGCAGGCCACCGGCAAGGTCGGAGTGTGCATGGCGACGTCCGGGCCGGGCGCCACCAACCTGGTCACCCCGATCGCGGACGCCCATATGGACTCCGTGCCGCTGGTCGCGATCACCGGGCAGGTCGTGTCCAAGGCGATCGGCACGGACGCCTTCCAGGAGGCGGACATCGTCGGCATCACCATGCCGATCACCAAGCACAGTTTCCTGGTCACCAAGGCTGAGGACATCCCGCAGGCGATCGCGCAGGCGTTCCACATCGCCTCCAGCGGCCGCCCGGGGCCGGTCCTGGTCGACATCCCCAAGGACATCCTCCAGGCCAGGACCACCTTCTCCTGGCCGCCGGTCATGGACCTGCCCGGCTACCGCCCGGTGACCAAGCCGCACGCCAAGCAGATCCGCGAGGCCGCGAAACTGATCACCGCCGCGAAGCGGCCGGTCCTCTACGTCGGCGGCGGCGTCCTCAAGGCGAACGCCACCGCCGAGCTGAAGGTCCTCGCAGAACTCACCGGAGCGCCCGTCACCACCACACTGATGGCGCTCGGCGCATTCCCCGACAGCCACCCGCTGCACGTGGGAATGCCGGGCATGCACGGTGCGGTCACCGCCGTCACCGCGCTGCAGAAGGCCGACCTGATCGTCGCCCTCGGAGCCCGCTTCGACGACCGCGTCACCGGCAAGCTGGACAGCTTCGCCCCGTACGCCAAGATCGTTCACGCCGACATCGACCCCGCGGAGATCGGCAAGAACCGCGCCGCCGACGTGCCGATCGTCGGTGACGCCCGCGAGGTCGTCGCCGACCTGATCCAGGCCGTGCAGAAGGAACACAGCGAGGGCCACACCGGCGACTACAGCGCTTGGTGGAAGGACCTCAACCGCTGGCGCGAGACGTACCCGCTCGGCTATGAGCAGCCCGACAACGGCTCGCTCGCCCCGCAGCAGGTCATCGAGCGCATCGGGCAGCTCGCCCCGGAGGGCACGATCTTTGCCGCGGGCGTCGGCCAGCACCAGATGTGGGCCGCGCACTACGTCCAGTACGAGAAGCCCGCGACCTGGCTGAACTCCGGCGGCGCCGGCACGATGGGCTACGCGGTCCCGGCCGCGATGGGCGCCAAGGCCGGCCGGCCGGACCGTACGGTCTGGGCGATCGACGGCGACGGCTGCTTCCAGATGACCAACCAGGAGCTCACCACCTGCGCCCTGAACAACATCCCGATCAAGGTCGCCATCATCAACAACGGCGCCCTCGGGATGGTCCGCCAGTGGCAGACCCTCTTCTACAACCAGCGCTACTCCAACACCGTGCTGCACAGCGGCCCGGAGGCGGACGGCAAGCAGCCGAGCGCAGGCACCCGCGTGCCCGACTTCGTGAAGCTGTCGGAGGCGATGGGCTGCTACGCGATCCGCTGCGAGTCCCCGGACGACCTCGACAAGTGCATCGAGGAGGCGAACTCGATCAACGACCGCCCGGTCGTGGTCGACTTCATCGTCCACGAGGACGCGATGGTGTGGCCGATGGTCGCCGCCGGCACATCCAACGACGAGGTCATGTTCGCCCGGGACGTCCGCCCCGACTTCGGCGACAACGAAGACGACTGAGAGAGAGCCGAGTCAGACCCATGAGCAAGCACACCCTCTCCGTCCTCGTCGAGAACAAGCCCGGTGTCCTCGCCAGGATCACCGCCCTGTTCTCGCGCCGCGGGTTCAACATCGACTCGCTCGCCGTCGGCGTCACCGAGCACCCGGAGATCTCCCGCATCACGATCGTGGTGAACGTGATCGAGGCACTGCCCCTCGAACAGGTCACCAAGCAGCTCAACAAGCTCGTCAACGTCCTGAAGATCGTCGAGCTGGAGCCCGCCTCCGCCGTTCAGCGCGAACTCGTTCTGGTGAAGGTGCGCGCCGACAACGAGACGCGCTCCCAGATCGTCGAGATCGTCCAGCTGTTCCGCGCCAAGACCGTCGATGTCTCCCCGGAGGCCGTCACCATCGAGGCCACCGGCGGCAGCGACAAGCTGGAGGCCATGCTCAAGATGCTGGAGCCGTTCGGCATCAAGGAGCTCGTCCAGTCCGGCACGATCGCGATCGGCCGCGGCGCGCGCTCGATCACCGACCGTTCGCTGCGCGCCCTTGACCGATCTGCCTGAGGCTTGAAACGGGCGGCCGGCACTCGTCGGCCGCCCGTATAGCGAGACCCGAGAACTTCCCTTCCCCCGCCCGCCGTACGGTGGGACGCAACACCGCACACCAAGGAGAACCCCAGTGGCCGAGCTGTTCTACGACGACGACGCCGACCTGTCCATCATCCAGGGCCGCAAGGTCGCGGTCATCGGCTACGGCAGCCAGGGCCACGCCCACGCGCTGTCGCTGCGCGACTCGGGTGTCGACGTCCGCGTCGGTCTGCACGAGGGCTCCAAGTCCAAGGCGAAGGCCGAGGAGCAGGGCCTGCGCGTGGTGACTCCGGCCGAGGCGGCCGCTGAGGCCGACGTCATCATGATCCTGGTGCCGGACCCGATCCAGGCGCAGGTCTACGAGGAGTCCATCAAGGACAACCTCAAGGAGGGCGACGCGCTGTTCTTCGGCCACGGCCTGAACATCCGCTTCGACTTCATCAAGCCGCCGGCCGGCATCGACGTCTGCATGGTCGCCCCGAAGGGCCCGGGCCACCTGGTCCGCCGCCAGTACGAGGAGGGCCGCGGCGTTCCGTGTATCGCGGCCGTCGAGCAGGACGCCACCGGCAAGGCCTTCCCGCTGACGCTGTCGTACGCGAAGGGCATCGGCGGCACCCGTGCCGGCGTCATCAAGACGACCTTCACCGAGGAGACCGAGACCGACCTGTTCGGTGAGCAGGCCGTCCTCTGCGGTGGTACGGCGGCGCTGGTCAAGGCCGGCTTCGAGACGCTGACCGAGGCCGGCTACCAGCCGGAGATCGCGTACTTCGAGTGCCTCCACGAGCTGAAGCTCATCGTCGACCTCATGTACGAGGGTGGCCTGGAGAAGATGCGCTGGTCCGTCTCCGAGACCGCTGAGTGGGGCGACTACGTCACCGGCCCGCGGATCATCACGGACGCCACCAAGGCCGAGATGAAGAAGGTTCTCGCCGAGATCCAGGACGGGACCTTCGCCCGTGAGTGGATGGCCGAGTACCACGGCGGTCTGAAGAAGTACAACGAGTACAAGACCAAGGACGAGAACTCCCTCCTGGAGACCACCGGCAAGGAGCTCCGCAAGCTCATGTCGTGGGTCAACGACGACGAGGCGTAAGCCGTACGCGGAAGGGGTCGTGGCCAACTGCTCCGGCCCCTTCCGCGAACCCCCGGTAACGCTTGGAAACACGGCCTTGTCCATCCCGTCCAGCCACGGACGGGTGATCCTTCCGCAGGGGCGTGAGGCGGCCCGGTCGGCGCCACTACACTGCTGCACATCAACAACGCGTCAGGCCCACAGCGTCGTGCGTCTTCCACGCGGCCAAGCGATGCCGGGGAAGTGCACTTCCCCGGATCCGCTGACAACCCTCCACCGCATGCGGCCGTCGGGACGGCCGTCCGCATTGGACCTGTGAGGACTCACGTGAGCACTGCGTCATCGAAACCCGTCGTACTCATCGCCGAAGAGCTGTCGCCCGCGACCGTCGACGCGCTGGGCCCCGACTTCGAGATCCGGCAGTGCAACGGTGCGGACCGCGCCGAGCTGCTGCCCGCCATCGCCGATGTCGACGCGATCCTGATCCGTTCGGCCACGAAGGTCGACGCGGAGGCCGTCGCCGCCGCGAAGAAGCTGAGGGTCGTCGCACGAGCCGGTGTCGGCCTGGACAACGTCGACGTCTCCGCCGCCACCAAGGCCGGCGTGATGGTGGTCAACGCTCCCACCTCGAACATCGTGACCGCCGCCGAGCTCGCCTGCGGCCTGCTCCTTGCCACCGCGCGCCACATTCCGCAGGCCAACACGGCCCTGAAGAACGGCGAGTGGAAGCGCAGCAAGTACACGGGTGTCGAGCTCGCCGAGAAGACCCTCGGTGTCGTCGGCCTCGGCCGCATCGGTGCCCTCGTCGCACAGCGCATGTCGGCCTTCGGCATGAAGGTCGTCGCCTACGACCCCTACGTCCAGCCCGCCCGGGCCGCGCAGATGGGTGTGAAGGTCCTGACGCTGGACGAGCTGCTCGAAGTCTCCGACTTCATCACCGTGCACCTGCCCAAGACCCCCGAGACCCTCGGTCTCATCGGCGACGAGGCGCTGCACAAGGTCAAGCCGTCGGTGCGGATCGTCAACGCCGCCCGTGGCGGGATCGTCGACGAGGTCGCGCTGTACTCGGCGCTCAAGGAGGGCCGCGTCGCGGGCGCCGGCCTCGATGTGTACTCGAAGGAGCCCTGTACGGACTCCCCGCTCTTCGAACTCGACGAGGTCGTCTGCACCCCGCACCTCGGTGCCTCCACGGACGAGGCGCAGGAGAAGGCCGGTGTCTCCGTCGCCCGCTCGGTGCGCCTCGCGCTCGCCGGTGAACTCGTCCCGGACGCGGTGAACGTCCAGGGCGGCGTCATCGCCGAGGACGTCAAGCCGGGCCTGCCGCTCGCCGAGAACCTCGGCCGCATCTTCACCGCCCTCGCGGGCGAGGTCGCGGTCCGCCTCGACGTCGAGGTGTACGGCGAGATCACCCAGCACGACGTCAAGGTGCTCGAACTCAGCGCGCTGAAGGGCGTGTTCGAGGACGTGGTCGACGAGACCGTGTCGTACGTCAACGCCCCGCTGTTCGCGCAGGAACGCGGCGTCGAGGTCCGTCTGACCACGAGCTCGGAGTCCCCGGACCACCGCAACGTCGTCACCGTGCGCGGCACGCTCGGCGACGGCCAGGAGGTCTCGGTCTCCGGCACGCTGGCCGGTCCCAAGCACCTGCAGAAGATCGTCGCCGTCGGTGAGTACGACGTGGACCTCGCGCTCGCCGACCACATGGTCGTGCTCGGCTACGAGGACCGCCCCGGTGTCGTCGGCACCGTCGGCCGGATCTTCGGCGAGGCGGGCATCAACATCGCCGGCATGCAGGTCGCGCGCGCGGTCGCCGGCGGGGAGGCCCTCGCGGTCCTCACCGTGGACGACACGGTCCCGCAGAACGTGCTGACGGAGGTCGCCGACGAGATCGGTGCGACGTCGGCTCGGTCGGTCAACCTCGTCTGAGGCTGCCCGTCCCGCTGGGGGCTCCGCCCCCGGCCCCCGTATCGCGCTGAACGCGCTCGTCCTCAAACGCCGGACAGGCTGAAAACTCAGCCTGTCCGGCGTTTCGTGTAAGCGCTCCGCCGGAATTCCGGTGCGCCGGCTGCGGGTGCATCGTGGCTGGGCGCGCAGTTCCCCGCGCCCCTTTGGGGCGCTGCCGCCCGCCTCGTTCAACCGGTCGGCTCGGACACGATCATGCCCTCCCGGTAAGCGATCGCCACCGCCTCCGTGCGGCCGGCGGCGCCCAGCTTGGCGAGGATGTTCGAGACGTGGACGCTTGCCGTCTTGCCGCTGATGAACAGTTCCTCGCCGATCTGGCGGTTGGTGCGGCCGAGGGCGAGGAGGCGCAGGACGTCGCTCTCCCTGGCCGTCAGTACGGCGATGCGGTCGGCGGCGGACGGTGATTCGGCCAGGCGACCGCGCCGGATGAGGGTGTCCACGGCCTCGCGAAGCGGCAGGGCGCCGAGGCCGACGGCCGTGTCGCGGGCCGCGCGCGCGTGCTCCGCGGCTTCCTCGCGGCGGTCCGCCGACAGCAGGACCTCGGCCAGGCGTCGTTCGCAGCGGGCCAGTTCGTACGGGTCGCCGTAGCCGAACGCGGCGACCGCCTTCTCCCACGCGGCGACGTCGGGACCGGAGTGCGCGCGCAGCCACTCCGCCTCGGCGCGGGCCAGCCAGGCCAGCCCCTCGGGTCCCTGCTCGGAGCCGTCCTCACCCTTGGCGGCCGTGGCCCTGGCCACCTCCACCAGCTCGGTGGCGGTGTCGGTCCAGCGCCGGGTCCCCGCCTCGTCGCCGGTGAGACGCAGCTCGACGGCCGCGTCCGCGACGGCGGACAGGGCCAGCGCGGCGAGCCGCACACCGATGTCGGGCCGCTCGGACCCCGAGCCGTCGGCGAGCCTGACGAGGTTGTCGCGGACGCAGGCGACGGCTCCCTCGGCGTCACCCCGCAGTGCCGCCGCATCGGTCAGCACGATGGCCGCGACGAGCGTGGCCATCCAGTCGAACGGCCCGTCGAGCAGGGCGCGGGCACGCTCGGTGGCGTGCTCCTCGCCGCGGGCAAGGGCGACGTACAGCGCGGGACCGACCGCGAAACCGCCCGCCGCGGGCAGCCGTTCGGAGTCGGCGGCTGCAGCTCGGGCGCACTCGTCCCAGCGGCCCAGGGTGTAGAGGACGAGCGACTGGAGGTAGCGCAGCTCCAGGGCGTACGGCGCGGAGATGAGCCCGGAGCGGTTCGCGCGCTCCAGTCCTTCGGAGAGCCGGCCGAGGCATTCGTCCAGGTCACCGGATTCGTAGCAGCCGATGGCGAGGTTGAAGTACGCGCGCATCTCGATCGTGACATTGCCCGCGCGGCGGGCCAGGTCGCGCGCCAGTCGCAGCCGGTCCCGGCCTTCGGCGGTGCGCCGATTGTGCCCCTCCAGACCGACCATTGAGATGATCAAGTCGGCCTGAGCGTCTGCCAGTTGGAGCTCCTCGGCGATGCGCAGCGCCTGGCGTGCGACGCGCTCGGCGTCCTGGTCCTGCCCCATATAGCGCGCTGCCATGACATGGGTGGCCGCCGCCCACACCCAGGTGTGCGACGGAGGCTCGGCGGGGATCATGGCGAGCGCCTCGCTGCTGTACGTGAACGCCGCCTTCAGGCTGTCGACGCGCATCAGATTGCCCGCCAGGGTGTAGCGGACGCGTGCGGCCAGTTCGGAATCGGCGTCCGAACCGGCCCTGGCGAGAGCGGAGCGGCTGAGGGAGACCGCACGGTGCGACTCCCCGGCGTGCGCGGCGGCCGCGGAGGCACGCAAAGTGAGGGCCACCGGGCCGGCGGCGGCCTCGGGGCGGGCCGCGGGGTCCACCGCGGGCCACAGTTCGAGCGCGGTCTCCAGATGGCGCAGCTCTTCGGCGGGCGCGCCGACCCGCTGGGCGTGATCGGCGGCTTCGAGGGAGGCGACGAGGGCGTCGGCCAGGTCGTGGCTCTCCCGCGAGTGATGAGCCCGCTCTGCCGCGCTCTTGGCCGAATGCCCTTGCCCCGCAAGGAGTTTGGCGAACGTGCGGTGCAGCCGGACTCGCTCCCCGGGCAACAGATCGGCGTACACCGCCTCGCGGGTCAGGGCGTGCCGGAAGGAGTAGGTGGCGTCCTCGCCCGGGACCAGCAGCTGCCGGCCGACGGCCTCGCGCAGCGCCGACTCCAGCTCGTCCTCGGGTAGTTGTACGGCGTCACGCAGCAGCTCGTGCTCGACGCGACGGCCGGCGACGGCCGCCGTGCGCAGCACCTGCTGTGCGGTGTCGGAGAGTTGCTCGATACGGATCAGGAGCAGGTCGGCCAGGCCGCTCGGCATGGCGCCGGACACCGGGCCGGTGTCGCCGGGGAGCGGGTCGGCGGTGGCGGCGAGCAGCTCCTCCGCGTAGAAGGCGTTGCCCTCGGCGCGGTCGACGATACGGCGGACGGTCGTGTCGGACAGCGGGCCCGTCCGCAGTTCCCGTACCAGCCGGGCCACGTCGGCGTCGGCCAGCGGACGCAGTTCCAGCCGGTCGACGGCGGGCAGCCGGACCAGCTCGGCGAGCAGCGGGCGCAGGGGGTGGCGGCGGTGCAGGTCGTCCGCACGGTACGAGGCGAAGATCGCCAGTGGATGCGGAGGGGCGCCTGAGGCCGGGCTCTGGAGGAGGCCGCGGCTGAGCAGGAAGCGCAGCAGGTCGCGCGAGGACTGGTCCGCCCAGTGGAGGTCTTCGAGGATCAGCAGGAGGGGGGTGATGTCGGCGGCGTCGGAGAGCAGGGAGGCCATGCCCTCGAAGAGGCGGAGCCGGTTGCCGGTGTCGTGGGCGCCGTCGCTTCCGGTACCCAGCAGGGGGTTGACCGCGGGGTGTGCGGCCAGCGCCCCGGTGAACCGCTCGTCGGCCGCCAGTGCGCCGAGGATCTCCGTGAACGGCAGGTACGGCAGGCCGACGTCGCCGAGGTCCACGCAGTGACCGGTGAGGACCGTCATGCCGGTGTCGGCGGCGTGGGTGGCGGCTTCTGTCACCGTGCGGGTTTTGCCGACGCCGGCGTCGCCCGCCACCAGTACGGCGTGGGGGTCGCCGTTCCTGGCGCGGGTCAGCACGTCGGTGAGCCGGGCGAGTTCGTCTGCCCGGCCGATGAACGGCGTACCGAAAGTCTGTGCCACGGGACCATCCTGGCACGGGGGACTGACAGCGGGCGGTCGGGTTTTCTCGCCCCCTCCGCCCCTGCCCGTCCCGTACCTGGGGGCTGCCGCCCCCAGACCCCCGCTGTCGCGCTGAACGCGCTCGTCCTCAAACGCCGGTCGGGCTGTAGAGCGCTTCCTCGGCTCTCGTACCTGGGGGCTGCCGCCCCCAGACCCCCGCCGTTGCGCTGAACGCGCTCGTCCTCAAACGCCGGTCGGGCTGTAGAGCGCCTCCTCGGCCTCCCGTACCCGTATCCCCCGCAGCGTTGCCGCGGCCAGCGCCGCCGCCCCCAGCAGCAGCACCGCCCCCGCGATCGCAGCCGCCTGCATGCCGCTGGTGAACGCCTCACGGGCGGCGCTCGCCAGAGCCTGGCCCGTGTCGGCGGGCAGTTGCCGGGCGACTGCGAGGGCGCTGCCCAGGGTCTCGTGGGCGGCGGCCGGTGCGTCGGACGGGATCTCGTCGCGGTAGAACGCCGTGCCGATGGAGCCGAGGACCGCCATGCCGAGCGCGCCGCCGAACTCCGCGCCCGTCTCCAGGAGGGAGGAGGCGGCGCCCGCGTTGCCGACGGGGACGGTGCCGAGGGCGAGATCCATCATCTGGGACATCACGGTGACGATTCCGGACGCGAGGACGCCGGCGCCGGCGAGCACCAGCCACATCGAGTCGGTACCGGCGAGGGCCAGCAGACCGTAGCCGCACGCGGCGAGGACGAAGCCCGCCGTGACGACATGGGCACGGTCGACGCCGTTCTGCACGAGCCGGCCGGAGACCGGTGCCGCGACGCCGATGAGTACCGAGGGGAGCAGCGCCCAGAGCGCGGCCTCCAGTGCGCTCTTGTCGAGCACCGACTGGATGTACTGAGTCGTGAAGTACGCCGAACCCATCATGGCGAACGCCGAGACGAGGTTGAGGACGACAGCGGGGGTGAATCCGGGCCCGCGGAACAGGGCCGGGGAGATCAGTGGGGACTTCGCGGTGCGCTGGCGCTGGACGAAGAGGTAGCCGAAGAACAGGCCGACGGTGACCGAGAGGACGTACTGGGCGTGCCAGCCCTCGGCCGTGAGTTCCTTCAGGCCGTAGATCACGGGCAGCACGGCGGCCATCGAGAGGGGGACGCTGAGGAGGTCGAAGCGACCCGGCTCGGGGTTCCTGGACTCGGGCAGCAGGATCGGGCCGAGGACCAGCAGCAACGCCATCGCGGGCAGGTTCACCAGGAAGACCGAGCCCCACCAGAAGTACTCGACGAGGACGCCGCTCATCACCGAGCCCAGCGCGACTCCGCCGGTCATGACGCCGGACCACAGTCCGATCGCCTTCGCCCGCTGGCCGGGGTCCGTGAACATCGTGCGGACCAACGCCATCGTCGACGGCATCAGCGTCGCGCCGCCGATGCCGAGAACCGCGCGGGCCGCGATCAGGGTCTCGGCGCTGTTCGCGTACGCGGCCACCAGCGAGGCCGTACCGAAGGCGGCGGCGCCGAACAGCAGGAGCCTGCGGCTGCCGACGCGGTCGCCGAGCGAGCCCATCGTCATCAGCAGGCCGGCCAGCACGAACGCGTAGATGTCGAAGATCCACAGTTGCTGGGTGCCGCTCGGCTCCAGGTCCGCGCTGATCGAGGGGATCGCGAAATAGAGGACCGAGACGTCCATCGAGACCAGCAGCAGCGGCAGCATCAGCACACCGAGAGCGGTCCATTCGCGGCGCCCCGCAAGGGAAGGGGGCGTGTTGGTCGTGCACTCCGAGGTCGTCATGACAGGGACTGTACGAGCGTCTTAAACACTTGTCTAGTACGAGCGTATAAGACAGGCATATGGGACGAATGTATGGATCGGGGTACGCTGGCCCGCATGGGACATCGTGAGGATCTGCTCGAAGGCGCCAAGCGCTGCCTGCTGGAGAAGGGTTTCGTGCGCACGACCGCGCGCGACATCGTGAAGGAGTCGGGGACGAACCTCGCCTCGATCGGCTACCACTACGGGTCGAAGGACAAGCTCCTCGCGGACGCGTACGTCTCCCTGGTGGAGGGCCTGTCCGACGCCTTCGACCCCGGCGAGGGCGTCAGCAGCGGTGCCGCGCCGGGCTCCCTCGAACGGTTCCAGGAGGTCTGGTCGAACATCATCAGCACCATGCGTGAGCCCCACTCGATGTGGCGGCTGAGCATGGAGATCGTGGCCATGGGTGACCAACTGCCCGAGGTCCGCGACCACTTGGCGCGTGCTCAGCGTGAGGGATCACGGGGGCTGGTCCCGCTGTTCCTGGGCGGCCTGGAGGAGGACGTCACCGAGGAGGAGGTCGACACGGTCGGGCAGTTCTATACGACCCTGATGATGGGGCTCATCGCGCAGTGGACCTTCGACCCCGAGACGGCCACCGACGCCGAGCAGCTCACCACGGGGCTGCGCCGCGTCATCGAGGCATCGGCGAAGTCGGCGGACCAGTAGGACCAGTAGGACCAGCAGGACCAGCAGGACCAGGGCGGCACTTCAGCCGATGACCGCGTCCAGCTCCCGCCACGTGGCCTCGGGCAGGTCCGTGGCGGCCCACCCCGCGGCGGACTCGACCTCCGCGGGGGAGCGGAAGCCCGCCACCACACCGGCCACGACCTGGTCCCGGAGCGGGAAGCGGACGGCGGCGTGCGGAAGGACCGTGCCGTGGTGGGCGCATACCTCGGCGAGCTGCCGGGCGCGGCGCAGCATCGCCTCGGGGGCGGGACCGTAGTCGAAGAAGGCGTCGTCGGGCGGGCTCGGGCGGCTCAGCAGGCCTGAGTTGAACGGCGCCGCAGAGACCACCGAGACCCCGCGCTCCTTGCACGCGTCAAGCAACGGGCGGGCGGTGCGGTCGACCAGCGTCCACCGGCCGGCCACCATCACGGCGTCCACGTCCGCCTCGGCGACGACCCGCAGCAGCGGGGCGACCGCGTTCATACCGACGCCGACCGCGCCGATGACGCCCTGGTCGCGCAGCGCGGACAGGGCGGGCAGCGCCTGGCCGAGGGCGGCGTCCAGGTGGTCGTCGGGGTCATGGACGTACACGATGTCCACCCGGTCGAGGCCGAGCCGGATCAGGCTGCTCTCCAGGCTGCGCAGTACGCCGTCGCGCGAGTAGTCGGGGCGGCGGATCAGCGTGTCCGGTACGGCGAAGCCCCCGGCGGCCAGGTCGGAACCGGTGGGCGCGGGGTGGGGTTCCAGGAGGCGGCCGACCTTGGTGGAGACGGTGAACTCCGTGCGCGGCCGGTGGGCGAGAGCCGCGCCGAGCCGTCGTTCGGAGAGGCCGAGGCCGTAGTGCGGGGCGGTGTCGTAGTAGCGCACGCCGGCGTCCCAGGCGGCGTCGACCGCGGCCCGTGCCTGGTGCTCGTCGAGGGGGGTGTAGAGGTTGCCGATGGGGGCGGCGCCGAACCCCAGGGGGCTGACGCGGACACTCGTACGACCGAGGCGGCCGGCGGCCCTCATGCCGTGGTCCCGGGGGTTTCGGCAGCGGTAGCGGTCTCGATGCCGTACCAGCGCGCGGCCGTCGTGCCGAAGACCGACTCCCGTTCGGCGGCGCTCAGTTGGTCGGTGAGGGCCTCGGCGACGGCCAGGACGTCGTCGTAGCCGGCCGCGAGCAGGCAGACCGGCCAGTCCGAGCCGTACATGAGGTGGTGGGGGCCGATGGTGGCGAGCAGGACGTCCGCGTAGGGGCGTAGGTCGTCCGCGGGAGTGGGGCCGGTACGGGTGACCAGGCCCGACAGTTTCACGGCGACGTTCGGGCAGTCGGCCAGCTCGGTCAGCAGGGCGGTCCACGGCTCCAGGGTGTCCGTGCCGATGACCGGGTTGCCGGCGTGGTCCAGGACGAAGCGGACGTCGGGAAGTTCGCGTACGGTCCGGACGGCCGTGGCGAGTTGGTCCGGGCGTACCAGCAGGTCGTACACCAGGCCCGCGGCGCCGACCGCCGCGATGCCGCGACGGACCTCGGGACGCGCCGTCCAGTCCGGGTCGGCCTCGTCCTGGATGCCGTGCCGGATGCCGACGAGCGCGGAGCCGCCGGGACCCTCGCGCAGTTCCGCGAGCCGGTCGGCGATACCCGGGTCGGTGAGGCTCGCCCAGCCGACGACCGCCCGGATGTGCGAATCCCGCGCTGCCAGCGCGAGGAGCTCCGGTGTCTCCTCCGGTACGGCGATGGTCTGTACGACGACCGTGGCGTCGATGTCGTTCCGGTCGAGGGCCGGGCGCAGATCTGCGGGGGAGAAGGTCCGGCGCAGGGTGGGCAGGTCGCGGGTCCAGGGCTGGTCGCGGACCGCGAGGTCCCACAGGTGGTGATGGGCGTCGATGCGCACCGTTCGGTTCCTAGGGTCGGTGGACGGACGGACGGACGTACGGACGGACGGACGGTGACGTGGGCCGGGCCCTCAGCCGAGGCCCTCGATCGAGGCCCTCAGTCGCGACCATCAGTCGAGGTGGAAGATCTCCTCGGCCGGGGCCCACAACTGCCCCTCGGCCGCGCTGTCCACCGGCTGTTGGCACGGGTCGGTCCGCGTCCACCACTCCCGGCTGACCGGGTCGGCGGCGATCAGCGCGGTGTCGGCGGCGTAGTCGGTCCCTGTGTACTCCAGGTAGCTGAACAGCAGGCCGTCCCGCAGGAAGATGGAGTAGTTGCCGATGTTGGCCTGCTTGAGGGCTGCGAGTACGCCGGGCCACGCGGCGGCGTGCAGGGCGCGGTACTCCGATTCCTTCTCGGGCCGCAGCCGGACCACGGCGGCGAAGCGCTGCACGGCGATCAGTCCTCCTTCCGCGGCCGGAGCCGCAGTCCGTCCATGCCGCCGTCCACGGCCAGCGAGGTGCCCGTGGTGGAGGCGGCCGCCGGGGAGGCCAAGTAGGCCACGGCGGCGGCGACTTCGTCGGCGCTGACCAGACGGCCGTGCGGCTGTCGGGCCGCGAGCGCCGCGTGTTCGGCCTCCGGGTCCTCCGCCCGGTCCAGCAGCCGGTTGACCCAGGGCGTGTCCGCGGTGCCGGGGTTGACGGCGTTGACCCGGATGCCCTCCGGCAGTAGGTCGGCGGCCATCGCCCGGGTCAGCGAGAGCACCGCGCCCTTGCTCGCCGAGTACAGGGCCCGCTGGGGCAGGCCTGCGGTCGCGGCGATCGAGCTGATGTTGACGATCGACGCGTGGTCGGACGCGCGCAGGGCGGGCAGCGCGGCCCGGCTGACCCGCACCAGCCCGAGGACGTTGATGTTCAGCACGCGGTGCCACTCGTCGTCGGCGTTGTCCTCGATGCCGCCCTGCGCGCCGATCCCGGCGTTGTTGACCAGCACGTCAAGACCGCCGAGGACCGAAACGGCCTCCGCGACGGCGGCCACGACCGACGCGTCGTCGCCGATGTCGGCCCGGACGTGGGCGGCGAAGCGGGGCGTCGTCGCCTCGGTCAGGTCGAGTACGGCCACCCGCGCGCCCTCGGCGGCGAGCAGCCGGGCAGTGGCCAGGCCGATGCCGGAAGCACCGCCGGTGACCAGGGCACCGAGTCCTGCGAAAGCGCCCAGTCTCATCGTGACCTCTCGTGCTGTGCGTAGGAACGATCCCCGCGAAGAATGAACGACCCCGGGAAGAAGGATCTGCTTCATCTGGCATCCAGGACCATAAAGATGCGATCCCTTGTTACGCAATACCTACGAAGAGATGCGGCAGTTGAGGCGTTAAGTCCGCTTTGTTTAGGACGATTGAACGAACTTCTTCTTCACTCTTCTCATCACGTAACACCGATGTCATAGTTGCCCCCACCGATGAACCTGATTAATCCGAGCGTGCTTGAGGGGGACGAGGCAGTGGGAGTTCCAACGCAGGTGCCAGGTGGGGGGAATGACGATTCGTCAGGCCGCTACCGGCCCGGTTACGAACTGGTCGCCGAGCAGCTGCTGAACTACATCGCCGAGCAGAACCTGCGTTCCGGGGACCGACTGCCCACCGAACAGGGCCTGGCGCAGATCCTGGGCGCCACCCGCAACGTCACCCGCGAGGCGGTGAAGGTACTGGCCGCCATCGGTCGGCTGAGTGTCCGCCGTGGCGCCGGAATCTTCGTCGCCGACTCGGCCGGCGGGCTGGTGGACGACCAGCTCTCGCACTTCCGGCCGACGAGCATGGAAGACGTCCTGATGCTCCTGGACTACCGGACGGTGATCGAGTCGGAGACGGCGCGCCGGGCCGCCTCCCTCGCCACGCCGATCGAGGTCCGGACCATCCGGGAGTGTGCCGAGACGTCGATGGTGGCGGGTAAGGCCGCCGACGGCTACGCCTTCGCCGAGGCCGACACCGCCTTCCACGACGCCGTCGGCGCCGCCTCGCACAACGTGTTCCTGAGATCGAGTGTCGCCGGAGTACGGCGCCTTGCCTCACAGTCCGACGTCCTGCTGTTCCACGGCGACGCACCAGGGTCGCTGGAAGTGGCGGCAGGCCAGCACCTCGCCATAGCTGAGGCGGTCGCCGCGGGGGAGGCCGATCTCGCGGCGGAGCTGATGGTGGCGCACATCGCCACCACGCAGAGCCAGTTCGAAAGAAAGATCCGCGACCGGCTGTTCAACCTGGACAGTCGAGGCGCTTCCGGCACGCCGGTGCAGCCGTCGAGGAGTACCGGTACCGCGGACGAACCGCGGTCGCCGGACGCGTCCGCGTCGTAAGGCCGCACCACGCCGTCACGGTTCGTGAACCGGGCGACCCGCCCACGCGAGCCGCCAACGCCGGAGGAACCCGGAGGACGACCGGGTCTCCCCAGATGTCATGTCATTCAGGCGATTGGATTTCCGTGTCTGCACCGTCTGCACTGCCCGGGCGGCCTTCACCGGCTGCCCGCGGAAGAATAACTGTGCCGCTCCGAAGAGCGCTGGTAGCCGCCCTGTCACTGGCCACGATCACGGCGCCGCTGGCCGCCACGTCGGCCCAGGCAGCCCCTTCGCAGGGCCTGAACGTCTATGTCTCGCCGACCGGCAAGGACTCCGGCACCGGCACCTCCGCGCACCCGTTCAAGACGCTGGAACACGCACGGGACTATGTGCGTGAGGCCAAGAAGAAGGTCAGCGGCGATGTCCATGTGCTGCTGAAGTCCGGCACGTACCAGCTGAGCCGCACCTTCAGCCTCACCGCCCAGGACTCGGGCAAGGACGGCTCGCGGATCATCTACGAGGCCGCCCCCGGCGCCACGCCCGTGATCAGCGGCGGCAAGCAGATCACCGGCTGGACCCCGGCCGACTCCACCGGCAAGGTCTACAAGGCCAAGGTGGGCGACCTCGACACCCGCCAGCTGTATGTGAACGGGGAGCTGGAGACCCGGGCGCGCAGCACGAAGGACCCCTCGGGCTTCAGCAAGACGTCCACCGGCTACACGTTCACCGACAGTGCCATCAGCGCCTACAAGCAGCCCAAGGACCTGGAGGTCGTCAGCAGTTGGGGCTGGAAGCTGCAGCGCTGCGGTGTGGAGTCGATCTCCGGCAACACGATGACGATGGAACAGCCCTGCTGGCACAACGCCAACCTGCAGCAGGGCCAGGAGATCCAGAACCCCACCTGGCTGGAGAACGCCCGCGAGCTGCTCGACACCCCGGGTGAGTGGTACCTGGACCAGAGCCAGGACGAGATCTACTACATGCCCAAGGACGGCCAGAACCTGTCCACGGCGACCGTCACGGTCCCGGTCGTACAGGACCTGGTCGACCTGAACGGCACCAGGGCCGCGCCCGTCACCGGCGTGTCCTTCGAGGGCATCACCTTCTCCTACTCGACCTGGCTCGCCCCGAGTTCGCCCGACGGCCTGATCGAGGGCCAGGCGGGCTTCCGGATGGTCGGCGAGGACAACCCCGACTTCAACTCCACCCGGCTGGAGTGGCAGAAGACGCCCGGCGCCGTCAACGTGAGCTACGGCCACGACATCAGCTTCGAGGGCAACACCTTCACCCACCTCGGCGCGGTCGGCCTGAACCTGAACACCGGTACCCAGGGCACCGACATCACGGGCAACGTCTTCCGCCAGATCGCCGCCACCGGCATCCAGATCGGCGGCGTCGAGGTGATCGACGCCCACCCCGACGACACGCGGGACATCACCAAGGACACCCTGGTGGACAACAACGTCGTCACCAAGGTCGCCGACCAGTACAACGGCTCGCTGGGCATCCTGGCCGGCTACACCGACCACACGGTGATCACCCACAACAAGGTCTACGACCTGCCCTACAGCGGTATCTCCGTGGGCTGGGGCTGGGGTCTGACCGACGCGGGCGGCGACACCAACTACCCGGACGACAACCTGGGCGTACCGGTCTGGGACACCCCGACGACCAGCCGGGACAACATCGTCACCGACAACGAGATCTACGACATCATGAAGTCGCAGGCCGACGGCGGTGCCATCTACACCCTCAGCTCGAACCCCGGCGGCACGGTGTCCGGCAACTACATCCGCGGCGTTCCGACGCACGCCTACGGTGCCGTCTACCACGACGAGGGCAGCCGCTACTGGCAGAACACGGGCAACGCCTTCTGTGATGTGGCGTACCAGTGGCTGCTGTTGAACCACGGCATGGACATCAACGCCACCGGTAACTTCACCACCCAGCCCGCCTACACCACCCAGTTCAACAGCACGAACAGCAACATCAGCGGCAACGTCACCGTCGACTCCTGCGCCCAGCTGCCGGCCTCGATCGTGAACAACGCCGGTCTCCAGCCGGCCTACGAGCACCTCGACCCGGGCCCGGCCGTCACCGACACCCAGGCGCCCACCGCTCCCGGCACCCCGGCCGCGACCACCGACTTCCCGACGGTGGCGGACCTCAACTGGACGGCGTCCACCGACAACACGGCCGTCACCGGCTACTCCGTCTACCGCGACGGCAAGCTCGTCAGCGCCACCGGCAGGACCTCGGTGCGGCTCTCCGGCCTGACCGCGGGACAGACCTACACCTTCAAGATCACCGCCCGTGACGCGGCAGGCAACCAGTCCGCGCCGAGTGCCGAACGGCAGGTCACCATGCCCTCCGGCAGCGACCTGGCACTGAAGAAGCCGGTCACCGCGTCCTCGGACTCGGAGCAGAACTTCCCCGAGAAGGCGGTGGACGGCGACCTGTCCACCCGCTGGGCCCAGGGTCTCGGCCTGCCCGACCCGTCCTGGATCCAGGTGGACCTCGGCGCCCAGTACGACGTGAGCGGCGCGATCACCACCTTCGAGAAGGCGAGCGGCTACAAGTACCGCGTCGAGGTCTCCTCGGACGAGGTCAACTGGAAGACGCTGGAGGACCACACCTCCGCGAACACCACGGCGTCGACCAACTACTCCCACACCGACGAGCCGGTCACCGGCCGCTTCGTGCGACTGACGGTCACCGGAACCAGCGGTAACGGCGGCAGCGTCTACGACTTCCAGGTCTACGGCACGCCCGCCGCCGGCTCCGACCACACGGCGCCCGCCGCCCCCGGACAGCCCGACGTCACGCCGGTGCTGCCCACCGTGGTGGACCTCAACTGGCCGGCCGCGACCGATGACACCGGTGTGACCAGCTATGTCGTCTACCAGGACGGTGAGCGGATCGCCGTCACCGGCGACACCACGCTGCGGGTCTCCGGCCTGACTTCGGAGAAGGAGTACTCCTTCACCGTCGTGGCCCGTGACGCCGTACTCAACACCTCGCAGCCGAGTGAGGCGGCCGTCTTCACCACTCCGGCCGACAACGACCTGGCGCTGAACAAGGCGGTCACCGCGTCGTCGGACTCGGAGCAGAACTTCCCGCAGAAGGCGGTGGACGGTGACCTGACCACCCGCTGGGCGCAGGGTCTCGGCCTGCCCGACCCGTCCTGGATCCAGGTGGACCTGGGCAAGGACACCAGCGTCTCCGGAGTGGTGACCACCTTCGAGCTGCCCCGCGGCTACAAGTACCGCCTGGAGTACTCGACCGACGGCACCACGTGGTCGACGCTCGACGACCACACCTCCGAGAACACCGTCTCGGCGACCAACTACTCACTCCCCGACCAGCCCGTCACCGCCCGCTACCTGCGGCTGACCGTCACCGGATCCAGCGGCAACGGCGGCTCCATCTACGAGATCCAGGCGTACGGCGAGTTCTGACCGTACGAGCCCCCCTCCCCGGGACTCCGCGTTCCCACAGAAAACGAAAGCCACGATGAAGATCACCCATGTCGAAGTACACCGGATCGACGTTCCGGCGGCCAGCCCTCCCTTCAAGTGGCGGGACGGACTGAGCGGAAGCGCTCCGGTCGGCGACGGCGCGGTCCTGCACATCGGCACCGACGAGGGAGCCGAGGGAGTGGCCGTGTTCCAACGGCCAGGCGCCTTCGACACCCTGCGGAACCTGGTCGACGTGGTCTTCCGTGACGAACTGGTCGGAGCCGACCCGTTCCAGCGGGAGTGGCTGTGGCACCGGGTGTGGGAGCTGGACCGTATCCACGAGCTCCCGCTCCCCACCCTGGGCCTCATCGACACCGCTCTGTGGGACCTGGCCGGCCGGTACTACGGCCAGCCGGTCTGGCAACTGCTCGGCGGCTTCCGGGAGTCGATCCCGGCGTACGCCTCCACCTCGACGTTCTCCAGCATCGCGGAGTTCCTCGACGTGGCGGACCAGTGCCTGGAGCTGGGTTACGTCGGCATCAAACTGCACGCCTGGGGCGACGCCCGCCGTGACGCCGAGCTGTGCCTGGCACTGCGCGACCACGTCGGGCCTTCGATCCCCCTCATGTACGACGGGTCGGCCGGATTCGACCTGCCCGACGCGATCCGCCTGGGGCGGGCGCTCTCGGAAGCCGACTACCTCTGGTACGAGGAGCCGATGCGCGAGTTCAGCATCTCCGCGTACCAGGCGCTGGCGGCGGCCGTGGACGTACCGCTGCTGGTGGCCGAGACCTCCGACGGAGCCCATATGAACTCCGCGGACTTCATCAAGGCCGGTGCCGCCACCTTCGGCGTACGGGCCGGTACCACCCTCCGGGGCGGTATCACCGGAGCCATGCGCACCGCGCACCTCGCCGACGCCTACCGGCTGCGGGCCGAGGTGCACGGTTCGGACATCCCGAACCACCACCTGTGCATGGCCATCTCCAACACCACCTACTACGAGTCCCTGGTGACCGCGACGACCGTCGTCCGCGAGCGCCATGTGGATGAACAGGGCCTGGTGCACGCCCCCACGGGGCCTGGCATAGCCCTTCCGCTCGACTTCGGCTACGGCAGCGAACTGCTGCCGTTCGTCGAGCAGCCGCGCTGACCGGGCGGTGACGGTTCCCCCTCCATGGGAGCCGTCACCGCAGCCGGCGCCCCCCATCAGGCGCGTTACCCGTCCCATGCAAGAAACCAGAAAGGCAAGACAATGAGGTCTTCCGGATCTCCGAGAGTCGGCTCTTCGACAGCCGCCGCTTCGGTAGTCGGTTCCACAGCCGGCCGTCGCCGCACGGTGCTGCGCACCGCTGCCGCCGTGCTCTCCCTGGCCACCGCGGCCGTCCTGACCGGCTGCGCGAGCGCCGACACGTCCACCGGTTCCTCTCCCTCGGCGGCGGCTTTCAAGCCGGCCACCCAGAAGGAGGGTTCGCAGATCACGGTGTGGGCCGACTCGACCCGGCTGCCGTCGGTGGAGGCGTACCAGAAGGCGCACCCGGACGTGAAGATGGACATCGTCACGTACGACGGCGGCGCCGACGGTTCCACGTATCTCCAGTCGAAGGTGCAGCTCTTCGACCGGACCGGCAGCGGCTGGCCGGACGTGGTGTTCGGCTCACCCACCGACGTGACGTGGGCGTCCGAGCCCACGACGGCCGACGCGCAGCCGTTCGCCGCGCCCCTGGACAGCGACCTCGTCCCGCAGAGCACGCTGGACGGCTTCGCCAAGGGCTCACTCAGCCCCTGCCAGTTCAACGACCACACCTACTGCCTGCGCAACGACATCGCCCAGGTCGTCCTCTGGTACAACAAGGACCTCATGGACAAGTGGGGTTACGACGTCCCCACCACCTGGGAGCAGTACGAGGCCCTCGGCAAGCAGGTCGCCAAGGACCACCCCGGCTACCTCGTCGGCTCGGTCGGCGACACCAACTCCCATGAGTCGTACTTCTGGTCCGGCCAGTGCCCGGCGTTCGAGCTGACGAAGCCCGACACCCTGCGCACCGATCTCCAGGACCCGAACTGCACCAAGATGGCGAGCCTGCTGGACGGGCTGATCGACGCCAAGGCCGTCACCACCAAGGGCTTCTTCAGCCAGGGCTTCGCCAAGGACAGCGGCAGCAAGGTCCTGATGGCGTACGGCCCGTCCTGGTACGGCCAGTACCTGTTCAAGACCGCCTTCGAGACCCCGGCCAAGCAGATAGCCGCGGCGCCCCCGCTGAAGTGGGACGGAGAGACCACCACCGCGACCGGCAACGTCGGCGGCGGTGTGTGGATGGTGTCCTCGCACAGTGCCAACCTCAAGGCGTCCACGGATCTGGTCACCTGGCTGACCACCTCCGACGAGAACCAGGCGACCGCGCCCACCTACCCGGCCTACACCAAGGCCGCCGAGGCGTGGCTGGCCAACCCGACCAACAGCGACTACTTCGCCAACGACGTGAGCGGGCCCTTCAAGGAGGCCGCGAACGAGGTGTGGACCGGCTGGTCGAACACCAAGTTCTCGGACGCCACCGCCTGGTCCAGCATCGTCCTGCCCGCCCTGACCGCCGGCAAGAGCCTCACCGAGACCCTGGACGCCTGGCAGACGGAGATCAGTAACGAGGCGAAGGCCGAGGGATACAAGGTGACCAACCAATGACCTTGCTGGAGACCGAGCGTGTAGCCGTCTCCCCCCTCCGCCGCGGCGCCAAGCCGCGGCGGAGGGGCCCCGGCCTCACGGGCTACTTCTTCGTCGCCGGGTACGCGGTGCTGCTGCTCGCCTTCGGCGTCTTCCCCACCGGTTATTCGTTCTACCTGGCGCTCACCAACGACCAGGGCCAGTTCACCGGGCTCAACCAGTTCGTCAAGGTCGCCCAGGACTACCGCTTCGTCCCGGCCTTCACCCACATGCTGATCTACCTGGTCATGTGGCTGGTGGTCCTCGTCGTCCTGGTCGTACTGGTCGCGGTGGTACTGCGCAGCCGGGTGCGGCCGGGTACGTCGGCGCTCTTCCGCTTCCTCTACTACATCCCCGGCGCCCTCGCCGGGGTCGCCAGCGTCCTGGTCTGGCTGTTCATGCTGGACCCGGACGTCAGCCCGGTGTCCTGGCTGCTCAACAGCATGGGCATGCACAGCTTCGCGGCCGTGCTCACCCCCGGCAACCTGCCGCTGATCCTCATGCTGATCGCCTTCTGGACCGGCGCCGGCGGCTGGATGGTCGTGATGTACGGGGCGCTCAACAACATCCCCGACGAGGTGCTGGAAGCCGCCCGGATGGACGGCGCGGGTCCCTGGCGCACCGCCTGGCACATCCAGATCCCGATGATCCGGCAGTGGATCGTCTACATGACCATCATGGCGTTCGCGACCGGCACCCAGCTCTTCGTCGAGCCCCAGCTGCTCCAGGTCGCCAGCCTCGGCCGGGTGAGCCCCACCTGGTCGCCCAACCAGCTGGCCTACGTCTACGCCTTCCAGCAGGGCGACTTCAACGGTGCCGCCGCCATCTCCGTCTTCCTGCTGGTGCTGGGACTTCTGGCCGCGGGATTGCTGGTCGCCCGCTCGAACCTGTTCAAGTTGGATGAGAAATGACGCAATCCACTCTCTCCTCGACGCCGAGGCCGACGCCGACGGATACGACGACGCAGACGGTGACCTCGGCGGCGGGCCGGCGTTTTCAGCCCTCCCGGGTCGTCTCCTTCCTGATCGTCGGCCTGCTGCTGGCCCTGCTGCTGGTGTTCTTCGTGCTGCCGGTGGTCTGGCTGCTGCTCGCTCCGTCGAAGACCGCGGGCCAGGTGGTGCAGGACAACCCGCTCTCCTTCGGGTCGTTCCAGCAGATCGGCGACGCCTGGCAGCACCTGTTCAGCTTCCAGGACGGCGCGATGGTCACCTGGCTGCGCAACTCGGCGGTCTACTCCGGGGGTTCGCTGATCCTGACGCTGGCCGTCAGCATCCCGGCCGGCTACGCGCTGGCCCTGACCAACTTCCGGGGACGCAAGACACTGCTGACCATCACCCTGGTCACGATGATCATGCCGCAGGCCACCCTGGTCCTGCCGGTCTTCCTGGAGCTCAACAAGTTCCATCTGATCGGCACCGTCTGGTCGGTGATCCTGCCCTTCTCCTTCTATCCGTTCGGTGTGTACCTGGTCTACATCTACTTCGGCAGCAGCCTGCCCAGGGACCTGCTGTCGGCCGCGCGGATCGACGGCTGCAACGAATGGCAGCTCTTCACCCGCATCGCGCTGCCGCTGGCCAAACCGGTGGTCGGTCTGGTCGCCTTCTTCAGCTTCGTGGGCAACTGGAACAACTTCTTCCTGCCCTACCTCGTGCTGCCGAAGAGCGAGCAGTTCCCGATCCAGGTGGGCCTGAACCAACTGCTCACCTCCACCCCGTCGTTCAACCCGGTGGCCGGTGCGGGCCTGAACATCACCATCCCGGAACTGGCCCTGGCGATCGTGGTCGCGATCCTGCCCGTTCTGGTGCTCTTCCTCTTCTCCCAGCGCACGCTGGTCTCCGGGATGCTCGCGGGCGCGACCAAGGAATGAACGAGGCGTGCCGGAACCCGTTCCCCTGCAGAACCGAGACGTGAGCCCGACGACACCTGGAGCAGCGTTGACACCCGGACCCGGCCACATCACCTGGCCGCCGCCCGAGCTCGCCGTGCCACCGGTACAGCTGCCGCCGACCGAACCCGTCACCGGGAGCGACGACGTCCGCCGGTACGACGGACTGAGCTACGCCACCAACTCCGGTTACCGCGCGCGGCTGCTGGACCTCTCCGTGCCCCCGGCGGCCGAACCGCCCGGCGTGGTGGTGTGGATTCACGGCGGCGCCTGGATGGAGGGGGACCGGCGTCACCCACCGCCGACCGTGAGCGCGGACCTCCTCTTCGGCTCCCTGCTGCGGGCCGGCCTGGCGGTCGCCACCATCGACTACCGCCACGCCCGCGAGGCTCCGTTCCCCGCCCAACTGCACGACGTCAAGGCGGCCATCCGCTACCTGCGCCACTACGCCGGGCAGCTCGCAATCGACGGCACCCGGATCGGCGTGTGGGGCGAGTCGGCCGGCGGCCACCTCGCCGCGCTGGCGGGGCTGACCGGCGCGGCTCACCCCTCGCTCGAAGGCGCCGAGGGGATCGCGGAGGGCGACACCACGGTTGCCGCGGTCGTGGACTGGTACGGGATCACCGATGTGGGGGCGCTGCTGCCGGACAGGCCCGGTCCCGACGACCCCTTCGTGACCCTCCTGGGCGGCGAACCGGCGGACCGCACGAGCCTCGCCGCGGCCGCCAGCCCGCTCAACCACGGCGGCGCACCGGCACCGCCCTTCCTCCTGATGCACGGCACCCACGACACCCTCGTCCCCATCGAGCACAGCGAGCGCCTGGCGGAGCTCCTGCGGGCCGCCGGAAACCACGCGGAACTCGTCGCCGTACCGGGCGCCGAGCACATCTTCCTCAACGCCGACGTCGGCCCGCTGGTCGCCCGCAGCGTCGCCTTCCTGGAGCACCACCTGCGTCCGTGAACCGCCGTGTTCCGATCAGCCCTGTCGCTCCGGGCGCCGTCAGAGCCGCGCGCTCTTCAACGCCATGTGCAGCAACAGCCGGTCCTCTCCGTCGTCCAGGTCGAGGCCGGTGAGCTGTTCGACGCGGGACAGGCGGTAGTACAGCGTCTGCCGGTGGATGCCCAACTCGGCTGCGGTGCGCCCGGCCTGGCCCGCGCAGTCGAGGAACACCTCCGCGGTGCGGGCGAGTTCGCGGTGGGCGGGCTCCAACAGGGTGCGTACGACGGGATCGTGGGCCGCGTCCGGGGGAAGGGACGTCAGGAGCCGGAAGGGCCCGATCGACGCCCACTCGGCGACCGGGCCCAGACGCGGCTCGGCCAGTACGGCGCGCGCGGCGGCCGACGCCTCCTGCCAGGCGGCCCCCAGCTCGGCGAGACCGGTCCGGGCGCCGGCGACACCGGCCGCCGCGTCCGCCGCGGCCTCCCGCACGAACCGCGAGGCAGCGGTCAGCGCCGGGGTCATCACCTCGGGCGACCGCAGGCGTACGAGCAGCGCCAGACTCTGCCCCGTCGCACCCCACGGCACCGTGCACAGCGCGGTCGCCCCCGGCACCGTACGGACCGAAGGGGCCTCGTCCGGGTCCGCGGAGGGCCAGGGGGCCACGCACACCACCGTGTGCAGGCCGTCGCCGCGGGCGCCGAGGGCCGTCCGCAGTTCGGCGACGGCCATGTCACGCTGCCAGCCGCGCTCGGCGGTGAGGACGGCGCGGAGTTCGCGGGTGAGGTCGGCGCCGGCCTGGGCCTCGTCGGCGAGTACGGCGCCGATGCGGGAGGCGACCTCCATGGCGGCGGTCAGCTGGTCCGGCGTCGGCCCCGGGTCGTCGTCGAGCAGCCAGACGTAGCCCCGGACGACGCCCCGATGACGTACCGGGAGACAGATCCGGCCCCGGTACACCCCCGCCTCCGGGGTGGGCGGAATGCGGACCGGGGCGGTGGCCCGGGTGATGCCGAAGCCCTCGAACCAGGTGCGGACGGCAGCGGTGGAGCGGCGCGTGAGGATCGAGCGGGTGCGCACGGGGTCGAGGGCGGAGGGGTCGAGCTCGCCCTCGCTGTCGTAGGCGGCGAAGGCGATCAGCTCGAAGTCCCGGTTCTCCAGGGTCGCCGGCATGCCGAGGAGCGCCGAGATCTCGTCGACCAGCTCCTGGTAGTCACCCCGGTATTCAGCCGTCACTCGGGCATTCTCCCGCATTTCCCCGAGCCTTCATACATCTGTCTGAGATCCGGGGCACGGATGCGTGACAGCTGTCGATGGCAGACGATCGGGGGGATCCTTAGGTTTCACGGTGGTTGCCCGTGCCGTACCCGAATCGTCGGGATTCGGCCTCCTGCTGGCTTTGTTGTGGAGGTGCCCCGTGCTGGGTCCCGTGATTCTCGCCGCGTCGCGCAGCGACAGGACGCGCCGCTTCGTGTCGGCGGCCCCCGGCACCAAACAGGTGGTCGCCCGCTTCATCGCCGGCGAGTCGGTCGACCAGGTGATTCCGGTCGTCCAGGACACCGTCGCGAAGGGTCTGGCGGTCACTCTCGACGTGGTCGGCGAGGACATCACCACCCGCGAGCAGGCCTGCGCCGCCCGGGACGCGTATCTGGAACTCGTCGAGCACCTGAAGGCGCTGGACCTCGGCGCCCGGGCCGAGATGTCCGTCAAGCTGTCGATGTTCGGGCAGGCGCTTCAGGACGGGCACGAGCTGGCCCTCGCCAACGTCCGCCCGGTCGTCGAGGCCGCCGCCGCGATCGGCACCACCGTCACGCTGGACGCCGAGGACCACACCACCCTCGACTCGATGTTCGCCATCCACGAGGAGCTGCGGAAGGACTTCCCGGAGACCGGCTGCGTCATCCAGGCCTACCTGTTCCGCACCGAGGCCGACGCCCGCCGCCTCGCCGGGAGCGGCAGCCGGGTACGGCTCGTGAAGGGCGCCTACAAGGAGCCCGCAGAGGTCGCCTACCAGCAGAAGGCCGAGGTCGACAAGGCGTACGTCCGCGTCCTGCGCATCCTGATGGAGGGCGACGGGTACCCGATGATCGGGTCCCACGACCCGCGCCTCATCTCCATCGCCCAGGAGCTGGCCCGCAGGGCCGGCCGCAAGCTCGACGAGTACGAGTTCCAGATGCTGTACGGCATCCGCGGCGAGGAGCACCTGCGGCTCGCCGCCGAGGGCCACCGGATGCGCGTGTACACCGCGTACGGCACCGACTGGTACGGCTACTTCATGCGCCGCCTCGCGGAGAAGCCGGCCAACCTGCTGTTCTTCGCACGCTCCGTCCTCACCAAGGGCTGAACCACCACCAGGGCTGACCCACCGCTCAGTTAAGGAGTCACGGAAACCATGGACGCTGTAACCCAGGTCCCCACCCCCGTCAACGAGCCGGTGCACGGCTACGCCCCCGGTTCGCCCGAGCGCGCCCGCCTGGAGGCCAAGCTCAAGGAGCTTGCCGAGAACCCCATCGACCTCCCGATGACCATCGGCGGCGAGAAGCGCCTCGGCGGCGGCGAGGCCTTCCAGGTCGTCCAGCCGCACAACCACAAGGCCGTGCTCGGCACCGGCCGGGGTGCCACGCAGGCCGACGCCCAGGACGCGATCGACGCCGCCCTCGCCGCCGCCCCGGCCTGGCGCGCGATGTCCTTCGACGACCGCGCCGCGATCATCCTGCGCGCGGCCGAGCTGCTGTCGGGCCCCTGGCGCGAGACCCTCGCCGCCTCCACCATGCTCGGTCAGTCCAAGACCGCCCAGCAGGCCGAGATCGACTGTCCCTGCGAGCTGGTCGACTTCTGGCGCTTCAACGTCAAGTACGCCCGTGACCTGCTCGCCGAGCAGCCCCCGGCGAACTCCCCGGGCGTCTGGAACCGCCTGGACCACCGCCCGCTCGAAGGCTTCGTCTACGCGATCACGCCGTTCAACTTCTCGGCGATCGCGGGCAACCTGCCCACCGCGCCCGCGCTCATGGGCAATGTCGTCGTCTGGAAGCCGTCGCCGACCCAGACGCACGCCGCCGTGCTGCTGATGCAGCTCCTCGAGGAGGCCGGCCTCCCCAAGGGCGTCATCAACCTCGTCACCGGTGACGGCATCGCGGTCTCCGAGGTCGCCCTCAACCACCGCGACCTCGCCGGCATCCACTTCACCGGCTCCACGAAGACCTTCCAGCACCTGTGGAAGACGGTCGGCCAGAACATCGCGAAGTACCGCACGTACCCGCGGCTGGTCGGCGAGACGGGCGGCAAGGACTTCCTGGTCGCCCACCCCTCGGCGGACCGCGCGGTGCTCAAGACCGCGCTGACCCGCGGCGCCTTCGAGTACCAGGGCCAGAAGTGCTCCGCGACCTCCCGCGCCTACATCCCGGCCTCCATCTGGAACTCCGGCTTCAAGGAGGAGTTCGCGGCCGAGGTCGACTACCTGACCATGGGTGACGTCACGGACCTGGCGAACTTCGTCGGCGCGGTCATCGACGAGCGCGCCTTCGCCAAGAACAAGGCCGCCATCGACCGCGCCAAGTCGGACCCGTCCTGCACGATCGTCGCGGGCGGCTCCTACGACGACTCGGTCGGCTACTTCGTGCGCCCGACCGTCGTCGAGTGCTCGGACCCGGAGAACGAGGTCTTCAAGACGGAGTACTTCGGCCCGTTCCTGGGCGTGTACGTCTACGAGGACGACAGTTACGAGGAGATGCTCACGCAGATGGAGTCGGCCTCCGACTACGCGCTCACCGGCGCGGTCGTCTCCAACGACCGCGAGGCCGCCGCGTACACGATGGACAAGCTCCGCTACGCGGCCGGCAACTTCTACATCAACGACAAGTCGACCGGCGCCGTCGTCGGCCAGCAGCCCTTCGGCGGCGGCCGCGCCTCCGGTACCAACGACAAGGCCGGTGCCCCGCAGAACCTCCAGCGCTGGACCCTGACCCGCGCCATCAAGGAGACGCTGGTCGCGCCGACCGACTACACGTACCCGCACATGGGCTGACCTTCTGGGTCCTTCTGGGTCCTTGAGGTTTCGGGCCGGGCAGCCGACGACGACGGCGGTTGCCCGGCCCGCGTGCGTGAACGCTGGGAATACTGAGCCCATGACCCCCAGACTGCGCACCGCCCATACCGCGGACCTCACCCCCGCCGAACTCGATGCCGTTCGCGCGCTCCTGGACGACGCCTTCGAAGGGAACTTCAGCGACGAGGACTGGGATCACGGCCTCGGCGGCGTCCACGCGCTCGTGCGGGACGAGCGGGGACTCGCCGCGCACGGCTCGGTGATCCAGCGCCGGGTGCTGCACCGGGGGCGCTCGCTGCGGGTCGGGTATGTGGAGGCCGTGGGGGTGCGCTCCGATGTCCGGCGTACCGGACTGGGCGGCCTGGTGATGGCGGAACTGGAGCGCGTGGTGGACAGGGCATACGGGCTGGGGGCACTGTCCGCGAGCGACGAGGGGGTGGCGCTCTACGTCGCCCGCGGCTGGCAGCGCTGGCCCGGCCGCATCTGCGCCCTCGGGCCGGACGGTGTCGTGCGGCTGCCGGAAGAGGAGGGTTCGACCTACCTACGACCTGTCGCCACCGGCCTCGATCCCGCGCACGAGCTGGTCTTCGACTGGCGGGACGGAGATGTGCTCTGAACGGCGCCCGGACTGTCGCCCCAGGTCAGAGCGGTGTGACTCGATCCGCCGTCTCAGATAGTAGGAAGTCCGAGTAATTGTAGAGACAGTCGCGTGCTCCTCGCCTAGCTTTGTAGGAGCCGAACGTCTCGCTCGACCAAGCGAATGGCGGTCGTGAGCCGGAGCCTTTGGCAGGCAACCCCTGCGGCACCGCTCCCCGCCCCACCCGGCGTCTCGAAACCCCACACCGCACTTCCGGCCGCTCGCGTCCGGAGGCAAGGAGTCGATGCATCATGGCCGAGACGACCGCCCGCCGAGTCCGTCGCGTTTCTCGTACGAGCGCATCCCGTACGAGCGAGTCCGACCGCAAGAACGCCGCCGCCGCCCTCCAGCGTGCCCTCGACCGCAGGGACAACGGCGGCGCGACGGGCCACTGAGGCCCGCACTCATACCGGGAGCCGCGCCCGCACGGGATGCGGTGCGGGGCCTGTGCCCCGCGCCGCATCCCGGAGTACTCACGTGTTGCGTCCCGGAGTGTTCCCGCGCCGCATCCCGGGTTACTCACGCCCCGCACCTCGGAGTGCTCACGCCCCGCGCCGCACCTCGAAGTAGTCGATGCGTCTGCCGCTCTGCGCCAGCGCCGACACCTTGAGCCGGGGCGCCGCGCCCGACTCCGCCTCCACCGAGAGGAAGGAGTAGCCGGTGTACCGCACGCGCGACCACTCCACGGTCTCGGCCCGCTGGTCCTGCGACTTCGTCCAGTGGAAGGTGTCCACGGACTCGCGGTCGGCGACCTTCCCCTCGTAGCTGTCCCGCACGCCGACGGGGAAGCTGTAGAGGCTCTTGCCCGCCCCGCCCGCCGTGACGTACACGATCCCGTCGCGCGTCGGATCCGTGGACCCGCCGACCGGCACCCGCCTGCCCACCTTCCCGCCCTTGATGGCGTCGGTCCGCTCGTACACGTGGTTGTGCCCGTTGATCACCAGGTCCACCTGGTGCTTGGTGAACAGCGGCAGCCAGGCGTCCCGTACACCCCCGTCGGAGGCGTGGGACGACGTGGAGTAGGTGCAGTGGTGGAAGAAGACCACGATGAAGTCGACGCTCCCGCGCAGTTCACCGAGCCGCTTGTCCAGCCAGGCCGTCTGCCTGCCGCCGCTGTAGCCCTTGTTGGCGGGAATCTCGTAGGAGACGTCGTTCGCGTCCAGCGCGACGATCCCGACGTTGCCGTAGGTGAAGGAGTAGACGCCCGGCGCGTTCCGTGCGTCGAAGCCGTTGCCGGGGAGGGTCCAGCGTGCCGACTGTCCGCCGTATCCGTTCGGCGAGTACCAGGCCTCCATGTCGTGGTTGCCGGTCGTCACCATCCACGGCACCGACTTCGCCACCGACTCGGTCTGCTTGAGGAACAGGTCCCAGGCGCCGGGGTCGTAGGAGTCCGACTTCCCGCCGTGGCCGGTGACGTCCGCGTAGCAGATGTCGCCCGCGTGCAGATGGAAGGCCGGGCGGCGGCCGAGGATCAGCTTGTCGTTGGCGAGCGCGTCGGGGGTGACGCCCTGGTCGCCGAAGGCGGTGAAGACGAACTTCCCGGGGCTGGTGGCAGGCGCCGTGCGGAAGGACCCGACCGCGCCACGGCGCTCCTTGGCCGCGGGGTCGAATCCCTCGTGGCCGACGCCGTAGTAGTACGTCGTGCCGGGGCGCAGACCGTCGAGCGCCGCGTGCAGGTAGTACTGGTCCAGCGCGAGCCGCACACCGGTCAGCCCCGGTGTGTGCAGGTCGCGGAGCTCGGCGTCGACCTTCCTGCTGAGGTCCCAGGGTGCCAGGCCCACGCGGATGTACGGCTTCCTGACCGCGAGCGGCACCTGCCAGGAGATCCGCATCTGGGTCTTCGGGTCCGCGCCGAAGGCGAGATGGCGGCCGAAGGGCGTGACGGCGGAACCGTGCACCAGGCCGGTGGCGGTGGCCAGGGGGTTCTTCGACTCCGACGGGGTACCGGACGCGCAGCCGGCCAGCAGCCCGCCGCCCGCCAGCGCGCCCGCGGTCACCAGCGCGCGGCGCCGTGTGAGCTTCGTCCGCAGGTACTCGTGCTGCTCCGCCATGGTCATACGGCGGGCGAGCCGCGGCGGGATGCCGAAGTCGGGAAGGTGCGAGCCGGTGTCCGCGCGGGGGTCCATGCTGCTGAACTTCCCAGCGAGCCCCAACGGGGGCCATACGCAGGGGTGAACGGCGGTCGAAGGGTCGGTGCGGTCGCGGGGCCGGATGTCCGTATCGCGGACGTCGCGTGTCATCCCATGGGACAAGGGAGTACGGTGCCGTCATGTCTCGCAGCATCAATCTCGCAGTGATTCCCGGTGACGGCATCGGCCAGGAGGTCGTGGCCCAGGGGCTCAAGGTCCTCTCCGCCGTCCTTCCGCAGGATGTGAAGCTGGAGACGAAGGAGTTCGACTTCGGCGCCAAGCGTTATCACGCGACCGGTGAGACCCTCACCGACGCCGATGCCGAGGCCCTCAAGCAGCACGACGCGATTCTGCTCGGCGCGATCGGAGACCCGTCGGTCCCCTCCGGCGTCCTGGAGCGGGGCTTCCTGCTGAAGCTCCGCTTCCTCTTCGACCACCACGTCAACCTGCGTCCGTCGAAGCTCCTCCCGGGTGTGGCCACCCCGCTCGCCGGACAGCCGGAGATCGACTTCGTCGTGGTCCGTGAGGGCACCGAGGGCCCCTACACCGGCAACGGCGGCACCATCCGCAAGGGCACCCCGCACGAGGTCGCCACCGAGGTCTCCGTGAACACGGCCTTCGGCGTCGAGCGCGTCGTCCGCGACGCCTTCGCCCGCGCCCAGGCCCGCCCGCGCAAGAAGCTGACGCTGGTCCACAAGAACAACGTGCTGACCTTCGCGGGCCACCTCTGGACGAACGTCTTCAACAAGGTGGCCGAGGAGTTCCCCGAGGTGACCACGGACTACATCCACGTGGACGCCGCGACGATCTACCTCGTCACCGACCCCGCCCGCTTCGACGTGATCGTCACCGACAACCTCTTCGGCGACATCATCACCGACCTCGCCGCGGCCGTCTCCGGCGGCATCGGCGTCGCCGCCTCCGGCAACATCAACCCGAGCGGCGAGTTCCCCTCGATGTTCGAGCCCGTGCACGGCTCGGCGCCCGACATCGCGGGCCAGGGCAAGGCCGACCCCAGCGCCACGGTCCTCTCCGTCGCCCTCCTGCTGCGTCACCTCGGCTACGAGACCGAGGCCGCCCGCATCGAGGACGCCGTCGCCACCGACCTCGCCGAGCGCGTGGGCAAGCCCGCCCGCTCCACCGAGGAAATCGGCGACGCGCTCTCCGTACGAGTAGCCGGCTGACCCCGCCGCTCACTTACGTTTCGTAGTAGCCGCCGGGTCGCATCCGCACCCGGCGGCTTTCGCTATGCCCTCGCCGGGTGCCACCATCTACCCCTGGGCAATCCCATGGGCCGCATTCACACCGTTTTCGTCCACGGTTCCGCTCTTGCGATACTCGAACAAGGAGCCGCGGAATGAGGGAATGCTCGGACGTCCTAGCACTGGCCACTGGCAGTACTGGCGTGAGCGCGGCCCGTCACACACATCATCCGGTGAAGGACACCCACTCATGACGACGCCCACGATCGAACTCAAGCCCTCTTCGCAGCCCCGCTCCGCCGCGGAGCGCGCGGCGATCCTCGCCAGCCCCGGGTTCGGCCGCTACTTCACCGACCACATGGTGACGATCAAGTGGACCGAGGGCCGCGGCTGGCACGACGGCCAGCTCGTCCCGTACGGCCCGCTCTCCCTCGACCCGGCGAACATGACCCTGCACTACGCGCAGGAGATCTTCGAGGGTCTCAAGGCGTACCGGCAGCCGGACGGCTCCGTCGCCACCTTCCGCCCCGACATGAACGCCAAGCGCTTCCAGTCCTCGGCCCGCCGCCTGGGCATGCCGGAGCTGCCGGTCGAGACGTTCATCGAGGCGTGCGACGTGCTCGTCCAGCAGGACAGGGGCTGGGTCCCGGCGCACGGCGGGGAGGAGTCCCTCTACCTCCGCCCGTTCATGATCGCGACCGAGGTCGGCCTGGGCGTGAAGCCCGCCAACGAGTACCTGTTCCTCGTCATCGCGTCCCCCGCGGGCGCCTACTTCCCGGGCGGGGTGCGGCCCGTGTCCATCTGGCTCTCCGAGGACCGCGTCCGCGCCGTCCCGGGTGGCATGGGTGACGCCAAGACCGGCGGTAACTACGCGGCCTCCCTGCTCGCCCAGGCCGAGGCCGCCGCCAAGGGCTGCGCCCAGGTCGCCTACCTCGACGCCGTCGAGCACAAGTGGGTCGAGGAACTCGGCGGCATGAACCTGTACTTCGTGTACGGCGACCGGATCGTCACCCCCGAGCTGACCGGCTCGCTCCTCGCCGGTGTCACCCGCGACTCGCTACTCACCGTCGCCCGCGACCTCGGCTACGCGTCCGAGGAAGGCCGTATCTCCATCGAGCAGTGGCAGCGCGACTCCGAGAACGGCACCCTCACGGAGGTGTTCGCCTGCGGCACCGCCGCCGTCATCACCCCCGTCGGCACGGTCAAGCGCACCGGCGCCGAGTGGCAGCAGTCGGGCGGCGAGCCCGGCCCGGTCACCCTGAAGCTGCGCGAGGCGCTCCTGGACATCCAGCGCGGTGTCAGCGAGGACGCGCACGGCTGGATGCACCGGCTGGGCTGACGGTGTTGTCCTGACCCCGGTCCCCTCGAAGAAGGGGAGCCGGGAAGCGCACCCATGGCCCGCGGGGCCGTGACAGACGCGGCTCCGCGGCGTGGGCGCGACCAGCCACGACGGACCCGCAGACAATGCACTGGCCCCCCGGCGAAGCACTCGACGCCCGCTTTGAGTGATGTTCAATCTGCGTGCCCCAGCTCACCTCTCAAAGCTTCAGTTTCAGGGATCCCGCGGTTACAGTGCTTTAGAGTGCTGATCTAAGTGTTCCTGGCGAGGAGATGGCGAGCCGTGAGGCTGACCCCCACCGAACGTGACCGGCTGCTGCTCTTCGGGGCCGCCGAGCTGGCCCGCGCCCGCCGGTCCAGGGGCCTGCGGCTGAACGTGCCGGAGGCCACCGCGCTCATCGCGGACACCGTGTGCGAGGCGGCCCGCGACGGCCGGCGGCTCGCGGAGGCCATCGAGGCGGCCCGGTCGGTGCTCGGTCCGGGCGACGTGCTGCCGGGCGTCGCCGACGTCGTCACCGAGGTGCACGTCGAGGCGGTCTTCGACGACGGTTCGCGGCTGGCGGTCGTCAGCGCCCCCATCGGCGGCGGACTCGGGGATCAGGCACCGGGCGCGCTGCTGCCGGGGCCGACGCACGCCGAACCGGCCGCCGTGCTGCGGCTGCTCGTCACGAACACCGCGACCGTGCCCGTCTCCGTCACCTCCCACTTCCACTTCTTCGAGGCCAACCCGCGGCTCGACTTCCCGCGTGCGGCGGCCTACGGGATGCGGCTGTCCGTCCCGGCCGGATCGTCCGTGCGTTTCGGCCCCGGCGAGAGCGTCGAGGTCGGGCTGCTGCCCATCGGCGGCGAGCGGATCGCGATCGGGTTCGCCGGTCTGGTCGACGGGCCGCTGGATGCGCCGGGAGCGCAGGAAGAGGCGCTGCGCAGGGCCGCCGCCTGCGGGTATCTCGGAACCGACGGGGCTTGGCAACGATGAATCCGTACGAGTACGCCGCCACCCACGGCCCGCGAGCCGGCGACCGCGTCCGCCTGGGCGACTCGGGGCTCACGATCCGCGTCGAGTCCGACGCCCAGCAGTACGGTGACGAGTTCCTCGCCGGCTTCGGCAAGACCGCCCGCGACGGGCTGCACCTCAAGGCCGCCGCCGTCCGCGAGACCTGCGACATCGTCGTCAGCAACGTGGTGGTGATCGACGCGGCGCAGGGGATCCGGAAGGTCTCCATCGGCATCCGCGAGGGGCGGATCCACTCCATCGGACGGGCCGGGAACCCCGACACCCTCGACGGCGTCGACGTCGTGGTCGGCACGGGGACCTCCATCGTGTCCGGCGAAGGGCTCATCGCCACCGCCGGCGCCGTCGACACCCACGTCCACCTGCTGTCGCCGCGCATCATGGAGGCCTCGCTCGCCTCCGGGGTGACCACGGTCATCGGCCAGGAGTTCGGCCCCGTGTGGGGCGTCGGCGTCAACTCGCCCTGGGCGCTGCGCCACGCCTTCAACGCCTTCGACGCCTGGCCGGTCAACATCGGCTTCCTGGGCCGGGGTTCCTCGTCCTCGGACGCCCCGCTGATCGAGGCACTGGCCGAAGGCGGCGCGTCCGGCTTCAAGGTGCACGAGGACATGGGTGCCCACACCCGCGCGCTGGACACCGCGCTGCGGGTCGCCGAGGAGTACGACGTCCAAGTCGCCCTGCACAGCGACGGACTGAACGAATGCCTGTCGGTCGAGGACACCCTCCGGGTCCTCGAAGGGCGCACCATCCACGCCTTCCACATCGAAGGGTGCGGCGGCGGGCACGTGCCGAACGTGCTGAAAATGGCGGGAGTCGCGAACGTCATCGGCTCCTCCACCAACCCCACCCTGCCCTTCGGCCGGGACGCGGTCGCCGAGCACTACGGAATGATCGTTTCCGTCCACGACCTGAAGACCGACCTGCCCGGCGACGCGGCCATGGCCCGCGACCGGATCCGGGCCGGCACGATGGGCGCGGAGGACGTGCTGCACGACCTGGGCGCGATCGGCATCACCTCCTCGGACGCGCAGGGCATGGGCCGTGCGGGCGAGACGGTACGCCGGACGTTCGCGATGGCCGGGAAGATGAAGGCCGAGTTCGGCGCCCCCGAGGACCACGACAACGAACGCGTCCTGCGCTACATGGCCAAGCTGACGATCAACCCGGCGATCGCCCACGGTCTTTCGCACGAGGTCGGCTCCCTGGAGGTCGGCAAGCTCGCCGACATCGTGCTCTGGCGGCCCGAGTACTTCGGCGCCAAGCCGCAGCTCGTCCTGAAGTCGGGCTTCCCGGCGTACGGCGTGGTCGGCGACCCGAACGCGGCGACGGACACCTGCGAGCCCCTCGTCCTGGGACCGCAGTTCGGAGCGCACGGATCGACGCCCGCCGACATCTCGGTGGCCTTCGTCGCGCAGGCGGCCCTCGATCAGGGCAACGACCTGATGCCCACCCGGCGCCGTCGCGTCGCCGTCCGCGGCACACGCGGCATCGGCCCGGCCGACCTGCGCCTCAACTCCCGTACCGGCGCTGTCGACGTCGACCAGCGCACCGGACTCGTCACCCTCGACGGCGAGCCGATCCGCTCCGAGCCGGCCGACTCGGTCTCCCTCAACCGCCTGTACTTCCTGTGAGGCCCACCATGAACACCCCTGCCGCCGACGGCTTTTGGATGCCCGCCGAGTGGGCTCCGCACGAGCGCACCTGGATGGCGTGGCCGGGCCCCAACCCCACCTTCGAGGACCCGGACGACCTCGCCGAGTCGCGTGCGGCGTGGGCAGCGGTGGCCCGTGCGGTCCGCCGCTTCGAGCCGGTGACCGTGGTGTGCGGCCCCGGGCAGTCGGCGGCGGCCCAGGAGCTCCTCGGCACGGACATCGACACCGTCGAACGCGACCTCGACGACGCCTGGATGCGTGACATCGGTCCCACCTTCCTGACCGACGGCAAGGGCGAACTCGCCGCTGTGGACTGGACGTTCAACGGCTGGGGTGCCCAGCACTGGGCCCGCTGGGAGCACGACGCGAAGATCGGGGGCCATGTCTCGGACCTCGCGGGGGCACGGACGTACGCCTCGAAGCTGGTCAACGAGGGCGGCGCGATCCATGTCGACGGCGAGGGGACCGTGCTGCTCACCGAGACCGTGCAGCTCGGCCCCGAGCGGAACCCGGACTGGACCCGCGAGCAGGTCGAGGCGGAGATCCACGCCCATCTCGGCACCCGCAAGGCGATCTGGCTGCCGCGCGGGCTGACCGGCGACTATCCCCCGCACGGTTTCGGCACGCTCGGCCATGTCGACATCGTCGCCGCGTTCGCGCGCCCGGGAGTCGTCGTCGCGCACTCCCAGCCGGACCCGGCGCACCCCGACCACGAGGTCGGCGAGGAGATCGTCGGCCTGCTCCGGGCGCAGACCGACGCGCGGGGCGGCAGGTTGGAGGTCGTCGAGGTCCCCGCCCCGACGGTCCTGGAGGCCGACGGCCACTGGGCCGACTACTCCTACATCAACCACTACCTCTGCAACGGCGGTGTGGTTCTCTGCGGCTTCGGCGACCCGCGTGACGAGATCGCGGCCGGCATCTTCCGCCGGCTGTTCCCCGAGCGGAGGGTCACGCTGGTGGACGCACGTACGATCTTCGCCGGAGGCGGAGGCATCCACTGCATCACTCAGCAGCAGCCGAAAATCTAGGGGGTCGGGAGATGGCCGGTACGCGCAGGAACGCGCCCCCGCGTGAGGACGTGCTCGCCGCGGCCATGGACATGATCGCCGAGCGCGGTCTGGAGAAGCTCACCATGGCGGCGCTCGGCCGTGAGGTCGGGATGAGCAGCGGCCACCTGCTCTACTACTTCCGCTCCAAGGACGAACTGCTGCTGCGGACCCTCGAATGGAGCGAAGGACGCCTCGGGTCCGAGCGGAGCCGACTGCTGACCCAGCCGGCCACTGCCCGCGAACGCCTCGACACGTACGTCGACCTGTACGTCCCCGGCGGCCACCGCGACCCGCACTGGACCCTCTGGCTGGAGGTCTGGAACCGCTCGCAGAACGCCGACGACGACGCCCGCGAGCGGCAGGTCGCCATCGAGGGCGCCTGGCACCGGGACCTGGTGGCCCTGCTCGCCGAAGGCGTCTCGCACGGCGAGTTCCGCCCCGTCGACCCGGACCGCTTCGCCGCCCGACTGCGCGCCCTCCTCGACGGCTTCTCCATTCATGTGGCGATCGGGCTCCGCGGTACCGACCGGGGGCAGATCCTCGGCCACGTACGGGAGTTCCTGGACGAGGGACTCCTCCCGGACGACTGATCAACCGTCCGGGTTGTACGTAATACGGGGGATTGACCATGTAGTGGGTGATGCGTTTGCATCCAGGAGTGCCCTTGGCTCGGGGCCGGGGCCGGGGCCGGGGCCGACAGGATTTCAGGGGGAAATCACAGAGCACGCGCACTGACCGATCGCCATCTCAGGGGGAACACATCTTGTACGCCAGCACACGCGTCGCGCTTGCCGCTGCCCTCGTCGCCGCCACCGTGGCGTTGACGGGCACCTCGGCGGGCGCCGCGCCCCAGGGTCCGCACACCGAACCGATCAGCGTCACGCCGGAGGGGAAGGCCGGCAACGGTGGCACACAGGCCGCCGTCATCAGCCGCAACGGCCGCCACGTCGGCCTCACTTCGGACGCCGGGGACCTGGACCCGAACGTGCCGCACGGCGGCATGTATCTGCGCGACCCGGACACCGGCAAGCTCCGCTTCGCGGGGTTCGGGGACCTGGCGGCGGTCCTGAACGACGGCCGCCATGCCTACACCGAGCCCACCGCGTCCTCAGACGTGTGGATCCACAACATCGACACGGGGAAGCGGGTGGGGTTCGGCATCGAGATCCCCGAGGGCTTCACCGGTCCGCCGGCCGCGGTCTCCGTGAGCCCCAACGGCCGTTACGCCGTCTACACGCTCCGGGGGACCGGCGAGGGCAGCGTCGTCTTCCTGCGCGACCGAGTCGCCCGCACCACCGAGCGGATCAGCCATCCCAAACCGACCTGGGAGCCGCGCGACGCCTACCGGCCGACGGTCAGCGACGACGGGAGCCGCGTGGTCTACCAGTACAACTACGCCAACGGCCCGCGCGGCGACGACTGGGGCGACGTGTGGATGTACGACCGCACCACGGGCGAGCGCACCCAGATCGACCGCTCCTACGACGGTTCGAGTACCGAGAAGGAGTCCCTGGACCCGTCCATCAGCGGCAACGGACGTACGGTCG
The DNA here is from genome assembly GCF_042871385.1 of Streptomyces sp. NPDC005808. Taxonomy (NCBI): domain Bacteria; kingdom Bacillati; phylum Actinomycetota; class Actinomycetes; order Kitasatosporales; family Streptomycetaceae; genus Streptomyces; species Streptomyces sp. NPDC005808. The sequence goes on along the minus strand of NZ_JBIAIK010000019.1, from coordinate 7,653 downwards.
TCTTCGAGTCCCGCGACACCCACCTCGTCCCCGATGACGACGACGTCAGCTGGAACGTGTTCGTGCACGACATCGCCTCCGGCACCAATCAGCGCATCCATGGCGCCCAGGGCGGTCCCGGCGAGGCCTACACCCGCGCAGCCGCGATCAGCGCCGACGGCCGGTACCTCACCTTCATGTCCAAGGTGACCGAACCCGGCAGTCAGTGGGGCGACGAACACCCCGTCTACCTTCGGGACCTCAGGAAGGGCACCACCACCCTGGTCACGCCCGACACGACCGGCGGCACCACGACGGCCAACGTCCTGCCGGGCGGGATCGCCGACGGCGCCCGCAACATCCTCTTCCTGTCGTACGACCCGACGCTGATCCCGGCCGGCGACAGCAACGAGGGCCTCGACGCCTTCGTACGCCACCTGGGATGACCAGCAGCGTGTTCGCATCCTGAGACGGACGGTGAGCACGGGGGCGGTTTGTGCCAGACTGCCTCCGTGCTCTCGTTCGCCACGATTATTGGCAGCAGGCGCGCCGGTCCGCAGTGACCGCCACGTACCACCACGTACGGGCGGGCACCGTCGTCTTCGACCCGCGCGCAGACCTCTCGCACCCGCGAGGGGTTTTTCGTTTTCCTGGCCCACCCCAAGCCGGGAAAGGAGCGCGAGGGATCATTGGAGGACGGTGGAGCCGGTCATTCCGGTACAGACCGAGATCCAAACCTCAGGAGCCAGACACCATGACGGACACCGGCGAACTCGACGATTCGTTCCACGTCTTCGATACGACCCTGCGCGACGGCGCGCAGCGTGAGGGCATCAACCTCACCGTGGCGGACAAGCTGGTCATCACTCGGCACCTGGACGACTTCGGGGTGGGCTTCATCGAGGGCGGCTGGCCCGGCGCCAACCCGCGCGACACCGAGTTCTTCGCCCGCGCCCAGCAGGAGATCGACTTTCAGCACGCCCAGCTGGTCGCTTTCGGCGCGACACGCCGCCCTGGAGCCAAGGCTTCCGAGGACCCGCAGGTCAAGGCGCTCCTCGACTCCGGTGCCCAGGTGATCACCCTGGTCGCGAAGTCCCACGACCGCCATGTCGAGCTCGCCCTCCGTACCACTCTGGACGAGAACCTGGAGATGGTCCGCGACACCGTCTCCCACCTGTGCTCCCAGGGCCGCCGGGTCTTCGTCGACTGCGAGCACTTCTTCGACGGCTACCGCGCGAACCCCGAGTACGCCAAGGCCGTCGTCCGCGCCGCCTCCGAGGCGGGCGCCGACGTGGTCGTCCTCTGCGACACCAACGGCGGCATGCTCCCGGCCCAGGTCCAGGCGGTCGTCGCCACCGTCCTCGCCGACACCGGTGCCCGGCTCGGTATGCACGCCCAGGACGACACCGGCTGCGCGGTCGCCAACACGCTGGCCGCCGTCGACGCGGGCGCCACGCACGTCCAGTGCACGGCGAACGGCTACGGCGAGCGGGTCGGCAACTCCAACCTGTTCCCGGTGGTGGCGGCCCTGGAGCTGAAGTACGGCAAGAAGGTGCTCCCCGAAGGCGCCCTGCGCGAGATGACGCGCATCTCGCACGCCATCGCCGAGGTGGTGAACCTGACCCCGTCCACGCATCAGCCGTACGTCGGTGTCTCCGCCTTCGCGCACAAGGCCGGCCTGCACGCCTCCGCGATCAAGGTCGACCCGGACCTGTACCAGCACATCGACCCCGAACTGGTCGGCAACACCATGCGGATGCTCGTCTCCGACATGGCGGGCCGCGCCTCCGTCGAGCTCAAGGGCAAGGAGCTCGGCGTCGACATCAGCGGCGACCGCGAACTGGTCGGCCGGGTCGTCGCCCGAGTCAAGGAGCGCGAGCTCCAGGGGTACACCTACGAGGCCGCCGACGCCTCCTTCGAGCTGCTGCTCCGTGAGGAGGCCGAGGGCCGCGCCCGCAAGTACTTCCGCGTCGAGTCCTGGCGCGCGATCGTCGAGGACCGCCCCGACGGCAGCCACGCCAACGAGGCCACGGTCAAGCTCTTCGCCAAGGGCGAGCGCATCGTCGCCACCGCCGAGGGCAACGGCCCGGTCAACGCCCTCGACCGCGCCCTGCGCGTAGCCCTCGAAAAGCTCTACCCCCAGCTCGCCAAGCTGGAGCTCGTCGACTACAAGGTCCGCATCCTGGAGGGCAAACACGGCACCCAGTCCACGACCCGCGTCCTCATCTCCACCTCGGACGGCGCGGGGGAGTGGTCGACGGTCGGCGTCGCGGAGAACGTGATCGCGGCGTCCTGGCAGGCCCTGGAGGACGCGTACACGTATGGCCTGCTGCGGGCCGGTGTGGAACCGGCCGAGTGAGTAGTTTCAGCCCCTCCGGCGTTTGAGGAGCGGGGTCTGGGGCGGAGCCCCAGGAACAAGGGCGGGCAGGGGCGGAGGGGGCGAAAGAATCCCCCCCCCCCCCCCGCCCGGCCCCCCCCCCCCCCCCCGCCCCGGGCCCGGGGGGGGGGGGGCCCCCCGGGCGGGG